>NZ_JACJQG010000039.1 GCF_014696435.1 Calothrix anomala FACHB-343 | reverse complement strand
GGCTTTTGGTATCCTCCACGTCGTTTCGCCTCGATTTCGCCATTTGCTCGATACTGACGCAGTAGGTTTCGCACAAATGACAAGCTGACCTTAAATCTTTGCGCCAACTGACGTTGAGATCCTTCTTTTGCAACATACGCCATAATCACACGCTCACGCAAATCCTTTGAGTACGATACTGGCATCTATTTAAACCATGCTGTCTTTTCAGTCTACCTGAGTCTGTGGTTTAATTACTTGAAAATTGCTGTAAGAAGGATAGCAAGGTTAGATGAACTACCCCGCCGCATAGGCAATTCAGCAACAGATCCAAATTCCCAAACCCTTGTAATCTAAACCACTAGCCCAACAAACGAGCAACCTCGATCGCTATACCAGGCAATGCCAGTGGAGTTAGCGTACCTGTCGAAACGCGCACAACAGATTTATAGTCTCCATCATGTGGATTTCGATGCACCCACAACTGAGTATTTACAATATCTAATACCCAGTAATCTTGAATCCCGCTTTTGGCGTAGAGCTTGGCTTTCTCGTCTAAATCGTAAGCCAGTGTAGAATTTGATACCTCAATCAGCCAATAAATGTCCTCTGGTTCAGGATGGCGTTGATCGTAGCGAGATTCTGGAGGAATAGCAACGCAAATATCGGGTTGGGGTTCACCATGTTTGGGCAATGTAATCGGTGCTGCCGAAAAGATGACGGCGTGCTCGCCCAGCAATGCTTCCAGATACTTTACTCCTCGCCGATAGGTTGCTCGATGAATGGGAAGTTCTGGAGCCATATCAACAATCTGTCCATCAATCAATTCCACCTGTCGCCCAGCCAGCAACCCGCTTGCAATCATCCGATGATAGTCTTCAATTGTCCAGTGGGTGAGTGTTCTGGTCATGGTAATTTTGCAGTGAGCAAGGCTATTTTCATTTTACTGAGGATTGGCAGGACATTGTGAGGTTTGGGATGGTGTAGCAGTGACTCTCATCGGCGATCGCACTAACGGATTGCAGTTTCTATATTGGATTTCTGCTATTTTCTCTTTTCCCATATTTATCTTTCTTCATCTTGCCTCCTCCTATTATCAAAATGGATAAAGTCGAGATGAGATATGAATATATCCCAAATATTACCATTTAAATAGAAGTATTTACGTCCTGAGAAAAGTACAATTCTATATTGCAATCATCAAAAATAGTTCAATAAATAAAAAGGAATCAGGAGTCAGGAGTCAGGCGTCAGAATACACTACCCATATAGAGATGGTGTTTTAACGAAATTTTCCACCTCTGTCTCGTCACCTGGGACAAGGTTTTAAACCAATATTCATCCATCATTCGTACAGAATTCATCCTAAATTCTGGCTCCTGAATTCTGAATTCTTATTAATAAATCTCAGAACAGATGCATGAAAATTTTTCGATTTCTAAGTTTGTTATTGTTGACGATTTTGACTAGCCTCTTTCCCACCCTAACTTCTGCACAACATCAACAAAATCTACCTGCTTGCGCAATATCAATTTCCACGGGTAAGCAAATATTAATACCTGACTGTCAGAGAATTTAATTTACTAAAATGCCACCAATACAAGAAAGTGGTTTAATCAAAATTGACGGATTTTATCGCATATGGAATGCTGGAGATACACCAGATAAATATTTAACATTAGGCGATATCGAGACAGTTCTAAAACCTCAATTATTCAGCCTGAGTAACATCGCCAATATCATTAATTATCCAGATGAAAATACCGTTACCTTTGATAGCTTTCCATTAGTAGGACAACAGACTCTCCAGCATTTAGCACAAATTGTACCTAATCTGTCAGCAACTAATACAGCAACAATCAAACCCGTCGCAGCACTATTAAAAGCAACATATCCTCAAATCAATATTAACAGTTCACTTGCTACACTTTTATTCCAAAACCCAACATTAGGAAGTCTCAAACTCAACCAAATTAACTTATCATCCTACAAAATTTCTGATATTCCTAATCTCGATACAGTACAGCTATCAAATTTCACTCTTTGGCAAAACGCCTTAATAAAAGATATCCCGAGATTAAATGCTGTACCTTTAGCTTACTTTCCTGTGCCTATAGCAGAAGTTGGTAATGCGATAGCTCGAATTGATTTTATTTGGGGTACAGATGAAAAACGCCGTCAGCGAACGGTGTCAGGTTCGGATGTAGCTGGTTTTTCTGTCCCTTGTTCTGGGCAAAAATGCCCTTATATTGAACTAGACGACTTGGAAGATTCAGGACGGACTATTAGAGGAGAATTTGAAGGACGCTCTTGGATTAGCGGTAAATATCAGCAAGTAGCAGGTGGTTGGGGTTGCTTAAAATCGGTAAATGCAGGCAAAGAACCGACTGGAAGATTACCCTACGGCAGCGCTTTTAAAGTAGTAGTGATGGAACCGAACGGTCAAAAGGAATTTATCATCAAAAATAAATCCATCAGCGATTCTAAGGAAGGACGAACCGTTACTTGGACAGATAATCTCCAAGCAATGCCTATCCTCACCGCAGATGAAATTATGCGCTTTCCAATTGGCAAGTGTGCCATCACTAACCCTGGTTATACATCAAGAAGCGAAGGTTCAATCCCTTATGCTCTAACTATTCCCATCCCTAAATTAGATATGCATCGGATGTCCAAAAGCGAGAAGCTTTGGGATGAGCAAGTTTATCCACGATTGATAGCGCGATCTGCCGTAGGCGGCAGCGCTTCGCTATCGCCTCAAGTTGATATTAATCATTTAGAAGAAGTTATAGACTTGCGAAAGCAAATCGCAGAGCAACTTTTGGCAACTGGAGAATCAAAGTCTACGAATCCTCAAAAAAAAGAAGCGGAAATAGAATTAGTTAGCCCTAATTCTGATTCCTGACGGGGCGACGAAATAAGCTAGAAAGCTTACGACATAGAGAATACAGCAATTTATGGTAAAAAAAGATAGGTCTGCTTTTGTCAATAAGACTTATCTATTGATAATGTTACCTAAATTTTACCAAACACATCTCAAAAGTCAACTAAGTACTGCCGAATATCTCTTGTTACAAATTTTGATTGCCGTGCTGCAATCGATTAAAAAAGTAAGTTTAGAAGCTGTGGCCAATGCTTTACCAATTCCGATTGAATTTGAAAGTAGGAGAAAGAAAGTCCAAAGATTTTTGTCATTACCAAATCTCGACATCAAAAAAATTTGGTTTCCTATAGTTATCAAATGGTTATCAATATATTTTGATGACCAAAAAACAATTTATCTAGCAATTGACCGCACAAATTGAGGCTGTATAAATCTGTTCATGGTAAGTATAATTTGGGACAAAAGAAGCTTTCCAGTATATTTTGAATTATTATCAAAACTTGGTAGTAGCAATTTGGAAGAACAAAAAAGAATTTTATCCCAAGTCTTCCCAATAGTTAGTAATTATAATGTATGTGTATTAGGAGACCGAGAATTTTGTTCAGTCAACCATGAGCTTACTGGCTCGGTGAACAGAAAGTATATTTTTGTTTACGTCTAAAAAAGAATCATTTTATTGAAAGAGAATCAGATATTTGGTTGGCGCTAGATAATTTAGGACTTTACCCTGGTATTTCCTTTTTTCTCAAAGGAGTTAAAGTTACAAAAAATCAGAGGGTGCGAGGTTTTAATTTAGCTTGTAAATGGAAACGTAAAATCTTGGGAGTAGCTCCAGAAGAAGGATGGTTTATTTTAACAAATCTGTCTAATTTAGAATTAGCGATCGCTGCCTATAAAAGAAGGTTCGAACTTGAAGAAATGTTTCGTGATTTTAAGAAAGGTGGCTATAATTTGGAGGATACTAATGTCTCAGATAAGCGATTAATATCGCTAATTTTATTGATAGCGTTCGCGAAGCGTGCGCGAAGCGCTCTCGCCTACACTTCTGCAACCATTTCTGGACAACAAATTAAACATAAAGGTGTCCAAAAGTATGTTGGTCGTGTTAAAGAATATGGGCGTACAGTCAGGCGACATAGCAGTTTTTATATTGGCTTATATGGTCAAACTTGGGTAAATTTTATAGACCAATGTCAAGATTTAGTCACGGATTTAATGAAATTAAGTCGCAATAAACGCAAGTATTATCAACGAGGTGTCAGGGCTATGGAGCTTATTTTATCTGCATCCTAGCCTTTTTTGTCCCCCCGTCAGATTTACACCTTAGGTATGATGTGAATGCAGAGAAGTGAGTTATTCCGGGTTAAAGCGTCCGGGTGAGGATTGAGGGAAAAAGGAACCATCGCCCTGCACAACTGGGGATGGAGTTGGGACAGCGCGATCTTGTGAAGGTAAGAGCATTGCCTCGAAGAGCGCGTGTCCCGTTTCAGTGACGACACGATCAGCAACCGGAGGTGCATTCGAGTCCAAAGCAGCTCTTACCTGTGCCTCGACATCAGCGACAAAGCGACTGATACGTAGTCCTTCGTTGGCGTACCACCATTTCTGGCGCTCTCCCATCTGTGGTGTCCAGTGACCTCCACCAATTGCCAGAATGTTCCCCTCGCTATCGCGCTTCTCGACTCCGCCGTGATGAATTCCCACAATCTCCCACTGGTTATTGTAAAGCGGCGCACCAGAGGAACCCTGTTCAGTGTCCGTCTCATAGTGCAGCCACAGGTCTTGCAGCGCCGTTAGCCGATTCTCGCGCAGGCTCACCTGACGTGGCTGTCCCTCTGGGTGATGAATGGAGTGGATCATCTCGCCCTTGGCCAATTTGCCCTCTTCTCGAACAAGAACGTTGTAACCAAACTCGGCGAGGTTCGTGTCCGGTCTTCGGCTGTCGGCACGGGCGCGGTCGGTAACGGCAACTAAGGCGTAGTCCATACCTCCCAGGGCCGGATGAGAGACGAAAAAGATTTCTGGGGCGAGGTCAAAAATGGCGGAGAGCAGAACTTCTCCTTCAAAAGTCTCTTCATAGTCAAACTCTACCCGACTGAACCGCGCTGTCTCCAGCGAATCTAGGACATGCTGGTTAGTCACCATGAGGTTTGGGGCAACCAAAAACCCAGTTCCCCATCCAATGCGCCGACTTGCGTCACGGATGTGAATGCGCCCGACCGTTCGGCGAAGCTCTGTCCCCCGCGTGAGAAACCAGCAGGGCTGGGTGTCATTGCCGCCGATCTGACGTTCCAAGGCACGTTGGGCTTCTTTTGGGGCTTCGCCAACCAGACTGCTGGCTAGGGCCTCACGATTCTCCTTGCTTAGAATCATAGTCAGGCGCTGGTTCGCCAGCAACCGCATCTTTCGCTTCTCAATACGCTCTGGGCTGTCTGCTTTCAAAAGCTCGCCCTGCTGAAGATACTGGCGAGTCTTTTCTCGCTCCTTTTCTGATGCTGTCAAACGCTGGGTTATTTCTTGCTGAACCTGGCGGGGAAGTTCCGTCATACTTTTTCCTTCTTGCGTGCGACAAAACAGGATGAGGCCGTGCTAAGGTTTACGATTCAGATAAAATAGCTACAGGCTTAGGTTTTTGTAGTTTTCCTGAAGGCGGATACGATCCCGGCCTGCTTCGAGTCCATCTGAGGAGAGCGGCAGCTCATGCGCTTTCAAATAGTCGAAGTCAAGATTAGTACGTTCCTTAAGGTGGTCTAGTGCGACCCGATAAGTACCAGAATCGAAAGCAGCTTCAAAGCGCAGCATATCCTGAATTAACTTGCCTTGCTCTAGCACATACGCCGCTGTTGCCAGTGTGCCGTCCGCTTTCACGTAGGCGATGATCTTCCAGAATGCGAGCGGAAGACGAACACCCTTGTAGATGGGATCTTGGTCATCCATCACCGGGCCAGTAAACACCGTGACCTTCCGGTTGCGCGCATCAGCGTTGTTCAGGATGTAGTTTTCCAGTCCTTGCCACAGGTCTTGCCCTTGGTTAAATCTTTCATGCTGAGGAGAGCAGTTTGTGAAGTGAAAGGTATCATCGTTGGCGCGACTAGCCAGAGAACCCCAGACCGGATCGAGGCGGCGAACTAGATGGCCTCTATCCAAAGCGTTGCGGCGATAAAGTGCCTCACCGATTTGCTCCGATTCCGCAATCCGGGAATCGAAATACCAGCGATCCCCCCCACGTGACAGGTCGGTACTCTGGCTACCGTCAATATTGACAACGGTATAGTAGGCAAGCTGACGGCGACGATTCATAACGATGCTGAAGTGGTTATAAGGCAGGACAGTCGGATCTTCACCCTGAACAGCATCGCTGTTCTTGGCGGCGTTCCGCCGCTGCTCGTCAGTTAACCTTGGCAAGGGAACAGCAATACCCAAAAAATCGGGGTCGTAGCCCTTGTACCCCCGGTAGTACGAACGGGGACGAGCGGACTCTTGCGCCAATTCAGATGTAAAACTTTCCGAAGGTATGGAGATTTCCGGGCTGTTCCCGATACGGACTGTGATGCTCACAGGAACCGTTAACGTCACTTCGCGCGAATCCATAAAATAACTCCTTTTTTTTATATAAAAATTTCCATCACCTCTATTTGAGGCGTTTCGGCATCACCAATAAAATTTTGAAATAACCCTAGCGTCTTCACATATTAACCCCTTAACCCTCAAACAGATTACTAATTTACTGATTAGTCTTTCCTTCTTCACAATTCCAAGATTTCTATGTTTCCTTTGCTAGAGTAATTGAAAAGAATTACATAGTTATTAACAATACTATTAAGATTAATTCACTATTAGAAATAGCCAGCAAAAGCTAATGAATACATACTAATATCAAACCAATTTATCTCTGGGTTAAGTAGATAATAAGTAAAGGTTAAAATAATTACTTTTTTCAGAAAAATATGAAAAAAATGGGTAGTGGATGCCGATATCAAAAGCTGTTTTGATGAAATTGCTCATATACCGCTCATGAACGCCATAGGCAGTTTTCCAGCGCGAAAATTGATACACAAATGGCTAAAAGCAGGGTACATGGACAAAGGGACTTTTTACGAAACCGATGCTGGAGTACCGCAAGGTGGAATAATCAGCCCCGTCTTGGCTAACATCGCTTTGCATGGAATCGAACAAGCGTTAGGTGTAACTTATCACAACGACAAGCTGATAAGCCCAATTGCGCCCTCTATGCTTCATCCATTTATTCAGGATAGAAACTGAATTTAGTGCAAATTCTTTGGTTTCACAAAACACTACAAAATCGTTGGCGTATCTCACCACAGCAATTGGGGGAGCAACGCGATTTTCTGAAGTCGAACAAAAACAAGTGAGAATGCGCCACACCAAGGCCAGGCGATCGCTAAACTGAAAGTTCAGTAGATTAGTCAAATTGATACTAGTTAGATGGAGGTAAACGATCTGCTCGTCGTCAACGTACTCGTTGGCGATCGCACCAACATCGATTAGGCGGTTCTGGTGCTTGTACCACTCGACACATTAGAACCCCTAAAATTATTTTATAAAAATGGCTATAAGCGTGCCAAATAACCCACTAGTTGTCGATTAACAGATTATATGTTGGTTTAACAGATTGATGTGATTGAAAGAGAAAATAATAAGATGTATGGTTTTCAATGATTAATGTACTCGCTAATTCGCGCTATGTGAGGAATGCTCAAAAAATTACAACTTCTTGAGGTGATTTGAGTTTGGCAGTTTCTGATAGGACGACATTAATTTGTTAAAGCGACAAATAATTTGTTAACCGATATGTGGACATTTATGCCCGTTGCGCGCCTGGTTGTCCGTTTTGCACTATAAAGGAAGCTAAAGTACTAATGGAGGCATTAGGACTAGTAATAGTTGATACAACACGATAATCGCTTTGCCAGCGTTCTGGGGTGAGTTGACAACGGACATAACCGCGAAAAGCACCATCAAAGAATTTGGTGTGAGGATTGTCTATTAAGGCGGCTTGAACTGGGGCGATAAATTGGGTGGGAAAGTCCGAGGAAATGGAAGTACCGACAAACTCTGTACCAACTGTAATGGAAGCTGGGTTATTGAAGTCGGCTTTGAGGTCGTGTACCCAACTAGAGTGGATATCTCCAGTAATCACCACTGGGTTGGAAGGTTGGCGTTGTTGCAAAAAGTTCAACAGCCGATTCCGCACTGCTACGTAACCATCCCACTGATCCACGTTGAATAATCCTATATCTGGGCGAGGATCAAAATCATATTCAGCTAGTATAGTTTGTTGAGTAATCACATTCCAAGTTTTCAGTAACGCATCATGCCTTTGATATTCCTGTAGTTCGGATTTTAAGCTTTTGGCAGAGTTGATATAAAACCTTCTCAAAAATTAACTATGAATATTGACATCAAACGAGTTGCTATTGTTGGCGGAAGTAGTGCAGGCTTGTTGTCAGCAGTAACATTAAAACACTTTTTCCCTCAGCTTCAGGTCTTACTAATATATAGTCGAAAGCACGCAGCAATAGGCGTAGGCGAGTCTACAACAGCCTGGTTTCCTCAATTTTTACACGAACATCTTAATATTCCCCAAGAAGAATTTTATAAATCAATATGGCCAGTATGGAAATTGGGAATTAAATTTGAATGGGGAGTACCCAATATTGCTCATTTTAACTACACATTTGATCGGCAATTTAGATATGATTCACAATCTCTCAGTAAAACTCCAGGGTTTTATTGTATGCATGACATGAGGCAAGCTAGCAGATATTCAATCCTCATGGATAGGCAACATTCACCATTATTACATGATGGTCAGGGCAATATTAAAATACTGGCTGATGGTTTTGGATATCATATAGATGTTTATGAATTTATAAAATATCTAGCGATGAAAGCATCATCTTTAGGCGTTGATATTCAAGAAATGGAAGTTATTGATGCCAAATTAGATGAGCAGGGAAATGTGCAATATCTTTGTTGTGAAGATGATTTAAAGATTGAGGCAGATTTATTTATAGATTGTTCGGGATTTAAATCACAACTTCTTAGGGGAGTATTAAAGGAAGAATTTATCTCTTTTAGCCATCGCCTTTTTTGTGATTCTGCAATAGTCGGCAACTGGAAACGCCAATCGCCAATTTTTCCATTTACAACAGCAACAACTATGAATTCTGGCTGGCGTTGGCGAATCGACTTAAGAGAACGAGTCAGTTTTGGATATGTCTACTCTTCTAGTTTCTGTACTCAAGACGAAGCTATTCAAGAATATTTAAGCCTTACCCCTGAGGCAACTGATGACTTAAGAAAAATCTCCTTTAAGTCAGGGAGATATAGAAGGTTTTGGGTTAATAATGTCGTTGCAATTGGTAATGCTTCGGGATTTGTAGAACCTTTAGAATCTACAGGTCAGCACATGATTGTTGAAACTATTTGGCGAGTAGTGCTAGCTTTACAAGATAGCAATCTTCGTCCAACTCCCAAGTTAATCAATGCTACCAATCAGTATGTTGCTGATTTATGGGATGAGATTTGTGATTTTTTAACCCTGCATTTTAAGTTTAACCGTAAGTTAGACACGCCTTTTTGGAAGTATTGCCAAGAAAAAACTGATTTGGGATCTGTACAAAATCTTGTAGAACTTTATCAAGATAGTGGAGTTTGTCGCGCGATCGCTCATCTTATCCCTAAATCTAGCATTTTTGAAATAGATGGTTATTTAACTATATTATGCGGACAACAAGTGCCAGTAAAACACTTAAAGCCTCTAACTGAGAGAGAAAGCTCAGAATGGCTGCAATATCGACAAACACTACATAAAAACCTAGAAGGCTCTTTAAATCCTCAAGAAGCATTTCATCTTTTGGAAAAAATCTGGTAGGCTGCTATACCTTAAAATCACATCATTATTTATGAGGTTAGTTGATGGTTGACGGTTGACGGTTGACGGTTGACTGTTAATTTTGTCGTTTAAGTGGGTTTAATCACTTATGTCAACTTTGACGTAAAATACCATGCTTTGAGCAGTAGTAATCAGTACAAATGCTGCTTTATAAATTTTTTTAGTGCGCAATATATATTGATTAATCTTTATATGAAATTGCTGTGTTAAGTTATGTATTTTTTATTTTTGCAAAAAATAATCGGGGTAGGAATTTTCTCATGTCCGAATCTATTCTTAGTTAATTAGAGATTAAATCTAGAAATAAAATAATCAAAAAAATTCGCTGTAAAAAAAGGAAAAAATATATGTTTTTTTCTTAAAGAATTTATTAAAAAAATACTCGTTATTTTGAAGCCGACATAAAAAATCTAGATGTGGTTTATAAATTTTTTATGAATAGTATTTTTTTCTGAAATGTATTTATGCTATTTTTATATCCGACAGTAATTCTCACGTGTAACACGTATAAGGAGTAACAAGCAAATAGCTGTTTAGTATGGTACTTTGAACGCTTAAAGCCTGTACGCCTTAGAAAATCTTGTATAAACTTATAGCGAGACTTTACTGCATCACCATAATTGCGTGGTGAATATTCTGTCATCAAGGTAATTCTATATAAGCCATATTTTCTCAGCAGAAAATATGTCTTAATTCGGGATATATGTCAATTTCAGCTAAATGGACATGAACAGAAATTTAACGATCCAGAACTTAGCTATTGCTATTGCAACGAAGAATCACAATCCTAGTATTCTGACATTTGATTTCCTCAAATATAGTGATATTATCCCTAGTGATTGGGAACTTGCGCGTCAGCCAGTTGTGAATAATCAAGTTTCTCAGCTTGTCTTCCGCAATGGTGTCAGTTTGGCTGCGCAACAGGATCTTCTCAGCTTTGTAGAGATAGTTGGAACTAAAGATATTAGTGAGGTACAAATACCAGCGATCGCGCACAATTATGTCAGAGCATTACCGAATGTAGAGTACCAAGCTGTAGGTATCGATATTAGAGGCTACATTACAGCCAATCAGTTAGGTGAAGAAGCTGGTGTAGAAAATTATATCAAAACTTTGCTAGCGCCTGCTCCTTGGCAAGAAGTTGGGAATGCGCCTGTGAAAGCATCTATTCAACTAGCTTTTAGTTTAGATCGGGGTCAATTAAGCTTAAATATCAATGAAGGAAAACTCTATATAACTGAAGAAGAAACTGTTCCCATAGTAATGTTTTATGGTAACTTCAGCTACGGGGCTGAAGGTAATACAAAAGACACAAGACTACAGTCTATTCATCAGTTAATAGATAATTGGCAGGAAGATCTCAAAACCTATCTAGATATTATTAATACCAAATTCCTGTCATCTCAAATCATTTTAAGAGATGCACCAGAATCGGAATTCATCGCGCCGGAACTTCTCATTCCCCAGGTTTAGGAGCTTGAGCGATCGCTAGTTATTTGTAAACAGCAATCATACAGCACTAACAGGCTATAAATCATAAAAATACCCCTTTTCTCAGTCAGAGAATTTAGGGGTTTTCCCAATTATTTAAGTAAATACTCCTAATGAGTAATTATTAAATTATAACCAGGGTATCTTTTAGCACTTTTCCAGTTAGCTTTTGAAGAATTAAGTAAACACAACCAAAACCACAAGTTAGAGTTTATGCAAGAGAGCAACTTTAATCCATCCTCAAACAATTATTTAGATAAAAATTCTACCTTGTTAAACTCTCTGCAAAATGAGAGTTATTTAGCAGGTTCAAATCCGCGAGAAATTCTGTTCATTTCTCCTGATATTCCTGATTATCAGACGTTGGTAGATGCGACATATTCTAATATAGAAGTAGTTACACTAGACTTGTCGCAAAATGGGGTATTTCAGATCAGTCAAGTTTTAGCACAACATCAAAATCTATCGGCAATTCATATTGTTACTCACGCTAGCGATAGTAACTTGCAGTTAGGTTCTACTGATTTGAACTCCCAGACATTAACTAATTACGAAAGTAATATAGCAGCATGGGGGAATTCCTTAAGTGAAGATGGGGATATTCTCTTTTATGGGTGTAACCTGACAGCTTCAGATGAAGGTGTAAATTTAGTCAAACATTTGGCTGAGATTACAAAAGCTGATATTGCTGCATCTAATGATTTGACAGGTAGTCAACAAGAAAGCGGAGACTGGAATTTTGAAACTAAAACTGGTGCAATTGAAGCTAATGTAGCCTTTTCTAACAATATACTTACTAGTTATGGCGCAGTATTTGCTTCACTATCAGGTAATATTAGTGGCACAAAAGAATTTGGTAGTATAGTTGCAGCAGGGCCAGTCAAAAATAGTGATGATGTTAGTGTTACAGGGAATGTCACCCTTACAGGCGATGTCACTATTGATGTAGTCGGTAATTTCACAATAGATGATGGTTTTAAAATCTCCGGAGACGGAGATACTATCCGCGATAACTTAACCATTAATTCCACAGATAAAGTTACCATTGGCGGTTTTATTGGTGGTGGTGGTTTTCAGAATTTAACCATTAATGCACCAAAAATCGAAATTTTAGGAACTGGGATAGTTTCTACTCGTTTAATTAATGAAACCGGAACACCAAATTGGTTAACAGATGCGTCTACTGGTAATTCTGGTAGCGTTACTCTCAAAGCATCAGCTAACGCTAAAGATTTCCCTGGTATTTTCTTATTAAGTGGTGTTCAGGGTTTGATAAACGCCAGTCCAGAAATTAAAGTTAACGGTAAATTATTATCAAATAGCACAGGTTCATTTACCGCAGGTGATGTCACCATAACGGGGGAAGATATAGAACAAAGATTAGCTGGAGTAACTTTAATATTTGGCTTCTCTGACAAAAAAGTAGAGATTAATTTAAATGGAGCAACCATCAAAGGTGCGAACGTCAAAGTTACAGCCAATGCCCAAGATTATAACCCCTTCAGTGAAGAGTATCCAGGTTCAGAATTTGTACAGAAAATGTTCATTGAACCTGCTACCAATGCTGCAGCTTATGCCATTGGTAATCTTACTATACCCGCAACAGTAGAAGTTAGGGGTTCTAAAGCTGAAATTACAGTTAATAGTGCGGATATTGATGCTAGTGGAATAGTAGAAATTACCACCACAGCAACAGTTGATAGTAGTGCTAAAGCTATTAGTTTAGCTGGGACAGGTAAAGATACATTACTATCAAGATTTGCCGCAGCTTATGGACAAGCAAAAGGCGATGCTCAAACTTTAATTCAGGGCAATACTACCATTGATGCTGGGGGAAATGTAACTATTTCTTCTAATACATCTACAACAGCTAAGGTTCTGGCGCAGGTATATGGTAATTTAAACCAAACTGCTAACATTGCTCAAGGAGCAGATTTAACTGATGCTCAAACCAAAGCTAGTGGTAAAGAAAAAGGTTTTTCCGTCGCCGTAGCAAATACACGCACAATTTCTAAAGCAGTTGTTGATGAAGGAACAATAATTAATACTCCCGGCGGGAATGTTAGCATTAAAGCCGATGGTACAGTTAACAGCGAAGGTAAAGCCCAAACATCAATCTTTATAGATGGTAGTGCTGGTGTAGGTATTGGTGTTAACTTCGATGATACAGATATTGAAGCAACGGCTAACGGTAGGATTATAGCTAGTGGGACATCTGTTGGTAAAAATATTGACTTGTCAAAAGTCAACAGTGCTAATGACACCATTGAAATTCCCAATCATGGTTATAAGACAGGAGATCAAGTTGTCTATGACAACGGTGGTGGTTTTAGTATCGGTGGGGTAGATGTTGATAATGTCAAAGGTGGTTTAGTTAATGGAGAAACTTACAACGTATTAGTTGTAGATCAAAACCACATCAAACTGACTAAGAGTAATGATGCTATCGATATTGATAACTCCAACGTTAAAACAGGTGTCAAACACAGCTTCAGTCCCCTGAATGGATTCACATTTGATCCAGCTACAGCAATTAATTTTAATAGCGATCGCATTACGATTCCCACTCACGGTTTAACCACAGGTCAAAAATTGGTTTATGGTGGTGATGGTGGTGGAGAAGAACCAGATGAACTGGTAGCAGGTAATGAATATTATGCGATCGTGATTGATGCTAATACCATTCAATTAGCATATACTTTAGATGCAGCAGCCTTTGGTAACGCCATTGATTTTGCTGGTAGTGGTTCAGGAGCGAATCATCTCTTTAACTACTATGTACAAACACAGAAAAATCAACAAAATGATAGCAGAGATACAATAACTTTCAATGCTGCTAATTCCATTAATACCAGTACCGATAATATTCAACTTTTTGAAAGTAATGGTACAACACCTAAACAACATGGTTTCACCACAGGACAGGCAGTTGTTTATAGTAGTGGTAGTGGTACAGCACCTAATCAATTAACTTCGGGAAATCAGTATTATGTAATTGTTGTTGATGATTACAATTTCCAACTAGCAACAACTCCAGAAGCCGCAGCTTTAGGACAAAAAATTGATTTCACAGGAACTGGTTCAGGAACTGCTCATACCTTCAATTGTTATCAGCAAACCTCAACAACAAAATCCTTTAATCCAACTACAAACATTGATATTGCCAATCCCAATAATACTATTACCATTACCAATCACGGCTTAGTTAATGGTCAAATAGTTAAATACTCTAGTGGAACAGAAACAGCTATTGGTGGACTGACAAATGGTAGAGGTTATTTTGCCATAGTTGTAGATAAAGACACCATCAAATTAGCAGAAACATATCAAGAAGCCACATTTAGCACTCCCACTGCAATTGATTTGACAACGGGTGCGACTGGAACTGCTCATTCCTTTACCTACGGCCAAGATGACGATAAAATCACAGTTACCAACCACAATTTCTATACAGGTCAAATAGTCAATTATTCAGAAGTTACAGGTGGTAAAGAAATTGGTGGGTTAAAAGATAGAGGTTACTTTGTCATTGTTGTCGATGCAAACACCATTAAATTAGCGAATACCTATCAAGATGCAGAAGATGGAATTGCGATAAATTTGGATAAAAGCGCTACAGGATCGCTTCAGTCCTTTACCTACATGGAAAGTCCGATCCAATTCGATCCAAAAACTAGCACAATTAACAAAGACAAAAATACCTTCACCATTGCCAATCATGGTTTCACAGTAGGTCAATCATTACTATATGAAGTTGACCCTCATGTTACCACTACTCAGTTTTTACCTGTTAATATTTCCTTCGATCCCAGCACAGAAACAAACTTAAGTTTAGCTAATGCCATCAGCGTACCAGACACGCTGACTATTGCTAATCATGGTTTAGCTAATAATGATGTTGTTACTTATCTCAGTGGTAGTCAAACAATTGGGGGATTAACAAATAACACCCAATATAAAGTTCAAGTAATTGATGCTGACACTATTAAATTACTGAACAATTCAATATCTGCCGTTATAGATTTAACCTCCACTGGAAATGGCACATTAAACAAAGGAGCAGTTGTTTCTACTAAGAATATAGCTAGTAGTGGAGTAAATGTCTTAGATACCATTACTATTGCTAATCATGGTTTGAGTAACGGAGATATTGTTACTTACACCAAAGGTAGTACGATTATTGGGGGTTTAACAAATAACACCCAATATAAGGTTCAGGTAGTTGATGCTAATACCATTAAATTACTAGATGCTACTACCTCTGCCGTCAAAGATTTAACTTCCGTTGGTAATGGTTCATTAACTAAAGGAACAACAAAGCTAAATATAACAATTGATAATGTTGCTTTAGCGAAAATTACCATTAGCGCTCATGGTTTTAAAACTGGAGATATTGTTACCTACACCAGTGGTACTAACAATATTGGCGGATTGACAAATAATACCCAATATCTAGTCAAGGTTTTAGATGCTAATACCATTCAGTTAATAGATAACTCCACTCGACAATTTGTCAATATCACCTCAGTAGGGGACGGAACTCTCAGCAAAAAAGAATTAACAGTTGCCTTAAATGATGCTGTTACTGTACCAGACACAATTACCATTGCTAATCATGGTTTCACAACCAATGATATTGTTACTTACTTACCCGGAACTGATCCTGTAATTGGTGGTTTGACTGCTAATCAAAAATATCAAGTCAGGGTAATAGATGCTAATACATTTGAATTAATCGATCGCGATCAATTTGAGGTTGTTGATTTGACCTCAACAGGAGGCGGTACAATACGTAAAGTCGCTGTAGATTTGAATGCTAATACTATTACCATTGAATCGCACGGCTTGGAAGATGGCGATGTTGTTACCTATCAAATTGGTTATTTAGGTGAAGCTAGTACGGTAATTGGTGGGCTTACCGATAGCAAACAATATCAAGTCAAGGTAGTAGATGAAAATACCATCCAATTAATCGATCCTAATAGTCCCAGTACCATCGTTGATTTAACATCAAAAGGAACTGGTAGACTGCATAACTTGAGAACTTCAAGAAGTGTAATTGGTAGCGATACAGAAATTAGGGGATTAAGCAATGGAGAAACTTATAACGCCATTGTCATAGATGAGAATACGATTCAATTGGCAGAAGATTATGTAGCCGCACTAGATTCCTCACCAATTAATCTTGATACTACAGGTGCGACAGGTAATCAAAGCTTTAGGACTCCAGGTGCAACTAGTGGAATTGCGATCGCTTCTAATCTATCTGCTAAAGATAACGCAGTTTCTAAAGGATCTACCGGTTCAAGTCCCAAATGGAGAGATTTATTAGCTAATCCTGCTTTACTGGCGACTGCGGCTTCCACAGCTTTCGCAAATCCAGGAACAGGTAAAGACATCATTAAAGGTAAAGATGTAACTACTAACAAAAATGATGCTAATGGTAAGGCGATTACAGAAAAGAGTCCTTATCAAGCAATGGACGCTAACAAAGGCTGGTCAGTTGGTTTCAGCGTTTCTGTGAACATCTTCGATCACAATGTTACTACCAATATTGGGACAAACGCTAACCTGAAATCTGATAAAGATATTGCCATCACTTCAACAATCAAGCAAAAGTTACAAGTCTTAGTAGAAGCTGCAACTAGTAAGGAAGAATACAAGAATACAGTCACAAAAGATGGAGTTGACACAACTACCGAAGCTAATGCCTTAGCCATTGGAATTGGTGTAGGAGTCTACACTAATACAGTCAGAACTAATGTTTATGCCAATGGCATAGATGCCGGGATTGATGCCAAAGGTAAAATTACTATCACCTCGACTCTGGATTATCCCTTCCTTTGGGATTACAAAAAAGACTTTAACTTCAAAGACAAACCCGTAGACGCTACAGGTAACCTAGCACTATTAGTCAAAGATGTTTTACTAGATGGTAGTTTAGGTTTCCCCAAACGCATCCTGAATAGCTTCGTCACGACGAAAAACAAAGGTGGCGTTGAGTTAGGAAAAGATGATGCAGGTAGAAGTAACGGTAAAACCCAGTTTATCAAAGGTGGATCTTGGGGTGTGGCGATCGCAGCTGATGTTGGCATATATAAAAATACCTCAGAAGCGATCGTTGGTAGCGGCGCGAAGATAAATCAGACACAATCTTACTGGACAGATACCCAATCGGTGCTGGTAGATGCTATCACCAAAATGACTGTGCTGGATGCAGTGGGGATTATTCACCTCGACTTAGCACTAGATCCCGCTTTCCGAGTCAAGTATAAAAACGATATTACGGAAGCAGTCAACTTCTTTGGTAACGTTGCTAAGAGTGGAGTTGGTGCTTCTATTCTCTATCAAGATATCAGCAACACCACCACAGCGACAATTCGTGATGCAGCCAGAATTCACACGGGATCGTTAGGCGAAGGATTGGATGTTAAAGCCAAAGAAGATATTTTCTGGCTGGAATTTGCACAAGGTGGCGGTGATGCTGAATCCTATGGCTTTACTGGTAGCGGTACAGGATTAACCCAAGTTAGTAACACCATTGCTCAAATAGGCACAGGAGTGACTATTACTGGTGGTGCAATTACTGTAAATGCTGAAAGTATAAATAATCGCTACAGTATCGTTGGTTCAATCCAACGCACCAATAGCTTCGGCGCAGGTATAGCTGTTGCTTACCACGATATTGAACGCAACACCAAAGCGATCGTTGGTAAAGACCAAGATAATAGCAGTCAAAACTTAGCTGCATCTGCAATTAATGTTACTAGCATAGATTTACAAGCTAAAAATACAGGAGATTTGTGGTTATTCTCCCTAGCAGGAGCAGTTGCTACCGAACCCGCACCAGGTGTAGCTAAAAACTCAGCACCAGGAGCAACCACAAGTCAATTCGGTGTCACAGTTTCCGGTAACATTGCTCTCAACTACATCCGTGATAATGCTCAAGCATACATTAACGATAGTGGCAACTTTACCAGTAGTGGAGATATCAGCATTAAAGCCATCAACGATACTTTCTCAGGAGCATTTTCTGGAGGGTTTGCCGTTGGCGGCAACAGCCAAAAATCGCCTAATATTGGGTTATTTGGCTCCTATAGTCGCAATGAGGTGAGAAATACCACTAAAGCCTTTATTCTCAATCCCAATAGCGTCACGGGTGCTAACATCACTGTTTCTTCGGAAAATGATGTATTAATTATTTCCGGTTCAGTGGGTTTAGCTGGTTCTAAGAGTTCAAGTACTACTGGTGGTACAGCCGTTGATGTGGCGGGGGCAGTTTCTCAGAACGTTGTAGATAATACTACAGAGGCATTTTTACAAAATACCACTGTTGACGCTACAGGTAATCTCAAAATTACCGCCGATGACAACTCTAATATCTATGCTATTGGTGGGGCTTTTGGCATAGCTATTTCCGATAGTATAGGAACCACAGTATTAACTCAACCACCTACTGGCAGTACTTCGGTGAGTGTGGGTGTGGCAGTGGCAACCAATGAAATAGATAATACTATTCGGGCTTACGTAGATGACGCTACTGTGAACAACAATACAACTACATCGGGTGATGTAATTGTTGAAGCCATATCTAATGCCAAGATATTTGCCTTAACTATTGGTGGCAGTGTTTCTAGTACTACATCAACAGTACCAACAGGTGGTGGTTTAAGTATTGCAGGTGCGGGGGCAGGTTCAGGAAACACAGTCAAAAATAAAGTTCATGCCTTTGTCGCTAATAACAGTGTTGTCAATACTAAGACCAATCCTAAATTAGTTAAAATCACTGCTACAGATACTTCCACTGTTGAAGCTGATGCAGGTGGATTTGGTTTAGCTTGGTCTAAGGCTTTAGCTAACAGTGCTACTTCTGTCTCTGTAGGCGCTTCCGCATCTGTCAATGATATCGAAAACAATATTAAGAGCTATGTAGATAACTCAAGAATTGTTGCGGCAGGAGCTATCACCATCTCAGCTAACTCTACCGCAGATATCAAAGCTTTAAGCATGGGTGGTGCAGTTTCCGTTGCTAGTAGTACCACCAACTTAAGTGGAACTTTTGCCGGGGCTGGGGCTGGATCTGGTAATAAGATTAAAAATACAGTTGAAGCCACGATTGCGAATTTGTCTAATGTCAGTGGCGTAGGCGATATTACCCTAGAAGCCAAGGATAAATCGAAAATCAAAGCCGATGCTGGTGGTGTTTCGATTGGGGTAAGTTTAGGCTCAACTAGTACTAGTGGTTCAATTACCGTTGGTGCTTCGATTTCCACCAATGATATTGAGAACGGGATTCAGGCTTATGTTGATAAATCTGCTGTTAATTCTTCTACAGGGAACGTAAGTATTACTGCTAAATCAGAAGAAGCTGCTGGTGGTAATAATATTGAAGCCTTATCAATTGCGGGAGCGATCGCAGCCAGTGATGGCACAACCTCAGTGAGTTTATCAGGTGCAGGGGCTAGTTCCTACAACAAAATCAAAAATACCATCCTAGCCAGCATTCGTAACGCTGCTGATGTGGATGCTAAAGGTGATATTTCTGTCACAGCTACCGATACATCTAAGATTAAAGCCGATGGCGGTGGAGTTGCGATCGCGCTTACCCGCAGTTCTACAACAGGTGTCGCTGGCACAATTGGCGCATCTGTGGCAGTAAATGACATTGATAACACGATTCAAGCTTTCATTGAAGACGCAAATACTAAGGTTGATTCTGCTAATGGAGGCGTTACCGTATCTGCTACCACTACCTCTACTATTGATAACTTTGTACTAGGAGGCTCGATAGCTGCATCTGTAAGTACCGGCGGTACAGGTGTTGCTCTAGCTGGATCTGGTGCTTCTGGGGATAACGAAATTAACAACACCATCGAAGCCGCAATTAGAGATAGTGCCGTAGTTACAGCTAAAGAAAAAGTATCAATCTTAGCTAAAGATACCTCAGAAATTATCTCCGATGCTGGTGGCGGCTCTTTAGCCTTTACGGCTGGTGGTAATAATTCAGTTGCGATCGCTATTGGTGTAGCAATAGCTAATAACACGATTAATAATCAAGTTTCTGCTTACATTGATAACGCCAAAGCGTCATCCACGAGCAATAACTTAGAAATTACGGCTGACTCCGATGCTACGATTACCGCCAAGAGCGTAGCCGTATCAATTGCGATCGCATCTGGGCAAAGTGTTGGTGCTGGTTTCAGTGGTGGGGGAGCAGGAGCAACTAACGTTATTCTCAGTAATACCAACGCTTACATCAATAACAGTATCATTGATAACGTAGGCAACTTGACATTAACAGCCAAATCTGATAACACAATCGATGCTGATGTTGTTGCGATCGCTGGTAGCGTTGGAGTAGGTACAGGTGGCGGAGGAGTAGCTGCCGCGATTGGTGGTTCTTTAGCGAGAAACTACATTGGTTATGAAGCAAATGGCAATAAGAAAACTGATGCTGCTCAAGTTAGAGCCTACATTCAAGATTCCAGTATCAACGCTAGAGGAGCCTTAAGCCTAACAGCTACCGCCACAGATACCATTACCGCCGATGTGGGAGCAGGAGCATTAGCAGTTGCCGCTAGTTCAGAACTGGCTGTTAGTCTTGTGGGTGCGGGTGCGGTAGCTGAAAACAAAGTTGCTGCTAAGGTGAAAGCATTTATTGACAGAGATGGCGCAACCGGAATTTCCGCTAACAGTATCGCCCTCAAAGCTGATGACACAACTATCAATACAGCTAGAGTAGGCGCAGCATCCGTAGGCGTATCGTTCTCCGGTACTTCCTCAGTAGCAGCATCGATTGGTGTAAGTTTAGCTCGTAACGATATCGGAAATGAAGTCCAAGCTTACATTGATAATGCCAACAACAAAGTAGAAGCTAAAAATGGTTCTCTGACAATAGAAGCCTTTGAAAGATCCACCATTACCTCCAATGCCGTAGCTGTATCTGTCAGTGTAGCTGTATCTACCAACCTATTTTCAGCTTCGTTGGCACTGACTGGAGCCGGAGCAGAATCAACCAATATTATCAACAACAGCGTCAAGGCTTACGTTAACAACAGCATCATTGAAACTAAAGGCGGAAATGATAAAGATATCAAGCTTGATGCTCAAAGCACCTCGCACATCTCTGCATTAGCTGGAGCAGTTGGCGTTGCCGGTTCAGGTGGATTAATAGCCGCATCGGGTGCTATTGGTGTTTCTCTGGCAAGAAACCTGATTGGCTATGACTCAATTACCGATGACTCAGGTTACGGCAACGAAGTTGTAGCATACATCAAAGATTCCACCGCCACATCAACTGGAGATATCAAAGTTTATGCTACCAACACAGACACGATTGAAACAGTCTCCTTTGCTGGATCGGTAGCTATATCTGTAGGTGTAGTTGGTTTAGCTGTTGCCGGTGCGGGTGCAGAATCAACCAGTAAAATGGCTAGCAATGTCCATGCTTACTTAGAAAATACTCAAGCTACTGCTGGAGTTGATTTAGAAGTTAAAGCTACATCTGATAGTCAAGTTACTAAAGCCCATACAGTAGGAGCTGCGATCGCGGCTGTCATTGGTGGGGGAGGAGCTATATCTGTTGCTGCATCTAATGTAGTCAACAAAATTGAAAATAACGTCCAAGCTTACGTTAAGAGTAGTACTGCGAAAACTATCCAAGCTACCACAGGTAACGTCCTAATCTCCGCCGATGTTGCTAATGCTCGTGTTAGCAATGTTACCGCAGTCACCGCTTCGATTGCTGTAGACACCAGTTTAAGTGGCTTTGCCTTCAGTGGTGGTGGTGTGGGCTTATACAACACAAT
The DNA here is from genome assembly GCF_014696435.1 of Calothrix anomala FACHB-343. GTDB lineage: Bacteria > Cyanobacteriota > Cyanobacteriia > Cyanobacteriales > Nostocaceae > Aulosira > Aulosira anomala_A. The sequence continues at coordinate 63,525 of NZ_JACJQG010000039.1, read as the reverse complement.
CAATAATGATGTTGATGCCTACATTACTGGCCCTGTGACTGTCAATGCCACCAAGGGAAATGTTAATGTTCTAGCTAGCGAAGACGCTTTCCTTTCCAGTGATGCTACTGTCATTACCGTTGCCGTATCCCTGATCAGTGCTGCTTTAGGCGTAGCTATAGTTGAAAACAAAATTAACAGCACAATTCAAGCCTGGGTTGATAATGATAATGCTACAGCTTGGCAACCAACAAACCCAGCTACACCACTGACAACCATCATCAACTCAGTTAACACCACAGTCCACGCAGATTCAGTTGCCAACATTGATAAAACCTTAACCGCAGGTGTTTCTGCTGCAACTGTCGGTATAGCCGGAAACGAATCCGAAGCCAATATTCAAACAGCAGTCAAAGCCTTTGTTGAAGGTACAAAACTGGCATCAACTGGTGATGTGGAAATCAAGTCTACAGCCAACAACCGCGCCAGAAGTTCTGCAAATGGCGGTGCAGCGGGTGGATTAGCTGTAACGGCGATGGTTTCCCACGTCAACTTGGGTAAAGGAAATGATGTCAACGAATTAGAAGCAATTCTGGGAGACGGTACACAAGTAACAGCCAAAAACTTGAAAATTACCGCCACCAGCACCGATGACTTGTTAGCCGAAAGCGTCGCCGCCGGTGCAGGTTTAGTAGCAGCCGGAGGAGCAAAATCTACCCTCAACAGTGATTATGCCACCATTGGTCAAATTGGCGACAATACCCAAATCACAGTTCAAAACCTCTCCATTCTCTCCAAACATACCCAAGATGTTGATTCCGCCGCCGACAGCTTTAGCTATGGTGTGGGAGTTGGTAATGGTGCAGGTGTAGATAATGACATTACTTCTAAAGCCAATGTCGATATTGGTACTAACAGTAGCGTCACTGCTGATACCGTCATCATCAACGCTATCAACCGACTGAACAAAGATAAATTTGTTAATCCTCAAAACCAACAACTCGGCCCCATCGGACTAGTCAATTCAGCCAACTTGAAATCAGGCTCGGCTGGTGGAGGAGTGCTGACAGTTCTAGAAAGTGGCACAGATATCGGTACATCCACTAATCCCTTTGAGGCTTTAGTCAATATTGGCAACAGCACTAATATTACCGTTAATGGTACAAATGCTAATCCAGGTACGCTGCGAATTGAAACCCTGAATGAAGTTACCGCCTATGATTTAGTCATAGTGGAAAGTGCTGGTGTATATGCAATGGGTGTGGGTTTATCGAGAATAGATGCTAATACTAAAGCTGGGGTGAATTTAGATGGAGCGACTTTAGAAAATAAAACTGGGGATGTTTACCTCACCTCTCGTACCGATTCCAGCCTGAATCCTAGTGCGAATCTGTTTATCTTAGGGGTGGGCTTACCTTTGGTTTCCGCAGCCGTTAATGCTGGAGATGCCAAAACCACTACTAATGCTAGCAATCAAATCAAAGTTGATGATTCAATAATTAAAGCTAGTGATATCCGTCTCTATGCGGGACGCGATAGCTTTGCAGTTTCCAACCTCATAGACAGTTTCGCTAATGCCGAAATTACCACCGCAAGTCTTGGCTTTGGTATTAGTATTCCAGTCTTAAATGCAACCATTAACGAAACTAACAAGGTAGATATTACAGGCACAACTCAACTTCTCGCCTTGGAAGATGTTAACCTAGTTGCTAAAAAAGGTGTTGGTGCGGGTTCTGGTCAAAGAGCCAGAACTGATGGATTGGTGGTGAATTTAGCGATTCCTCCCTACGGTTTCCCACTTACTCCTGATGCTTCCAGACCGACTATTAAGGCAAGTGATAATAGCATCAGTCAAGTCAACATTGATACGACTACTAGCATTGAAGCCGGAATTAATAACAAGGCATTAGTCCACATTAAGCCTTTGGATTTGAGAAATAGTAGTGGCACTTTAGTAGAACAATTACCTGATTCTAAACTGGGAACACTACTAACTGAAGCTGAGAAAATCGCTCTAGGATTACCAGAAGATGCGGCTTATGAGTACAGCCGGTTAGATTTGGATAAAATTGTCTTTAGCATTTCCACAGGTACGGTTGTACAAGCGATCGCCAATGCCAATAAAGGTGGTACCGTCGGTCATTACTATCAATATAAACTCCCAACGACAGGGGCAGCCGATGACATTGTTCTCCAAGATGAAGACTTTTCTAATACTGCCAGATGGACGAATTTGGGTACAACTCTCACCGCAGAACAGGAAGCAGAACTAGCAGTTTATCGCAGTGATGTCACGATTACCTTAAAAGATCAACTCAAAGATAAATTCTACGCGATCAAACCCAAAGACCTAGATAAAATCAGCTTGTCCTATGCTAATGCTGGCAATCTGTTATTAGAGCAAAGAGAGAAAATCCTGGCTTGGATAGACAATCATGCAGGTAATGCGGAAGCGATCGCTCGTTATCAAGTACAGTTAGCAGAAGTAGAAGCCACACTCCAAGAATTAGGTCTGTTTGAGACAATTCAGGTGAATGGGCAAACTGTCAAGGCTGTCAAGAAGGAATTAGATATTATCTCTGTTAACCTGCCAAATATTTACGCTGCTCCCGGTGGTATCTTTATCGAAGCCGACAGCATGACAGCTAGTAATTTCACTAGCTTAGTCGGTAGCACACTCAAAGCCAAAGCAGGCGCAGAAATTGACATCCTCAACCAGTCACCCTTTGCTATTAACGTTAATGACACCATTATCCGCGATAACAAACGAGTCACCGTAGTTGATGGTAAGTACACCGTTCTGCAACCAGGAAATGTTTATGTTAACAACGTGCTGGCGGGTGGTGAAAGCGTTAGTGTTACACCCAATGTTACAGAGGTGAAATATGGTGATACAGTCTATCGCTATAAGGGAACTGAAACCACAAAATTAGCTCTCTCAGAAATTAGTTACGACACAGATAATAATTGGGAAGTTAGCACTACAGATGCTAGTACCTTTGTCGAGGGGACAAATAAATATATCGTAGAACGCAAAATTATCAGCATTATTCAAGATTCCTTTGCTGATAGTGCTTACGATACAGGCACAATCGTTTTACCATCCATCGATCAAGATATGTACATCATCGGCGATGTAGTCAATGAAGCTGGTGATTTGTACATTAATAACAAAGAAGGCAGTATTAACGTTTCCGGGGAAATTAGAGCCGAAAACGTCACCATTCAGGCAGCTAGAGACTTTAACCTCAACAGCGAAGACTGGTTCCACACTAATCAAGATCCCCGCCAGTACATTGATTATGATGGTGCAAGAAGCGCAGTATTTAACACTGGTGGCAATGCAGATTCCGAAACTTACAGCGATACAGCCAATGTTGGCGGACAAAACCTGAATACAGCCATCAACCGCAATAAATCATCAATTTTAGCTCAAGGCGCAATTTCCGTTACCGCACGCTACCTCAACGTTAACGGCTTAATTCAAAGTGGTGTCAGCACCGTGACACTGAATATCGCTGCTAACTTTAACCCTGGTACAAACACCCAAAGCTTTGTTGATGATGATGGCAATGTGCTAGCAGGTATTAGCTTCGGAACAGAGAATGTACCTGTAAATGGTTACTTTGACGCCGCAGAAAACGCGATCGTTATTGAAGATATCGTTCCTCAAGGTGGCAAAATTACTTTAGCAGGACAAATTTTCAGCACAGGTAACGGTAAACTGAAAGTTGCTAATGGTTATGCCAATGTAGACATTAATAACCAAAGTAATTACAAACTCATTGTCAATCGCATAGATAACTCTACCAATAGAGAAGGAACAATTACGATCGTTGACACCTACAATAAAGCTAACCCGAAAAAAGTAGAGTACAAAGTCAATGGTAATAACATTCAAGAAACAACCTACACAGGAACATTAGTTCCCGCCGCTAACGGTAATATTTCCACCATTAACTATACCCCTGTAGGTTCGGCAATTTCCCATACCTTTAGTAGTGATATTAAGTATCAACCCACACCAGGATTACAATATACCTGGACAGAAGGACAAGAGAAAACCAGAGTTGTCATCAACAAATACGAGCAAAATAGCTTTAACCTCCTTGGTTTTGATTGGGATGAATTATCGGCTGATGGCATTCCACCAGATACAACAGAAACCACTTTCCGTGACGATCAACCCTTACTTGAGTCAGAATCTCTAACCAGCAACAACCTGGTCAACTTAATTAAAGATACCTCCCAAGTGAGGAATATTGCTAATAACAAGATATACCGCTACATAGGCGATAATGCCAGCAACGTATTACTGTCTACCCAAAACTTTGCTGATACTACTAAATGGCAAGATACTAACACTACTAGCATCACCAGCATTACAGATCCAGCAAACAACAAGTTTGACTCAGATATCCTTTACACTATCAGTTACGAACAAAAAACTGATAACACCGTAGACTTAATTAAAGACATCTCACTGGTCAGAGATATTGCCACTAACAAGATATATCGCTACAAAGGTGATAATGCAGATATACCCTTGTACACAGATTTTGCAGATATCACTAAATGGGAAGATACTGGTACTACTAGCACCACCAGTATTACAAATCAAGCCAACAATAAATTTGACAGCAATTTTGTCGATACTGTCAACTTAGTTAAAGACACCACACAGATTAGAGATATTGCTAGTAACAAGATATATCGCTACAAAGGTGATAATGCCAGCGTCATCTTGTATCAAAACTTTGCGGATACTAATAAATGGCAAGATACTGGCACTACTAGCACCACCAGCATTACCGACCGAGCAGAAAATAAATTTGATAGCAATTTTATCAACTACACTAGAGTAGTTGAAAATTGGACAACCGGCGGTGGTTGGTTAAGGAAGAAAACCTATCACACCAAAACCACAACTACTACCGGACTAAAAGACTTTTACACCCATAAACTCAAAGCTGATAACCCAATTGATATTGACTTCATTCAAGGAACAAATACACCAAATATATCCATTGAGTCTGAAGGTGATATTTATTTACAGGGTAATATTGAATCACCTGATAACGGCACAGTTGAGCTAGAATCCGACAACGGTTCAATTACTAGTGCCAACAATAATGCAATTTTCGGTGCTGTCACTAATATCAAAGTTAGCGGTGATTTCAAAGCACAGATTCAAGGCGGAACTCAAACACCAATTAATATTACCGCCGACGGAGATATTGAATTAACGGTAGTTTCGGAAGATAACAATAGTAATAGTTTGGTTGTTGGTAACATTACTTCCACTAACGGTAATGTCACTATTAACGCCGCCGACGGAATTACAGCTAAAGATAACACTTCTCTAATTAAGGGAAATAAAGTTGAGCTAATTGCTGAAGATGGTGCTATTGGTAGTGCATCGCAAACAATTCGAGTTGATAGTAATGCTAATTCTGGTGGTTTAGCTGCGAAAGCCGATGATAACATTTACATCACCGAAACAACTGGCGACTTGAAGTTGGTAGAAGCTACATCTTGGGATGGAGACGCAGCAATTGAATCTGTAAATGGTGATGTGCGGCTAGAAACAGTGAATGGTTCAATTCTGGATGGAATTTATGAACTATTCTCCACCACTACAGTAGCCAGCAGTCCTAATTACCAATATTTAATGTCCCCAGGTTTACGCCAATTCCTCTATCCTGATACAGACTTCTTAGGATTTACACAAAATTCCTCAGCAGCAGAAACAGCAAATATCATTGCTGATAAAGTAACGCTGGTAGCTGGTGGTAATAATGGTCAATTGGGACAAATTTCTAGTGCTGTAACCATCGATTTAACCCAAGGTTATGCACAGTTAGTAGATAGCCAGAAACAATTACTTTCCATCGCTACTGCTGAAGATGTAGCTGGTGTTACCTACCAAATTTATGAATACATTGGTAGCAACGCCACAGGTGTAGATATATCTCAAGGCAACTTCAGCAACAATAATTTATGGAAGAAACTGACACCTGACTTTATTACCCAAAGTACACGCACTTCTCCCCAATCTGTTCAAATTAGTAATGGCAAAACTGTTTTAGTACAGTACGCTGATCAAGACTACGGACTCTATAAATATATTGGTTCTACAGCGACTTTAGATTTAGCTAATCAAAGCTATGAAACACCTAGTTTGTGGCAAAAGGTAACTACAAGCCACGCCACTAACGATAACGGGACAGCTTTACAAGTAATTCCTAACACCACAGTTGTTAGAGATAGGAATTTTATTTACCGCTATGTAGGTGCAACTACTACAGGTGTTAATCTCTTGGGAAGAGATTACGCCAACGATAGTAATTGGCAAGATATTACCTTCAGCCAAAACGCCAATGAAAATCGTTTTGATAGTAGCTATACAACGGTTGTTGAAGTAATTCCTAACGTCACCTTGGTTCGAGATGGTAATACTATTTACCGCTATGTCGGCTCTAGTAAAGTCAATCTGAAACCATCAGCGGTGAACTATGCTAATAATCCTGATTGGCAAGTTGACAATACTTTTGAATTAATCGAAAACTTTGTTCAAAATACCAGCCAAAATCGCTTTGAAAGTAACTTCCGCAACCAGAATAAGACCTTGCTCACTGGTCAATTGGTAGAAGATAGATTTAACGTCACTCATTTAACAGTCCAACTCCGAGATGATGTCAACCTACAAGCTACTGATGCAGTTACCATTGATGCTGGTAAGGGTGTTGCTGTTGAAGCTACTGGGACATTGCAAATCAATCATGTTAAATCTGGCGGCGATGTCAGTTTACAAGTAGCTGGGGCAATTACTGACCTGAATACAGATGCTACTGCGGCAATTACTAGCTTTGGTGACTTGGTTCTCAAATCTGAGGGAGCAATTAATAGCACAACAACCAACCCCTTACGCATCCAAGTTGCCTCATCTGGTAGATTGAGTGCTGAAGCTGTGGGTGATATTAACATCCAACAGGTAGCTACAGATGCCACCATTAATAATCAATCTCAAACTATTTCTGACCTGTATGTATCGAGAGTGACTGCTGGTGGTAGTGTTTCTATTCAGGTAGCAGAAGGGGATATGACTGTTGGTAAGGTGTCTGCGGGTAATTCTGTAGACCTGAGAGCGCAGAGTGATATTTTCGATGCCTTTAATGATACCAATGCTACGGTAGTTAATATCTTTACTGGTAATGTAACTGCACCAGCAACGGGTAATGTTTACCTGCAAGCAGGCGGAGATATTGGTACTAGCGGTAACTTCCTTGATGTAGAAATTAAAGCTGGTAACTTTAGCGCATCCGTTGGTAACGATGTCTTCTTACACAGTGTTGCTTCTCTAAATGTTGCCGATATCGTCTCTACTGCTGGTGATGTCAACTTAGATGTGGATGGGGATGTGAAGATTGACCCAATTACAGCCACAAGCGGTACAGTCACAATTAATGCCGATGGCTCAATAATTGATGCCCTGGATGATGACAACAGCGAAATTAATGCTGTGAGTATCAAGTTGACGGCTGGTGGCGCGATCGCTAGTGCAGCTAACCCCTTTGATATTGATTCATCCAATGCTACACCGGGAACTGTTACAGCTACAGCCAACGGTGGAGTTTACTTAATTGAAACCGACGGCGATCTGCGAGTTGACTCGATCAAGTCCCAAACCGCAGATGTCACACTCTTAGCTAAGAATGGCTCAATTCTGGATGCTAACGGTGATGCAGTTAATATTGAGGGTGTCAACATCAACCTCACTGCTACAGCTGGCAGCATTGGCGAAGTCACCAACGATTTAGAAATCGATTCCGCAAAACCAACAGATGGTAAACTCAAAGCCACAGCAACCAACAATATCTACATCACGGAAATTGTTAGCGGACTGAATATTAACAGTGTAGATGCTGCCCAAGGTGATGTTCGTCTAACTGTCAAGGAAACCGCCGCCACAGGTGAAGACTTACTCCTTGATGGTACTGCCCAAGTCACCGCCGCCAATGGTTCTGTCATCCTGCGGGTTGGCGATAACATCACGACTGATGCTAATAGCCTGATTTCTGCCCAGCAAAATATCACTATCCTTGGTGATTACAGCAATGCTGACACAGTCGGAACTACTGTTAGCTTGAATGGTCAAATTATCGCTGCCAACGTCTTAATTCAAGGTGAAGCTAATGCAGATTCAATTACTCTGCGTCTCCAAGAATTAGTCGGTAATACTTCGGTACTTGGCGGTAACGGCAACGACCAGATAATTGTAGACCGCCTGCCATCCCTAGATAAAACCCGCCGCGATCAAAGCAGCCGAAACAACCTTACTCTGGATGGTCAAGCAGGCAGCGATAATTACACCGTCAACATTACAGGCAGTGATACCGACTACATTATTAATGTCTTCGACACTGGTGCTGATACGCTTGAGGATAAATTGACTGTCTTCGGTACCAGCGTTGCAGATAATTTCCTCCTGCGGGCGGCGGAAGATAGAGTAAATGGTGTTGCTTTTGTCGCCGCGCTCCACGGAAATCCATTTGTTGATGTGGAACGAATCAATTACACCCTGAAACTAGAAAAACTCAACGTTAACACCCAGGATGGCGATGATACCGTCACCTTAGATGATAACTGGGCAGAAACTACTATCAGTGGTGGTAGCGGTAACGACAACTTCCAAGTCGGACAAATCTTCAAGTCGCAACGAGATGCTGCCGCCGGAGTCGCTGCCAAAGATGTATTTGAGACAGTTCAAACAACTCGCGGCTACTTAAGTAACGGTGTCAGCTTTACTACTACCCTGGATGGGGATGCGGGTAATGATACATTTACTGTCTACCGCAACAAAGCAGTACTCAACCTCAATGGCGGCGATAATGATGACCTGTTTGTGATTCGCGCCTTTGCGGAAGAAGGTTCTAGTGATAATAATGTCACGGCTGGTCAGGGCGTAGACAATATTCAATACGTTGTCAATGCCCCAGTTAACCTCAACGGCGGTGATGGTAATGATACCCTGAAGGTTATCGGTACAGAATTTGCTGACAAATTTGTGGTAACAGCTAACGCTATCTCTGGCGCGGGACGGACAGTTAATTACACGAATATTGAGACGGTAATTATTGACGGTGCGGAAGGTGACGACGAATTCTATGTTCTGTCTACCAATACAGGAGTTGTCACCAAGCTATTCGGCGGACTGGGTAGCGATCGCTTCAGCTTGGGTGGCGATGCGCCAACAGTCGCGGCTGGAACTAACTCGTTACCAGCGCAAGAAGGTTCTCACAAAGTTGATGGTATCCAAGGTCAACTAATTATTGACGGCTACGGTGGCGAAGGGTCAACCTCCTTGGCTGAACCTGTACTGCTTCCCAATGAAACGAATTTACTCGCTTCTACAGGAAAGGTAATTGCTTACTCAGCCGCTAATAACACCATGACTGTGGCGACAGCAGATGTACTCAGTCTCCTGAATGACTTAATTGGCAAAACTTTAGAAATCAGCCGAGGTAATGGACTACGGCGATTCTGGCGGATTATTGGTGTAACTCAAAACAGCGATCAAACTGTACTAACGCTGCAAAACCCCTCACTACCTGACCCAAGTTGGGGAACACCCGATGCTAACACTGAATATGCCATCAACAATCTGTCACCTAATTTCTTCGTCAATGAAGATGAAACCTTGGATGTGGTGACTGCATTCAATGATGGCAGCACTGCCAATACTTCCGGCAACTTGACAGCAAATACCCTCACTGGACTGGGAATGGGTGCAACTGGAGTAACTTACAACAACTTTGAGGTTGTAGAAGTACTGCTTGGTCAAGGTAACGACCAATTAACAGTTGCGAAAACAGCAGACGGCGCAATGACCGCCATTCACGGTGGCGGTGGTGATGACACCATTACGGTGAGCGATCGCGGTGGACTCGATTCCAGAGGAAAGGATGCACCACTGGCTATCTTTGGCGATACCACTCAAGATGGTAGTCGTTACACCGACACAGCAAACCAAGTTAACCCAGGCTTTGCTTACAGTTTCAGCAACCCAGGTAACGATATTATCAACGCCTCAGTTTCCACAAAGAATGTCAGCATCTACGGTGGTGCAGGTAATGACAGCATTACAGGTAGTCAAGCAGGTGACCAAATTGCAGGCGGTTCCGGCGATGACAACATCAACGGCCAAGGCGGCGCTGACCACATCTACGGTGATGCTGGTTTCAACCTTGATACCGCCACCAGGGAATTAACTGTGCCAAACGTCAATTCTAGCGTTAACACCTCCCGCGATGCCCTCACAGTCGGCAATGACAGTATTGATGGCGGTAGCGGCGACAACATTATCTTGGGCGACTACGGTATTATTACTCAAACAACAGGAACATCCAGAATCCTTAATACTGGCAATGTCATCCAGGTAGAAACTGCTAATTCCGCCAGTGGTGGCAATGACACAATTGCTACAGGCACTGGTGAAGATATTGTTCTCGGCGGTAATGGTAACGACACCGTAAATGCTGGTGATGGTAATAACATCGTCATCGGTGACAGTGGGAAAGTAACAATTCCTGCTGGTAATGTCCATCGCATTGAAACTACTGATAGCAATCTTGGCGGCGGTGACACAATTACCACAGGAAGCGGTGAAGATATTGTTCTCGGCGGCTTTGCTAGCGACAACATTACCACAGGCACAGGTAATGATATTGTTCTTGGTGACAACGGCTACGTTAGCTACGTAGAAACTGATAATGACCCAGCCGATATAGACCGCATTAAGACAACCAATGTCAAGGATGGCGGTAACGATACCATTAACTCTGGTGCTGGCAATGATTTTGTCTTCGGTGGTGTTGGCAATGACCAAATTAATGCAGGCGATGACAACGACCTAATATTTGGTGATAACGGTGTGGTTGAAGGTGACGTTAACGCCAATTTCCTACCACTCTCCACACTGACTAAACCATTTACCTTTACTTCCATCGACACCGCCAACACAGATGCAGCCGGAAATTCCTTGGGTGGAAATGACAGCATCTTGGCTGGGGCTGGTAAGGATATTGCGATCGCTGGTCAAGGCAATGATACAGTCTCCGGTGAAGCAGGTGATGATGACATCATTGGCGGACACAATGTAGCTGGCGGAAATGATGGTAATGACATCCTAGATGGTGGTACAGGTAACGATGCGATCGCAGGTGATAACGCCTCAATTCTCCGCCGTGGTGATGCCCTCAGTCCGCGTATCCGCACCCTCAACGGTCAAGTCATCTATGATGCTAATGGTACAGCCCAAGTCAACGGCAGTTCACAAATCAACCCCACAGGTGTGGAAGAACGGACAATTACACTGTTTGATCACTCCGACACCCCAGTTGCCAACACCTTTGGTAATGACAGCATTGCAGGTGGCGCACAACATGATGTCATCTTCGGTCAACTGGGCGACGATACCATTCAAGGTGATGGTGCAGTTTCCCTGAACACAACTACCGCCTCTGTAGAAGATTTCGCTGGTGTTGGTACTGATGGCGACGACTACATCGAAGGTAATGGCGGTAAAGATTTAATCTTCGGTAACCTGGGTCAAGATGATATTGTCGGCGGCAGTTCTAACCTGTTTAGCTTGACTGCGCCAACCCAGCGACCAGATGACGCTGATACTATCTTTGGTGGTGCTGGTACTGACATTGCCCGCAATGACTTGGGCGATCAATCAGCCAACGGTCATGCCCGCGATGCAGATTACATCCTCGGTGATAACGGTAATATCCTGCGTTTAGTTGGCAATAACGGTCAATTCCTCACCTTCAGCTATGACTTCTATGGTTCCCTGAAGCTAATTCCCCGGGCGATACAATTGCTGGATTACACTCAAGGTGGTGCAACTAGCGATCGCGGTACGGCTGATGTGTTGCACGGTGAATCCGGTGATGATGTGATTCACGGTATGACGGGTAACGATGTCATCTTTGGTGAAGGACAAGATGATGATATCTACGGCGGTACAGGAAGCGATCGCATTTATGGCGGTGCTGGCGAAGACGGTATCCTCGGTGATGATGGCAAAATCTTTACCAGCCGCAATGGATTAACCGAAACTCTCTACGGTATTAACACCATCAACGCCCAAACCAACATCAGCATTTCTGGACAATTCACAGGTGCTTGGGTTTACATCACTGGTCGCTTACATAAGACAGTTGATTTAGCGGCGGAGACTTTAGGCGGTAATGATACTATCTACGGTGGTTTAGGTGATGACTTCCTCCACGGTGGTGCAGGGGACGATGGTATTTCTGGTGCAGAAGCACAAGCTGCTTTCTACAACAGCAATCCAGTTACCAATACCAATACACTAGGCTACGATCCAGTAACCCGGAAACTGGCTGCTTATGATGCCAACAATCCAGTGGCGAAAATTGCTAACTTCTTCCTCAACTTTGATGCTGTTGATGCTGCGGGTAACAAAATTAACGACGGTAAAGACAACATCTTTGGCGATTGGGGCAATGACTGGTTAGTCAGTGGCACTCAAAATGACCGTCTCTTCGGTGGTTTGGGTGATGATGTCATCAACGCCGATGACAATCTTGATACAAATGGTGGTTTAAACGATCAACCTGATGCGCCAGCATTTGCCGATCGCGACTTTGCCTTTGGTGGTGGCGGATTAGATGTACTGATTGCTAACACAGGCGGCGATCGCTTGTTTGATTGGAATGGCGAATACAATAGCTACTGGGTACCATTTAAAAACTTTGGTAATCCTACCGTTGTGCGATCGCCGTCTCCCGCTATCCAGCAATTCCTGCTCGCTTTGGGTAAATCAAGCGGTGCCGATCAAACTTTAACTGAGCCAAATGGTGAACTTGGTTTAACCACCTCAGGCGAAAATGGTTCTCCACGCGATCCCCAAAATATTAAGTTCAATGGGCAACAGGACACCCAAGGCGCACCAGAAGACGATCGCGCTACAGGTCTTCCCTTAACCTAAGACCATTCCTCGCATCACCGCAGCAATTGCAGCAAAAATGTATTATTTTTTGGAGGTAGCAACAAGGCTGACAAAATTTAAATAGACTACGAAGCCAGGGGCACAAGATTTTGTGCCCCTAAAATTATCTGTTAAAAGTGCAAAGCAATTTTCCCGAATTTCTCACATGTGAGAAATCCGGGAACAGCCTCTTCAAATTTCACAATTATTTTATAATTCCTTTTAAAGATATCTTAAAAAATACTGAACATTTAGGATTATTAACTATTTTTTATATTCATTGATTTAAATATAAAAACAAATTTTTAAACACGCAACAACTAGTTTTTAACCATATCTTTACTTTATCGTAGTTCTAATTATTCATATATTAAGAATCTTATATATGACAGGAGTGCATAGTTAAATGGCTTTTATGATGAACTGTCAATGCTGGATTTATACGTTCCTTAAAAGTAATGCTTGAAAGATGTAAATTAAGATTGTCATCAATATGCAATAATCTGGATTTAGCTAGTAATTATCAAACAATTTTGCCAGAATAAGGCTCTTTTAAATCTTGATTGATTTATGAATGGACGATAATCGAACTCGATTAACTCACCGAGAAACTTAGAAGATAGCTAGTTAGATATGATGTACTACCAAACAGAAACTGGCACTAAATATTCAAGTAAAGTTGATGGTAAATGTTTAACAGCTTTTCAGCGCAAAATTCTGCAAAAGAGTTTACAAGAAAATCTAGCTGAATCTTACCGTCAGCGCATTGAAATTATGTTGCTGACAGATGAAGGAAAATCTCAAACCACAATTTGTCAGACATTGGGGTGCTGTCCAGCAACCGCTAGGCATTGGATGCACATAGCACGTACTGGGATGGCTCATCAATGGCAAGATTGTGCAATTGGTCGTCCTAAAGCAGTAAATGAAGAATTTTTAGAACGTTTAAAAGAACTTGTCGGTAACAGTCCTCGTGATTACGGCTATTCTTTTCGGCGTTGGACAGGTAACTGGTTGAGTCAACAGTTAGCGAAAGAATTAGGAATTAAAGTTAGCGGTCATCACATCAATCGACTGCTGAAGCAAATGGGGCTATCGATTAGAGGAAAAGCCATAACTGTTGAAGAAAAAACCTTAGAAAAAGCTAATGGTGCGCAAATTTTAATTAGCGACCTTAAATCAAGCAATACGTTAGATAATAATGAATTTTTGCCGATTCATTTAGCAAAATTAGGAACAGACTCAGGGATTCATGGTGCAAAATCTATCAGATCTGTTAGTGTCTCTGGAACAATTCAGCAATATTTTGGGGTACTCACTTTCCGAGACAGAATTTCAACAATGTTTGCAACAAGTTAAATTTCTCAACCCCAAAGTTGGTAAGTTTTGGCAAGGAACTGACGCTGAACCAGGTATCTATATTGTGATTGCCGGTAAGGTGAGGTTGCTTGACAATGTAGGTGAGTTAATCACCACTTTGGAGTCCGGAAATTCATTTGGGGAATTTACTTTGTTTCCGGAGGCTGAGTTAAAACCTTATGCTGCTAGGGCTTCGATAAATTTGCAGTTGTGCTTTATTCCTGGTGAGTTGTTGCAACCATTGATGGCTAATTATCCTGAAATTAGGCAGCATTTGTGGCAAACAGCGTTATCTCGCAATTCTCTTCAAGAAGACACAGATAACTCACCTGTAACTGCGATGTCCACGACTGGCTACGCCTACCCATCAACTCCAAATCATCAAACAGCTATTTCTGCAATCTCTACTCCAGAACCACCACAAAAAAAGATTAGTAAAGCCTATTTTCCCAAACCTACTCAGCAAGTTGGGCATTTATGGCAAAGAGTGACTCGCCGCTATCCATTTTTTGCCCAGCAAAGTGCATCAGACTGCGGTGCAGCTTGTTTAGTGATGGTGTCTCGCTATTGGGGTAAACGCTTTAGCGTCAATCGGTTGCGGGATATCGCCAATGTAGACCGTAATGGCGCATCATTGCGGGGTTTGTTAACGACGGCGGAAAGTTTAGGTTTTGCAACCAGACCTGTCAAGGCGAGTCTGAATCAGTTAGCCAAGCAAAAATTACCTGCAATTGTCCATTGGGAAGGCAAACATTACATTGTAGTCTACGAAATTACCCAGAAACATGTCATAGTTGCCGACCCTGGTATTGGACAACGCACCCTCACTCATGCAGAGTTCCAAGCAGGCTGGACTGGTTATACATTGCTGCTGCAACCTACAGCTATGCTTAAAGATGCCAAAGAAACCTCTACCCCCTTTTGGCAATTCTTTGAGTTACTCAAGCCTCACGGTTTGGTAATGCTGGAAGTATTGATTGCTTCGGTATTTATCCAGATATTTGGGCTGATTACACCCCTATTTACCCAGTTAATTTTAGACCGAGTAGTTGTACAGCGATCGCAACTCACCTTAACTGCTGTTGGTATCGGATTGCTGATTTTTAGCCTGTTTCGAGTAGCAATGACAGGTTTGCGGCAATATCTGCTAGACCACACAGCCAATCGTATAGACTTGGCACTAATCGTTGGTTTTATCCGCCATACCTTACGTTTACCCTTGAGTTTTTTTGAGTCCCGTTATGTAGGGGATATAATCTCGCGCGTTCAAGAAAACCGTAAAATTCAACGCTTCCTTTCCGGTGAAGCATTATCTATCCTCCTAGATTTACTCACAGTATTTATCTATGTAGGATTAATGTTTTGGTACAGTTGGAAAATGGCGTTGCTAGTGTTGGTAATTGTACCGCCGTTTGCTTTATTAGCATTAATTGCCACGCCTTTTTTACAAAGAATTTCCCGCGAAATCTTTAATGCTGTAGCCAATGAAAGCAGTTACTTAATCGAAGCTCTAACTGGTGTTAGAACTGTGAAAGCTACAGCAGTAGAGCATACAGTTCGTTGGCATTGGGAAGAGTTATTAAATAAAGAAATAAAAACTAACTTTTCTGGACAAGTTATCAGTAATCGCCTGCAAATTTTCAGCAATGCCATTGAAGCAATAGTTACAACCGCCTTGCTATGGTTTGGGGCACATTTGGTAATTGAAAACCAGCTAACTATTGGGCAGTTGGTAGCTTTTAATATGCTTTTAGGCAATATTATTACCCCTTTCCAACGCTTAATTGTCTTGTGGAATCAATTGCAAGAAGTAGTGATTGCTGTAGAACGGATTAATGATGTTCTGGATACAGAACCAGAGGAAGATTTACAACACCAAGCACGACAGAATTTACCATATATTCAAGGCAATATTCGCTTTGAAAATGTTACATTCCGCTATCACCCAGAAAGTGATATTAATATCTTAGAAAATCTCACTTTTGAAATCAAAACTGGACAAATGGTAGCACTGGTAGGGCGTAGCGGCTCTGGAAAAACTACTATTTCTAAGCTAGTTTTAGGCTTATATCCCCCTACAGATGGCAAAGTCTTCATTGATGGACAAGATATTACTAGTATTTCCCTGCGTTCCTTACGCCAAGAAGTAGGCGTAGTTGACCAAGATACATTTTTATTTGGTGGAACCATTCGCGAAAATATTAGCTTAGGACATCCCGGCGCACCTTTAAGCGAAGTGATCGAAGCAGCAAAATTAGCGGGTGCTGATGAGTTTATTAAAAAATTACCAATGGGATATGAAACCCAAATTGGTGAAGGTGGTGGGTTATTATCTGGCGGACAACGACAGCGCATAGCTATAGCTAGAGCCTTATTAGGTAATCCTCGCTTGCTTATTTTAGATGAGGCTACTTCCCACTTAGACACAGAGTCAGAAAAAATTATTCAGCAAAACTTAAACACTATTCTTAAGGGAAGAACTACCTTAGTGATTGCTCATCGACTCTCTACTGTACAAAATGCCGATATGATTTTGGTACTAGACAAAGGCGTATTGATCGAGAGTGGAACCCATGCAGAATTAATGGTGAAACGCGGGCATTATTTTTACCTCAATCAACAGCAATTTCAAGGATTAAACTAGATTAAATTAGGGTGGGAGATACTCACCCTAGATGTTTTGCCCCAATTAAATCTGAATTTAATTTCATCTTGTAATTAAGAGCTTAATTTAAAATTAAAATCAAGGAAGATTCATGACAGATGTATTAAATGGTAGGGTCAAAAATTCCATAATAACAGATAAACCCCATACAGAAACTTTAGTAACACCATCTCCAGTAATCAAAAGAGATGACTGGGCTGAAATTACAAAAGAATCTCTCGAAAGCCTTCCCCAAGTTTGGACAAGAGGATTGTTATATTTTTTAGTCATTTTTGTCTCAATAATTTTACCTTGGGCAGTATTATCTAAAGTTGATGAAACTGGCACAGCTAGAGGGCGTATTGAGCCTCAAGATCAGACAATTAAACTCGATGCTCCTGTGGCTGGAACTGTTGCCGAAATTCGAGTTAAAGAGGGTGAATTAGTTAAATCTGGACAAACTTTATTATTATTAGAATCAGAATTAGTTAAAGCTGAACTACGCCAGGTTCAAGATAAATTAGAAGGACAATTAAATCGACTTTCGCAGTTAAATTCTGCTAAACATCAGTTAATTGTATCTTTAACAACTCAACAACAACAAAACCAATCGCAACAGTTAGAAAAACAAGCTCAAGTTGACCAAGCAAGACAAAATATTCTTACATTAAAAAATGCCTATACATTACAGAAAGACGAGAGATTAGCTCAAGTTAATCAAGCGCGACAAACTCTTGAACACAGCCGAATTGTAAGTAATTTGATGGAGAGTACTTTATCTAGTACTCAGCGAGAGGTGGAACGTTATAACAAGCTAAAACAACAAGGAATTATTCCCGAAATTAACCTTGTAGAAAAGCAAGATTTAGCAAAAGACAAGCAAAAATTATACGAACAAAGTAAATCAGATATCGCACAAGCTAAGTTACGTTTAACAGAACAGCAGAGTAGCTATGAGCGCAATATTCGCCAAATTAGTGCAGATATTGAACAAGCAGAATTGCGACTCAAAGAACAAGAAAGAGGTTATCAAACCTTAATGCGTTCCGGTAAGTTAGCTGTGTTAAAAATTACAGAACAGCAAAAGAACTTAGATACAGAAATTGCTTCTCTCCAAGCAGAAATTGCTCAAACCAAAAGTCAGATTACATCATTAAAATTTCAATTAGGACAACGAGAAATTAAAGCAACTGTGAATGGTAAACTGTTTCAGTTGCCAATTCAAAAAGCTGGCTCTGTAGTGCAATCAGGAACAATGATGGCAGAAATTGCACCTTTAGATTCACCTTTAATTATCCGGGCACAAATGGCAACTACCGAAAGTGGTTTTTTACAAAAAGGATTGCCAGTTAAATTAAAATTTGATGCTTACCCATTTCAGGATTATGGTGTTGTATCGGGGGAATTAATTAAAATTTCGCCTACTACTACAGAGGTGGATACACCTAATGGTAAAGTTGCAGCCTATAACTTAGAAATTAGTTTAAAACAAAATTGTATTTCTTCTGGTAATAAATGTATTCCCTTAAATCCAGGAGATACAGCAACAGCCGAAGTTATTGTCCGCCAACGCCGGATTAGTGATTTTCTACTCGATCCGTTTAAAAAATTGCAACAAGGTGGCTTAAAACTATAGTAGTTTTAGGTTGTAAGTTTCTTGTAATTATGCAGTTATAAATTTATCATTGAGGAGCGCTTAAATGTCACAAAATATCACCATTATCAAGGAAGATATTCTGCGTGAAATTAAGTTATCATGCAAGATTCCTGAAGTAATTGAGCAAATTATTAGTCGGAAAGTAATTATATCTAGCGCAGTAGAAGCTGGTATTACAATTGAACCAAAAGAACTTCAGCACGCAGCAGATCAAATACGTTTAGTTAATAACCTTGATAGCGCTGATGATACATGGAAGTGGTTAGAAAAACATAGTTTATCTTTAGAAGATTTTGAAAACATAGTTTACAGCAGCCTCATTTCTGGAAAGTTAGCTGCTCATTTATTTAGCGAGCAAGTGGAGCCTTACTTTTTTGAACATCAATTAGATTATTCTGCCGCAGTTATGTACCAAGTCATCTTGGATAGTGAAGATTTAGCACTGGAACTTTTTTACGCCATTAAAGAAGATGAAATTAGCTTCCATGATGTAGCTCACAAATATATCCAAGATGTTGAATTAAAACGCTCTGGCGGATATCAAGGAATAGTCAGACGGAAGGACATGAAACCGGAAATTTCTGCTGCTGTTTTTGCTGCTAATCCACCACAAATCCTCAAGCCAATTGTCAATTCTCAGGGATACCACTTAATTCTTGTAGAAGAAATTATTCAACCAATTTTAGATGATAAGTTGCGTTACAAGATTATTACAGAGTTGTTTGCAGAATGGCTCAAGAAACAAATTGACCAATTTGAAATTGAACTAATATTAGACTAAATTATAGAAAACCTCTGAAATCTTCAGAGGTTTTTTATCAGATAATGAATGTTGAGCTAATACCAATTTTTTATGAGGCTGCATAGAATTCGATCCCCCCTAGCCCCCCTTAAAAAAGGGGGAAAAAGAATCAAAGTCCACGGCAGTTGCTTCAAGTCGGGAAACCCGCCCAACGCACTGCCTCCCCTTTTTAAGGGGGATTTAGGGGAATCTAGATATATGCAACTTCATATTAAATTGGTATAAAAGCGAAAACTGCTTAATTGTAATTTCAGACTACTATCTTTTGAGCAGTGTTGCAATTTCTTTACCTATTTCATAACCAAGCCAAAGCGCTGCAATTGCTTGGATGAAACCACCACGAGTTGCATCAGTTTCGTTATCTGTTAAATCAACCAGATAGTTAGCACGGTTGATATCGCTAATGGTAATTAATGTCATGGTAAATCCTCCATTCAAAAATGGTAATAGATAAGTTCAGAATTATTGCTTAAGAAAATAGCAAGCAACTAGACCAACGGCAAATAATAGAGGAATACAGATTGAATAAATACCCTTAAATTCCTCTAGTTGATTGTTATTTAATTCAAAAATTATTGCCAGACAGCACTATCTTCTTTTAGTCAGAATTGCAATTTCTCTGCCTATTTCATAACCCAGCCAAACAGCTGCAACAAATTGTATAAAACCCCCACGAGTTGCATCAGTTTCGTTATCTGTTAAATCAACCAGATAATTGGCACGGTTGATATCGTTAATGGTAATTACTGTCATGGTAAGTCCTACAATTCAAAAATGGTAGTAGATCAGTTCAGAATTATCAGTTAAGAAGATAACCAGCAGCTAGACCAATACCAAATAATAGAGGAATACAGATAGGACAACCGCCCTTAACTTCGTTCAGTTGATTGTTATCCAATTCAACAATTGATAGGTTCTGAGCATCTAGGTTTTGAATTGTGATATTAGCCATTTGTAATTTCTCCTTCTTGGGTTAAATTCTTTGTCGAAGATGATATTTTGTTCATCCGTATGTATTATTCTCTTAGTTGTTTTATCTGGTCAATATTTTAGGTAATACATCATGGAACAAAATAGGTACAGTTATTAATTTAATGTTTTTATGGCTGATACTAATTCTCTGTGAGGCTGCACATTAAGCCTTTTTTCTGCAAGCCACTGGCTCTAATTATAAAGCCTTCCTTTGCCGACTAGATGATATGCACCAGTGGCATAAGCCCTAATTTTGTATATTCCGCTTTCAACTTATCTACAATACTGCATAATCATTGTTTCGCAGCTTTTCATATTAAAACAAACTTAATTCTTCATGAAAAAACCCTCGAAAATTTTCAGAGGGTTTTATTAATTTAGACAATGAAAGTAGACCTAAAAGCAAAAAAGCTTAGTAATACTGGCAACTTTACTATGTCTGTATTTAATTTAATATTACTCAGTTAATCGGGCAATTTCTTTGCCTATTTTATAACCCAGCCAAAAAGCAGCAACAAATTGTATAAAGCCACCACGGGTTGCATCAGTCTCGTTATCTGTTAAATCAACCAGATAATTGCTACGGTTGATGTCGTTAATGGTAATTACTGTCATGGTAAGTCCTACAATTCAAAAATGGTAGTAGATAAGTTCAGAATTATCTGTTGAGAAGATAGCCAGCAGCTAGACCAATACCAAATAATACAGGAATACAGATAGGACAACCGCCCTTAACTTCGTTAAGTTGATTGTTATCCAATTCAACAATTGCCAGATTCTGAGCATCTAGGTTTTG
Organism: Calothrix anomala FACHB-343; assembly: GCF_014696435.1. Classification (GTDB taxonomy): domain Bacteria; phylum Cyanobacteriota; class Cyanobacteriia; order Cyanobacteriales; family Nostocaceae; genus Aulosira; species Aulosira anomala_A. The sequence goes on along the minus strand of NZ_JACJQG010000039.1, from coordinate 42,295 downwards.
AATTGTGATGTTAGCCATTTGTAATTTCTCCTTCTTGCGTTAATTTCTTGGTCGAAGATGATAGTTTTTTCATCCGTATGTATTATTCTCTTAGCTGTTTTATCTGGTCAATATCTTAGTGATATGTGATTGAACAAAATAGGTACAGTTATTAATGTATTAGCTATTCTGCTGTTTAGTTGCAGTTGACTGTTGACTGTTGACTGTTGACAGCTATTATTAGTAGTTCTAGAATTTAGGCACACATTAGGTTATTTGCTGAATCGATATTTTTGATAACTAATTTATAAGTTATCGTCATTAAATTAGTAAAAAGTCCCGAAGGAAGAAAAACTTCATTCGGAACTTTGTTTGAGAGTGGTGAATTTTAATTACCTACTTATCTAGCTGATTTATACTTTCTTAAGCAGCTTCCTAGCCCAAAAACTAAAGCTGTACTCAGAATAGTTGATGGTTCAGGTACTTGTTTAGCAATGTCGTAAGCACCACCTATTACCAAAGGCCCATTGTCTCCTGGTTGCGCTGGTCTTAAATCTGGTTTTGTAATAAATTGAACGGCAAAGGAATTCCCGTTGAAAATTGATCCTCCGGTCATATTCAAGCGTGGCGCACGGAAATTTTCAACTAGAAAATCGGGAGAAATAGTAATGTTGGAAAAGATGTTAGAGAAACCAACTTTACCATCTCCATCTACATCTCCCCAGATTACATCATCAGCCAGAGTATCAAAATCAGGAAATACTAAGAAAGAAAATTGATTGATAGTAAAGCCTGTATCATTAACGAAATTTTGTTCTCCAGTAGTGTCAGGGGCGTTCCAAAATCTTAATTCACTTGGTTTCAGCGCATCTGTGACTTTTATGCCATCAGGAAAATTGGTGATAGGTGTTGTCACGATTGGTTCGACTAATGTAACAGCACTAGCGGGGGATAATGAGAGCAAAAATCCACCTAATGTACTTGAAATTAACGAGCCTATAGTTGTAGCTTTCATGGCTTAAATAAGGTAATCATTCCTGATGATTATTCTTACCATTATTAACATCTGTATTTTTACGGCTTTGGGAAAACTTCAAGAAAACTTTATATATTTTACCTTATATAAAGCAGCAAACAATAAAACTTTTAAATTCAAAAAAATTCGTTTTTATTTTTAGATTTAAAAGTACATAAACTTAGCTAAAAATACTGCATTACAAGGCTTGTGGGGTATGCGATCGCTCTACATACCCTCAAGTTTTTAAATCAAAAGTTAACCCATCCTTTATCTGGAATTAACTAATTTTTGATGTTTATTGAATTTAGAGTATTCATTTAAAAATTAGTTAGATATTGGCGTAAAACCTGCTTCTTTTTCAATACGGTCTAAAGCTTTTTTGGCTTTGAAGATTACTCGCAAATAAGCTATTTGACTATTCCAAGCTAAACGAGGTAACAACGGTTCTTGAGAGTCTAACTCAATTGGAGATTGATTAATAGATGATTCTACTGGAGGTATATAATCACTGGGCATATTATGCTGATAAATCAAATTTTTACTAAAGATGGAACGAGTTCTAATTCTGCTTGCCAACCTTCTGGCCATTGAATGCAGTCAGCAGTAAAGTGGAGGGGATCGTTTTCTGGCCAAGGTGCATTAATCGGTTCCTCAATCAATGCAAACTCCCCATTATCAAAAGGCTCGCCATTGGCTTGACGTTGCAAAAATACTCGTTCGCGGATGCCTTGTTTTTCTTGAGTCAGGGCGCGATGATGACAGTAGGGATTGTTACCTCGTTTGTCAAAAAAGACATGTGCAGTCCAACTGCAACCACCTCGACATAGTTCTGCAAATTCGCAAGTTTTGCAGAAACCCCACAAATGTTCTGTACCTTTGGGTGTACCAGCGCCGAGATTAAACCGCAGTTCTTCGGTTTCTTCGATGATACTGCGCAAAGAGCGATCGCGGATATTTCCACCGGTGTATGCTGTAGTTGGCAATGAAGGACAACCTTTAATCGCGCCATCAGCTTCAATTCCTAAAGCCGCCAATCCTGCACTGCAACCTTGCCAAAAAGACCAAGCATCGCCACCCCGTAAAAAGCGTTCATAAGGGCCGTAGTAGCCGATGTTATTTCCTGGCTGTAAGTGTACGCCTTCTTGTTTAGCTCGTTGCGCAACACGCGCTATCATCGGGTATACATCTAGGAGTTCATAAGGTTGCAGCAGAATCTCGCTATTATCGGCTGCATTCCCCATCGGTACAGTCAATTGAATTTGCCAAGCAAAGATTCCCGCGTCGCGTAGATGCTCATAAATTAGGGGAAATTCTGGTGCAGATAGGCGATTAATTTGGGTATTGCAGCCAAAGGGAATTCCGGCTTGTTTAAGATGGCTCATGGTTTTAAATGCCCATTGCCATGAACCTTGTTTACCACGAATGCGATCGTGGGTTGCTTCTAAGCCATCAACAGACACAGAAACTACATTAATTCCAGCTTCCTTCATTTTGTGGGCTGTGTCTAGAGTGATACCATAGCCCCCAGTAGTCATACCACAAAGCATTCCCGCTTTGGTAATTGCTTGGGCTATCTCTAGCCAATCGGGACGCAGAAAAGCCTCACCACCAATTATTGTTACTTCTGTAATTCCAACTTCCGCCATTTGTTTGACTAAATCTAGGGCTTCGGCGGTGGATAGTTCTTTAGTTCTTGTATGACCGGCGCGAGAACCACAGTGCTGACAAGCAAGATTACATTTTAAAGTGATTTCCCAAACCGCATAACTAATTCTGCGATAGGTCATTAGCGTTAACTCCCTCAATCAATTTCTCTAAAGGGGAAATAAATATAGCAATCCTATTTTTGTTGTGATTGTTGACTGTTAACTGTTGACTGTCAAAGCTGGCAAAATTTCAAAAATTATTTAGGATTGCTATATTTTTTCTTTTCGGTAAATATCAGCTTTTTATTTAGCCTTGTTAAATTTCATCATTTATGACAACTCCATATAAGGGCTGAGGATAAATAGGGGGCCATTTAATAGGAGGCCAGACAACAACTCCATATAGAGGGCGGATTATAGGCTTGCCTAAAAAGCCACCAAAAACTGCTTCTAGTTCTTTTTCTCCTAAATCTTGGAGTTCACTGTCAGCATTGGATTCTAGTAATTGAGTTGTATATTCTTCAAATTCTTCTTGAGTGAAATTCAAGCCAGCACTTTTGACAACTTGGCTACATTCATCCTTGGTTTCAACAGCTTGCATTTGATTACGGAAAGCCTCATCATTTGCTAGCTTTTGGTAAAATTCTTTTACATGTTCTAAGGACATAAAATAACTCCTGGATTGTTGACGGTTGACGGTTGACTGTTGACTGTCAGCAAGATTTATAAGTGATTGTCTCAGTCGAATGTGTAATAACTGAACTCTTGATTAGAAGAGGTTTGTGTGATCCCAAAGAGGACTTGGCGCTCCATAAATCAAGTAAAGTCTGGGATAAAATCCAACTAATCCACCAACTACAGATGCTAGTTCTGCTGCATCTATATCTTGAAGTTCATTCTCAGAATCTAATAATTGAGCAGTATATTCTTCAAATTCTTCTTTGGTGAAGTTAAAACCTGCATTTTGCAGAATTTCTCTACCTGCATCTTGGGTATCAAAGCTTTGAAGAAGCACGCGGAAAGCGTCATCAGATGCTAGCCTTTCGTAGAAAGCTCTGACGTTTTCTAATGACATAATCTGCTCCTAATAAAAAATTAGAAAGTTAACCCAATTCTGCTGATGACAACTCCATACATCAAAATTGGCAGTATACCAGGGAAAATCACAGGTATAGCTCCACCAAATACAGCTTCTAATTCGTTGGCATCTAAGTCTTTTAAATCTTCATCAGTAGCCGCATTTGTTTCTAACAAATATTCTGTATATTCTTCAAATTCTGCTTGGCTAAAATTAAGACCGGAGTTCTGCAAAAGTTCTCTGCCTGCTTCTTTGCTGTCAATACCTTGAATTTGGCTACGGAAAGCTTCATCAGATGCTAGTCTTTCGTAGAAAGCTCTAACATTTTCTAATGACATAATCTGCTCCTAAAATCACTGAATTACTATTTCTATGAGGATGAGGACATTTTTGTTGCAAAAGTCAAACTCATACCTATAGATTTGCTTAACTAACAGTTGGTGTTGCTACTTCAATTGCTAGCTCAGAGGGATTATAGTTATCTGTAATTACTTGAGGACAACGCATACAAGCTGCTTTACCTTCCTGCTTCCACCAGCGACAATCTCGGCGGATAGCACAAGGGGGTAATTCTTGGGCGATCGCAGGTAATTTTTGGACAATGCGTGTAGCTAAACGACAATCTTGTCCATCAAAATGCTGACAACCTTTTGTAGCACAAGGTGCAGCTGTACGAAAAATTTCAGCTGGTGTAATGGGGCTAGCTTTAGCTATCAGTTCATTTGTGAGTTTTTGTGGCTGTTTTAAATAAGCCACACGGGGTTCTGCCACTGTTCCACTGATGATGCCGAAAATTACACTATCCTCAGATTCAGGTCTAGCACTGGGGCAAAGTGTAGTTTTTTCAGCAGCAATATTTTCCATGCATTAAGCCTCGGCAAAGAGAATCTTACGGCTAAATAGTTTCAATTGGGGCAATGATGATGCCAACAATAATAGGAGGTTTAAAAATTAAACCTGTTGTTTTCACAGATGCTAGACCCCCTGCGATATTTCTAGCTTCTGTATCAGATACATCTAACAAAGCATCTTCAGAATCTAACTCTTGATTCCGGCGAGCGATCGCATTATTGACAGCATCATCAATTAAGCTGTTAATTTCTAAATGACTGTCGTAATTGCTTTTTCGCTTTTCCATGTAATTTTTCCTTGGAAGCATCATTAACTAATCAGCTAAAACACATATTCCTTGCATTATAAATTGTATAATTTGTTAACCGTTAACAGTCAACAATCAACAAAATCAACAATATTATCCAAGTTTTATGTGGAACAGCTTATCTGTTGATTTTAGAGTATAAGCCAAGTATTGCAGCGTTAGTTGTCGCTTTTTATTGAACAATAATAAAATATTTATGTTCTAAAATTTTTATATTTCCAGCTTAAAAATTGGATGAAAAGTACTGATGTTTAGCTAATTTAATCTCTTGATTACCTAAATTTAAACTAAGTCATCCCTTAACCTAACCTTTAATTAGTAAAAAAGTTGATAGGTAAGACATATTTCTCAGTTGACACAATTTTACATAATATTTGTCTCTAATTCATTATCAAAGGTTAGTTGTGTGAAGTTATTCTCGTTCGCTAAGTAGTAACAGGTGCTTTACTGTTTTTTACTTTTTTATTTATGGAAATTTAAGTATTCACTGAATAACCTTTCCTTAATCTTGCAAAGTTATATAAATACATAAACCGAATAATAAAAGCATTTTTTATATTTAGAACATTTCTACAAAAATATAATTAATTTGCGTATATCTACAGAAGTTATAGCTATAAAAAAACAATATACTTAACGAGTGAAATGCTTGATATTATTTTCCTTCATTATAATAGTTTTCAAAATATATGAAACGGCGAAATATACTTTGGTATTCGCTATTATTTATTGCTGGCTGTACAACAGGTACTAATCCAAAAAATAACTCAGATAAATTGGCAATATCATCACCTAAAAAATTAAATTTTACAGTTACCGATGTTGCTGGAATTGAAGATTTACAACAAGATTATGGAGCATTTCGGGCTGTACTAGAAGAAATATTAGGCATAAAAATTGATTTTTTTCCTGTAGAAAATCCTACGGCGGCAGCGCCTGCATTACTTTCAGGAAAGGTAGACATTGTATTTGCAGGCCCTTCAGAATACTTAATTTTAAATTCTAGAGCTAAGGCTATCCCTATAATTGCTATCAGGCGTAGTAACTATCATTCCATTTTTGTCGTTCGTGCAGATAGCAAAATTAAATCATTAGCTCAATTGAGAGGTAAAACAATTGCTATGCGAAAAATTGGCTCAACCTCTGGCCATATTGCTCCTACAAAACTACTAATAGATGCTGGGTTGAATCCAAATACTGACTTAAAAATTATCATGTTGGACGATCAAGGAGCAAAAGCTTTAAAAAAAGGTGAGGTGGATGCTTGGGCAACCTCATTTGATCGATACCATAATATCTTAGAAGCTGAAGGGTTGTTGGAAAAGGATTTTTCTATCATCTTAAAAGGCCCATTACTCCCAAATGATATATTTGTTGCTAGTAACCTACTGGCATCTAGCTTTGTAGAAGATGTACGAGCGCGTATGTTTGAGCATCAAGATAAACTAATCCAAAGCCTTTTAACAGCTAAAGCGAACCAAAAGTATAAAGATGGTAAATTTATTTCAGCAAATGATTCTGACTATAATATGATTCGTGAAGTTTATCAAAAAATTGGACAAGGAAGCTTTTTATAAGAGTATTGATGCTAAATTAATGGCAGTTATTAAAAGAAAGCCTGTTAAAAGAATTTTTCTCTGGTTTAGTAATTTAAGTAATAGCTGGGATATTGCTCAAAAGATTAGTTATGGTTATACTGTAGCTATTAGCATTGCTTTTGTTGGAACAATAATTGGTTTGTTACATGCAACACAATATGAAACAAATGCCCAAAAGCAGTTAAATTTATCCTATCAGCAGCAATATTTACTCAAAGATTTAGAAAATGCAGTAACGAGAATCAGATTACATCCGCAAAGATTAGTTACTGTATTAGATAATTCTGTCTGGTTAGAATTTGAAAAAAATAAGTTTCTCGATGAACTTAGTCAAGTTAATCAACAGTTATTGGAGATAGAAAAGTTTATCAATGCTTATCCTAATGACTTAGCATTAAACAGTGCAGAAATTTTAAATTTATTGAAGAATTATCAGAAAAACATAGAGATATACAATCAGATAGTCCAGTTTTACTGGCAGCAAATTGAAAAAAAACAATTATCGCCGAAAGCAAAATCTGATTACCAAGAACAATTATTTTTTTTATTTAAAGAGGAGAAAAAAGTTAACCTCTCTGTAAAATTTGAGCAACTTTCAGACGAGTTGATTCGGCTTATAGGACAAGCTGAAATTCAAAAACAGGAAGCCAATACTAGCTTTGAGAATGTTAAAAACCTGCGGATGAAAGTTATTTTTGGCAGTATGATTTTGTCATCTGCGATCGCAGCGGCACTTGCAATATATACTAGTAAGTTAATTGCCCATCCTTTAGAAGTAGTTACTAAAGTTGCTAGAAAAATTATCCAAGAGTCTAATTTTCAACTAAGAGCTAATGTCACTAGCAAAGATGAAGTAGGAACATTAGCTACCTCACTTAATCAATTAGTAGAATGGGTAGGAGATTACACTCAGGAATTAGAGCTAGCTCGTCAACATTTAGAGCAAAGAGTAAAAGAACGAACTCAAGAACTTCAACATTCATACCAAACTTTAGAACAAAGAGTAGAAGAACGAACTCAGGAATTAAAACAAGCTCTCCAAGACTTAAAAGCAACTCAGGCACAATTAATTCAAACAGAAAAGATGTCTTCTTTGGGACAAATGGTTGCAGGTATAGCACATGAAATTAATAATCCCATTAATTTTATTTATGGAAATATTCGATGTGCAGATGAGTATATTCAAGACTTACTCAATCTCATAAATTTATACGAGCAACAATATCCAGAATCCAACTGCATTATAGAAGAGAGAATAGAAGATATTGATTTTAATTTCCTCAAAAAAGACTTACTGAAGTTACTAGATTCTATGAAAATAGGTGCTGAACGTATTCGAGAAATTGTCTTATCTTTGCGTAATTTTTCTCGATTAGATGAAGCCGATATTAAAGAAGTAGATATTCATGAAGGTATTGACAATACACTATTAATTTTGTCTCACAGAATTAAATCAGATATTACAGTTTTAACAAACTATAGAGATTTACCTTTAGTTGAATGCTATCCTGCTCAAATAAATCAGGTATTTATGAATATTTTGAGTAATGCAATAGATGCTTTATTAGAATTAGAATCTCAAACTACTAAACAAATTTTTATAGAAACATCGAAGTTAGATGATACTTATATTAAGGTAGGGATTAGAGATAATGGACCTGGAATACCGCCAGAGATTAGAAATAAGTTATTTGACCCTTTCTTCACAACTAAACCAGTCGGTAAAGGTACCGGTCTAGGTCTAAGCATCTGCTATCAAATAATCGACAAGCATAAAGGTAGAATAGAATTAGCTTCAGAAGTTGGGAAAGGAACAGAGTTTGCAATTTTGTTACCGATTAAAACACAAATTTAAAAACTCATCTGTAGACTCTTTGACGGAGATCATAGCCATACAGTTTCTGCAACTGCAACATCTACTCATCAACCCAATCAGCTTTTTGTAAAAACAATCAACACATTTCAAAATATCTAAAACTGTAAGAAACTGGAAATTGGTGAATCAGAAAGTTAGTAGAAATGTGAATTTTAACTAAAATTTTTCAAAAAAATTAATAATTGAAAATTATCTCAAAAATTATATCGCAGGGAGGAGATAATTAAATTTTGTTAATTATTAAGATAAACTATGCTACATAAAGCATAGCTGGAATCTGACATAGAACTTACTGAGTAGTTAGAATGGATAACCAAAAGGAAAATTGGTTGAAGCTCTGCTACAATCTCTTGCCAAGCGTCGTTAACTTGAGCGATCGCGCCTTTGTTATTTTCATAAAACAGGATTGCACTTTTACAGAAGATTTAGGCGAAATTTCTTCTGTGGCGATTAGTTACGATGGAAATTTTCTCGCCGTTGGTAGCTGTCAACATCCTAGAGGTAATGTCAAAGTCTGGAATCTCAATTCTGGTAAACTCATCCATACATTGTTAGGAAATCAAAAACCAGTTAATTGTATAGCAATCAGTCCTGATGGCAAAATTCTCGCCAGTGGTAGTAATAAAATCAAAATATGGAACTATGTTATTTACTCGCTTGTTTAAATCAACTTTATGTTTTAATTAAATGAATAAATAAAATCAGCAATATAATGTTAGTTTGCGTCTTGAGTCATCCTAGTCAATAGACTACACACCAGAGTTTTCTAATTTAGTAGCCTAAGGAATGTTATTTTATCCCAGGAAATAAAGCTTCTAAATTGTGAGCAATCACTTGCTCGATGCCAACACCTGTGCAATAATTTTATTGGCCATTATTTGGCTATAATTTCTGGGGTAAGGAAATCAAACGAATCGATATCTACTTCCACAAGGCGATCAACAGGATCTGGAAGTGTTTCTGAGGTGAGAATAAATCGTAAATTGTGTTCAGTAGCGATCGCTCGCAATATTGCTTCAAAATTGGGATGAGCAACAATAATCGATGCTCCGGAATTTGTAATTACATACTCTAATTCTGGTCGTGGGTGAGAAATACAAAGCGGTACAGCTATTCCACCAGCACGCCAAATCCCCCATTGAGTAGCGACATACTCAAACCCAGGCGGTATCAGAAAAGCAACTCGCACCTCCTGTAAATCTTCTGCATCTTGAAGCAAATTTGCTGCTATTCGACTGGAAGTTTGCAGCAAATCTCTGTAGGTAAATGCTTTATCAGTTGTAACAATTGCTATTTTCTCGTTATGCTCTTGAGCAAGAGTAATTAAAGGGAGATTCACTGTTATTTACCAACTTGGTGACTGGTGACGGTTGACTGTTGACTGGTGACTGTGAACAATATAGCAATCTGCAATGGTATTTTTTTAACTTCCATAGATTAAGCAACGCGATCGCCTTGGCAGATAGTTGTAGTTAAACGAGGTACTATCCCATCATCATAAACAGTGATAAAATCGGCTCTTTTGCCGATTTCTAAACTACCGCGATCGCTAAATACATTAATGGCTTTGGCTGGGTTACTGGTAAATAATTGCATCGCTTCGTAAATTGGCTTTTCTGTTTTCTGTGCAATCATAAAAATTGATTGCAATAAGCTTTGAGGAACGTAATCAGAAGAAATTACATCCACTAGATTTTGCAATACTAATTCCATTGCAGAAACATTACCAGAATGAGAACCACCCAACACTAAATTAGGCGCACCCATTAATACTTGTAATCCTAAACTATGCGCTGCTTTAGCTGCTTCTAAGGTAGTGGGGAACTCAGCTAATACTGCACCATCTTGCACTGCTTCTTTAACGTGTTCCACAGTAGCATCATCATGGCTTGCTAAGGAAATACCTTGATTTTTGGCGAGTTCTACTAAAGCTGTACGATTTTTCTGTGCATATATTTCTTGTTTTTGCTGACGAGTTGAAATAAATTCATCCATTTGATCAGCAGTCACGCCATGTTTACCCATGTAATATTCTTTAAATTTATCCAACCGAATAAACTGGCGTTGTCCTGGGGTGTGATCCATCAATGAAATCATCGATAACAGAGGATGATTGATATATTGTGCTGTAATTTCATAGACCTGTTCATAAGCTAATTCACAACGTAAATGCAGGCGATGTTCCACACAAAAGCGTCCGGCTATTTGTCCTTGAGAAACAACATCAATCATCGGTGCATAGTTAATTAAGCGCGGAGAACCAGCTGCTACATCACCAATTGCGATCGCATCACATACTGTTGTGACTCCAGCGCTGGCTAAATCGCGATCGTGATACACTGCTGCGGCTTCTAAAGGCCAGCGAATACCAGGACGAGGAGACATACAGCGTTCTAAATTGTCGGTGTGTAACTCAATCAATCCTGGTAAAAGATAATCTCCCTCACCATTTTGTCCCTGACTCACAACTCCTGGTTGAATATCAGCAATCAATCCCTCTCTGACTACTAAAGTACCTAGTATTTCTTGATTTGGTAGTTGCAGACGATAGTTAGTGTAAATCTGCTCGTTCATAATAATTTGTTGACTGATGACTGATGACTGGTGACTGGTGACTGGTGACTGGTGACTGGTGACTGGTGACTGATGACTGGTGACTGATGACTGATGACTGATGACTGGTGACTGGTGACTGGTGACTGGTGACTGGTGACTGATGACTGGTGACTGATGACTGATGACTGATGACTGGTGACTGATGACTGGTGACTGGTGACTGGTGACTGGTGACTGATGACTGATGACTGGTGACTGGTGACTGGTGACTGGTGACTGATGACTGATGACTGGTGACTGGTGACTGATGACTGGTGACTGGTGACTGATGACTGATGACTGGTGACTGATGACTGGTGACTGGGAATGGTAAATGCTTTGTTGGGATAGTTAAGAAATCAACTGTTAACTGTCAACTGTCAACCGTCAACTGTTAACTGTTAACCGTCAACCGTCAACCGTCAACTATTAAAAATTAATTCGCGGTTGCAGAGTTGCGATCGCACTTCTTCATCATGAAAAATTCCAATTAATGAACAGCCTTGATTTTTGCGTTCTTGTAATAGTTCAATCACTACTTGACGATTACTAGCATCTAGGGCTGAGGTTGGTTCATCTAGTAGTAAAATTGGATAATCAACTACTAATGCTCTGGCAATATTTACCCGTTGTTTTTCACCACCAGAAAAAGTTGTAGGGGAAAGCTGCCATAATCTTTCTGCAAGATTGAGGCAACGAAATAAGTATTTAACTTTGTTATATGCAATATCTATATTTACGCCTAATTCTAATAGTGGTTCGGCAGCTACATCTAACGCTGGTACTCTAGGAATTACTCTTAGAAATTGGCTGACATATCCCATAGTTTTCTGGCGAACTGCTAAAATTTCGTGGGGTGCGAGTTGGCATAAATCAAGCCAGGATTCTTCATGTTTCACCCAAACTGAACCACTATCAACGCGATAATTTGCATATAAACAGCGCATAAATGTAGATTTCCCAGTACCAGATGCTCCAGAAAGAGCGATACATTCTCCTGCATTAACTGTCAAAGAAACTCCTTCTAAAACAGAAAGTTGCATTCCTCCTTGCTGATGCAAAGTAAAACTTTTGCGTAAGTTTTCTACTTGCAAAAGTACTTGGCTAGGAAATTCTACTGATCGATGGTTAAGAGTTAATGATTGCATGGTTAAAAAGTGCCAATAAAGAACAGTCATCAGTCATCAGTCAACCGTCAACCGTCAACCGTCAACAAATCATGGTGTTAAAGCCGCGCTGACTAATAGTTGGGTGTAAGGATGTTGTGGATCATCAAGTACTTGATCGGTTAAGCCTGATTCCACTACTTGTCCTTGTTGCATGACTAGTAATCTGTGCGCTAGTAGCCTGACTACGCCGATATCGTGAGTCACTATAATGACGCTAAGACGAAAATTGCGGACAAGCGATCGCAATAAATCCAATAACCTCGCTTGTACCGAAACATCCAACCCACCTGTCGGTTCATCCATCAAAATCAACCGAGGACGTGTCACCAACACACGGGCTAGTTGTAATCTTTGTTGCATCCCTCCAGAAAATTGCACTGGTAAATCATCTATCCTTGTTGGGTCAATTTCTACTTGTCGTAGCCAATGTGCAGCTTCATCTCGAATATTACCGTAGTGTCGCACTCCCACATCTAGAAGGCGTTCACCGATATTTGCTCCCGCACTCACCCGCATTCGCAACCCATCACGAGGATTTTGCTGAACAAAACCCCATTCAGTTCGCATTAATAACCGTCGTTTAGCTTCCGCAAGTTGAAAAAGTTCTATGTCTTCATCATTACGGTTTTTATACGTAACATTACCTTGGTCAACAGTGATGTGATGGGCAATTGCACTCAGCAAAGTAGACTTACCCGAACCAGATTCACCTACAATTCCGAGAACTTGGCCAGGATAAAGATTAAAGGAGATGCGATCGCAAGCCTTAATCGCACCGTAAGATTTACTCAAATGATGAACTTGTAAAAGAGGTTTAGTCATTGGTCATTTGTCATTTGTCATTGGTCATTTGTTATTAGTCAACAGTCAACCGTCAACAGTCAACCATCAACACTTCTTTTATTACAAAAATCCGTATCTGAACAAATCCACATTCGTCCGCCTTGGTCATCAATCACAACTTCATCTAAATAGCTTTCTGTGGAACCGCATAACTCACAGGCTTTATCCCATTTTTCTACGGTGAAAGGATGGTCTTCAAAATCTAGGCTTTTGACTTTGGTGTAGGGTGGAATTGCATATATACGTTTTTCTCTCCCTGCGCCAAATAATTGCAATGCGGGACTCATATTCATTTTGGGATTATCAAAGCGGGGGATTGGGCTAGGACTCATCAAATAACGTTCATGCACCATTACTGGGTAATCGTAGGATGTGGCAATGTGTCCATGTGTGGTGATATCTTCGTAAAGTTTGACGTACATCGCCCCATATTCTTCTAAAGCGTGCATTTTACCTGTTTCTACAGACGAGGGTTCTAACCAGCGTAAGGGTTCGGGAATTGGTACTTGGTAAACTAAAATCTGTCCGTCTTTGAGTGGTGTTTCGGGTATGCGATGGCGCGTCTGAATCAGAGTGGCTTCTTGGGTGTGTTCTGTTGTTTCTACACCACAAACTTTTTTGAAAAACCGACGAATATTCACAGCGTTTGTCGTATCATCTGCACCTTGATCGATGACTTTCAGGACATCAGTTTGACCAATTACAGCAGCCGTTACCTGAATTCCCCCAGTACCCCAACCGTAAGACATGGGCATTTCTCTCGAAGAAAAGGGTATTTGATGTCCGGGAATCGCCACAGCTTTCAGCAAAGCACGGCGAATGGAACGTTTTGTTTGTTCGTCTAGGTAGGCGAAGTTAAATCCAGTTTCTGGGGATGGGGGAGGAATATTCATTTGATTGTTGACGGTTGACTGATGACTGATGACGGTTGACGGTTGACTGTCAAAAAACTGTACAACTTAGAGCAAGGTCAGTTTATTTAGAGAGGCGATCGCAAATTGGGTGAAGTGGTTTAAATCGGGTGTGGGTAGATTTTGGATTTTGGCTTTGTCGTCGTAAATTCTTAGCTGTACTGCATCTTTGGCGTAGGGTTGCTGAATAAATTGCTCTGCTTGTTCTGGGGAAAATATGCCTCCTTGCAGTTCTAAGCTGCGTTTGGAAGCAGCTGAGAGACTATCCCAGTATTCAGGATTGATTGAGCAAAGATAACGTTTGGCGACGACATGCAGCCTAATTGGTTCTGTGACTGCTGAACTGAAAATCTGCTTTAGTAAAGGTATAGCGCGATGTTCGTGATGATCGTCTATACCTTGGCTGGCGGGATCGTTGCCTAAATCATGGATTAAATGTCCTAAATCATGGAGTAAACAAGCGGTAATTAATTCATGGCTTTGACCTGATTGTTCAGCGAGGCTAGCACATTGCAAGGCGTGTTCTAATTGGCTGACAGCTTCTGCACCATACAATTGAGAACCTTTTTCGGTGAATAGGTTAATGATGTTTTCGATGGTAGGGTTCATAGATAAATGTTGACGGTTGACGGTTGACGGTTGACTGAGTATTTAGGGACTTCCAGAAATTAAATTATTCAATCAGTATGGGGGAAGATATTGAGCAGATTCTTTGTCTCCCTCTGCTCCCCTGCTTCCACTGCTCCCTCTGCTATCCCCAGCGATAAGATATTTTGGAAGTCCCCGATTAAATTTGGTAGCGGGCGACTTCTTGTCCGGCTATGTATACAGATGAAATCGCAGTAATTGCTGATGGTAAGGAATTATTAGGAGATATTAAGAGAAAATCTGCGTCTAAACCTGGGGCGATTTTGCCTTTGCGATCGCTAATTCCTGCGGCTTCTGCTGGTAGGCTAGAAACTAATGACCATGCTTTTTCAAATGACATTAAGCCTAATTCTTGCAGTTTGAAGGGAGCATAAAATAAGGAAGGATAATGATAATCTGAGCAAAGACAATCAATAACCTTATTTTTTACCGCCTCAGCTACACTCATTAAACCTAAGTGGGAACCACCACGGACTAAGTTAGGCGCACCCATGAGGACGGCTGCACCATATTCACGACACTTTGCTGCTAAATCTACAGTCGCGGGAAATTCTGCGATCGCAACTTGGCGCTGTTGACTAAGTAAGACTTTTTCGAGGCTATCATCATCATGGGACGCAAGCGGAATACTATATTTATGAGCTAATTCCACCAGTTCTTGTATTTGTGCGTCGCCTTCATGTCGTTTTGCTGTCACCTGATTGATTAACTTTTCAATCTCTTCTAGAGACATGGACGATCTCTGCTTCACGCTATTGATATAGCGGTTAAATCTTTTTTGATTACCTGGGGGTGGTAGGTGATCGTTGATAGATAAAAGATGTACTTTACCAGATACCATCCAATCACATAACTCTTGATGTCCTGCTATATTTGCCTCTTCATGCCTAATATGAATGCGATGATTGCAGTGTAAAACTTTTTTACCTACCCCTAAGATGAAGTCAATTAAAGCACGAGCAGAATCACGACTACGTAACCCTGGTTCGTAAGAGTCGGTAATTGAGCAGTAAAAAGTAGTGATACCAGATGCTAAGAGGTTACGGTCATTATCTGCGATCGCTATTGGTAGAGGAAAATTAACTCCCGGACGAGGACAAATCATCCTCTCAAAAGCATCACCATGTAAGTCAATAATTCCTGGTAGCATTTGGAGACTTTGAGCATTTACCAGATAAAATCCATTAGGGCTTGTTGCCTGATCGATACTAATAAATTGCCCATCTTCAATTAAAACTGTCGCATCTTTCACCCAACCATCAGGAGTTAATACATCTACTCCTTGAATCGCAATTTTTGTATTATTTATTTTCGACAATGATTGAATAGGTTGTGTTGTTGTCACTGACTTACACCAATTTGTGACTGATTAATAAAATACATATAGCAATCCTATTTCAGTTGTAAAAAATATCGGTTTTGGTTGTTGACTGTTGACTGTTGACTGTCAACAAACCTACATACGAATATTTCTCAAATCATTTAGGACTGCTATAAACTTGACTAACAGCAAAAGTTTCTTTGTTGAATTCCTGACTTTCTGAAACCTGTGATTCTTCCGGCATAACTGTTAAATCTGATGATTGATTATTTACTTGTTGCTGCCGAATTTTTCTTACTAAATTTAACTCTGATTGAAAGTCAATATAGTGTGGAAGTTTAAGATGTTGTACAAAACCTTGAGCTTCCACATTATCGGAGTGTAAAAGCACAAATTCAACATTTTGCGCTGGCCCTTGAATTGTTTCTCCTAATTCTTCAGCGCGCATTGCTCTATCTACCAACGCCATTGACATAGCTTTACGTTCGTTATAACCAAAGGTAAGGCCATAACCACGGGTAAATTGTGCAGGTAATTCTTTACTACCTTTAAATTGATTAACCATTTGCACTTCGGTGACAGTAATATCTGCGATCGCAATTTCAAATCCCAATTCTTCAGGACAAATCACTACCTCTACTTCCCCCATACGAATCTCACCCGCAAACGGATGGTTTCTGCCATAACCCCGTTGTGTAGAATAAGCCAGAGATAGCAAAAAACCTTCATCTGCACGCGCTAAATTTTGCAGTCTCGCATCTCTTCCAGCTGGAAAGGTTAATGGTTGGCGAGTTAAATCAAAGGGTTGTTGATGGTTAACGGTTGACTGTTGACTGTTGACTGTTGACTGTTGACTGTTGACTGTTGACTGAAGGTTAAGAAATTCTTCTTCTGCTCCCCTGCTCTGTTCTGGTTGCATCAATCCTTCTCGATCTAGGGTGTCAATTACACGGGGAATTGGTTCTGTAATGGCTTCTGCTTCTGGTGCTGGTGGTACTTGTCCTTCTGCTATTAATTTAAAATCTAGTAGACGGTGAATATAGTCAAAAGTAGGGCCTAACTTTTGCCCTCCTGGAACATCTTTAAAAATGGCAGAAATGCGGCGTTGAATCTGCATTTTGCTGGTGTCTAAAGGTTGACTATAGTAAAAACGGGGGAGTGTTGTCCGATAGGCGCGTAATAAGAAAACTGCTTCGACTAAATCACCCCAAGATTGTTTAATAGCTAGAGATGCTAACTCTCGGTCATATAAACTACCTTCACACATTACCCTTTCTACTGCTAGCGTTAACTGTTGTTCAATCTGGTCTAATGTCAATTCTGGGATTGTCAGATCACCTCTGCGCCTACTTTTGAGAAGTGCTTCTGCATTTTGAATTGCTTGTTCTCCACCTTTGACTGCAACGTATGGCATATACTTTTTGTTGACTGTTGACTGATGACGGTTGACTGTTGATTGGGGATTATGCAAAATTTTGGGTTGGTTGGAGTATGCATTTAAAGCTCCAACCGTGTTGCTCGAAACCTAGTGATTGATAGAATTGATGGGCGCGATCGCGTTTTAAATTAGAAGAGAGCATCATTTTATAACACCCAGCTTCAGCACTAAGTTTGAGCGCTGCTTTTACCATTTCGCTACCTATTCCTTGTCCCCGCATAGAAGAAATGACTGTCACTGAATCTAGGACTGCAAATTTGTGATATCCCTGATGCATCATTGTTGGTGCATAAAGAAGGCTAAAAGTCCCTACAGTTTGCTCATTTAAATCAGCAATATAAATGTGATAATTAGGAACTTGTGTGATTTCTGCAAAGATTTTTTCTAAATCATCTTTGGGTATGGGTGGCTGACCATCCATGTCAGCATATAACTGATTTAAGAGAGGTAAATCTTCTCGGTTCGCAATACGAATATCAATATTCATAAGTAAGCGCAATTAAAAATAATTGGTAATGGCTCTCATTGGTCATTTGTAAATTGTTCAAGAATGTGCTTTATTTTTGAATTTTAAATTTGTCGTTCTTGGTAGTCCTATTACTGCATTTTCTGTAAATAAAAATACGTCTACACCTTGCGGATAGGCTTGGTGATTCTGTCTCCAGAAATTCCAGAAATCATGAGGAATTGTAGGTGCAATAACACGTTCTTCTAAAATTCCCGGCCCTGTTAAAATTACAGGTTCTCCCATTTCAAAACTTTCTACCTGTACTAATAATGTTGTTGAAGCTTCTGGTTTTTCAGCCGTTCCCCAATTAAAAATAGGTAATTCTGGTAACGCTGCTAAATCTTGAATTAAAGCAAAGTCAGCTTCCTCTGGGTACTGCGTAAAGCGACAGCCACTATGAAACAACAACCAAGCTTTAACTTGAGCATCAAAACTAGGTTGTAACCAAACCACAACATCCAAATC
Organism: Calothrix anomala FACHB-343; assembly: GCF_014696435.1. Classification (GTDB taxonomy): domain Bacteria; phylum Cyanobacteriota; class Cyanobacteriia; order Cyanobacteriales; family Nostocaceae; genus Aulosira; species Aulosira anomala_A. The sequence goes on along the minus strand of NZ_JACJQG010000039.1, from coordinate 24,043 downwards.
CAACAAAGTTAAACAAGCAGCCCCACAAGCAGCCGTTAAACCTGCAGGTATGCTCATTTGTGCTGTTATCTGATAAGCTATCCCCGGACGAGCATGAGCATCCAACAACGCCCGAAACGTCCTTTGTGCATCATGAATCGAATCTTGTAACCCTGGTAATTGTGTAACTTTAGTCATTTGTCATTTGTCATTTATTAACTGTCATCAGTCAACCGTCAACCGTCATCATTTATTCCCCTCTCACCATTGTGAAGAAATTAACCTTTGTCGCTTCTGTTTGGCGTTGTTGAAGTTCTTGCTGCTTTTGGCTTTCTATTTGCAAGGGTTGAATGACTTCAGCTTGAATGCGATCGCGCCAATGTGGAGTTTGTAGTAATGCATCACATATAGCTGCTAATTCTGCATGAAGGTGCGATCGCCCGGCGACATATCCAAATCCAGCGATCGCTTCTTCTCCTGCATTCTCTAATTGCACAACGCAGCGAGTCATGGTGATTTCGCCTAAATTAAACGCCTCCCCTGTACCGCCAGCACGTCCCCGCACCATCGCCAGTCCAATCTCTGGAGAGCGTAAAAAGCTATATTCAGGCAAATTATCTAACTTATTGACCAATTTTTCTAATAGATCTAACTCAGCCTTTGCTAATGTTCCCATCCATGCTTGTCGCTCGCTCACAGTAGGCATAGGGTTGGTTTAGGGTATTTTGTTTTAAACTATTCTTAACTTGTCTAGACATCTAGATGAAAGTACATTAACGCAATTCGGACAACTTGACAATCTAACTTAGGAAAAATTTGTTGACGGTTGACTGTTAACAGTTCACCGTCAACCATCATCAGTCAACCGTCATCAGTCAACCATCATCAGTCAACCGTCATCAGTCAACCGTCAACCGTCAACCATCAACAAAAAAAATAATGCCTGTATATATTCAAATTGCTGACCAAATCAGACAAAATATTCATCAAGGAGTTTATCGAGTTGGTGAAAAATTACCAACGGAAACCAAGTTAGCGGAACAGTTTGCAGTCAATCGCCATACTATTAGACAAGCGATCGCACTCTTAAAAAATGAGGGATTATTACGAGTTGATAGGGGAAGAGGGACTTTTGTCGCCGCTAAAACTATCCGCTATGCCATTGGTAAGCGTGTGCGTTATAACCAAACCTTAAAAGCGCAGGGTTGGCAAGCGAGGTTTCAATTATTGCGTATATTAGAAGTACCTGCGGATGATGCGATCGCCAAAGGATTAGAGATTACTTATGGCGAACCTGTAGCGTTAATTGAACGTTTAGGTTTTGCTGATGAAGAACCCATTAGTGTAGGAACTGGGTATTTTCCCCTGAAGCGATTTCCTGATTTTCTAGAGCCAAAAAATATCAAAATTTTGCAAGAACAACAATCAATTTCTCAGCTTTTACAACAGATATATGGATGCGATCATATTCGTAGAAGTACCTGCGTTTCTGCTCGTTTAGTTCAGCCGCAAGATGCTAAATGGTTACAGCTACCCCTCAATCAACCCATTCTTTTAGCCGAATCAGTAAATGTTGATCAAACAGGTAATGTAATTGAATATGGCGTAACGCGATTGCGAGGCGATCGCATGGAATTGTTTTTTGAAAATGAATTATTTGTTGACTGATGACTGATGACTGGTGACTGATGACTGATGACTGATGACTGGTGACTGATTACTGGTGACGGTAAAGACCTTGTTGAGTTAGTTTAGCAGTTAACTGTCAACCGTCAACCGTCAACTATTATGGAAACCTTTCAAAATTTGCGAGTTTATCAATTATCCGAAAATCTCGCAAATGGAATTTGGTTTATTGTAGATAAATGGGATAGCTTTGCAAAAGATACAATTGGTAAACAGATTGTCAAATCAGCAGATAGTATAGATGCTAATATCGCTGAAGGAAATGGTCGTTATAATTTACAGGATAATCAAAGATTCATAAAAATTGCTAGAGGTTCTTTAAATGAGACAAGACATTGGTTAAGACTAGCTTTTAAGCGTAAACTATTAACCCAAGAACAAATAGATAAAATTAAACCAATCATAGATGAATTATCACCTAAATTAAATGCCTATCTCAACTCCCTTAAACGCAAATCCAATAACATTTAACAGCCACCAGTCATCAGTCAACCGTTATCAGTCAACCGTCATCAGTCAACCGTTATCAGTCAACCGTCATCAGTCAACCGTCATCAGTCAACCGTCATCAGTCAACCGTCATCAGTCAACCGTCATCAGTCAACCGTTATCAGTCAACCGTCATCAGTCAACCGTCATCAGTCAACCGTCATCAGTCACCCGTCATCAGTCACCCGTCAACCGTCAACTAAACCAACCATTCCCTAACTTTTGCAGATACTACATCAATCGTACCAGTAGCAACAATTAAAATAATCAAAATTGCACAGACTTTTTGGTATTGAAATGCGCCAAAACTTTGATATAAAGAAACACCAATACCACCAGCACCGACAATTCCTAACACAGAAGCAGAACGCACATTTGCCTCAAATCTGTAGAGAGTGAAAGAAGTCCATAAAGGCATAACTTGGGGAATTACGCCATAAATTACTTCTTGAATTTGACTTGCACCTGTGGCTCTAATCCCTTCAACTGGGCCAGGTTCAATTGATTCTACTGCTTCCGAAAATAGCTTACCTAAAGTGCCTGTAGTATGAACAAATAAAGCCAAAACTCCAGCAAATGGGCCTAAACCTACAGCGACTACAAATATTAATGCAAAGACGATTTCATTAATAGCACGCATAGCATCTAAAATACGGCGTGTGGGTTGGACAATCCACACAGGACACATATTATTAGATGCTAAAATTGAGAGAGGAACAGCTGCGATCGCGGCCATTAAAGTTCCCCAAATTCCCATTGATATAGTAATCAATGTTTCGGATAAATAATACTGCCAATCATTAAAGTCTGGAGGGAAATATGAACGTATATATTCCGCCATATTATCCCCCCGTTGTAGAAGTACAGGGAAATTCATTTCGCTTTGATGATAAGCAAAAATTAATACAGCAGCAATTAATATAAAAAACAAAACTCTTTGAATACTCACAAGCTTTGCTTCTTTCTCTAACATTTCTACTACTGCAGGAGATATGTTAGTAATTCTTTGATGTTGCGATCGCACTTTGTTTTACCTAAATATGCTTACAAAAAGCTGCTTTTGGAAAAAAGATATTTGTAGTATATATCTGGTGTGTTACGCTGTCGCCAACACACCCTACAAACTCGATAAAATATCCATTGTGACAGTCAACAGTCAACCGTCAACTATCAACCATTTAATTCAATTGAATTTCTTTGAGTTGCTGATTAAGTTCTGCTATTTTTTGCTGTTTTTCCTTCTCGCTCAGATTATCTTTAGCTTGAGTCTCTTGAATCTTTTTCGCAATCTCCAGTTCTCGAATTGTATGCCAAGTTTTATCTTCAGCCTTAACAAAACCAGAAATTCCAAACGGTTCTATAATTTTAGCGTCTTTATAGTTATAGAAAAAGTTTTGCAACTTCTGCTTGATATCTGCTGGTAAGTCTTGACGATAAACAATTGGATCGCTGGGAATTAAAGGTGATTGCCAAATAATTTCAATCTTCTGTCTAGCAGTAGGATTGGTTTTTTCCAAACGATTTAATGCTTCATTACTAACAGTAGCTACATCTACTTGTTTATTTGCTACCGCCAAAGCGCAAGCTTCATGATTACCTGCAAACACCAAGCGTTTAAAAGCTGTTTTCGGGTCTACATTATTTTTGGTAAAAATATAGTAGCTGGGAACTAAGAAGCCAGAGGTAGAATTAGGCTCATTAAAAGCAAAGGTAAGATTTGCAGCATTTTTAATCACATATTGATCGCCACCTACTGCTTTAGCTTCTGCAGTAATCGGATTATCTTTATTAGCAATTAAATGAGAATAGTAACCCCTGGTACCATCTTTACTCACAACTTGAGCAAAAGCTTCTGCTTCAGCAACTTTTGCGGCTTCAATATAGGATTTACCACCTAACCAAGCTGCTTGAACTTTACCGAAGCGCATGGCTTCTATAACTGCTGCATATTGTGTGACATAAAAGGGTTTAATAGGAATCCCAACTTCCTTTGACATAGCAGCAGCAAAAGGTTCCCAAATTGGTTTTTGATTAGCTTGGGATTCTGTAGACAGTACACCAAAGTTAATTTCTTTAATCGCTGAATTACTAGCTGAATTACTATTATCAGCATTAGTAGAACTACAAGCTGAAAGTATTTTGGCGCTTGCCAAAGTTATAGTAAACAAAGAAGCCTGCTGAATAAATAATCTGCGGTTCATGATTGATTCCTCTGTTCCTTAAATGTTTGCGGCTAATATAAAAGCTGTAAACATCCAGAATTTTTATTCCGGAGTCATACTTTTTAAGTATTTATTCATGGGAAAATAGGTAAGAATTATACGAGCAGTTCGCCATGTCCTCGCATGACTAGTTCTTCTGCAGCTGCGCCGTAAATTTCATTGAGTTTCTTGTCATCTAGTTCTACAGTTGCGCCATCAAACATGACTTCGCCATCTCTAAGCGCGATCGCTCGATCAAAATAGCATCGCACCATCTGAATTTGGTGTAGGGAAACAACTACAGTAATTCCGCTTTGGCGATTCAATTGCACCAGTAATTCCATGACTTTGCGCGCCGATTCGGGATCTAGCGAGGCGATTGGTTCGTCTGCAAGGATAATTTTGGCTCCTTGTACTAAACAACGCGCGATCGCCACTCGTTGTTGCTGCCCTCCAGAAAGCTGAGAGGCGCGTTTGTAAGCTTGTTCTAGAATCCCTACTCTTTCTAGTGCCGCGAGAGCTTGAAATTTTTCTTCTTTGGTAAATAAATGTAATATTGAATGCAAAATAGATAATTTTGCTAAGTTACCAACGAGAACATTTTCAATAACTGTCAGCCGATTTACCAAGTTAAACTGTTGGAAAATGCAGCCGATTTGGCTGCGTAAGATTCTAATTCTAGAGTGTAATTTACCCTTACTTTGGAGAACAGTGCCAAAAGTATAAACTGTGCCCACATCTCCAAGATGCAAGCCATTCATGTGCCGTAAGAGCGTAGATTTGCCTGAGCCAGATGCACCGATAAGGGCAACCATTTCCCCATCATTAATTGTGCAGCTTACGTTTTTAAGCGCTATTTTACCCTTGAAACTCTTCGAGAGTTTACTAACTTCGATTGCCACTTTACTTGTCATCTTTTGACAGTTAAATCTCTCTAACTAAGATTTAATAATCTTGTTTGTTTAAGAATCAATTAACGCAAGGATAATTTATAGTTTTTTTATTTAATTATCAGTCTAATGAGCGAGTTCATCATAAATATATATCAATATAATAGAGATTTTTCATGTATTTCTACTGCTGCATTATTTGGTTAAAAATTAATTAAATAAAATCTAAATTATTCTTATTACGATAAATGTGTTTTCTTGAAATAGCCATCAGTTTAAGATTTATGAAATATTACATCTAGCTTTGTTGACATTCAACCGTCAACAGTCAACAGTCAACAGTCAACATGAATATTAGCCATTATTTTCGTCCGTGTAAAATCAGAAATACTTTAACGAAAAATATCTATCTAATTAAGAATAGGTAAACAAATAACAATTATTTTGCTTTTTAGACAATCTCTGGATTGTGTTACGTAATTATGCTTTGATACTGTTAAAGTCGATTTAGCAAAACCTTCTGCCTAAAGATTGACTTTTTTACTGCCTAACATTTAATTCTTGAAATTACTGGGAATTGAAAGCTTAATTCCCAACTGGCATTAGTTAGTAAGTTAATCTTGCTTACTTCTATAAAGGTGCGATTACCAGACAATTGAAGATTATTTTTCACTAATCCCTACCAGGTGTGAGGTTAAATCCGTGCATAAGTTTTGGTGGCATTCTTTGTTATTTAGCCCAGTGATTTTAGACTTATTGATGGTTGCAGTACCAGCAATAGCATCTGAAGTACCTGTCAATCAAGCATCCAGTTTGAGTAGCCCTGAGGATATGGGACAAGTAACCTCAGTTTCTCAGCTATCAGATGTTAAGCCTACAGACTGGGCTTTTGCAGCATTGCAATCTTTAGTTGAGCGCTACGGCTGTATTGCTGGCTATCCTAACCAAACCTATCGAGGGAATCGGGCTTTGACTCGTTATGAGTTTGCTGCTGGTTTGAATGCTTGTTTAAATCAGATAAATCAACTAATAGCTAGCGGTACAGCCGATTTAGTCAATAAAGAAGACCTAATAACATTACAAAAGCTACAAGAAGAATATACAGCCGAGTTACAAACTCTGCGGGGTCGAGTTGATAGTCTAGAAGCTCGTACTGCGACTATAGAATCACAGCAATTTGCCACAACTACGAAACTGCGAGGAGAAGCGATTTTTGCCTTGGCTAGTGTGTTTGGCTCCGATAGAGCAATCAATACCGATGCCCAAAATCGTGGTAGTAGCAGACCAAAACTCGAAGAAAATGCAATTTTTGCCGATCGCGTCCGATTGAACTTTGATACTAGCTTCACTGGTAAAGACCGCCTAAGAGTGAGGTTACAAGGTAGAAACATAACCTCGTTCAATAGTGCTGTAACTGGTACTAACCAAACTCGTTTAGGGTTTGATGGTAATGAATCCAACAATGTCAGCGTCTCAGCTTTGTTTTACCGTTTCCCCATAGGTAACTCCACAATAGCCAGCATAGCCACAGAAGGCTTGGAATACATTGATGAAGTACCTCCTCTCAGCCGCAATTTCGATTCTAGTGGTTCAGGTGCTCTATCTCGCTTTGGGCGCTATAACCCAATTTATCGAGCAGCAGAAGGGCCTGGTATTATCATTAGTCATCAGTTTAATAAAGCTCTGACCCTAACGGCTGGCTACGTTGTGCCATCTGGTGTTGGTAATGACCCCAGTAATGGTCGAGGTATGTTTAATGGTACGTACTCTGCATTAGGGCAAATTACTTTTCAGCCAGCCTCACAATTAAGCTTGGCTTTTACCTATGTCAACGCTTATTACACCGATGGTAGTGGAGTTACAGGTAGCACTGGTACTGGTTTTGCCAACAATCCATTCAACGGTGCGCGAACTTCTGTAAATAACTATAGTGTGACTGCCAATTATAAATTCAGTCCTCAGTTTACCCTTACTGCTTGGGGCGGCTATACCAATGCCAAAGCTGAAAATACAGCCGTCGCTAGAAGCGATGCAGAGATTTGGAATTGGGCGGTTCAGCTAGGCTTTCCTGACTTAGGAAAGAAAGGCAATTTTGCAGGTTTTGTGTTTGGTGTACCGCCTTACGCAGCTAGCAATGAATATGTTAGTGGTACTAATCGTCGCCAAGATGATGATGTCACCTATCATTTAGAGGCCTTTTATAGATATAAGCTCAATGACAACATTGCTATTACCCCAGGATTCATCACCCTCTTAAATCCTGAAGGTAACAGCAGTAACCCAAATATCTATGTGGGAGTAGTGCGTACTACTTTTACGTTCTAAACTCATCTGCCGATGCGATCGCTTCTTGAATGATAGAGGCGATCGCACTGTCCAACTCTAGCCAATTTGCTATCTTGTAGAAAGGATCAATGGGCAAGTCCAGCAAATAAAAATACTTTAATAATTATTTGATTTTCAAGAGTTCGTATCAGCTAACGCTTGTGGAAAATTTTCAACAAGCGTTTAAAGCAGAATTTTGTACTGTATACGAAAATATCTTGCAAAAACTCTGATACAAAAAATTATTTGATAATACCAATTCAAAAAATGTTTGCGGCAGATAGGGCATCCAAAATGAAATCATAGCCAGTCACAGAAGCAGCAATATCTGGGGTCAGTTGGGCAAGAAGTTGAGCAACTTTGGTTTGTTAATTCTCTAAGCTATCGAACAGTTACCATATTAATCTCCCTGTGAAGTCGGTTGCGGATGCGATACTCCTATCGGAGTCACTTCGTGAACGCAATTCGGGATTGGTTAATTGCTAATAAAACTCCAAATTCCTGCAAACGGATTTTGACCCAAATATCGGCTTGTTGCGATTGGGCTGTGAAGTCTGGGTTAATCAAAGAAAACCCATTTGAGGATATGGCAGGTGATATCAAGATTCCCAAAGGTGAAAGGGAAGATACGGATATTAACGCATTTACTCAAGAAGAACGCGATACTCCTTCGGAGTCACTTCGTGAACGCATTATTCAAGCATTCAAGGAAAGTCGTTATTACAAATATTACGCCTCATTAATTGAATTTTTGTTTATGACAGGTTGTAGACCATCTGAAGCTGTTGCTTTGGAATGGAAGCACATTTCTTTGGACTTTAGTAGTATCCGTTTTGAACAAGCTGTGGTGGTGTCGGAGTCTGGGTTAGTTTGCAAGAGGGGTTTGAAAACTCAGAAGAAGCGGAGTTTTCCGATCAACACTCGTCTGGCAACCCTACTGAAATCGATTAAACCTGTGACTGTTTCTGATGATGCAAAAGTGTTTCCTTCAAAAGAAGGAATGTGGATTGATGTTCACAATTTGACGAATCGAGGTTGGAAAGCAACCCTGGCAAAGATAGATGGAATTGAATACCGCAAGCTTTATCAGACTCGACATACCTTTATTACCCTGGCATTGAAGAGTGGGATGGACGTGAAGGATGTAGCGAAATTAGTGGGTAATGAAAAACCAGAAGAGATAGAAATACAAAGAAAATCAGCCGGAAGATTTATTTTAGCTACTAATTTAGTTGATGATGAAAAGTTAGAACCATCAGAAATTATTAAAAATTATAAAAATCAACAGTCCTGTGAGAGAGGATTTAGATTTTTGAAAGACCCTTGATTTTTTGCTGATAGTTTCTTTGTTGAAAACCTTGAGAGAATAGAAACGATGTTATTTTTAATGTCGCTGTGCTTGTTAGTTTACAATCTCGGTCAGAGGGAACTGAGGAATAGCTTAAAAAGAATCAAAATCGGAATCAAAAATCAATTAGGAAAGTTAACGTTATCTCCTACGTTAAGATGGGTATTTCAATGTTTACAAGGAATTCATCTTTTGAGTTTAAATGGGGTTAATCAAATTATTAATTTAACTTCAGAACGCCATTTTATTTTGAATTGCCTGCCATTCTCTTGCCAAAAATATTATCTGCTTTCTTAATCTAAACAACGTTAGGAGAGTGAATCACAATTTATTAATATCTGGAGGCACAGTAATTGCACCTCAAATTTTTATTGCTTACATAACCTATTTTATAGGTCAAATATTTTCTGTTGGATTATTTATCTTCATGCCGCAGATTCCTTCATTACTATGAGTCTTAATTAGCCTGATTTTTTGCTTTTATCTTGGCTGTAATCTCTTTGTACTTCAATTTGAAGTGCGGAATGTAGGTTACAAATTCCTGAGAGACAAATCGTGGCTTTTATTGGCCCTTCAGGATGCGGTAAAAGTACCCTATTACGCTGCTTCAACCGGATGAATGATTTAATTCCTGGTGCTAAAGTAGAAGGAAGGTTAAATTACCGCGATCGCAATATTTACGATCCTCGGATTAATTCTGTAAAATTGCGCCGTCAAGTCGGGATGGTATTTCAACGTCCGAATCCTTTTCCCAAATCAATTTACGAAAATATTGCGTTTGGCCCCCGTTCTAACGGCTATAAAGGTAATCTCGATGAATTAGTTGAAGATTCCCTGAGACGCGCAGCGATTTGGAGCGAGGTGAAAGACAAACTCAAAGAAAAGGGTACAGCCTTATCGGGGGGACAACAGCAAAGACTCTGCATTGCGAGAGCGATCGCCATGAAGCCCGATGTATTATTAATGGATGAACCATGCTCGGCTCTCGATCCTATTTCTAGCCGCCAAGTAGAAGAACTCTGCTTAGAATTGAAGGAACAATACACCATTATTATGGTAACTCCTAATATGCAACAAGCTGCTAGAGTTGACGATTGGACAGCTTTCTTTAATACAGAAATAGACGAACACAGCAAACGTCGCGGAAAATTAGTCGAGTTTAGTCCAACAGAGCAAATGTTCAACTCGCCGCAAACCAAAGAAGCCGAAGACTATATTAGCGGACGCTTCGGTTAGGGACTTCCAACTAATAAAATATAGGCGTTGCATAAATGGGGGATGATTTATTTCACGCAGAGACGCAGCGAAAAGTCTGAGCGGAGGCTTCCTCCGATCAGAACTTTTCAAGACAGAGGCGCAGAGAGAATAAGGAGTTTTAAATTTTAAGCTGTTAAATTTCATCCCATAATTCAGCAATGCCAAAATATACTATCACTGTGTAGGCAGAGGGGCAGGGGGAAAAATAATATCTTCTTTCGGAAATTGGATAATTTATTTTCTGGAAGTCGGTTAAGCAAGTTCACCTCCTAATTTTAATTTTTAGCCTTTCACCCTACTTTCTGCCCTCGCTAGCGTCACCGAACATATCACCCGATCTATAACAATTGACAAAGCTGGCGCATATCGTCATTTATAAAACTCAAAAAAACTCTGCGTACCTTTGCGTTCAAAAAAATATAATTTTGAGCAGCATCATGAATAAATAAAATTAATTATATATTATTCTTTATTTATGAGCAGATGTGTTTGTTCATCCTAGTGTCTCTAACTGTTTGATGTCTCCATCCTTTGGTAGGTCTAATTCTATAAACCTTGGCCCGATAATCAAAACTGTCACCATCATTAATAAACTTGTCACCATGATAATGCTGACCACGTTGGGGTCGTCAAAATTACTTGTTCCTACTAATAATGCTGCGGCAAAATTGCGTTGCGCTGTTCCTACTCCTAACACTCTTTGAGTATCAATACCAGGCCCGCCTAAAAGATAACCAACGCTAAAGGAAAAAATAATAAATACTGCACAAACAAAGATTGCACCTGTTTTTAATAAGCCAATAATATCGTTGGTGTGAATTATTAATCGGACTACTAAACCTAACAATAATCCATTACTAGATAATTTAAAGAAAATAGGCTGGAGAACAGGAGCGATCGCAGGAAATTTGGCTTTGATAAATAGTCCAATTACTAATGGGCTAATCATCATCAATAACAAAGGTTTACCAATATCCCAAGAATTGATTTGTACCCCTTGCACAACTAAAGGTAGTAGTAATGGCATATAAAAAATCGTGCCAAACATCAGCAACATCATTAATCCCACAGAAAAGGCTATATTGCCCTTAACTATTTGAGCAAGTTTAGGCAAAGCTGGGGGGCCTGATGCTAGTGCCATGATTAATAAACCATCTTTTAATGCCTCACTTAGAGGCACTATTTGTACTAGCAGATAGATAAAACTTGGCACCAATACAAAATTTGTCAGCAAAGATAAAATCACAAGTCTAGGGCTGCGGAGTGGTTCCCAAATTTGTTTGATAGTTAAACCTAAACCTGCACCTAACATAGTAAACACAATGAATGTGAATAGGGCAAGTTTGTCGATTATTACTAATATTTCATTCATGATTTATAGGGCATGGGGCATGGGGCATTGGGCATTGGGCATGGGGCATTGGGCATTGGGCATAGTTATTTCTCCTATGCTTCCTCTGCTTCCTCTGCCCCAATATTGATTACTTCAACTCCAGGCTGACTTGTTGTAAGTTACCAGTGAAGTTAAAAGGTACTTGGTAGGTGTCAACTACAGGAGTACCTGTATCTCTGCCTACATCAAAGGTTTCGTCTAGGGCTAAACGGTAAGCAATGGTTTTATCAACTCGACCTTCAGCTACTTGTTGATCGTTAATAAATAATTTGCCGATGCCACCTGCACCTACACCACCGTCATAATCAAAGTTGAACCGGATTGTAGATTTACCAGAGGGTAATTTTTCTGGTGATTGAATGGTATAGCGGGCGGTGTTGGCATAGTTGTAGATATATGTAGGCTTACCATCCTCTAAGAAAAAGCTCCAACCCGCAAAGCGACCGCCTTGGGTTAAAATTACACCTTCTGCCCCATTTTCCGGAACTTCTACATTAGCTGTAATCGTGAAGGAGCGATTTTTCAAATTTGGGGCGCTACCTTCTGGAATGCCAACTGTACCTGGATAGTAGGTGAATGTTGTGCGTCCTCTGGTGAGGCTGGGACGAATTTTAACATCAAATCTTTCAGCAATGCGATCGTCTAGTGGTAAGACGTTATGCTTCTTAGCTTCTTTTAAAAACAACTTTTGCAGTTTTTCTAACTTTTCTGGGTTTTTCTTGGCTAGATTATTCGCCTCGCTGAAATCTTCGGCAATGTTGTACAGTTCCCACTCATCTGTATCAAAGCTACCTTTTACAGTTCGTTCCCAAGGTAGACGACCATGACGCGCCGCAGCTACCCAACCTTCATCGTAAATAGCTCGGTTACCCAGCATCTCGAAATACTGCGTTTCCCGATGTGAGGATGCATTAGGATTATTGAATGTATAAGCGAGGCTAGTACCTTCAATTGGTTGTTGCTTCACACCATTTACTTCTTTCGGTACAGTAATTCCCGCTACTTCTAAAATTGTAGGTGTAATATCAATTACATGATGGAATTGACTGCGAATGCTGCCTTGGTCTTTGATATTTGCGCCCCAGGAAATTACTAAGGGATTGCGAGTACCGCCAAAGTGAGAGGCGATTTGCTTTGTCCACTGGAAGGGAGTGTTGACTGCCCATGCCCAAGCAGCTGGAAAATGGTTGAAGGTTTTGGGGCTACCTAAATCATCATAAGCAGCTAGCAGTTGTTGGAGATTTTCGGGTACGGCGTTGAAAACTTGCAGTTCATTGACGCTACCTGTTAAACCGCCTTCGGCACTAGCACCGTTATCTCCCACCACATATATGACTAAGGTGTTATCCAGTTCACCAAGTTGGTCAACGGCATTAATAAGTTGCAGCATCTAACCCACCACGGGCAGCATATTCCCATTGGGCTTCGGTGGGTAGTGATTTTCCTACCCATTGGGCGTAAGCTACAGCATCTTCGTAAGCAATATGAACAACTGGATAGTTATCTTGATGGGCAATTCCGCTTTCTTTGCCAAATGGATGTCGCCAATTCGCCCCAGTTTGCCAATGCCACCAACTCAGTGGTTTTGCTCCTGGTTGTACTATTGCAAACACTAAAGAACCGGGTAATCTCTGCTCATCTGGTAAGTCGGGAAACTGTTCTTTTGATAAAGGACGCTCTGCAACTGTGACATAACCCGTCGCTTTGACAAATTCTGCAAACTGGGAATTTGTGACCTCGTATTTATCGATACAAAATGAACTAACTTTTACTTCTTGTGCTGAGAGTTCTTCTATATAACCAGAATTATCCGATCCCATCGTAAATGTTCCACCAGGAATCATTACCATTTCTGGAGGACAGGGATTAGCGGTAGCAGCAAAAGCGGGAGGAATCGCCGTAGACATTGCTACTCCTATAACCAATAACAGCGCTAAAAAACTTTTCCTTAACACAGTGGTGTTGACTGTTAACAAGAAGAAATCAAAATTCAGACTCAATATTGCTAATAATTAATACAGCATATTTCAGGTAAATGAGGTACGCGCTTCGGGGCATGGCAGTGCCAGTGCCCCTACAATCAACGATCGTTTGTACCTCACCAGATGACAATCTGCTGTATGCAAAAAATTAGCAATTCTTTATTCATCAAAAATTGCCATGAATTTGCACTAATTTAAAAAAGTTTATATTGTTTTAAATTTGCATCATACTATATATTGATAGATTTACCGGATTTAAGACAATATTGATAACCTACCTCTTAAGCAAAAATAAGTCAAGAACTTTGTTTGCTGGCATTGATATAGCCTGACAACTCATCGACTATTGCAATAGAAGGATTCCTGATTCAGGCAACTGTTCTCGATATGCCCTATCGCCAAAAGTCATTAAATTATTAGATATCTTGTGCTGTTTTATGAGCGATCGCATTTCAGCGCATAAATATTATCCAGCCGTTTTGCAAGAGATTTCATATTAGAAAACACATTATTTTGTGTCTCTGCTTTCTCCTCTGTTGAATATTTCAAAGCATAAATTCCAGATGAATGTGCAGCTTGAATTCCGACATCGCTATCTTCTATAACAACACAAGATTCGGGTGGAAATCCCATTTTATTAGCTGCGTATAAAAATAAATCTGGGTCGGGTTTCCACGAGCCTACATCATAAGAACTAAACAAGCGTTCGCCAAAATAATGCGATAGATTTGTGACATTTAAAGCCTTACGAATTTTAGCGATAGGAGCACTTGAGGCAACACAAACAGGATATTCTAGCTTTTGTAGCATCTCTGGAACGCCTGTTACTGGCTGCAAATAAAATTCAAATAATTCATTCACTTTTTGACGATATATTGTTTCAAAATCCATAGGCAGCTTTTCACCATATCTTATTTCTATATCCGCTAAGATTAAAGCTAATTTTCTGCCACGATATCGACAAATTAGACTGTCAACTGATTCATTGATAAAAGGTAGCAAATCTATAAATGCTTGGTTACAAAGCTTTTCACTATCAACTAAAGTTCCATCCAAATCAAAAATGACACAAAGATGCTTCATTTATGAAAAACGACAAAAGAAATTAGGCATTGCTGAATCAGAGGATAAATTTCGATGTATTAAAATCTTAAACTCCTTATTCTCTCTGCGTCTTTGCGCCTCTGCGTGAGCTAAATCATTCCGCAATTGTGCAACGCCAGAAATTGTTCCGTTTCAAATCGTTGACGGTTAACAGTTAACAGTCAACCGTCAACCGTCAACCGTCAACAGTAAACTAACTTTGATAAGGGCGTGGTAGTTGGCGCAATTTATGAGCAGTATCTAATTCACTGTTATTTTTTCTACCATATCCCCAACCTAAGATGCGACGATATTCACCCATAATCCCACTATCAATTAAATCATCCTCGTTGACGGCAACATTTGTATGAGATTGGGGTGCAACATAAAGCGCATCTGCTGGACAGTATGCTTCACACATAAAGCAAGTTTGACAGTCTTCCTGACGCGCGATCGCAGGTGGTTGGTTAGGAACTGCGTCAAAGACATTGGTAGGGCATACTTGAACGCAGACATTACAATTAATGCAGAGTTGATGGCTGACAAGCTCGATCATGATACTGAGGCTGTAGTTTGAGTTGTTAATACTGGTGATGTCGTAGTCTCATCTGTAATCCAATCCCGTCTTACCCACAGCTTATTTAAACCGCCTGTGGCTTGGTAATAACGCTGATTGGGATCAGTTTCGGGATAGTCTATGCGAATATGTTCGCTGCGGCTTTCTTTGCGATGTAAAGCGCTAAAATATCCCCATCTTGCTACAGCAGTCAGCGCAGCAGCTCTGCGAGAAAATTCGATATCGCGCACGGTATCTTGTTTCGGGTTCTCTTGTACTTGCTGCCACAAAGTTTCTAATTTGGCGAGAGAATCCAGAAGTTTCTGCTCAGAACGCAGGTAATTCTTCTCTAAGGGGAATACCTCAGCTTGAACACCACGCACGATCGCGTTACTATCGAATGTTTCAGATGTGGGGGATTGGGAACGCATTCCCGCTTGTCCAGCAGGATACACAACCCTTTCATGAGCATGAGCGCCCAAACTTTTCGCAAAAGCTGCTGCACCTTCTCCCGCCCATTGTCCTGTAGAAATTGCCCAAGCAGCATTAGGACCACCACCCCCAGAAGCTAAACCTGCTAAAAATTCCCGTGATGCAGCATCACCAGCAGCGTAGAGTCCAGGTACTTTTGTTCCGCAACTATCATTGATAATCCGAATTCCACCAGTACCTCGAACTGTACCTTCTAAAACTAGTGTTACAGGTACTCGTTCTGTATAGGGGTCAATACCAGCCTTTTTATAGGGTAAATACGCGATGAAATGAGACTTTTCAATTACTGCTTTAACTTCAGGTGTAGCTCGATCCAAACGAGCATAAACGGGGCCTTTTAAGAGGGCGTTGGGAAGGAATGCGGGATCGCGACGACCATTGATATAGCCACCTAAATCATTACCTGCTTCATCGGTGTAACTAGCCCAGCCAAAGGGAACTCCTCTTGTCACTGTGGCATTAAAAGCCGTCGAAATAGCATAGTGATTAGAAGCTTCCATACTAGAAAGTTCACCGCCAGCTTCCACAGCCATCAGCAATCCATCACCTGTATTGGTATTGCAACCTAAAGCTTTACTCAAGTATGCACAACCGCCATTTGCTAGAACTACTGCACCAGCGCGAACGGTATAAGTGCGATTATTTTGCCGTTGTACACCTCTAGCGCCAGCCACAGAACCATCTTCAGCTAATAACAGTTCTAAAGCGGGGCTTTGGTCAAGAATTTGCACGCCCACACGCAACAGGTGTTTGCGGAGTACTCGCATATATTCCGGGCCATAATAACTTTGACGCACAGATTCCCCATTTTCTTTAGGGAAACGATAGCCCCAATCTTCCACTAAGGGCAAACTTAGCCAAGTTTTTTCAATGACACGTTCAATCCAACGTAAGTTAGCGAGGTTTTTTCCAATGCGGTAACGTTCCGATACAACTTTCTCCCAATTGTCTGGAGAAGGGGCCATGATGCCATTCCCACTAGCTGCTGCGGCTCCACTCGTACCCAAATAGCCTTTATCTGCAATGATGACTTTTACACCTTGGGCGGCTGCTGCTGATGCGGCCCATGCTGCGGCGGGCCCGCCACCAATTACCAGCACATCGGCGGTTAGTTGTAGTTCTGTTTCGCTATCGACTGTGAGCAATTGTTTTTCCTCCTTGTTGGTAGTTGCACCCTGTTTGGGGCATTGGGCATTGGGCATTGGTATGTTCTTTCCCATGACGGCAGTTTGCACAACACTGGAAACCAGCAACGCACTGCCTCCCCCATGCTCGATTCCCCATGCCCAAAAACTCCATCCCCGTTCGGCTGACGCTGACGGCGTAACCCTTGTGGGTGGAGTTTTTCATCTTGTTTGGTTGCGTAAGTCGGCAAGCAAGTTCAAAGAGTATTGATAAATATATGATTTCAGATAATATGATACCCTAATTATTAGCTTTTCAAAATTAAATATTGCAAATTAATTTGATGGATAAAAAAACGAACCGCAAAGACGCGAAGAGCGCTAAGGAAGAGAAATTGTAATCTTCAGAGGCGATCGCAATATTTGACGATCGCCTCTGAAGATTACAAAAGACCCAAAACCTATTGTTTTACAACCAATTCAGGATTAGTAATCGAAATCGCCACCTAAGCCGCCGCCACCGGGTGCAGCAGGTGTAGCATCCTTGGGTTCTGGCTTGTCAACTACAATGGCTTCGGTGGTTAGTACCATACCTGCAATTGATGCAGCATTCTGTACTGCGGAACGGGTTACTTTGGCGGGATCGACAATCCCAGCTTCAAACAAATCCACAAATTCACCAGTGGTTGCATCGTAACCAACGTTGAATTCTTTTTCTTTGACTCGTTCTGCAATTACTGCACCGTTTTGACCGGCGTTTTCAGCAATTCTCTTGAGAGGTGCAGACAGTGCGCGAGATACTATCAATGCGCCTGTTAATTCTTCATTCACTAGGTTAGACTTTGCCCATTCTTGCAAGCCAGGGGCTAAATGTGCCAGTGTTGTACCACCACCGGGAACAATACCCTCTTCGACAGCAGCTTTAGTGGCGTTGATAGCGTCTTCCAGACGTAGCTTGCGGTCTTTGAGTTCGGTTTCTGTAGCCGCACCCACTTTCACGACTGCAACCCCACCTGCGAGTTTTGCTAAACGTTCTTGCAGTTTTTCTTTATCGTAGGAAGATTCTGTTTCTTCGATTTGGCGACGGATTTGCTCTACCCGTGCTTTGACAGCTTGCTCGTTACCTTCAGCTACGAGGGTGGTGCTATCTTTGGTGATGGTGATGCGGCGGGCTTTACCGAGTTGGTCAAGCTTGGTAGCATCTAGTCTTAGACCAGCATCTTCGGTAATTAACTGTCCGCCTGTGAGGATGGCAATGTCTTCTAAGATAGCTTTGCGGCGATCGCCAAATCCAGGTGCTTTGACAGCAGCTACATTCAGTACGCCACGCAGGCGGTTAACTACCAGAGTTGCTAAAGCTTCTTTTTCAATATCTTCGGCAATAATTACCAAGGGACGACCAGCACGCGCTACTTGCTCTAGTACGGGTACGAGGTCTTGTACTAATGCGATTTTCTTGTCGGTTAACAGCAGAAAAGGCTCATCGAATACAGCTTCCAAGCGCTCGGCATCGGTGGCAAAATAGGGAGAAATGTAACCCTTGTCGAAGTTCAAGCCTTCTGTAACTTCTAGTTCGGTGGTGACTGACTTACCTTCTTCTAGGGAAATTACGCCTTCACGACCAACTTTATCTAAGGCTTCAGCAATTAAAGCACCTACGACTTCATCGTTACCGGCAGAAATAGCCGCAACCTGTGCGATCGCTTTAGAATCTTCTACAGGACGGGCGTGTTCTTTAATTTTGTCTACGAGAAAACCTGTGGCTTTGTCGATACCGCGTTTGATTTCAATAGCATTTGCACCAGCCGCTACGTTCCGCAATCCTTCTTTCACGATGGCGTGAGCCAACACAGTTGCAGTTGTAGTACCGTCTCCGGCAGCATCGTTAGTTTTAGAAGCTGCTTGGCGAATTAGAGATACACCTGTGTTTTCAACGTGATCTTCTAATTCAATTTCTTTCGCGATGGTAACGCCATCATTCACAATTTGAGGTGCGCCAAATTTCTTTTCTAAAACAACATTACGACCTTTGGGGCCGAGGGTAACTGCTACTGCTTCAGCGAGAATATCAATTCCTTTTTCCAAGGCGCGACGAGCATTTTCGTTGTAAATGATGCGTTTAGCCATAGTGATGCAAGTTCTCTCTAAATATTGTGTAAGTGAATCAATTTTGTTGACTGTTGACCGTTGACTGTTGACTGTCAACAAAATGTTTAAACGGGTAACTAATGGCAATCAACTATGCAACAACTGCCAAGATGTCTTTTTCAGACAATAGAACGTATTCTTCTGTACCTAGTTTGATATCAGTACCTGCATACTTGGAGAACAGAACCTTATTACCAACGGCAACATCTATAGTTTGAAGAGTACCGTTATCATTGCGTTTACCAGGGCCGACGGCAACAATTTCACCTACCTGTGGCTTTTCTTTAGCGCTATCAGGTAGAAGAATACCTCCTGCTGTTTTCTCTTCGGATTCACTAACCTTGATGAAAACGCGATCGCCTAGAGGCTTAACAGTAGATACGCTTAATGCTATAGCTGCCATACAAAATTCTCTAAACTAACTTTTTGAAGGTGAACAAATGGGTGTAATTCAGTTATGAACTGATCGAGGAAGATGTTTGCTCAATTGCACAGATTTAATTGAGAGGACAATTCATCATGCATGGTGTTTGTCAAATTAAACAGTAGGCATGAAAGGTTTCCCAATCAAACTAATCCAATGAATAGTGAGCAAAATGAGAAATTGCTAGTAGTGGAGGTTAAACTACTAAAATTTTATCGGATTATCGTAGTTTGTATTATATTAAGTATGATGTCATAAGACTAAAAAAAATCAAGCAGTGATTTCCTTGATGGATATGACACTTATACAAGCTAGCTTTCTCTTTCTCGCTGCTCTCTCCAGTGGAGTGTTAAATTCAGTGGCGGGTGGTGGTGGATTGATCGTGTTTCCAGCACTACTAATCACGGGTATGTCACCTGTTGTTGCTAACGCCACCAGCACTGTCGCAGCGTTACCAGGATTAATTGCTAGTGTCAAAGCTTATCAAGCAGATTTACAAGATAGCAGACGTTTGTGCGTGGTATTCAGTAGTGTTAGTCTTGTGGGTGGCATTATTGGTGCGCTATTAGTGCTTTGGATTTCTGGCGAAATTCTTAAGGAACTAGTTCCCTATCTATTGCTGTTAGCCACACTTTTATTTACTTTCAGTGATTCGTTATTGTCCTGGTTGTCTACCGTTCTTCCTAAAGCGGATCAAAATAGCAGATCGTCCCCACATACATCCTCTTTGGTTCTATTTTTCGTTGCTATCTATGGAGGGTTTTACGGTTTAGGCATTAGCTTTCTACTCTTAGCTGTACTTAGACTGCTTGGTTTGGAGCAAATTCACCAAATTAATGGGCTGAAGGTACTGTTGATGAGTTGTAATACTATTGCTGCAACTATAACTTTTATACCTGTTGGAGTTATTAACTGGAATCAAGCATTTTTCATCATGCTGGGATCAACTATCGGTGGATATGTAGGTGCCTATTATGCTCGAAAGCTTAATCCTCAGTTAGTTAAGTATCTGATTGTTGTGACTGGTTTTGGGATGACTAGTTATTTCTTTATCCATACATAATAACTTGAGTGTTTTTGCGATTTTAAGTAATCTTAACGAACCATAGGCGCTCGCATTCAGGTTTTAGAAAAGGGAAATTTTAGCTACCGTTGTATCAATTGCGCTATCCCAATTTGGCTGCTGTTTGATCAGTCCTAGACGAGTGAGTAATTATATTTAAAAAACTAATTACCCAGTGGTAAAGTAATATTAAGCAAATTATTTTATTTGGTAAAATATATTGCAAATATTTCTTTACAGATGATGCACGAAAAGCTATGCCTTCCGCCAGATAAATCGTCTATAAATGAATTTTAGATAGTAATTCATTAAATAAGATGGTAGTCAAATTTCTTTCTAATTTAACTACCATAAGCGAGTAGATTTAATGGTATTAAAAATTATGATTGCATATATACCAACCAAAATCAAAATATTTTTGATTGAATATTTACCTCTATCAAGCATTAGGGAACATGGCAAAAATTTGATAATTATTTTTCTATCAAAATTAAATAGAAAAATAATTATTAAATTAAAATCCTGATTGGCTAGTACAAAAATTACTAACTTCGATGAGGATAATAAGGGAACTCCAAAAAATAAATTATGCCAAATTGTAGGGGCGGGGTAACCCCGCCCCTACCAGTTGCGGATTTGGTAAGTAATGATTGGAATATTTTTTTATTTGGAAGTCCCTAAAGGTAAAATTTTCAGTTGCAAATGTCAATTTTTAGGTAATCAGGACTTACGCAACTGGCACAGGCGATCGCCAAAAAATTCCAAATCAGGCTTAAAGTCATAAAAGCTCAACTGCAAGCCATCAATACCAGCCTCTTTCAACTGGACAAACTGCTCGACTACCTGCTCAGGTGTACCAATGACCTCGATGTTCCCACCAATAGCCCGCCGCTTTGGTTCATCTCTACCGACACGACCTTTCCAAGCGTGCGCGTCACTATCAAATCTGCTAAAGCCTAAAGGCGCAGCTGGGTCAGCATGAGCAACGATCGCATCGTGGTATTCCCAAGTTTCGCGCTCAGTTTCGCGGCTAATTACCATCGGGTTGAGAAGTGTGCGTACTTCGCGCCCGATATCTCGTGCAGCTTGCTTGACTCTTTTAGTATGTGGGGGTAATGCTGCGATCGCACTCTGGAAATCTAAACCTGCTGGGCTGGTGATAAACACAATGTCAGAATAGCGTGCAGCAAAGGAAATACCCGCATCTGAGCCTGTAGCATTAACTAGCACCGGACGGCCATATTTCGGCTTAGGTGTGACGTAAGCACCATTGAGTTTCCACGAAGACTTACCCTCAAATGAGAAGTTTTCATTATCACCCCATAAACGTTGCAGCACTTCGATAAACTCAGCTGCAAGTTCATAACGATGATCATGCTCAATCCGATTCCAACCAAACATTTCATGTTCAACTGCGCGGTGTCCAGTCACCACGTTAATACCCCAGCGCCCCCCTGATATATGGTCGAGTGTTGCGCCATATTTAGCTAAGTGCAAGGGATGAATCGGCCCGTACAACACATGGATTGTAGAGATGAGCATAATCTTCTGTGTGACGCTGGTGAGTGCAGCTGTAGTCACAAAAGAATCCAGTGCTTGACCGTTGAACACACCACCATAGCCGCCTTTGGGTAACCACTGTGACAGCGCAAATACTAAATCAAAGCCCAGCGCCTCAGTTTTCAGCACCAAATCCTTGTTATATTCAAAGCTCCAGTCAGTAGTGCGTGGTAATGTAGAAGCACTCCAACCGCCTGCTTGGATGGGGAGAAATAACCCCAACAATACAGGCTGTTGCAACGCTTGAGAGAGGGGGCTGTCGGGGAAATCTGTCGGAGCCAAAAAGCGATCGCTTCCGACAATTGAACCAGGGTAATGGCTAAGAATCATCGCTCAAATGGGGTAGATAACTAATCTATTGGATCTGCACCGATCGCACTTAATGCGGCTTTGGCGATGTCTATCGACAAGCCGCTTCGCGTCTACGCAATATCCTGTTCAACAATACCACCGCCAACACCAATGGCTCCTACATGGACACCACCGAAGCGGATAGGTAAACCTCCACCGAGATTTGTTAATAAATTCCCAGAAGCTAGAGGTAACGCCACAGCCAGATGATCGGCAAAGTTTCCTGTAGGGCGACGAATCGAAGCTGCTGTTTGCGCTTTGCGTGCTGCTAAAGTTGGTGCAACAAAGCCTGGGCGATGAGCAATCAAAAAGCCTAAGCGTTCTGTAAACGCAGCTGCATGGGTAGCAATGGTAAAACCATCAGGACTACTAGAGCTATAGCCGATTAGTACCTTATCAAAATCCCCTTGTTCATGAGCTTGGGCAAACTCACGCACATAGGCGGGGTCAATAATATCATCCGCTAGTAGTCTGACAAGGGAACTATGCTAGGTGCATGAAATTTTCTAGTTCTCTTCTTTTCCTCTTTCTTTGATTACTTCGTGCCTTCGTGGTTCGTTTTTTCACCCAGCAAAGTTGACTTGCCAGACCACTAGACTACCCGGTAAACTGTTTAACTCCGAAGCAGGTTTGGTGCGGATTAACCCAATAAACTCTACTGGCATGAAAAATTCTCCTGAACAAATACCCTGTTTTGTGTTCCCTTTTATGCCATTTCAACTCTGATATATATAGATTTCGCTTCAGGGCATGGCGTGTCAACTTAAGCTAAAAGCTATATACGGCGCGTGTTGTACAAAAACTCTCGCCCTCATCCCCTAACCCCTTCTCCCGCAGGAGAAGGGGAACTAAATCTCTTGCTCCCCTCTCCTGGTGGGAGAGGAGCTGGGGGTGAGGGCGAAACCTTCCAACCAAGCGGGTTTCACGTTAAGTTGACACCACTGGGCAATGCCATGCCTCTACCAGCGTCTTTGTATCATAATTAACGTGAAAGGGTATTACTCCAATAAATCTGGTTGATCGCGGGTAATTTCATCCCACAAATATTGGAATGCACGCCAACCTGCTTCATGAGTACCATTGCGTTGTTGAATACTCAAAGCGAGATCATGCTCAATAGGAATGGGTTTACCTACGGATTCTGCTAGCAACTGGGATTTAGTCGCATCTTCTAGACGAATGAACCACCAAGCCGCCTCGTCTACAGTATGTCCTACTGTTAATAATCCATGATTGCGGAGGATTGCCGCTTTTTTATTACCTAATCCTTCCGCAATGCGTTTTCCTTCACTGGTATCCAACACAATGCCTTTGTAATCATCAAATAAAGCATGATCTTGATAGAACACAGCAGAATCTTGAGTAATCGGATCGATTAAGCGACCTAGTGCTGACCAAGTTTTGCCATAGAAGGAATGAGCATGAGCCGCCGCTACTACATCTGGACGGGCTTCGTGAATTTGGGAGTGAATAGCATAAGCTGCTTGATTGAGTGCGCCATTACCTTGAACAACTTCACCTTGAGCATTCACCAAGATTAAGTCAGAAACACGCACGCGGCTGAAATGAATCCCAAAAGGATTAAGGGACTTCCAGAGAATAAAATATACAGTAATTAAAATGATAATCATTTTAAGTGTGAGAAAGCAGTTGCCGATAACAATCGCTTTCTCACCCCAATAAATTGTTAAT
>NZ_JACJQG010000038.1 GCF_014696435.1 Calothrix anomala FACHB-343 | reverse complement strand
GCCTGCCTTCGCAGGCTAAAAGTTTGATAGCCTGCGAAGGCAGGCTTCGTATTTCTAGCCCCACCCTTATAGGGTGAGGGCGTTTTTGCACATTTGGGATGCTCCCATAGCACCATCCACACAATGCCATACAATATTTAAATTTTGGATTTTGAATATTTCATCCAAAATCCAAAATTTAAAATCTAAAATTCGTTGAGATTACGCCGGATAAATCCTTAAGCGGCGATTTGGTTCTTCACCAAAGCTATGAGACTTGAGCCGATAATGTTCTACCAACTCATGCTGCATTTTGCGGACTTGGGGAGAACGGGGTAATAACTCAACTGGCTGTCCTTTAGGAATGACTATCTGCTCTACAGCGAGTCTAGCTTCTTCTAGGGCGTCCATTTCGTCATCGCTACCACTGTGTAAAAACAGTTGCAGTTCTTGATCATCAGCGATTTCCGGCTCGTCAATGTTCAGCAGTCGCCGCAAACCACGGGTAATTTGTGGTATTGTGCTGGATTTAATCATGTGAATGGGGACATGACGAGCTTTAGCCATTTGCCTTAATTTGGCGTGGTTTTTGACATGCGATCGCAGTGCCAAAATTGCATCTGCACTATCGATGTCTTTTGTCAATACCACGGGCAAAGATAACACGCTAATTACCTGCTCTAGTTGATGGCGGCTGACGCCATAGGGGTAAACGTGCAGTGGTAAATCTTCGCCATTGGGGCCTGGCTTTTTACCGCCGCTAAAATCAATGGTGTCGGTATAATTAAACGACTCATCTAGCAAACGGTCAAATTCACTGCGTCCGGTAACTCTCTCCCGCTCTAGAGATGGGGGTGGTAAAGCTACCATTTGCCCAGATGAACGCCAGCCGTTAGATTGACGAGAACTCCCAAAGGAGTCTTCCCCACCTGCTTGATTTACCGCACCGCGACCGTTGACTACTGAAAGTTGGCGGGTCATGGACACCTTGCCATTTTCATCAACAGTTCTGGTTTGGGGGCTAGGTTGGCGACCCCGCAGCAGAGTATCTACCGTGTCTGCAACACTTTCGTGAACTACCCAGCGTTGCCGTTCTAACATTTCCACAGCAATCTCAAAGGTGGGAGGGGCTTTGCGTTCCAAAACAGTCTTTTGACTGCCCCGGCGTCTCGCTTCGTCATCTCCTAAGGTCACCGCTTGGATACCCCCGACCAAATCTGACAGGGTGGGGTTTTTAATCAGGTTTTCGATTTGGTTACCATGGGCAGTACCTACCAACTGTACGCCGCGTTCGGCAATGGTACGAGCTGCCAAAGCTTCCAATTCTGTGCCAATTTCATCAATAACGATGACTTCTGGCATGTGGTTTTCCACAGCTTCAATCATCACTTGATGCTGCAGTTCTGGATGAGCCACTTGCATTCTTCTGGCGCGACCAATGGCAGGGTGGGCAACATCGCCATCTCCAGCGATTTCATTGGAGGTGTCGATAATTACCACGCGCTTGTTGAGTTCATCGGCTAAAACCCGGGCAATTTCCCGTAAGGCAGTAGTTTTACCGACTCCTGGCCGACCCAGCATCAGAATCGATCTACCAGTTTCTACCAAATCGCGAATCATGCCAATGGTGCCGAATACCGCCCGACCGACACGACAGGTTAAGCCAATAATCTTACCCGTGCGGTTGCGAATGGCGCTAATTCGGTGCAAAGTTTGCTCAATTCCTGCCCGATTATCTCCGCCAAAGGTTCCAACTCGCTGAATGCAATCATCTATCTGTTCTTGAGTGACAGGCTGTTCGCTCAGATACTCAGCTTGATTAGGAAAGCGAGCCTCTGGGCGACGGCCCAGATCCAAGACCACTTCGACTAAATAGTCTCTTTTGGGATGATCCTCTAGTACTTGTCGTAGGTCTTGGGGCAAAATGTCTAACAACTTTTGGAGATCGTCTGTAATCGTCATGCTTTCTATGGTGACGTTTTTCGAGATAACGAACGAGCGATTAGCGCTCCTGTTGTGACTTGAGCTGGGAAACGAGAGAATGGGCAAGCTCTACAGCCTGCCAGAGCAATATATCGTCTTCTTCCAGGCGGGTAGTCGCCTTAACACTGGTTTTACTCACCTCCTGAGTTTCTAACTGTGCCAAAATTGGTGACAGCAGTACGCGGGCGTAGCTACCGTAGGCTATTCCAGAAATTTTGGATTTTGGATTTTGCGGAAAGTTGCCAGGAAGGTTTCCCTCCGTAGCAAACTTTCCAAGACGGATTTTGGATTTTAAATTGGAATCTTCTAATCCAAAATCTAAAATCGGCAATCTAAAATCGTTTAGCATTCCCATTGCCTGTAACTTGGTAACGGTATAGCTATTTGTGCCGCCTGCTAACTGCACATATCCGGGTAACTTTGCTGCCAAAACTTTTTGCCCTAATTTCACCGCCGCTAAAGTGGTGCCATCGCCAATATCTCCACTCATGGGGCGGCCGTCTGTCTGCCAAATTAAAGCATGAGGACGGGGGTGCATTAGGTTATATAGTGCTTGAAGGTAATCTATCATTCCTTCGCCGTCAGGACAGCTGATCGCTACTAACTTTAATTTATCTATCCACGGTGAAATTGCTTGCCATAGTTGCTGAAATTCTGTAAATCGCCCTACCTGTGTATGAATTTCGACAGCATCTACTCCTGTTGACATGACTAATGGAGCGATCGCTCCCGGCGTTGACATGTATGAGCTTGTATAAATTATATCATATGGGCAAATTGGTATGCAACGTCCACAGCCATAACACTTTTGTTCTAGGACACCTGAGTAGTTATCTTTTATACTGTTAAACACAATCGCTTGTGCTGGACAAATCCGTTCGCAGGGGCGAGGACAGTCTGGGGGACAATCAGTGGGATTAAACTCGGCTTTGCGAAAATGGGGGTCTTCACCATCATTCAGGCTCACCATCAAAAATGGTAAGTTGCCTTTAAAACCAAAGCCGCGTTTTTGAGCCTCAAAAGCTAGCTCCTTAGCTACTGCAAGTGCATCTTGAGCAGCTGCAATCACTGCTGGATCGGCCGCGACATCTATACAGTCAGCGCCCGCCAAAGTGTAGGCTAATGTTAAACTTCTGACTGCAGGAAGATGCTGGAAACTGGCTCCACAAATTAGTTTGAACCAGTGACCTTCTTTTAGGGATTGTAAAGGGGTAAACAGATCAGTCACATCTCTATTATGCTTTTCTGCGACTGAAAAATGTAGTCTCTTATAGAGAAAAAATCCCAATTTCCTCATTTTTACGTCTGAGGGGTTTTACTCATCAATTGTAGATTTGCCTGTCAACCCCTACTAGACATAGATTTCAGCCTTTCTGAAGTTAGTTTTATGCTTTTGGTTGAAGTTACAGAAATTAAACAGCAGGTATCAAAAATTTCTAATTTTTTAATATACATATATAACCATAATTAAATGCATATAAGCATATTTTAATTGAAAATGCCAAAATTTTCCTTACACAATCCATTGTGAGGGCTGTTGACTATTGACTATTGACTGTTGACTGTTGACTATTGACTATTGACTATTGACTGCCCTTATTAGTATTTATGCAATTTAGATGCGCATGAGCTTACTCAGATTGTTCTAAGGGAATTTCTAGTAAAAATTCTGCACCTTTTCCTGGTGATGAAAAACAAGCTATCTGTCCTCGATGCTTTTGCACGACTATTTGGTAACTAATAGATAATCCTAACCCGCTACCTTTACCTACGGGTTTGGTGGTAAAAAATGGATCGAATAACCGCGATCGCAATGACTCTTCGATACCAGGGCCATTATCTGCGATCGCAATCTTCACTGTCTTTGTCTGTGTTAGCTGTGTATTAATTTGGATTTGTGGCTTTTGTTGACTCACCCATCCATCAAAAGCATCAATGGCATTATTCAATAAATGCATAAATACTTGGTTAAGTTCGCTAGCATAACAATTAACTAAAGGTAAATTTCCGTAATCTTTCACAATATCAATTGCTGGACGATTTTGGGTTTCCCGCAATCGATGTTGCAGCATAATCAAAGCGCTATCAATACCTTGATGAATATTCACTTGCTTCATCAAGGATTCATCATGTCTAGAAAAATTTTGTAATGCGAGAACTATATCTGTAATTCGCTCTGCACCTCTATACATAGCACCCATGAGAGTTTGCAGATCCTTAGTTACATAATTTAAATCTAAATCTTTCAGGATTTTTTCAATTTTCTGATTTGGTTGCGGATATTCTTGTTGATATGTATTAATAATATTTATTAAATCTTGGACATATTGATTAGCATATTGTAAATTCCCATAGATAAAACTAATGGGATTATTCACTTCATGGGCAATTCCCGCTACTAATTGCCCTAATGCTACCATTTTTTCATTTTGAATTTGTTGTACCTGCGCCGCTTGTAAATTAGCTAGAGCTTGTTCGAGTAATATATTTTTTTCTTGCAGTTTTAGTTGAAATAAGCGCAAATTAATTTGATTTTCTATCCGTAATATCACTTCTGCACCATGAAACGGTTTAGTGATATAGTCAGCCCCACCGACATCAAAAGCTTTAACTTTATCTAACACATCATCTAAGGCACTAATAAAAATTACAGGGACTTCCGCCGTAATTTTGTCACTTTTGAGTTGTTGACAAACTTGATAGCCATCCATTTCTGGCATATTAATATCAAGTAAAATTACATCTGGTAACACTACATGACAAGCAGTCAGTGCCATTTTTCCATTTAAGGCTTTGCGCACTTCATAACCTTGCGCTGTTAACATAGCTGAAAGCAGACGCAAGTTATTGGGGGTATCATCTACCACCAAAATATTCCCTTTATGATTGTTGTGGTGATTTAAATTCATTGGTCATTTGTCATTGGTCATTTATCATTGGTCATTTGTCATGAATTATACGTCATGTTACATTGATCAATTCTATTTATACACAAGACAAACAGCAAAGCGCAAAATCTGAGTACTGACAGTATGAAAATCAGAATTTTTCAGCAATGACAAATGACAACTGAACAAATAAAATAATTCACCATTGAGGCGCAGTTGTGAGTAAATTCAGAACTGATTGCTGTTCTATGGGCTTAGAAAAAAGAAAGCCTTGGGCAAATTCACAGTTTAAACTTCTTAGTTGAGCTAATTGTTCCGTAGTTTCCACACCTTCTGCGATCGCTCTCATCCCCATTGAGTCAGCAATGTTAATCATGGCAGGTACTAAGCCCATATCTTCTTGATTTTCTTGCATTCTCTTGACAAAAGATTTATCGATTTTTAAAGCATTTAAAGGAAAACTATGTAAATAACTTAACGAAGAATAACCCGTCCCAAAATCATCCATGACTAACTTTATTCTTCGCTCTTTTAACTGTTGCAGAATTGTTTTCACGGCATGACTATTTTCCATGATCACAGTTTCGGTAATTTCCAGTTCTAAATTTTCGGGATTTACTTGGGTTTCATAGAGAATTTCGTCAATTTGTGCCATTAAATTCGGTTGAGAAAATAACCGCGCGCTCAAGTTAACGCTAATCGTCAAGCTGTCGGGAATGGCTGGGTGATGTTGCCATAAACGTAATTGTTGACAAGCTGACTGTAATACCCAGGTGTTAATTGAAGTAATCAGTCCGGTTTCTTCCGCCACAGGGATAAACTCTGCTGGGAGAATTAAGCCGCGAATCGGATGTTGCCAACGCACTAAAGCTTCAAAGCCAGCAATTTTACCTGTAAGCAGGGAAACAATCGGTTGATAATAAACAATAAATTCTTGCCGTGCTACGGCGCGACGCAGATCGTTTTCAATCTCTAATAGCTGGATGGCTTCTTGATACATGATCGGATCGAAAACATGATATCTGGCTCTACCTAATGCTTTAGCGCGATACATAGCCGTATCAGCGTCTCGCAGTAAATATTCTGGGCGATCGTAATCTTTATTTCCCCAAGCAATACCAATACTGGCATTCATAAATACCTCATATCTGGTAAGTTTGAAGGGAAGTGAGAGCTGCTGCAACAGACGCTCTGCCACTTCAATTACCATATTGATATCTGTGGGATTTTCTAACAAAATACCAAATTCATCGCCACCCAATCGAGCGATAGTATCCATTGGCGTTAAAGTTGATTGTAGACGATGAGCAATAGCTAACAGCAATTCATCGCCTACTAAATGACCTAAAGAATCATTGACAACTTTAAAGCGATCGCAGTCTAAATACAAAATCGCAAATTGATAATTAGATTGTTGCTTGGCACGATTCAGGGCATTTTCGATTCTCCGAATAAATAACACTCTATTCGGTAATCCAGTTAGGGAATCATGCAAGGCTAAATCTAGTAATTTACTTTGCAGTTGTTGCCGCGAATTAATTTCTCCCTGGAGTTTTTGCAGCGCTTTTTCTAGTTCCCAAGTACGTTGTTTCACCCTTTGTTCGAGTTCAACATTCAACTTAATAATTTCTAATTGTGCGGCTCTGAGCGCTAGTTGATTTTGTACCCGAATTAAGACTTCTTGCAATTCAAAAGGTTTGGTAATGTAGTCTACACCACCTACCTTAAAAGCTTTGATTTTATCAAAGACATCATCTAAGGCACTAATAAAAATTACGGGAATATGTGCCGTTACATCCCAAGCCTTTAAACGCTGACAGACTTCATAGCCATCAACTTCCGGCATCATAATGTCTAGTAAAATCAAGTCTGGTAATACGGTTTGACAAGCAGTCAAAGCCATTTGCCAATTTAAAGCTTTGCGAACGTTATACCCTTCTCTAGTCAGCAGTGACGATAATACTCGCAGATTATCTGCCATATCGTCAATCAGCAATATATCTTTTTTCTCTGGTTCTAACCGCTCGTAGTTCATTCTGCTTTTGTTCTAGTCAATTCCATAATTTTTTCAAACTGATAGTTGTGTGCTAATTCTCCCAAAACCCGGAAAATTTGGCTTTGTTCTGGAGGTAATTGGGCAAGCAACTCTAAAATCATGTCATCGCTACAGCTAGCTGCGGCATGACGGATATTTGTTAACCAAGGCTGGGGCATTTGTGATAAATGCCAGATAACTTCCGCTTCACTGGGAAATATGTCTGTTTCTTGACTAGCGGCTGGATTTACAGTCTCGTCTGGGCTGACATATTTTACACCCAGATGTTCGCTGATTTTTTCTAGTAATACTTCTTGAGTAAATGGTTTACGAATAAAATCGTCGCAACCGATTGACAAAATTTTCTGTCTTTCTTCCTCAAAAGCGCTGGCAGTTAAGGCAACAATAATTGGTACATGGCTAGTTTCCCGATTAGTAAATCCGGGGATAGTTAATAATTGGTCAGTTAGCTGGTTAGTTAGGTTTCCTAATTTGGGTGTGAAGTTCTTTTCTTTATACCCTATTTGGATTTGTTTTTTAATAGCTTTTGTAGCTTCGTAGCCATCCATAATCGGCATTCGCATATCCATGAAAATCAAGTGTGGTTTCCATGCTAAAGATTGAGCGATCGCTTCTTGGCCATTTGTAGCTTCTTGAACAATAAATCCGATAGCTGTCAGCATTTTCACTAACACCAGCCGACTTTCTTTGACATCGTCAACTACTAAAATACGGTATTCGCCTTGATTTGCTGCTAAACCAAGAATTTTCTGTTTATTTTGCTGATTTTGAATTTCGCTAGTACAAGCTGGGCTAATTTGAATATCAAAGGTAAATTTACTACCCTCACCCGGATTACTAGTAACTGTAATATCTCCACCCAACATTTGGATATATTTGCGGCTAATGGTTAAGCCTAGTCCGGTTCCTTGTTGCGATTGTCTCCCGGTTTCGGTTTGTCCAAACGCTTCAAATAACAAATGAATTTCTTGCGGATCGATTCCCGGGCCAGTATCTTCGACTTCAAAGTAAAGCCGAAGATCGCGATCTTCCAGGGTTCCGCCACTGACTCTGACAATGACGTTGCCTTTACGAGTAAACTTGATCGCATTGCCCAAGAGATTAAGTAAAATCTGGCGTAGTTTGCTTTCATCGGTTTGCACATATCGGGGAAGATTCGGCGCATATTCAAAGACTAGGCGTAAATCTTTAGCCGCAGCCCGCAAAGCAAACATTTCTTCTAAGCTTGTCAACAGCCGAATTAAATCGAAACTTTTGATATTCAAGCTAGTTTTACCCGCTTCGATTTTCGACATTTCTAAAATGTCATTGATTAAATTTAAAAGATGCTCGCCTGCCCGATTAATAATCGCCAAATTCTCTTTATTTTCCGCCGATAAAGAATTGTCATTATTCATGACTTGGGTAAAACCTAAAATGGCATTGAGTGGAGTCCGTAATTCATGACTCATATTTGCCAAAAATTTACTTTTCGCCCGGTTTGCTCGTTCTGCTGCTAATCTACCCCTAGCAGCAATTTTTTGGGATTGAATTAGCTGTTTTTGGGTTGTTTGCAGTTGTTGAATAACTTTTAAAAGTTCTTGAGTTCGCTTTCTAACTTGCGATTCTAGGAGGCGATTGTATTGGGTGAGTACTTTGTCATTTTTTTGCTGTTGATTTACTTCTTGCGAGTTATGTACCTCGTCTTTCATATTGCGCAATTCGTCATATATGGGCATTTTTAAGGCTTCAATTAGGATTGTTTTTTCTGGCTGGCGTACTCCTATTTCTTTAACTCTAAAACTTTGTCCTGGTAGCGCCTTTGCTCCGGGAAGCCCGTATTTAAAGACAAATTGCTTTTTGTCTATATCTTGGTCTTTTGCTTCGTTTTCGTTGAGATACATTTGTTTAAAGGCTGCTAATGTTACCCGTGATGATGTGGTGAATTGTTGGGAAAAAATTTGCTGGTCAAGACGATGCATATCTTCCCGATCGCTTGCTGTTTTCGTCAAGT
This sequence comes from Calothrix anomala FACHB-343, assembly GCF_014696435.1. Taxonomy (GTDB): domain Bacteria; phylum Cyanobacteriota; class Cyanobacteriia; order Cyanobacteriales; family Nostocaceae; genus Aulosira; species Aulosira anomala_A. The sequence continues at coordinate 77,378 of NZ_JACJQG010000038.1, read as the reverse complement.
TTTTCCCTTGAGGAATTGCAGTCAAAAATATAGATGCTGGATTTTGATTGACAGATAAAACTCTGTTTAAGGCTGGAGATTTTTTTGGTAAAACTGTGTAACTTTTCTGCGGTTCACTATGTGGATGATTTTCAGAGATATTAAGTTGATTTAATTCATTATTTACCACTGTTTCTGAGTCAGTCTTGTTTGTCGCTGTCTTAGAAGATTTATTGAGTTGCATAATTAACTTGATCGTTAACCAGGTAATCGCGATCGCAAATTGCGCCACTATTAAAAAGGCAACAAGGGATAACAAGTTAATGTTTTGGAGTGGTTTAAGTTGTTTTAGCCAGTTGGCTTTGTGAATAAATCCGACAATCAACCAATTCATCCTCAATTCATGGCGATTGTTAACCTTCTGGAAATAGCGGCGTTTTACTGAGCTATTGGTAGCATAAACATAAAGTGTACTCATACCCTGGACTCGGGAAACTGCTGGCATCAATAAAGCACCCCGATTTAGCTGTTCAATGGCAATCAATTCCCCTTGGGGGTGGGTAAAATAGCGATCGCCAATCTGCCAAACTTGCATTTGTTCCCACAGATAATTTTTGGCTGCTTGTAAGTCAGAAACACTCAGCAAACCTAGTTGATCGATTGGTTGGGGGGTTTTCAGGTATTTACCAAGGTATTTGTCGATGCGATCGCAGATTTCACTCTCTAACTGAGTTGCTAAATTTTGTCCAGCTTGTGCATTGTGAACTGAAAGAGAGCCGAAAATCCCAACAGTTCCCCAAAATTGCAACACAATCGGCATAATTACAACATATTTGCGGCGCATCATATTGATAGAAGTTCTCTCAACTACCAGGTTGAGACATTTAACAGACTGAAGTTTAGATAACATTGTTGTGAGATTTTGTACCCCTTGCTACATTTGGGGATTGCATGTCAAATAAAATACAAAAAATATCAGAATTACTACTATCTTCAAGTGCAAGACATACTTTGCATTCTGTCTAATCTTGTATAAAAGATAGCAGTCTTTGGGTTAATATAATTTCTAGGCTAACTCTGTGCCTCCTCAACTTAATCTTAGAGTTTGCTTTTAATAGGCTAATTTGTTGAATTTTACGGGAATATGCTGAGGCATATTTTCTCTGAGTAGTGCAAAATATCGGTTTACACTGATTCGGAATGGCATCTATATTGGTTTAAATTTAACTAATTAACTACAGTATGCCAGCCAAGATTAACTGTTACAATCGACACCAGAGTCTATAGGGAATTTTCAATTGTTTACCGCTACCGTAACTAGTGTCTAAATTTCTAGTTCTTGGCAAACAATCATACATATTCAATTACAAAACTGGGAAAAATACTAGATAATTTAGGCGATTAAACGGTAAAGAAATTTGCGATATTTTTACCGTTTACTTTTTTTCTTTAAGAAAAATTACAAACATTATGTTAGTATTACGACTTCATCGCCAACTTGTAAAGTTTTAGCAGTTGAGAGTTCAGCTAGCCTAGTATTAATACTTAATTTATAAAAATGATTAAATCGGGATAAAGCCGCCCAATCTGGTAAAGTGGCTTGTCGCTGCTGGACAAAGATTTTTTGAAAATTACTATCAGCTTTACCAGAATCAGGATTACGAGTGGGAACTACACAGCGCTGACAAGGCTGAATTCCCAAAAAGCAGACATCGCCAATGCGAAAAGAAACAGCGATATCGCTATTATTGCTAAATAATTGGTCTTCCCAAAACGCCGGGACGCCGCCAATTTCAATATTAGCCCGTAATCGCCGCCGCATTTGCCCCACATTCATATCTGGAAACCAAGAAGCCACTGCTTCTAAAGTTGCTGTACTAATTACAGTCGGCCCCGAACAGTTGCGATCGTCAGGAAAGCCCATCTGCAAATTTTGCTCTAATGTGACTTTAAAGCCAAAAAAATCGCTGAAAATTGCTTCTAGCGCCTGTCTTTCACTATCTAAATGAAAATTGATTGGTGAATCGCCACCAGGAAGTTGCACAGATATAGTTCTTTGCGCCAGTGCAAATTCTGTGCGCAATAAATGAATTTTGGCATGGCGTTTACCATTAACAAAATTGCCATTTTCATCAAAAATTGCCAATTCGCGATCGCACTCTAGGCTTCCACTAGGGAGAACTCTCGCCTTCTCAACTTCAACACCATCCAACGACTTAATGGGGTAGAGAACAATCTTGGCTAAGTATGGCATTCTACAGAGTATTTAAGTTTGATGAAGTCAATAGTCAATAGTCAATAGTCAACAGTCAATAGTCAACAGTCAATAGTCAATAGTCAATAGTCAACAGTCAATAGTATTTCCGAGAAAGTCCTTCATGGGAAAACCCACAACCAAGTATGAAAATCTATCTTTCCCATGCCCAATGCCCAATGCCCAATGCCCAATGCCCAATGCCCATTTCCCAGCTAGTTCGTAATCAGCAAGCAACTGCTGACTACAAACCAAACTTAACTTTAACAATACGCTGTTAATTCTATGGATATAACGGTGATTTATCTAGACCACCAACTTGATTGAGAGGCCAGAATCGTAGCACAGCACGACCAATAATATTTTGTTGCGGGACAACACCCCAGCAGCGACTGTCATAGCTACTGTTACGGTTATCGCCAAGCACCAAATATGAGTTGGGGGGTATGGTTTGGGGTTTTGCTAAGAAGGGTACTTGCGCACCTGAGGTACAAACGTCAATTACTGTACGTTGGTTTTTGAGATAGTTATCTTCTGGTAGGGGTTTGTTATTGATATAGACTTTGCCATCTCTCAGTTCTACTTTTTCCCCAGGTAAACCAATGATGCGTTTAATGAAGGCATCGTGATATTGTTCTCTTTTTAACTCGTCTGTGGGCGAAAAGACTACGATGTCCCCTCGCTGTGGCTGAGAAAACTTGTACTTCAATTTATCTACAATTATCTTGTCTGCCTCCCACTGGTTTGGAGTACCATGCAGGGTGGGTTCCATAGATCCCGAAGGAATCCAACGAGCTTCGGCAACAAAAGTACGAATTCCTAAGGCTAGAACTATGCTTAATATAACCGTTCTACCTAGCTCTCCAATCCAGGAATGATCGGGTTGTTGACTAGAATTTTTATCAGACACTTGATTTTGCATGAAATTGCTGAAGTAACGAAAAGATGCAGGTAATTAAATTACCAAGGGGGAACTATGAACTATATTTATGAATTTTAACCGCAGAACTCTGATTTGGTATTTATGTTGTCATGGTGACAGAAATATACATAGATACAATAAACTTTTTTTTAAACTGCGGCAAAAATTGACTACTAAGAGTGCAACCAAGTTTAACCTAAAAAGATAGTTCTCTGTGATGCATAGTCCTCTATCGCCAATATTGTTAACTCCATGTCATCTGCAAAAAGTTTACTGATTCGCCATGCCCAAATAATTTTACCCAATGGGGAATTAATGGTTGGGGATGTGCTGACGCGCGATCGCCAAATAGTCGAAGTTGCACCAGAAATTTCCACAAACACAGCTACTAGTGAAATTGACGCGACTGGCTTAACATTGTTGCCAGGAGTCATCGATCCTCAAGTGCATTTCCGCGAACCTGGGTTAGAACACAAGGAAGATTTGTTTACAGCCAGTTGTGCTTGTGCTAAAGGTGGCGTAACTTCCTTTTTGGAAATGCCCAACACTCGTCCGTTGACAATTAACCAAGAAGCTTTAGACGATAAACTACTACGTGCCTCCAATAAGTGCTTAGTTAATTATGGCTTTTTTATCGGGGCAACAGCAGATAATCTGCCAGATTTACTCACCGCCAAACCGACACCAGGCATTAAAATCTTCATGGGGTCAATGCACGGTCAGCTACTAGTTGACCAAGATGCAGCTTTAGAGGCAATATTTTCCCAAGGAGATCGCTTAATTGCGGTTCATGCGGAAGACCAAGCGAGAATTAATCAACGTCGTCAAGAATTTGCGGGAATTCACGATCCGGCGATTCACTCCCAAATTCAAGATAACGAAGCGGCATTATTAGCAACTAAACTCGCATTAAAGCTGTCTAAAAAATATCAGCGACGCTTGCATATTCTCCACATGTCTACAGCCGAAGAAGCCGAGTTACTGCGTCAAGATAAACCTAGTTGGGTAACCGCCGAGGTAACACCACAGCATTTAGTTTTAAATACCAGCGCCTATGAGACAATTGGCACTCTAGCGCAAATGAATCCGCCGTTGCGATCGCCCCATGATAATGAAGTTTTATGGCAAGCTTTACGTGATGGCGTTATTGACTTTATCGCCACAGATCACGCGCCCCATACCTTAGCCGAAAAAGCTCAAACATATCCTAACAGTCCCTCTGGTATGCCTGGCGTAGAAACTTCCCTAGCGGTGATGTTAACTGCTGCTAAAGAAGGAAAATGTACAGTTGCTCAAGTTGTGCATTGGATGTCCAAAGCTGTCGCTGTAGCTTATGGTATTCCCAACAAAGGAGCGATCGCACCCGGTTATGATGCCGATCTAGTGCTGGTAGATTTAGATACTTACCGCCCAGTCCTCCGGGAAGAACTTTTAACTAAATGTGGTTGGAGTCCTTTTGAAGGTTGGAATTTGACAGGCTGGGCTGTAACAACTATTGTTGGTGGGGAAATTGTCTATGACAAAGGTAAATTAAATACCGCAGTCCGAGGTCAAGTTTTAACTTTCTTGTAGTCCATCTTAATTTTCAACTTACTTAGCATACAACTGTAAATCGTTACACTTCTAAGTGTTTGGTCAATCGTCAGCAGTCAAGAATCTCTCATCTGTTGACGATTGACCATTGACGATTGACTTTGGACTAATCAATATGACATTCAAAATCCTCAGTTTAGATGGTGGTGGGATGCGGGGAGTAATTTCCGCCAGAATTCTCCAAGAAGTTGAAAAACAGGTAAAAAAGCAGAAAGGTCAGACTTTAAATCAGTATTTTGACTTGATTGCAGGTACTTCTACAGGTTCAATTCTCGCTGCTGGACTGGCTGTAGGTAAAACTACTACAGAATTGATTGATTTATACATCAACGAAGGTCAGCGAATATTTCCCCTCAAACGCAAACACCGCTATCATAAGTTTCCCGCATTTATTCAGCCAATTCTCGAAGCATTTTCAGCCAGTAAATATACTCATGATGGCTTAATCGATGTCTTAATCGAAAAATTGGGATATAAGAGAATCAAAGATATTGATAGTCCGATAATTTTGATTCTGGCTTACGATACCCTATATCGCAACACTACATTTTTTACTAATTGTCATCCAGATTTAGGCTACCGTTGGTACGATGAATGCTACCTGTGGCAAATATGTGTAGCTTCTGCATCCGCTCCTACGTATTTTCCCCCGTATAAATTAGAGCCTGTCAATAAAGAAAAATTTGGTGATTGGGTGTTTCCCCATATAGATGGTGGGGTATCGGCGAATAATCCCGCTTTAGCCGCACTGAGTTTGGCGATGCGCATTAGTCAATGTTCAGATTTATTGGTTTCTCCGGAAACAAAGCGCAAATATAAGCTAGAAAACCTGCAGATGGAAGACATCTCCATTCTCTCAATTGGAACCGGACAAACTGGCGAACCTTACCAATTTGAGCAAATACATCAATGGAAGCCTTTGGAATGGGCGCAACATATTACTGATGTATTTATGGAGCCTACATCTGAGATTGATAGCACGATTTGCCGTCAACTGATGGGTGGCTATGAATCAAAACGCTATTTACGGTTGCAATTTGACTTAAATGAGAGATTTAAGGCGAAACCAGGAGAAACAGCTAAAGATACTCGCATCCTCTTAAAACCTCATGAGCGCACAAACCAGTATACAGGTAGAAAAGTGAGCGAAGAAATAGATGATGCTAACCCAGATGTAATTCAAAATTTGATAGAAGCAACTGCTGCATTTATCGAGCAAGGCCATGCTTACTCTACCAGAAATGATTTAGGGCCGAAGGTCAAACAGGCGATCGCATCTTTTATCGCCATTAATTAGTATATCTACGGAAAAATATCTTGATAAAGTTTAATTATCAAACTATTTTGCCGCCAATCTCGTATTTATACGATATTTTTGCGTGTTTATCTTAACCTTTATGTATCCAAGTTATTTATGTTTAAGATAGACTCTAACTTATACCTGAAACAAAGCAGATAAAAAATGGATTGATAGAGGTTTCCCTGGCTAAATTTGATAATTATTGATCTTTTATCGATATTCCTAGTATAAAAATATCTTTTATAAATAGAATCATTGATTAATTTATTCTGACTCCGAACCGCTCAACCTGATATTTATCTGTATAAACAATGAACTTGTACGTAAAAAATTAGTACCAATATAAGTTGTAGTGCTGACGAAAATGTAGAAAATTTATAATTTTGGGCGTTTAACTGGGGAAATGTAGGTATTTATATTCTTATACTGCCGTAATGTAAGAAAATACTTTGGATAAATAAATTTAAATTTATTCTGTAAAAACTCTGTTTGCAGAGAAATACAAGTCTATATATGCTTAATTTACACAGCAATAAGATCTGTGGTTGAACAAAATTACTTGTTGTATCGGGAAAATACAGCCAGATAAACTATTACTGATTGGCAAATTTGCATAGGAATGACCCAAAAGTGTTTCACCAAAAACAAACATCCCAATTATCAAAGTAATTTCAGGATGAAACAGTACAGTGCCATAAAATCCGAGCATTTTAGCAATATTTGCCGAAAAAAATCAGCACAATCCTGCCAAGAAATCTTGCTAGATTGTCTGGACTGATAACACCTAGTAATTGCTAATCACAATTTAGGAAAACAAGAAAACAGATGTGTAGTTTGGTGAGGTATTAGCCAAGATCCATCTATTGCAATCTTATTTCAGTTGTGAAAAATATCGGTATTGGCTGTTGACTGTTGACTGTTGACTGTTGACTGTCAATAACTCTTTGCAATTGCTATTAGCTGATGATTCATCAGCAATAAAGGATTTGATTGAAAACTAACATTCGGTATTTGGTTTTTTACCTATTTGATAACAATCGGAGAGATTAAGAAAATTATGTTAATGAATGCAACTGATGAACGTGGTAGCGGCAGATAGCCCATTGCGGAAATATAGCTGTAGCCAGATAGATTAGGACATCAACCTAAGATAAAACCCTGACAATAAAAGGCTTTTAAGTCTGTCAACTGTCAACAGTCAACTGTCAACAGCTATAACTCTATTTTTCCCATTCAGCATCCTGACTTTCAGGAGTAATCGCGGCGATTATCTGGCTAAGAGAATGATTAAATGCAGTTATTTTAGCTTGGCGATCGCCCTCATTCCCATAAATCAAATTGACCGTTAAATAATTATCTGGCTGGTAGGGCATTCTTTCCGCCCATTCGATAGCAACAATTCCCGGTGTAACTTCAAAACCTTCCCAATAAGATTCTAAATTTAAATCAGCAACTTCCTGTGGTTCTAAGCGGTATAAATCCAAATGGTAAAGGGGAAGCCTTCCTTCTGTGTACTCATTAACGATGGTAAAAGTCGGACTCACAATCGGTTCGCTAATCCCCAAACCTTTACCAATACCTTGGACTAAGGTAGTTTTACCCGCGCCTAAATCACCAGCAAGCAAAATTACAATCCCAGCATCCAGACATTGACCCAAACTTATACCTAAATTCACCGTAGCTTCCGCATTTTTTAACGAAATCTTGATTTCATTTCCCATGATGCGCACCACTGTACCAGCGAAATAACACTTTTGCTAGTTTTTGAGGATTGTGACGGACATAACCAGTCTCATCTTCAAATAACACATTAGCTGGGACAATTCTTCGCCCTAACAAAGTCACAGCTTCTCTATCTAAAAACACAGGGTGAGAATTTTGTTGGGCGTAGCGAATCAGTGATTTAGCTGAGGGGGATTTTTTATGTACTAGTACAGCATCAAATAACTTACGATGAGAAGTAGCCGCATCAATAGCGCGAATATGATCGGCAACAGTATAACCTTCAGTTTCTCCCGGTTGAGTCATAATATTGCAGACATAAATGCGGGGGGCTTTGGATTGAGCGATCGCATCAGCAATTTCTGGGACTAATAAATTAGGAATTAAACTAGTATAAAGACTGCCGGGGCCAATAATAATATAATCTGCTTCTTTAATTGCTTTTAAAGCTGCCGGTAAAGCTGGGGGATTAGCGGGAATGCAGCCCAGTTTGACAATTTTACCCCCTGCTTTGGGAATACTCGATTCCCCTTCAATCCGCCGACCATCCGCCAATTCTGCCCAAAGACGCACATCACTGAGGGTAGCTGGTAAAACTTGTCCCCTGACTGCGAGAACTTTGGAACTAGCTGCAACAGCCCTTTCCAAATCCCCAGTAATTTCCGTCATCGCTGTTAAAAATAAATTCCCAAAACTATGACCGCTTAACCCATCTCCAGCCCGAAAGCGGTATTGAAATAATTCTGTGAGTAATTTTTCTTCATCTGCAAGTGCAGCTAAACAGTTACGAATATCTCCTGGTGGTAATACACCAAATTCTTGACGCAACCGCCCAGAAGATCCACCATCATCAGCGACAGTCACAATCGCTGTAATATTCGCACTGTAGGTTTTTAGCCCCCGCAGCAAAGTAGAAAGACCTGTACCACCACCAATCACGACAATTTTCGGCCCTCGGTACAAGCGATGATGGGCTAACAGAACATCAATCAGTTCTTCTTCGCCTTCCGGTCTAAGTACCTTAGTAATTGAGCCTACTGTACGAGTTTGTCCCCAAAGTAGCAACAGCAAGCCAAACAGCAGGACTAAAGGGCCGCTGATATAGTTGGGTAAGATGTTAGTGATGAATCCTAAAAACCCTCTCAGCAATTCTATTGTCCAAAAAATCGGGGTCAGCTTAATCCAAATAGCCAACCCCAGACTCGCCAGTAGTACGCCACCAACACTAATGAGTAACCAACGTTTGATGGATAGTCCAGGAGATAACCACTTGAACCACTGGTTAACTCGATAGGGAGTACGCCGGCGCGACTGCTGTTGCAGCGCGTGGAGGGCTTGTCTAAAAAAAACCATTGACATACCTGATTCAAAGCAGTGGGACAAACAATAATTAACAGAAAATGTACACTACCTGCTTGAAACAGCAAGCATAGACTGATGAAAATTTTTCATTTCCTTAGACTTGGAGTAAGTTATTAAAGTTGCCAGCATCCCCAGTCAAAAACACCTGTGTAGTCAAAGTAAATTGAATGGAAAAACGCATTTTAGGATTAGATCCAGGACTGGCGATTTTAGGATTTGGAGTAATTACCTGCAAACAAAATCCAGCCAAGATCCAAGACACAAGCGTGCAAATGCTCGATTTTGGCGTGATTAGTACGCCTGCATCTGCGGAAATGGGACAACGCTTGTGTACTTTATTTGACGATTTACACACCCTGATAGAGGAGTTGCAACCTGACTTAGTGGCGATTGAGAAGTTATTCTTCTATCGTATGTCAAGTACTATTTTGGTTGCACAAGCTAGGGGTGTACTCATGTTAGTCTTAGCACAGCGCCGTCTTCCCTATGTCGAATTTACTCCTGCTCAAATCAAACAAGCGTTAACGGGATATGGTAATGCTGAAAAATATGAAGTGCAAGAGGCTGTGGCTAGGGAGTTAGATTTAGAGGAAATTCCTAAACCAGATGATGCGGCGGATGCTTTGGCAGTAGCTTTAACGGCTTGGTTTCAGATTTAATCTTGTATAACGAGAATAAAGTCGGAAACTGAATAATAAACTTGGAAACTAGAGAATAAAGTTGGAAACCAACTGGCACATCTGTACTCCAGCGCCTCTTGTCCTATCTGGAAGAAATGGATTTGCTGGAATTTCAAAAGGATGAGCTAAAAATTTTAGTAAATCGCAAAGTTTTCCAAAGGTAATTGCCAAGAGCATAAGTAAGTATAAGCGAGTAATAATACTTTTATAAGTAAAACTTATAAAAGTATAAGTTTAAATAAAATTAATAATTTTTCATATTCAGAAACTCAAATAAAATGTCATTTTTTGATCATAAATACAAATCATAAATACCAACTTCTCCAACAGCGTAGTTAAAAAAATAATGTATCCTAGATTACAAAAAAATAGCGGTTGCTTTCTTAGGAAAAATTTTTGATTACTGAACTGAGTCAAAACTTCATTAATACTTGGGAAGCTTGGATAGTTTATTTAGGTATGGAGTCACACTACCAAGTAAATGCTAATAATCTAACTTAACGCTCTCCTCCTTGCAGTTTTTCCACGGTGTCAACGACATCAATAATGTCGCCATAGTAGTTTTCCCGGCTAGTTTTAAGTAAAGTTCTCTGAGCGCAGTAGGGAGTCACAATGCCAACAGAGCTTTTACCAAGTTGACTACCCGCAGCCAGAATCTGCTCAATAATTTTTACTTCACCTGGATTGCTACGCCGTGATTGACGCTCAGAGTGAACAACCAAATACAGCCCACTGAAACTCTGTAGGACTTTCTCCACGTTCCTTCGATAATTTCATGGCTAACAGGTGATTGCTGATTGTTTTTTTGAGAATAGCACATCCAGAATTTCATCCATGTGTACTCACAAAAACTTTAATTTGATTTTCTGGGATTGAAGATGCTATATTAGCATTCATACAAAAATTAGGTATAGGTTGGCACGCATAACTCATTAAGACGGCATTCCTCCACAGCACCTTAACCTTGTCAGTTGGAGGATAAATTTGTTGCCTTGAGGCAAATTCAAGAGCCAATTTGCAGTAGTGGAGGTAAGGAAATTGAAAGCACCACCCCATACTCGAATTACATGGGAAATCCTGCATGAAGAAGATTGCTGGAGTGCTGAATTATACTGCACAGCCGCACAGATTTTTCGTGGGCGGATTTCCCGTAAGGCAATTGGCGAGATTGGTAACTGTCTTGAAGGTTGGCGGGTAAGTACACAATCTTGGACGGATACTTATGATCGCAGGATTGAGAAAACCCCTATCTACCGTCAGGCAAACTTGGATTGTATGCAGTTTCGCCTGAATGCTGAACAATGGGAAAAACCAACAATTGAGGCGGAATGGTGTGTTCAACCAGGGGATGTGGTGCTGAATAAAATTCCACCTGTGCGGGCGGCGGTGGTAACTTCTCGGCTACCCCGTCACCCAGTCGATGCAAACTGCATTTTGATTAGGGGTGTTAAATATCCTTTTGCTGTGTGGGTGGCACTTTGTTTGAATCAAAAACCTTATGAGGCTTATCTACTTCATCGCCAAGGGGCAGCTACTTTGCCTCGTGTCAGTTTAAAGGTGCTGTCTAATCTGCATCTCCCTTTACCGCCAATAGAGGACGCAAGTTTACTTCAGGGGAAAGTGTGGGATTGTAACGACGATATTTTGGAGAATAACGAGTCCCTAATGCGCTTGCTGGCTGAAGTTGAAGCTTATGTGGCTGATGAAGAGAAACAATTAGATGAGTCGCAGCCAGTTTCTAATAATTCATTATCGACTGGGCGGTTTTTTCCGGCTGATTCTATAGATGATTCTTTATTGCCTAATCATGTCCAGCTTTCTCATCGACTGCACCAGTTAAAACAGCATTTAGGATGGGTTTCTTTAGCAAAACTGCTTTCAGTAGATGAGATTGAGAGAAGTCGCCTACATGGTGATGTTCTGCAACAGGGGCGTTATTTGCGGTTAAGCGATATTCGGACAGATTTAAGTTTCTCACAACCAGAGGAAACAGAAAATGAGCGATCATCGCCTGCACCTAATCGTGTTTATCGTCAACCTCTCACCTCTGGGGAAGTATTGCTGTCAACTTTGGTGAGTAACCCGCGTGTGGCTTTTATTAATGAAGCACTGTCTACCAAAATTTATGTTACTGACCATTTAGAACGGTTACGGTTTAAGGAAACGCCGGGGGCTTGGGCATTGGTGTTAAATACTACTGCTATTCGTACTCAGTTAGAAGCAATGGCAATGGGAACTGTACAACAGTTTACCCATCCTGCAAATATTCCGCGCTTGACTGTTCCCAATGTACCTTTAGAACTCCGCCAGCGATGGGAAAAATTATTACGTCGCCATCACCAGCGACAGCGAGAGTTAAACGAACAATGGCAAGTTATTTGGAATTATGCACAGACTTTGTTTGAGGAAGTTCATCAATGAAGGGAACGGGGAACGGGGAACAGGGAATGGGGCGTTTACTCTATTACCAGGGTTTTAGATGGGTATGACACCAGCAATTTATGAAGAAATCACCACTGCATTAAAGCGCGAAAACTTACCGCTAACTAAGGTATGTGAACTGGCTAAAAATTCTGGTAGCAATTGGTCAGAGGCACAGGTTCACCTTTTCCTTGCTTGTATGGATGGGGTTGAATTTGACACTATATCACAGGATTTACCACTGGTGAAGTTAGGTAAACGAACTGAGAAAGAAGAACTGGTAGAAGCGATTATTCAAGTGGTCAATTCTAATACTAGTAAACCAATATCGGCTGCGGAAATTCGCCGCAAGTTACCAGGAAAGTTTATTACTACAGAGGCACAAATCAAAGCTTTGGCAAAAGAAACTCCTGCGTTGGAAGTTTTCGGGCCTGGACTCATTCGCTACAATGGTTAATTTAAAAAAATCAGGGATATGGCAAAGACAAAAACGGAAGGAAAACAAGAATCTTCAGGTGTGCAAGAGATATTAGCGACTCTGTGCCAACAATATAAATCTGCTGGTTTTGACAAGTTAATCACGCTGACAAGTTCGGCGGATGAGGAAGCCGCAGCTATTGTTTGGGGACAGTATCAGGGGGTGGAAACACCGCGTATTTTCCTATTAGCATTAGCACCGGGAAACTGGGATAAAGCAAATGCAGAATACGTTCAACAAAAATCCTATACCTTACCACCTGCTGATACTAAGGAAGACGAGTTTCCCCAGTTTGCTGTGGTTAGTGATGGGGAACATAAAACATGCTTTGAATTAAGCTTTCCGGCTTACGAAATTGACCGTCTCCCGACACTCAAAGAAATTAACGAATATAAACGCATCAAGGCTGACCCGACTTATCGGTGGTCAATGAAGATGTATGACCGTTTAATGCGGGGGTTTGATGAGTTTCATGAACAGGTTTATCAAAATGTTCGGGATAACATTTCTAGTTCTAATGACATTATCCGGGAAGTTACAAAAATCCTGTTTTTAGAATCTTTCCGCTTGCATCATGAAGGTTCTAATTTAGAATTTCAGCACGACAACCAAACGCTGAATTTAAATCAAATTTTTAACGTTGCTTACATTAAAAAACAGGGTAAAAAAGCAGTAGCACAAATTCAGGCGGCATTTGACCACTTTAAATCTCACGCTGACTATGTGGTGACAGATGATAATGGCGAGTCTCACGCAATTTTTGATGAACAAACTCACCTGCGACTAGGACAACCCCGCAACTATGAAACCTTACTAGATTTAATTCAAAATTTGGGGGCTGTTACTAATAATTATGATCAGGTGGTGAAAACCCAAGGTACATTAGCAGATATTGCGGCGGATGTGCTGGGGCGGTTGTTAGATGTATTTCTGCGGGCTAAGTTTAAACCGGAAGGGATGGGAGTATATTTGACTCCTGCACCTGTAAAACAGGCGATGTTGGCTATTGCTTTTCACGATATTAAAGAAGAAACGCCGGAACTTTTAACAGCGCGGGATGAAGAGGGGAAGCCACTTTTTCGCTTTTGTGACCCTGCTTGTGGAAGTTACGGGTTTGGTGCAGTGGCGATGGGCTATTTAGAACGGGCGTTACTAGAAATATTGGGTAAGGAAACTTCTGAAGATGTGCGTCGTGACAAGCTGTTTCAGGATATGTGCCAGTACAGTTTTATTGGTGCGGATAATTCCCAAGATATGGTGACGTTGGCGCGGGTAAATATGGCGTTGTTGGGTGCGCCAAAAGCAAAAATTTTTCGTACCTATGACTCGTTAATTACTGCCCAATTTAAACCCTGTAGCTATGACTTGATTTGTACTAACCCGCCTTTTGGTACGCCGAAGTTTAGCAAGGGTCAGGAAAAGGCTAAAAAAAGTTATGAGGAAGCGAGAGAAAAGATTTTACAACTGTTTCGCTCTGATTTAGTAGAGAATCCCAAGAAAGCGGGAACTTATACTTATGAGCCTTCTGTGTCTGGGTTGGCGATGGGTGGAAAGCCGGATAGTAAGGGTTTATGGAAGCCTGTATCTGCGAGTATTGACCCAGCAGTTTTATTTATTGACCGTTGTTTACAAATGCTGAAACCGGGAGGAAGGTTATTAATCGTATTACCTGATGGGGTGCTTTGTAACTCTGGGGACAAATATGTGCGTGAGTACATTATGGGTACAAAAGATGAGGCGACGGGTCAATTTCATGGTGGGAAGGCGATAGTTAAGGCGGTAATTAGTTTGCCATCGGATACGTTTAAGTTGTCGGGAACTGGTGCGAAAACGAGTATTTTATATTTACAAAAACGTCAAGCAAGGGAACAAGATCCACAGCGTTTTCAGGATGTACCACAGCCGGATGTGTTTATGGCGGTGGCAGATACTTTGGGGTATTTGGTTAAGAATAATGTGGAAGATTACAGTACTGGTGTAACAAATGATTTGGCGGCTATTGTTGGGGCTTATGTGAGGGGTGAATAGAATGCACAAAAATCGAGTAAAAGCCCGTCGCTTAGTAACTGAACGACTTGATCCAGAATACTATCATCCTCAATACCTTAGCGATGAGGATCGTTTAGAGGAATTTGGATCAGAATATCTTGGTAAAGCAGGACGTTTTTTTGTAGGACCTTTTGGCTCAAAGCTTCCTAGTTCACTGTATTTGGATAAAGGAATAATACCACTTTTCCGAATCAGTAATATTGGGGCTATGCAAGTTGACTTTAGCGGTATGGCTTATCTTCATCCGTCTGTTCATGCAGAATTAAAAGCTTCAGAAGTTCTACCAGGTGATTTACTAATTGTAAAAGCTAGTGTAGGAGAAAAAATTTGTAAAATACCTGAAAATATACCAAAAGCTAATATTACTCAACACATCATTGCTTTACGACCTAACGGCAAATTTGATATTGATTTTATCGCTGCTTTTTTATTTTCAGGATATGGAAGGCGGCAGCTTGTAAGACGCTCTCTTGGAAGTATTATTCAGTATTTAGGAGTAAGTGATACTAAGACTGTCCTGTTACCTAAAGTTGATAAACAAGCTGAAACCTACATAGGGGATAAGGTGAGGTTGGCGGAGAGGTTGAGAGAGCGATCGCAGAAAATAGAAACAGAAGTTAAACAGTTTTTCTCAATTCCTTATTGGAATGAGGAAAAAGTTGGAATGTATCGTTCATATAGAACAAAATCAGAAATCATTCATCCCGAAAGATTGGATACAGCTTTTTATGATCCTGCCCACATAAATCTTAAAGAAGTATTGTATAGAAATAGAGCTATACCTCTTTCTAAATTAGCTAATCAAGTTAAAAAGACATGGAATAAAAGTTCTCATATTTTTTACTACCTTGAGATTGGAGAAATTAATTTAAGTAATGGTTCAATTGCGCCAAAAATATTATTTACAAAAGAGGCTCCTTCTCGTGCAAAATTATTAGTTAAACCTTGGGATGTATTAGTATCAACTGTTCGCCCAAACCGCAAAAATATTGCCTTAGTGCCAGATGTAGATTTAGATTTTCCCATAGTTGCTTCTACTGGCTTTTCTGTACTAAGGTTCAAATCAAAAGCCGAAACAGTTTTTTATCACTGTTGGCTTCGTTCTGATGCTGCTACACAGCAGCTAATGCGATGGAACGCAGGCGGTTCTTATCCAGCAATTGATGATGATATTGCAATTTCTACATTAGTTCCCCAATATCCAGACGAGATAGTTGAGGAACAAGGTAAACGGTGGTTAATCAAGTTCATAGGAGAAGATTTGTCAATATGTCTCACCACCGCCGCTAAACTCCTAGTCGAAGCCCTCATTGAAGGCAAACTTACCGAAGACGAACTCAAAATAGCCCAAGAAGCACTACAAAAAGGCGACAGAGAACCAGACAAAGCCATCCTCTCACGCCTCACCCGCAAAGGCTACGACATCAAAGACGAACCACCCTTATTTCCCGACTTAGACCTTATCTATCAAACAATTGACCAATTATACGCTGATGAACAAGGCGAATAAATTTTAAATTCAAAACAGAGAATCACAGAAAAATCACCCATTCCCTATCCCCCAAATCTATGAAATGCACAATCAACCTACCTGATACCCTAGCCCAACAACTAGAGCAATACTTAAAAGATAATCCCAACCAAACCTTAGATAGCCTCATTCAAGAAGCACTAGAAGAAAAACTGACTAACAAAAACTTGTCTAAACTGCTTAACTTAGCCGGAATTGTCAGCGAATCTCCCACAAATGCCAGCAATAACCCTGAAGACTCGATAGATATCATTAATCCATGCTAACGCCCCTTTCCCAACTTGTAATTGATGCTGGCCCCTTAATCGCCCTGTTATACGCCAAAGACCCCCAACACGCAGAATGCACAAGCGGTTTTGAACAACTGACTCAAGCAAATGTCAGAGTTTATATTCCCATTCCTATTTTGTTTGAAGTGTATAAATGGTTGCTACACACAACCAACCCCACGACAGCCCAAGCCAGTCTTAACATCATGGTAGAAAGCTTACACCTCATCCCCATTAACGAAGTAGACTTACTCGAAATCTGCTCCTTACTAACCACTATTCCCAATTGGCAAGGAAGCTTAGAAGATGCAACGGTGATTTGGGCTGCGCGTAAACGTAAATGTCCTGTATGGACAATTAATTATCGAGACTTTGGCAGCTTTAGCGACCTTGAGTTTTGGAATCCCAACCCCATCTAACTTGAGAACATGAATGTTTCCACTTCTACCATCCGCGCCCTAGAAGAATTTCTGACAACAGGCGAAGCCCCCACTACAGACATTAGCCCCTTGAAAACAGGTGAAACTCTGGGACTGTGGACAACATCCGCCAATACTAACCGCGCTGTCGCTACCCCCACTACTGTTAAATTATTGCAAACCTTACCCAGCCTCTCGGAAACAGTCGCCGCACTCCTCAGTTGCGAACCAGAAATCCGCCAAGCCTGGGGTAAAATTATCGCCGCCCGACTGCAAGAACTAGGTACAAGACGGGATACTCAAGGACTTTGCGAAGCTATCACCACCTTGGGACAAGCTGCTGAAACATTACTGAAATTATTGCCCCAAGCAGCCCTCACCGCTACCAAATACTCCGAAATAGAACGCATCATTTTTGAAGTCCCAGCCGAACAAGCCCAAGCTACACCAAAATTGCTGCGCGTCTTCGGTGCTACCGCCTCCTTAGTAGAAGGAAAACAGGGAACACCTGCAAATTCTCTCCCAGATATCAACCCCCTCAACCCTGGGATTAATTGGGTGCGGGGACGGTTGCTGCGTTTACCCACTGCGGAAAGCCCTAAATTACTCACTCAAAATTCCTCGGTGCTATTTGGTGAATGCGGAGAATTAACCCCTGCGGAAATCAAAACCGAAGACACCCCAGACCAAGCTATCATGCGCTGGGTACTTTACCGCCCTTGGTTGTTTCTTTTAGCACAGATTGTTTTTACACAAGAAGCCTGGGCAGCAGAACGCATCTCTGGCAAATTATCTCTAGAACTTGAATCAAGCCAACTTTCCCAATTTTACGAACCTACCCAAGTGCTAGTAGTCA
Source organism: Calothrix anomala FACHB-343 (assembly GCF_014696435.1). Classification (GTDB taxonomy): domain Bacteria; phylum Cyanobacteriota; class Cyanobacteriia; order Cyanobacteriales; family Nostocaceae; genus Aulosira; species Aulosira anomala_A. The sequence goes on along the minus strand of NZ_JACJQG010000038.1, from coordinate 59,543 downwards.
TTACTACGCCGCTTGGGGAAGAGGTGATTTGCGGTAGCCTTGCTGAACTACTACTGCTGGTCTTAAATCAGCTAGGAGTTGACATAATTACACCCAACTTATCCACAACAGAACTTGATAACCAACTTGCACCCTTGATTAAAAACTTATTGCATCAGAAAGTTTGGCGTTTCCAAACTGGTACAAGTAGACAACGTTCTGGTTACGTCATTCACCCGGAGTTTTCTGATAGCTGCTATCGCGTCTTAGGCAGTAAATCTTTTATTCGCCTGAGTAATCATATCACCTCTGCGATTCGCAATACCTGCGATCGCTGGGTGAAAGAAAAACTTGCTACTACTGGCAATACTGCGCTGTTGGAGGTTATTAGCACATGAGCCAGAAAATGTCAATCCTACTTGTGCCTCCCTCCTTCTGGTCAGAACCCCGCGACCCAGAAGCTTGGTTACGGGCATTAGCTATTCTGGCAAAGTCAGAAACAACCACATTCTCCGGTTACTGGTCAACCTGGGAACAACATCTTACCAATACAATTTCCCGCCGCAGCACTCCCGGTCTTTTTGGGTTGGACAGGACAAATAAACCCACCAAAATCCTTGGTGTGGGCTTTTTAGAACAAATCCCCGACAGTAAAAACTGGAAATTATCTGAACAAGCCGAATTACTCCTCAACCTCTGGCGCGACAACGACACCCAAAAAACCCTCGAAGCCCTAGCCGTTCATTTATTGCAATGGAGTGTTTGGTTACGTGTTCTACTGCTGCACCTGACTTTAGGCGATTGGCGACTGATTCATTGGCACAAACCCATTCAGGTAAATTCTACATCCTCAAATTGGACAAAAGATATAGAAAACGCCAGCCTTGGTGCTTGGCTGACTTCAGCTTCTAGCCCTCTGCTACAAAACAACCAAAGTAAAAATACTAAAATTAAAAGCAATAATAGCTACAACATAAATCTTAAATTTACAGAAAATAAATTATCTCTAACATCATTAAAAGCACCGTTATATCTACTTGATAGCATGGGTTGGCTGCGAAATGGGCAATTAATTTTACCGTCATATTTAGCACAACAACCAGAAATAGCTATTTTATCGCCATTCGCTAATTCTCCCAGCACTCAACTTCAGTCTGCTACCAGCACCTACGCCGATATTCGCGGATTTTCGCCCGTTGAACCTGTTATGCGATCGCTGGCTGAAAAAACTGCGATCGCCTCAGTTTTAGAAACTGGCAGTAGCTTTGAAAAATGGATGGATGAATTGCTGGGTGCAGCTTTGACAAAAGGCGCAATTGAACTACACGCCGCCGAACCAGGGCAAGCAAGACATGGCAGAGGACTATTTGGCGACAGACAACGCAAATTAGTTAACTGGAGTATTCACCCAGAATTTGACACTTTATTTCAAGTTTTTAAACCTATTAATTAACTATGTATAAATCAGAAGAATTTATCATTAATCTTCCTTATAGTTTGGCATTTACTTATCATGGGACATATGACTTTAATAGAGTTTTATCTATATTTGACTGGAAGTTAAAAAATCAAGATGTTTTAATAGACTTTAGCCAGTGTTTAAGAGCTAATTATCAAGCTTTGTCATTATTTGTACTTTATGTTTGGCACTTAAGAACTAATGGATGTAAGGTGAAATTTTATTATGACAATGTAGATAAATGGCAGAGTAAAGGCGCATCAAAAATGTGGCGGATGATGGGTGCGAATGGTTTATTTTATGTTTTTGAATCACCTGAAGATAATTTTATTAGTCACAATTCTAAGCCTCTTTTCGCCATTAGGAATAGCTTAGATTTTAGAACAGCTTTAGAAAAAGCTGAAAGCTATACTCATGGATTTGATGTTGAGTATGAAAAAACTCTACGTTATGTTCTCTCAGAATTACTATACAATACTTTAGAACATGGACACAACCCCGACATTCCATCAATAATACAGTTTTCTTGGTATAGAGAAAAAGATGAAATATCTTTTATTATAGCTGACCTTGGAATTGGTATTAAAAAACATCTCCGGCAAGTTTATCCGGAAATTGATGATAATGTATCAGCTATTAAAAAAGCTTTGAAGCCTCAAGTTTCCGGTACTTTTTTTAAAAACAACCCATATCAAGCTAAAAATAATGCTGGTATTGGCTTATATATTTCAAGTAATATTATTCGTAAACTTCATGCCGATATGCACATTGTTTCTGGTGATGGAGTTGTACATATTTCACCAACTGATGTAACGGGAAGAAAAATAGAATCATACTGGCCAGGTACATTAGTCTACGTCACTATTAAACTAGGTATTTCGCAGGATATCAATCTACAAAGGATGATGTCTGAGTTTCGTTCAGCAGCCACGCAAGAGCTTTCCGAAGCTTCTAATATCGAAGCCAAGACAAATTTTTATATCAATGTACGTAATTATTTTGGTAAATATGCTGAGGATAAGATGACAGCAATTCGTATTAGAGATGAAAAACTTATGCCTGCAATTGCTGAGGGAAAGTCTTTAACAATAGACTTTGATGATATTATTTCTGCCCCTCATAGCTTTTTGAATGCTTTATTAGCTACTCCGATTCGTCAATATGGTATGGCAGCATATAAAAAAATAAAGATAATCAATGCTGCACCTGAGATTAGAGAAACCATTGATTTTATTATGGATGAAAATACTAATATTGGAGAATAAAAATAATAAATTAAACATAAAAAATACTGGCTTAACTAATTACAAAATCTATTGGTAATGAATTGAAAAGTATGGATAATTCAGAATTATTAAATAATAATCAAACAATTGCATCCTATCACTGGGCTGCTACTGGTATTTCTTCCTATCCTTTAACTCATCCCATTGTTGGACAAGGAGATTTCTTCTATAAATTCCAGCATTTTATCCATCTCATAGATCAAGAAGATGAACGCTTCGCTCATGTTTTTGCCATTATCGCCCAATGGGGTGTAGGTAAATCTCGTCTCGCCTATGAACTCATCAGCCAAATTAACGATACTTCCCCTGGTTGGGTAGTACGCGACCCAGCAGGGTCTTTAATTAATGCCAAACTTTTTAATGATGACGCAGACCGCGAACAATACCTTGGTCTTTACATCCGCTATAGCCAAATTGCTAATGAATATCATAACGTTGACAACTGGTTTGGCTATGGTTTGTATAAAGCCCTTTTACCCTTAGCTAAAAGTACATTTGATAATTCAATTCAAGCCAGTATTGCGAAGGAAGCCTACGACCGCTTAATTGTGAAAGGTTTTGAGGAAAGTAAACTAGCAGCAGCACTGGAAGTTGATAAAAATTACTCTGATGAAACTTTGTATGAAGACCCGTATTTAGTAACAAATCTCTGCCAAGCTGCTTACGATTACTTAAGCCAATTTGGAATCAAATATATATTAATTGCCCTTGATGAACTAGAAACTGCTGCCGAAGCTGCTACCTACGGCTTAGAAGATGAAGATATTAAGCACTTAGACGGACGGGCGATTAAACTGATGGGGAAAGCCATTAAAGAAGAAGACCCCCGGCGTAAATTACCTTGGTTGCGATACGTAGCTTTATGTTCTCCAGCTATTGGCGATGAACTGCGAGAGATTCAATCCACAGCACGAAGGTTTGAAATAGTAGAACTTTCACAGAATGCTTTTGCTGATGTTAGCGATTTTGTAGACTTACTGAAACAACGAGGACGTTTAAGCGAAACTTATCCTGACGGCTTAGTTGAAGCTGCTTACGCTATGAGTGGAGGTAACTTTGGCTGGTTTAATGTGATCATGGCTAACGTAGATCAAATTCTACGCGATCGCCGCCTTCGGATTAACGCAGGACAAAACAAACCTACTTCCCACAATCAAGCAGATCCGCCAACAGTTGCGGAACTTTTTGATGATGCGGTGACAAAATCTAACCGCATTAGCCAATACATCCTAGACCATAACGCTATTAATGAACTGAAAATCGATAAAGCTTATTTACCAGCAGCCCAAAAGTTACTCTACGGGCAATTACCAATACCTTTGACACAATGGCTACCAGAAGAACTGAATGCTCTGTTAACAGGCGTGAATGAGTATGATGAAGCGATCGCTTTGCGCTATCGTCGGGTAGATTGGGATGAAGTCGATTGCACTAAAGCTCTAAGAGAAGGCAAGTTTACTCGCGATCTCAGCACTTGGAAATTAAACGGTGTAGATCAGCCCCTCGACCTGAAACAACTATTAGCTAACCTCAGCACCTACGCTATTCACGAAAGCCGCAATAGCCAGAATAACCAGGGTAAATACAATCTTTTAATTCCTCTACGAAGAAATGATTTTGTTCAATTAGTCAGCTTACTCTATCCCCATGCTGCGGCTGAAGATGCCGCACGGGCGTTGTGGCGAAATCTCATAGGTGAACAAGACTTAGAAGAATCCCAAGCAACACATATCGGCCCCAGTATTGCTATGTTAGGACGGCTGAATTTGCGTTATCGCAAACAGAGCCGCAACTCTCTGATTTTTCGAGATCCAGACTTTAATAATGCTCACGAAAAAGCAATAAAGCAGCTTGAGCCGCAATCTCGCTCTGACAAAGCTATCCAAATTCTTACAGGAGCGATGCGTCTTTTAGATGAGAACTGGAACTACAACCCCGTTAGCTCAGGGCTAAAATATGTTGTAGCAATTACTACTCCTAGCGGAAAAAATGGAGGGCTGATGAGTTGTGATGCACTCAAGCTGCATCCTCAAGGTAGACTGATTTTGGCTTGGGTAAACAATGAAGAAGAACTAGAGCTACTGTGTAGCCAAGCAGCAACACAGTTTATTCAGGAAGGGCGAACCCCTATTTTAGCTTTTACATCTTCCCGTGCTTTGGTTGATCTTTTTGCTAAACCCTCAACAGATGTTCTCAAAAATGCCCACCAATACCTGTTACTTTATCAGCTATCAGATAGCGAAGAATTTGTACTGCATCAAATCGGAATCTCTACTTCAGCTTTTCTGGGGTTCAAAATAGATATTCAAGGTTTTACCACAGCATTTTATAACCGGATTTTATCTTTATCTCGCCCTTTAATGCAAGAAGTTCACAAATGGCGGAGAAAACTACATGAACAAGGTGCGATCGCTTTTCCGCTTCGTCCTAGCGGTAAATTAAAAGATGACGAGAAAGAATTATTATTTAAGGCTTGGCGTTATTTACTGATAGAACAAAATTCACCTCAAGTAATACGCTTAGACCGCAGCAGTGGCATAGATTTAGAAAAATTAGTAGCTGTTTTGAGCAAATTGGGAATTACTCCTAAAGCCCAAAAACAAGGCTATGAACCAAAAGAGCGTGCTTGGCTATTTGATGGGTTAGATGATGCAGCTATTGCAGTATTTCCACCTTTTATGAAAAAAATTATTGGCCGTCTATTACAGGAAAAAAACTGGGTTTGGACTTTAGAAGTAGCAGAAAAAGAATGGTTTTGGGGTTATATATGGGAAGGTGCAAAACCCAAAGATATTTTCATTGATTGGATGGCTTTAGCCTGTGAGCTAGAGGTTGCCAAAATTGACCCAGATGTTACAGGCGGTAAAGATAAAAAATATAGCCTGAAAACTCATAGTGAGTTAGGCAATCTCATTAACGAAGCTGAAAACTGGTTACAGAATGACTACCCAAAAATAGTTCAAGATATGGAACTAGTTTTTGGTGAAGGAAAAGTACGTGATTTTTTTGCGCCTTTAAACAGTTCCTATATAGGTTCAAAAACTAGACAGGCTAAAGCAAAAATCGCAGAAGCTAAAAAGTCTTTATCGGCATTAGAAGCAGATGAAATCAATCAATACTCTCATGCTACTGATTTTGAAAATCAACAAAACATTCTGATTACAGCAGCAAAGCATCGTCTATCATTACTGCAAAATATTAGTTCTGTTTATTTGCGGGATGAGTACGAAAGCCTGCAATCGGATTACAACATTAAAACCCTCAATTTTGAGGATGATTCAAAACCCTTATGGGAACGCATTCGCCGCGCTGAAATTTTCGCCAAACAAGTACAGGATGTTGCAGAAATAATTTGCGATCGCATTGATTTACTCAAAGAAGAAATGAAGGTAGAAGTTCAAGAAATAACTTACTTTCCTACATCTTTGTTTACTCTAACTTTAGAAAAAATTCGTGGTATTTTAAATGGAGCATTGCACTCTAGCCCTCCCCAAGGCAGTACAGGTCGCCAACAGTTAACGGAAGTAGATACCCTTGGCCAGTATCTCAAAGATTTAAAAGTTGCTGAAGCTACTGAAAAGTTATCACAGCTAGGACGAGAAGTAGGTATTGACCTCAGCATTCAAAAATTAACTCCTTTAGGAGAAATAGACGGGTCAATTGTGAGCGGATTCCGTCGCACTAAACAAGCCTATGAACAAATCAAAAGCAGATTTGATGATGTCAAAAATAGGCTGCAAAAATTGCAAACTGCACTAGATAATGTGCCTGGAAATTTCGATTACCCTCAGAATTTACCACCAATTAGCAAATTATCAAATCAACCTAGTTTGGTTGAAGACGCTTTGCTCGACATCCAAGAAGAAAAAGCCGAACGTCTTCGGAATGACTCCATCTATGATAAACCAGCAAAACTGGGTAACTTCAAACCGTTAATGGATGTAGCCGTTGAACTTCCAAAAGAAGCAAAAAACAGATTAGATGTTCTCTTAGGCGACATTACCACTTTAGAGAACGCAATTACACGTTATTACAAGCAACTCTTAAATGACACCAGCCTGCAATCCACAGAACAGAGTGTGAATGCTTTACTACAAATACAAGGGAAACCTTTGTTTAATCCATTAACTCTGGCAGAGTTAGAAGCAACAGGAAGTTTAAAGGATGCGATCGCACTCAAAGAACAACACCGTGAAAAATTCTTACAAACAGCAGCAGAAATCCTTGATACTACAGGCATTTACTTTGAACGATGGCAACACATTATTACCGCCATTAACTCAGGAAGTGACCCCCAATTAACAGCAGATGAAGCAGATAAGCTGGTTAATCAAGGCTTCCTCGTTCGCACCTATCGGCTAGGAGGAAAAACATTATGAATACCAGCATCTGGTTAGTCGGGACTCTAGCAACCCATCGCCGCCAGCGCATTTTACAAAATGTGATTGCTGCTCAACTTGTTGAAAATCAACTACCATCTTTTGGTTTGTGCCTAATGTTTGGCATTGATTTTCAAGAAGCTGCTGAATCACAAGAAAAAGACTGGTACAACTGGTCACAGGAACCAGGAAGAACATTATTGTTAATTCCTCCCTTTGAAACCAAAAAATCTTCTATTCCCTGTAACTGGGAAATAAGGCGGCGTTCCGGTGTCAAACCACAACAAGATTCACCGCTAGTTAAAGCGCTAGCTCCAGAAGTAGATTATGAGCTGCAAGGACAATTACAAATTGCCAGTGAAATTGGTGGTGCTTGGGAAGACATGAGCATCAATACTGCTTACTATCGCAAGCATCCCCACTCTGGAATTTTTGCTATCACCTGTCTACCAATATGGTCTTTAGCCGTTCTTGACAAAGAACAAGAATTGCAAAAATGGCTAGAGACATTACACAGTTTGGCTGGTCAACCGGTTGAGAACCAAGCTGTAGACCAAACTTCATTTCAACTAAAAGAAGAACACGTTATAGTCATGCTTCACTTAGTCTCACAAAAATTTGTTGATGCAGCAACAGCACTAACGGCATTACAAAGTTCAACTATTTTTTCTCTAGATAGAAACACAGCCCAAACCTGTTTAGGCGATTTGCAATCTCAGGGGTTGGTGAAGGGAGTTCAGTTAACAGAAAGCGGCATAGATGTAATTCGTCAAAGTCCCTATTTAGCTTATGCAGAAGAACTGGAGGCATTAGCCAGATGACACTAACATTTAACACACAGGGGCGATCGCTGGTACAAACTCTGGCTATTCAATCACAGATTAACCTGCCAGGAACCGTTGGTCGCATATTAAAGCAAATTAGAGATATTGAACGTGTCGCCCCCCTATTCTTCCAAGCAGGCTTAGTACGTTCAGTTGACCGCCCTAATCCCTTAAATGTTCGCGTAGCTGGAATATCTACTAAAGCCACAACTACAAAAACCATCGGGGGTTTTCTATATGCTGCGGCTGCGGTTCGTGTCGATTTAGCTGTTGATGACAATGTAATATCCACAGTTGGTCAGGATAGCACTTGCGAACTAGATGATATCAACTATGAAAATCAGTCAAAACGGTTGCAGCTTATTGGTGTGCGTCAGGCTTACGAGATGGCAGACCGGGCAATGCGATCGGAAAATCCCTATGACCTGATTTTGCTCGATTGTCCTCTGGTGCTAGACCGGAGCATGGTTCCGCTACGAGAAGCAGAAAGTTACGCAAGTTATCGCGCTGCTTTTGATAGTGCAATTCAGGCAATTTCTAATTTCTGGTCAAAGCACCGCGAAAAACTTCAGCCTTGGAATCCTAATGGTACTGCTGTTGTGGGTTTAGCATCAGAGCGTTACGGTGCCATAGTTCATATTGCCCAACAAGACTTACGCACAGCCGAGGGACGCAAACACATACTGAATAATGAGGGAGTTGATGTAAATCTAACTCATCAAATTATCGGATCAGAAGACGCGATCGCAGGCATTGGTGAAAGACGTTTTATTTACGGCATTCTCAACAGTTACACGCGCACCGCAGCTTTCCGTATGAGTGTACAAACACCTCGCATGGAACCCAGCGATGTCACTTCATTAGGAGTGCTTGGTTATCATTTCAAAGCGGCACAAACAAATACTCCGCAATTACTCCAGTTAATTGGGGATGAACCTCACTGGAACCAAAAAAACTTAGACAGAATTTGTTCTCAAATCATGGCACTCACACTAACTGGTGGGTCACAAGCCGCACCTTTACCAATCCAGTTGGCAGAACGAGAACAAAACGCTTTAGATAATTTCCTCGAATATTACAGCCAAAGCCTACAAGTAGAAATTAAACGGCGTGAAGTTGAGGATTTATGGCTATCAGATTTAGATGATTTTGTTTAATTATCTGCACAAATAGCAATGAAACATCAAATTCTAGGGAAATTAGTAGGTAACACTGGTGATCCCAACAACCTAACAATGATTCTTTCCTCATCCTTTGCTGGTAGACGCGGCGAATTTGTTCGCATCCGTCACCAAGAATGCCAAGAGGAGCCAGAAATTAATGTTTTAGGGAGAATTAATAGTATTATCCGCACCAATGTTCTCTATAACTCAGAGATGGGGCAATCGCTCACAGATTTAGAGCTACTACCTGGCGCACAAATTACAGGAGAACGAGTAGCTGCCAAACTAGAACTTGTTGGTTACAAAGACTCATACACTGGTCAAATCAAAATCCCTCGCCGTGCGCTTGACCCTGGTGCAAAAGTGGAAACTGTAGACTATCAATTTCTTAGCTCATTCTACGAATTTGATGAACAAACCAGTTTACATATAGGCAACTTAGTAGGTTATGAATCTGGCGAGAATATTGTTCCTGTATATTTAGACGTTAACCGCCTGGTTACAGAACATCTGGCAGTCTTAGCTATGACAGGTTCTGGTAAATCTTACACGGTCGGCCGGATTATTGAGCGTATTGTCACCCTTAATAATGGCACAGTTGTTGTATTTGACCCTCACGGCGAATATGGCCGTGCTTTGCAAGGTGGCAATTTGCAATTCAACCTTGACTTTAACAATCTTGATGACCCCCGCGATCGCAAAACTATTCCCGAAATCCAAGAAAACTTTAAGCGATTAATTGAAGCTGGTGCGGGAATAGTAGTTTACACGCCCCAAAATCCTTCATTTCGGGAAAAATATGCAGGGAAAAATAAAGAACTAGCTCTGCAATTTGACCGCTTTGAAATGGATGATGTGACCGAAATTCTTCCTGGTTTAACAGAGCCACAACAGCGTGTTCTTGATGTAGCTATTCGTTACTGGAAAATTCAGGAAACTACCGAACCTAGAGATATTAACTCTTTACGGTACTACCTGGGAGATGGCATAGAAAAGTTACGTGAGTGGGAAGAACTAAGTTCTGCTGAGGCTACCGCCCTTAATAGTCGTAGTGCAGCAGTTGCTTCTATGAAGCTATCACGGGTCTTGAATGAAGCCCAAAGTTTTTACTCCGCAGCCCTAGCACGACCTACAGATATATATGATATGGTAGGACGACCCAGTGATAAACGCGGCAGACTTGTAGTAATTGACTTACAAGGTTTAAGCGATACAGCAAAACAAATTATTACAGCCTTAATTTCTAGTGAAATTCTCCGCGCTGCTGCAAGTAAAACAGACCGCATTCGTCCTTGTTTTTTAGTTTACGAAGAAGGACACAACTTTGCACCCGCAGGAGAAGCAGCAGTAAGCCACCGCATTATTAAGAAAATTGCCAGTGAGGGACGCAAATTTGGGGTGGGGTTTGCCATTGTTAGCCAGCGTCCTTCAAAACTAGATTCTGATGTTACGTCCCAATGCAATACTTTAATTGCGATGCGCTTGAAAAACCCAGATGACCAGAGGTTTATTACTAAAACTTCGGATATGGTGAGCAAAGCTGACATTGAGGAATTACCCAGCCTTTCTACTGGGGAAGCATTGATTTGCGGACGCTCAATTCCTGCACCACTATTAGTCAAAATTGGTACTAAGGCACTTGTTCATGGTGGGCAATCACCAGAAGTTTTAAATCTCTGGGGAAGATTTAATGGCTAATTCCCTTGAACACACCATGACAGAACTGCAAAATTTGACAACGGCTCAAGAACTGCTACCAATCTGGACTAATAACTGGGGATTTCCAGATTTTGGTTTATCAATTCACAGCCTAGGAACAACCTTTTTAGCCTTACTGGGCAATCGTCTAGGCTATGTGGGAGTTGCAGAGGTTCCAGCTTTTAAACAAGGCAATTACGCTCATATTGGGGATGATGTGCGTTCAGATGCGGTTTGGTTCGACAAAATTAGTCATTCACCTTTTTTAATTGCTGAATTTGAGCGTTACAGCAACAAGAACGAACAGTGGAAATTAGAGGATAAAGCGAAAAACCTACTGCTGGCACAGCACCGTTGGAGCGAGACAGCAGAACTCTTATTGTTGGCTTACTGGAGAAAAACAACTGTTTCATCCCCCAATCACACAAATTTGCTGAAAATTATTAAAGAAGGATTTGAAACTCAAGCAAAAGAAAGAGTCAGAGGAGCCAATAAGGGTCAGTTTGTACTGCTTGAATTCGTCATGAGAGAAAACAGCAAAAATCTATTGTACCTATCGGACATTATTCTGCGAGAAAACTGATGAGTCGCAAATCTAAATTTTTTATTCCACGCCCAGATCGGCGGTTAGGCGATCGCTATGAACTGCTCGAATGTTTAGGCGATGGTTCTTATGGTTGGGTTTGGCGATCGCAACGCCTAGAAGATAATCAAATTGTGGCGGTAAAAATACCAAAAGAGCAAAGTGCAACCAATGAAGAACTTGCCGAGGGTTCAGCCTTGGTGGGAGCAGAACTTCATCCCAACGTTATTCAAGTCTTTTGGATGGGACGAGTACCTCCTGAGCGTGAATGGTACGTCATTGAAATGGAATATTTCCCTAGCCTGACCTTATCTCAGTTACTGGATAAGGGAGAGCAAGGATTTGTTGCTAGTTACAAGCGAATTCTCGATATTTACCAACAAGTTTTAGCTGGAATAGAACATCTCCACCGACTGGGAATGTCCCACGGGGATATTAAACCCCAAAATATTCTTGTCTCTGGAGATCAGGTCAAATTGACTGATTTTGGATGCAGTGTGTTACCTGATGATATATATGCTAGAACCCGCGAAAATGGTGGAACAATTCTTTACTCAGCACCTGAAATAGTTGGCTCAAGTGTCAAAGGACGTAGTGCTGAATCTCTGTTTAAAGCAGACATCTACAGCTTAGGTGTTTTAATTTACCATCTAGTAACAGCCCGATTGCCTCACGATACTCTTAGCCAAGTTGCTCGGCATACACCTTTTCCTCGTCCTCGTGAGATTAACTCCTCAGTTTCGCCTGCTTTAGAGCATTTTATTTTGCGTTGCCTTGCCCTTGAGCCAGTAGAACGCTGGGAATCACTCTCAGAAATGGCGATCGCATTTAAACGGGTTGCGCGTGCCCAAATCGATTACCAACCAATTCGTATCTTGCCACCTCGGCAACAGCCTTCAGAAGATTGGTCAACTCAGGCTTTGCGCTTGTTAGAAGCTGGAGCGTACTCTCAAGCAAAAAATGTGGCGCACTCAGAGTTTGCAAGTAGCTCTGACCCCCATGCTTTCTTACTAATGATCACCGCAGCATACAGAGACGGAAGGTTTTTTGACTGCTTAAGAGATATTGAAGCACATCCATATTTTTTAAATGTTGAGTCTCCTGTAGGCCGCGACCTTTGTCGTATCACCTTAACTGCCTATATACAAACTCGGCAGATTCCTCAAGCTTTTGGAATGGTAGAAAAGTGTTTAGTAATTGAAGGCGATTTGCCAGATTTACTACTGAAGAAAGCTTCACTGCTAGGTTTACTGGCAAGGTACGAGGATGCTGCAAAGATTTTGTTATTGTTGAACCGCCAGCACCCAAACCATCCCGCCATCCTTAAGCGTCTTGTTATGGTTTTCGAGCAAATGAGAGATGCAGGGAAAGCAATTGCTTTTTTACGTGCATATGCAAAGGTTGTGCCTAATGATCAGTGGGCAAAATTAAAGCTGGACAAATTTAATGCTATTGGTGTGCTTTAATCTTTACAGCACTTCTCTTCATTCCCACTAACGGTAGTACTATCAAATCTGGCACTCCAGAAACTACCTTATGATTTTGCCATACTGAGTCATCACCCCAACCTTTGCCTCTAGTTATGCAAAATTGAATATTTTTGATATCAGCAGTCAAATGTGATTTAGGTAGCAATTGAGAAAGGACTAAGTGAGCTTAAATTTTTAGCTATTGCGAAGATGAATAGAGTCTTCAAAAAATAGCAGAAATTGACATGTCCAACGGAAACCCATTAGATACAAATCAAATTGTTACCTTACTTCACTCAGCGCTGATGGAAGGAGTTATAGAACTGAGTAACGTGCCGCAACTGCTTCACCAAGTCCTGGAAGAAGAGTTATGGCAAGAACGAATTATCCCAGAAACTGGGGAAGTTGTGAGATTTGAGTCTTTTGTAGATTTTATCCAAACTCCTCCACCCGCAGGACTAGGGACAGATTTTGATACACTTTGGCGATTGTCTGATCATGACCCATTGCTTCTGGATCTCCTTGATCGAGCTGTCCAGAGAGAACCTGGAGCACCAGAAAAAAATCCAAGGATTGACAATTACCAAAAAAATGTTGATGATATACACAGTTACGAACAACCAGAGAGACCTTCTGGTACTAGCAAGCAAGCTGGACTACGCCAGTTGCGTAGGAAAAATCCAGAGTTACACGCTAAAGTTCTGGCTGGTGAGTTAACTGTCAATGCTGCTATGGTTCAAGCTGGATTGAGAACTAAGCAAGTAACAGTTTTTGTAGATCCTCATCGGGCAGCAACTAAGCTGAAAAAAACCTTTAAACAGGAGGATTTCATCGAACTTGTAGCATTACTTATGACCGCCTTGCCAGAACAAAAGGAGATGGTGGCGGAAAAATTCAAACAAGTTTTGAATGAAGAGCAACTCAACAAAATTAAAAAATTTTTAGCATCTGTTTGAAGAAAGCCATTGAGTAGCCTTCCACTTCAGAACTTGTAGCATAGGCAAAATGCAGTTGACGCTGTGGGTAGCACTGCAACCGCAACATGTGTGTAAAAACCAGTCTGAAGAATAACCCTAGTAATTGAATTGGGAGGCGGGAATGGCTAAACGCAAAAGAACAGCAAATCAGATAGTTATTGATAGATATCTTAAAGAAGGTCGTGGGCAGGGTAGAGGTTCTGAGTACCAACCCTGGCTTTTGATTCAAGATGTAGCATCTCAAGGTCTTGCTAGCAGAATCAAAGGTTGGAAAACCAATCGAGTTCATCACTTACACAGCAATTTTGAACTGAACTATTTTTATCTACTGGATTGGTCGTCTATTGTTTGTGATATTCGAGAGCAGTATCCTCTACTACCTCTAGAAGAAACACTAGCGATCGCAGAACAGAGCGGTATACCTCATCCCAAAGATCCAAAAACTCAAGAACCCTTAGTGATGGTCGCGGACTTCTGTATCACTGTCCGCCAAAATATTGGAGTTACCGAACAAATCCGCACGCTTAGGTCTGCAAAAGATTTGCAATCAGAACGCACAATCCAAAAGTTAGAAATTGAGCGTCAATACTGGCATTCCAGAGAGATTAATTGGGGAATTGTCACTGAAAATGAAATTCCTGAAACATTCGCCAGAAATGTTCATTGGCTACACCCTTTCCTCAACCTTGAAGACCTGTCACCCCTGTCAGAATCTGATATTCGTCGAATTGCAACAGCCTTAACACTGGGAGTAGCAGAAGGTAAAGAGTCACTAGCAAAAATAGCTGCTAATTGTGATGACAAACTGGGTCTAGAGCCAGGTATGGGGCTTTCTGTTGCTCGTCATCTTATTGCCAATCGGCAGTGGGTGGTTGACATGAATCAACCAATTAAACCTAGTCAGCCTCTAGTTCTTCTAGCCAACCCACTGGTGCAGTCACAGGGATTATGGAGTGTAGGATGAGTCTTTTTGTAAATATGCTGCTGGAGTGGCAAAATACCGATAGTGAAATTTATATCGAGCGCGTACTTTGGATTGATCCGTCTGGTACAGATGTGGTGACCATTGAGATTAATAACTCAAAAGCTCTTCCAAAATGGCAAAAATCTAAGGAATTAGAAACAGCGATCGCTTCTAGAGAAATTCGCATCCTTGAAGTTGATCCATACGCTGGGTTGCTTCGTCCGGAAAATTCAATTTCACAGAATCACCTCAATCGTAGGGATCGGGCATGGGAAGTCATTGGCCCACTTGTTGAGAGAAATACTGAGCTAATGTTTAATCCCCGCGATCGTGGCCCGCTTGTAGAAGCTACAGCCGAACGCACAGGTTGCATAAAAAAGACTATTTACAATTATTTGCGTCGTTACTGGCAAGGAGGACAAATGAAAAATGCCCTTCTTCCTGTCTTTGATAGATGTGGTGCAAAGGGTAAAGAAAGGAAGCCTTCTAATTGTAAGCGTGGTCGTCCAAGTAAGCTGTCAAAAGCAATGGAGATGCCCATTGGAGTCAACGTTGACGATGAAATGAAGAAATGCTTTCATCGCGGTATTAAAGCATTTTATGAAAATCGTCAAGGAAGAACTTTAAAAGATGCATTTCAACTGACATTGGAAAAGTTTTTTCATCAAGGCTATGAAATGCGGAATGGGGTATTAGTTCCCATGCTACCGCCGGCTACTCAGCTTCCCACATTTGCTCAGTTCCGATATTGGTATGAAAAAGAAAGAGACATAACTCAAGAAAAAATTTCGCGTGAAGGTAAGCGTCGATTCAATTTACGCCACAGATCTGTACTTGGAGATTCAACACAGATGGCCTATGGGCCAGGGTCAGTCTATCAAATTGATGCTACTATCGGCGACATTTACTTAGTTAGTTCCTTAGACAGAAACCGTATTATTGGTCGTCCTGTCATTTACTTTGTCATCGATACTTTTAGCCGACTCATAGTAGGATTTAGCGTAAGCCTAGAAGGCCCGAGTTGGTTAGGTGCTATGTTAGCTCTCGAAAATGTTGCTACTGATAAGGTAGCTTTTTGCAAAGAGTATGACATTGACATTAATGAAAGTGATTGGCCTAGTCATCACCTTCCTGAAGCCATCCTCGCGGATAGAGGTGAACTCGAAGGTTACAACGCTGATAATCTGGTAAACGCTCTCAACATAAGGGTATCTAATACACCTCCATACAGAGCCGACTGGAAAGGCATTGTGGAGAGAAATTTCCGTCTCAGTAATGACAAGATGATTCGTTGGATGCCTGGAGCAGTCTATCGAAAAAGAGAAAGAGGTGACCGTGACTATCGGCTGGAAGCAAGTTTAGACCTTCGGCAGTTTCGGCAACTGATAATCACTTGCATTCTTGAGCATAATACAGACACCCGGATGGACTGGTATCGAATGGACGATTTCATGATCCAAGAATATGTTGACCCATACCCAATCGACCTCTGGTACTGGGGAGTCCAAAATCGGAGTGGTCATCTGCGCCAAATAGCACCTGATATTGTGCGCTTAAATCTGCTACCAACAGATGAGGCTTCTGTGACTCATCAAGGTATCTACTATAAAGGCCTATACTACACATGCGAATTAGCTCTACGGGAACAGTGGTTTGTCAAAGCTAGAGTCAATGGCAGGTGGAAAATTCCTATTGCCTACGATCCTCGGAAGCTTGAAATAATCTACTTACGCCTTGATGACAGTAGAAAATTAGAGTCTTGCCAACTTATTGAAACTCAGAAGACATTTCAGCACCGAGACTGGTATGAAGCCATTGATTACTTTGAACTACAAAAACAAGCCAAAGAATCAGCTAAAACTCGCCAATACCAAGCAAAAGCAAATTTCCATGCGCAAATAGACAAAATTGTTGCTGAAGCTAAAGAGCAGACTGAGAAAGCACTTACTGGACAGAGTAAACGATCACGCCTCCAAAGCATTCGAGACAATCGCAAGTTGGAGCGTGAGAACGAACGAGAATCACAAGCATGGCAACTAGGAGTTAAAGAAACTTCCGATCAATCAGGGAAAGTAATTTCAATGCCTTCAGCCATTGAACCAGAAGAGGATGACGAAGGCTATGTAGCTCCACCAAAACCTGTTGATAAATTACGCAAACTTCGGGAGAAAAATTGGAACAATGACAAGTAATAATTCCGTACCGTCACTTTTAGTTGGTAAGGGACAGATCGTACCAGCTTCATACCGTGACCCATTAATTGCCAGCTACCGCGACAATCCACTTATCGAGGCTTTGCCCTCAATATTATCGGAAGAAGAAGCTATGAACTTTCTAGCACGTTATCCTCAATATGCTGAGGAAGAGCGATTACTACCAAATCACCTACGTCTACATCTAGTACAGAACGTACTCCAATTCTTTGAACCATTACCAATCCATTTAGACTTGGAGCAGCGGTTTTCACGAATGATTCGAGCAGGCTATCAGGCACGCAATCCTTTAACAGCAGATTTTTGGAGAGATTTTCAACAGCGGATAGATAATTTGAATCCTGAGGCTGTGCCTAAAAACCATCTGCGCTCAACAGCTACAGGTTTCACAATAATTGGTATTAGTGGTGTTGGTAAAACAACTGCTATTGAAGCTATTCTTTCACTCTATCCCCAAGTAATTGTTCACAGCCAATATCGCAATCGAAATTTCACTCTCATGCAAATTGTTTGGCTGAAACTTGATTGCCCTTTTGATGGCTCAATTAAAGGTCTGTGCCTTAACTTTTTTCACGCAATTGATGACCTGCTGGGAACACACTACTCTAAACACTACGGAGGAAGTAAACGCACAGTTGATGAGTTAATACCCTTTATGGCTCGTATAGCTTCACTACACTGTATTGGAGTTTTAGTAATAGATGAAATTCAGCATCTTAACGAAGCTAAAAGCGGTGGTTATAAAAAAATGCTCAATTTCTTTGTTCAACTTGTCAACACAATTGGCATTCCTGTGGTTTTAGTTGGGACTTATAAAGCTATGTCTGTTTTGAGTGGCGAGTTTCGACAAACTCGTAGAGGTAGTGGTCAAGGAGATTTAGTTTGGGACAGAATGGCGGAGGATGAGGTTTGGGATTTATTTGTTGAATCACTTTGGCGATACCAATTTGTTCGGAGATCATGTTTGCCAAACCCAAAAATTTGTCATGCTTTGTATGAAGTTACTCAAGGTATCACTGACTTTGCTGTCAAAGTTTATATGCTGGCACAAGTAAGAGCAATAACAACAGAAAAAGAAGTTATTACTGAAAGTATCATTAGGTCTGTTGCACAGGATAGTCTTCGTTTAGCACAACCAATTTTGTTAGCTTTAAAAACAGGTAATATTCAATCACTGAAAAATATAGAAGATGTTTACCCAATAAATTATCTATCTTTGATAGAGGAGATGAAAAATAATTTAAAAATTGTAGGTAAAATCAATTCCTCACCTCTAGTTAATAAAAATATAACAAATAGTGAGGATACCAATACTGATACTCAAAATATGGCAAATAATCCTTCCCAGCCAGAAGTCAAGGCAATTTCTGAAGAACCTATAAATATCGCTCAAAATAAGAGTTTAAAAAAGAAATATCATATCAGTAAAACTATTTCAGATAAAAATAGCTTAAGAGACATTATTTCTACTGGGGTAGAAAAAGGTATGGTTGCATATGAAGCTCTTAAGCAAAAAGGATATATCCGCTCTGCTACTGAATATCTTCTAGAGGAGATAGAAAAATGATTGCTTTTTTTCCAGATCCATATCCTGATGAATTACTTTACAGTATATGTGCGCGTTTTTCTGATAGAACGCAATATCCAAACACTTGCTTAACAACACAAGAATTATGTGGAACTTGGGGAGCTAAACTAACTATCGATTTACCAAGGCATTTGAATCACCTTGTTTCGGTTTTACCAAAAGGACATCTATATACTGTTGACATACTGATAAATAATCATACATTACTGCCTTTCTATTCTCCCTTTCTACCCACAGAGCGAGTTGAGATTATCCGTGAAAATATGGAAAGAAGTAATCAGCGAGGAATCCATCAATCATCAGGCATCTCACCCAGTATAATTCGTTCACCAAACTTTCTACGATTTTGTCCTTTATGTGCAGAAGAAGATAGGACGCAGTTCGGTGAAACATATTGGCATCGGCTTCATCAAATATCAGGTGTCGAGGTTTGTCCTACTCATGTGGTTTTTTTAGAAGATAGCACAGTAGCCGCACGGAATCAAATTCATAGCTATAAATTATTTGCAGCAGAAGAAAATCTAACAACCATACCACCACGTTGTTTAGATTTATCACAACCACACCACACAGATTTATTGAATATAGCTAAGGATGTAGTTTGGTTATTAAATCAAAAGAACTTTAATCCTGGTTTTAATTTGCTGAAAGAGCGCTATGGATTTTTACTGGCTGAACATGAATTCGCTGCTTATAACACTTATCATGTACATGTAAAAAAACTCAAAAAAGCGTTTAACGATTATTACTCACTTAGCTTTTTGAAGGAATTACAAGCTGAGGTAGATGAAGAAAAGGATAGTAATTGGTTATCCTGCATAATTAAAGATTTGAAGCAAAACCAAGCACATCACCCCATACGTCACTTATTGCTAATCCAATTTTTAGGATACACAATCGAGCAATTCTTTCAAATACCCATACCTAAGAAACCCTTTGGAGATGGGCCTTGGCCTTGTCTAAATAAAGTTAGCGAACACTACAATCAATTGGTAATCAAAGAATGCAAAATTACTAAGAATAGTTGGGAGTCACAAAGACCAATTGGTATATTCAGTTGTAGTTGTGGTTTTGTATACAGCCGTAGAGGCCCTGATAAATATCCAGAAGATGAATTTAAAATTACGAGGATTAAGTCTTATGGTTCAGTATGGGAATTGGCCTTGAAGAATTTATGGGAAGACTCTTCAGTGACTTGGATAGAAATGACACGCCAGTTGGGAGTTGAAGAACGAGCAATTATCAAACATGGTGCTGTACTAGACTTAAAATTTCCTCGCTTAGGGCCAACAGGAGAATCTACTCGCAAGAATAAATTTATCAATCGTAAAGCCAAAACTAAAAAAGTACCAACATCAGACGAGTTAGAAACTTACCGAAGAAATTGGCTTTCTATCCGAGAAGAGAAGCCAGAATTTGGAAGAAGAAAACTTATGAAAGAATTTCCTAGTACTTATTTATGGCTCCGCAGGTACGATACTGAATGGTTGAAAGCCCACCTTCCATTGGCTAAATGCGGTGGAGTAAAACGTGTTGTAGACTGGGAAAATCGTGATGCAGAACTGGAAAATGCTGTTAGGTTATCAGCTTTGCAGATTAAAAGCCAAGCAGGACGACCACAGAAAGTAACTAAAGGGGCGATTTGTAAACATTTAGATAAAAGAGGACAGATTCAGCACAACCTTCATAAGTTACCGAAAACAAAACAAGCTTTGACTGAGGTAGTTGAAACTTGTGAGGAGTTTGCAGTTCGCAAGGTTAAATGGGCTGCTGAGTGTTTTCATCAAGAGAATATAAGTCCTGCATGGTCTCAACTTGTGATTTTAGCTTGTGTTTATGATTTTAAAGAGGTACCGCAGGTTAAAGATGCTATTGATGCTGCTTTAGAAGCTCTAGCATTACTCAGTCCCATAGATAGGTGGCACAGAGGAGAGTCAATCATTAAAAAATACTTTCACAGTTAAGAAATCACAACGTATTGTTCCCTAATTTTGATATCAAAAGAGGACATAATGCTTGGTTTATTTCCCGAACCTTACCCAGATGAATTGCTCTACAGTATTTGCGCTCGATTTCAAAATAGACTACAGTACCCTAGTCAGAAGTCAATAGTTGTGGATCTATTTCAAACAAAAAGCGCGATCGCAATTTTTGATTTACCAAGTAAGCTGAATAAACTTATTGCTGGCTTACCTCCTAACTCAGGCTATACAGTTGAATATTTCATAGATAATCACACCCTATTACCTTTTTACAGGCCTTTTCTACCCCCTGAAAGACTTCATCTGATTCAGGAAGATATGGGTGGGGATAATGGCTCGAAAATTCATGCAAGGCTAGGAATTGTGGCTGGCATTATTGAGATGCCTGAGCATCTGCGCTTTTGTCCTTTATGCATAGAAGATGATAGGAAGCAATTTGGTGAATGCTACTGGCATCGTCTTCATCAACTACCTGGTGTTGAAGTCTGCCCTATTCATGAAGTTTTTTTAGAGAACAGTAGTGTATTAACGCACAATCGTAGACGTATATATGAATTTATTTCGGCAGAACAGTCATCCCAAGTAGTATCGCCTTACCGAATAGACTCTTTGAATCCTATTCACAAAGTTCTGTTGAGCATAGCTAGAGAGGTAGACTGGCTTTTAAACCATTGCCACATCGTTATTGGTTTGGAGAGCTTACATAAGAGGTACCAATCTTTAGTGATGAGAAATCCACAGTGGGTAACTTACGCAGGCAGAATTCGTATTCAGGAATTATTGAAAGCATTCAAAAATCACTATCCTTTGGGAGTTTTAGATAGGGTTCAATGCCCACTTGATGAACAGATTCGCGATCACTGGCTCGCCCAATTAGTGCGCTTTCCACAAAGGGTTCACCATCCCTTACGTCATCTCCTACTTATCCAGTTTTTGGGCTATACGACCAAAGAATTCTTTGAGCTACAAGAAGCGCTACCTCCATTTGGTCTTGCTCCTTGGCCATGCTTGAATCCCGTATGCAAACACTACAAAAAACTGCAAGTTAAAGAATGTCAAATTACATATAATCAAAAGAATTTTAAACCTGTAGGAACTTTTAGCTGTATCTGTGGTTTTGTCTATTGTCGAAGTGGCCCTGATAGATCGCCAGAAGATAGTTTCCGATACTCCAAGGTCAAGTTTTATGGTTCTGTATGGGAAGAATCTTTGAAAGCTCTTTGGGAAGATTCATCTTTGACCCTCAAGCAGATGGGTCACCATCTTGGAGTTGAGTTTAAAACAGTTCTACGTCAAGCAAGTAGATTGCAGTTGAATTTCCCACGACCCAATACTAAGGCTACAGCAACAGAATTATGCCCCTCTCTCCAGCCTCGTAAAAAGGCACTGAATCTCAACAAAGATGTTATTCAATCGTCCCGAAAAAAATGGTTGAAATTAATGAGAGCAAATCCAGGCATGGGAAGAACCCGATTACGAAGTAAAGCTCCAGCAATTTATAGTCAGTTATATAACTATGACCGGGAGTGGTTAAAGGAGCATTTACCATCACCAAAAACAAACAATGGCACTCCAGATGTGGATTGGGATAGTAGAGATGAGCAAACAATCGAAACTGTCAAGGAGGTAGTACAGCGGTTGAAACAAGATAAGAACCGCCCCACTTGGATTAGCAAAACAGCGATCGCTAACTCCCTTCCTCATCCTGCCAGTGCATGGGTTAAAAGACATCTCAAAAGGCTCCCAAAAACAGCAAAAGTTCTAGCTGAACTGAGTGAAAGCCGAGAAGAATTCGCTGTTAGAAGAGTTCAATGGGCAGCAGATTATTTCCGCCAAGAAAAGATTGTTCCCCAAAGGTGGCAATTGGTACGCCGAGCAGGTTTACGCCCAAACACAAGAGAGTTGCTTTTAGTCAAGGAAGCGATCGCAACTGCTTTGGACTCTTTCAACCAGTAGAGTACAGATGAGGATGCAGAAGGCAAAATTAAGGTCACGCTTTGAACATAGATCAATACCTCATATACTGCATGATTCCATTATTGGCCTTTCCCTCGATCTGAAAGGATTTGTCCTTCATCCTGCGCTTTTCTAATCGCTCGTTTCAGAATTAACACCGCCATTTGAGACAAAGAACGCTCCTCTGCATCTGCAAGTTGTTGCAGAGCTTCTTTGTCTTCTTCTTCCATGTAAAGAGTCACTGTTACTTTTCCCATGTGATTATCATAAGCGCTATTGTGTGTTTTTATATTAAACACACATAAATACATAAATTAACACAAAAACACACTAAAATTGCGTATAATTACTTATAAGTCAAAAGCCAGCCATCAACTTTCTCAGAGACGACGCTGGCTTTCGGCCCCCTATCACAGGAGACATTTCCCATGTTAAAGCCTGTTAGCTACAAAACAGATCAACACAGAGCTTATCAACAAGCTCTAGATGATTTCGGTATCACAGAATTACTGGCAAAACTCAGCAACTACTCTGATGCTGACTTTGATAGCACTTGGATGCAACTCAAGCAGCAAGAAATAGAAACGTTAGCAGCAATTCTAATTTCTCAGTTGACTGGTAGCATCGATGGTAAATTGATTGCTGATTATCTCAATCTCATCCGACATATTAACCAGGATGTAGTCCCTGGCTTGATTAATCTAAAATTCCCAGACGCATCCATTGAGCTTCCAGCCAATTTCCCGGATATAGCGAAGACACCGCGCTTTTTATATGGCGATCGCTTGCGTTGGCTCTCTGCTGAAAGTGATACTGACTGGGGTATTGTCATTGGTCGATTTTATAGCTATGCTTCACATCGTTGCTCCTGGGCATGGTGTTACCTGATTTGGTTGAGCAAAGACAGTCCCAGTGCTGCTTGGACATCTGCTGATATTGCTTGGGAAGAGGATTTGGAACCACTTAACGAGGAATCAACCTTATGAATCCTCATCCATTGAAGCAACGAGAGCAAGATTTGATTAAACTCTACAGTTACTGTCAGTTAGGGATGACTCCCAAGCAGTTTTACTCCAAGTGGCAGGTAAATTACGAAGAAATTGCTCAAATCTGCTCTCGCTCACTTTCCACTGTTCGGCGCTGGTTTTCTAGGGGACGCAACTACCGCCGCCCCATGCCTACTGATTTACGCCACCTTGCTCTGATGAACTTTTTGCTTGAACATTTTGAGGAGATTCCCGAAGAACTTTTGCAGAAGCTTTGTTTCCCGGACAAGAGTGAGTAGGACTTAAACCCAATTTCAATATCATTCTGATATTTTCTGCCAGCCACCATCACAGTAGGCTGGCTTTTGTCTTGGAAAGTACAAATATGACCAGGAGAATTCTATGACTTATTCTGAAAAGCTCAATCCTTGGTGTATTATTCGGCTTTTTCCTGATATGCAGCACAGGATTGTAGGCCGTTTTCGTCGTCGCAGTGATGCGGAAGCTCATCTACAAGTTTTAAACCGACTGATTCCAAACGTTAGTTTTACAGTAATTTTCAATGTGGCGTTGGAGCAGCAAGACCAAAGTAATTGAAATTGGCTAGCCATAAGGTTATTTTCTTTGGTTTGACCAGCAATTAAAGCAGCGATCGCTAATTTTCTTTCTCACCCTGCAAGCCTACGCAAAAAAGCGATCGCAAAATTGTCACAGAGGAAGAAACTTGACTCTACCACCCATTGCCAATGAGGATGAACGGTGCCCAGTAGTAGGGATGATTAAGATTACGGGAAATAGATTGTTCACCTTGCCCCAATTTATAATTAACACTACTACGATTGCTGTTATTGCCCTGGCTGTTGCTTTTGAGCATAGCCAGTTGCGCTTGTCGCAGAGCTTCTGTTTTGGTCATCTGACCTGTAGAAAGATTCTGGTAAAATCGCTGCATGAGTTGGCTGGTGCTGGCATCGTTAACTAGCCAAAGTGAGGCAATCACAGATTTAGCGCCATTGGTAAGAAAGTAAAAACTCATACCAGACATTTCTAAGCCATCAGCATCTACTCCACCCAAAGCGGTTTCACAAGCAGAAAGTACAACTAAATGAGTATCTGCCATGTAGTTGCCTAATGTTTGAATTTTATCAACGGTTAATTTATCACCGCTACCAGAAAGCAGGTAAGAATTTTCTGGACGACCAGATTCAAATTTAGCGTGGGTAGCTAGGTGCAAAACTTTATTACCTGTGAGATTGTCGCGTAAAGAATTAAAAGTAAAATTTTCATTGAGAAACTCTGAGCCTGGAAAAATCCCTTGTTGTGCTTTTCCAGACTGCTGAATGATTGTGGCTAATTCATCTGGGACATAAGATAAAGCATTAAATCCTGGAAAAGCTTTCGAGACTCCCATTGCTAAAACACGAACCTCTTGCTTATTTTTTGGTAGGCGGTCTTTAGCATCTGTTAAACCAGCATTCAAAACTGTGGAAACTGCATAACGCTCAATTAAATATTTTTGCCCATCGAATAGGGCTGCCATTGGAATGTAGCGAGTAGAACGGTCAAGGGAAAAGACTAAATGATGGACATTAGAATTTTTAATTTCCTTTTCTAAGGGTTGGATCAACCATTTATATAATTGTTGACTTGTGGTTTTGATGGCTGTCTCATCGTCACGGTTGGATAGTTGGGTTCTAAATTGGTTTACCGTTTTCCAGAGTTGTTGTTGGTCAACAGGTGTTTCAAAGCTGCGGAAGACTACTCCCTTTTCTCCGGCTCTACTAGCTAAAAGAATCCGAATTTTGTCTTTCAAAACCAAGGGATAAATGAGGATTGTACCTGGTTGGGTCGTGACAATTTTGGCAGCAGTACTGCGGAGTTGTTCGGGTTCGAGGAGTGCGGGGTCTTTGGCAAGTCGGTCTTGCAGAGTTTTACGAAAAGCATTAGCGTCTTGCTGAAATTTTTGCGTCAAGACATCGAGCTGATCTCGTAGTTGGCTGAGGGTATTACATTTTTTCTGCTCGCATTCGTAAACCTGTTGCCCAAAGACAATTAGAGTGCCGTATTTATTGAGGATTTCTTCTTCAATGCGGGCTAAGGCAATACCAGAGGTTTCACCACCTGCTCTAGCATTACGGGTAAAGTCGCGTAATTCTTGAATTTTTAATAATTCTAGGACTTGTTGAGCTTCTAGTAGTCGTCCTTGGGAGAGTAGCAAGTCAGCTAAACGGCGATAGGTATCTGCTACAGTCTGGGTGTAGGACTCTTGTTGCTCACGGGGTAATGTGCGAATGTCGTTACGGATGCTCTCTCGCACATTGACTGATTGCTTGTAGAAGACAATAGCTAATTCTGGTTCTTCCTGTTTTTCTAGCGACAAGGCAATATTATTGAGAGCCTCACCCTCGCTTTCGCGGTCTTTGATTTCTCGGGTGATCGCTAAGTATTGCTCTGCATACTCAATGGCTTTAGCATAGTTGCCCAAATACAAGTAAGCAAGTCCGAGATTGCCCAGAGCCTTACCCTCGCCTTGGCGGTCTTTAATTTCTTGGGTGATCGCTAAGTATTGCTCTGCATACTCAATGGCTTTAGCATAGTTGCCCAAATACAAGTAAGCAAGTCCGAGATTGCCCAGAGCCTTACCCTCGCTTTGGTGGTCTTTGATTTCTCGGGCGATCGCTAACCATTGCTCTGCATACTCAATGGCTTGAGCATAGTTTTCCAAACCGTAGTAAGCAAGTCCGAGATTGCCCAGAACCTTACCCTCGCTTTGGCGGTCTTTGATTTCTCGGGCGATTGCTAATACTTGCTCTGCATACTCAATGGCTTTAGCATAGTTGCCCAAATTGTAGTAAGCATTTCCCAGATTGCCCAGAGCTTTACCCTCGCCTTGGCGGTCTTTGATTTCTCGGGCGATCGCTAAGTGTTGCTCTGCATACTCAATGGCTTTAGCATAGTTGCCCAAATTGGAGTAATCAATTCCGAGATTGCCCAGAGCGCCTCCCTCACTTTGGCGGTCTTTGATTTCTCGGGTGATCGCTAAGTATTGCTCTGCATACTCAATGGCTTTAGCATAGTTGCCCAAATTGGAGTAATTAATTCCGAGATTCCCTAGAGCGGCTCCCTCGCTTTGGCGGTCTTTGATTTCTCGGGCGATCGCTAACCATTGCTGTTGATACTCGATGGCTTTGGCATAGTTGCCCAAAGACGAGTAAGCAAGTCCCAGATTGCCCAGAGCTATACCCTCGCTTTGGCGGTCTTTGATTTCTCGGGCGATCGCTAACCATTGCTGTTGATACTCGATGGCTTTGGCATAGTTGCCCAAATTAGAGTAAGCAAGTCCCAGATTGCCCAGAGCTATACCCTCGCTTTGGCGGTCTTTGATTTCTCGGGCGATCGCTAAATCTTGTTGTCCATATTCAATGGCTTTGGCATAGTTGCCCAAATTAGAGTAAGCAATTCCCAGATTCCCCAGAGCCTGACCTTCACCTTGGCGGTCTTTGATTTCTCGGGCGATCGCTAAATCTTGTTGTCCATATTCAATGGCTTTGGCATAGTTGCCCAAAGAAAAGTAAGCAAGTCCCAGATTGCCCAGAGCGGCTCCTTCACTTTGGCGGTCTTTGATTTCTCTGGCGATCGCTAAATCTTGCTGTTGATATTCAATGGCTTTGGCATAGTTGCCCAAAGACGAGTAAGCAAGTCCCAGATTGCCCAGAGCGGCTCCTTCACTTTGGCGGTCTTTGATTTGTTGATACAGTTTGAGCGCTTGTTGCCAAGACTGAAGAGCTGCCTCAAATTGACTTGTATTAAATTGTTGAATTCCTTGTTGGAAAAGTTTGTCTGCTTCTGCTTTACGGTTTTGGCTGGTCTGTGCTTGTGCTGGCGTAGAGAGTATGTAAGTGTGAATGGGTAACAAGTAGGGAAAAAACACCAGCAGTAGAGGTGGCGCGATCCAGCTAACTAGTCTGAGGTGCAAGGACATTACAGTTAAAATTGGGGATATTACTGAAGATTTTACCTAATGCATTGCCAGGATGGGAGACTTGAGAGTATGGCAATCTGTATTTTGAGATACCGTTTAATCCTTAATTTAGGTTTGAGAGAGTGAAGTATGTCTTCCATTAAGCGTCGCCAGTTTCTACAATCGCTAGGTGCATCCCTGACAATTGTGGGTATCAATCAACTGGGTATACAGCAAGCGGCTTGGAATTACGGCAAGGTTATCGCACAGGATACACGCCGTAAACGGGCGCTGTTGGTGGGCATTAATGAATACCCTGGAACTAGTGACGAAGATTTTAAAAAGCGAGGATTATGGTATCGGTTAAAAGGGGCTGTAACTGATGTGGAGCTTCAGCGAGAACTGTTAATTCATCGCTTTGGTTTTCATCCAGATGATGTTCTGGTGTTGCCGGATCGCCAAGCAACTCGTCAAAACATTCTGGAAAACTTTAAGCAGCACCTAATTCAATGGGTGAAGTCGCCAGATGATGTAGTAGTCTTTCACTACTCAGGACATGGCTCGAATGTGATTGATCCCAATCAGGTATTCACAGATAAGCTGAACGGAACCATAGTTCCTTTTGACGCAGATTTACCTCCTGGCTATCCCAACAACGGTGGTGAAGTTAATGATATTACAGCAGGTACAATCTTTCTACTCCGGTCAGCGCTTGGTCGCAAAACTAAAAACGTTACATTCATTCTCGATAGTTGCTACGCTGGCGGTGGAGTGCGGGGAAATTTGATTATCAGGTCGCGCCCTGGTCATGTAGAATTGCGAGGCGATACCCAAACGACGCAATTAGAATCAAGCCAAGAAGAACTAGATTATCAGCAACGCTGGCTCAAAGACCTGGACATCTCCAAAGAAAAATGGATTGAGGGACGGAGAAAGAATCTGGTCAACGGCGCAGCTATCTTTGCGGCACAGCGCAATCAGGAAGCGGCTGATGTAACATTTGCGCCTGATGTTCATGCAGGTGTGTTTACTTATGCGCTAACTCGACAGCTTTGGCAGTTAACCAGCAATCAGGCAATGGGTAAAGTAGTTATAGCTGCGGCTGCTAAAACTGAGCAATTTCTGAAAACTGGACAAAATTCTCGTGGGCAAAAGCCAGGCATTGAGGTAAAGTCCGATAGCACTGACGATCAGCAGCCAATGTATTTTGCCCCAATGCAGAAACCAGCAGCAGAGGCTGTGATTACTGAAGTCAAGGGAAATGCTGTCAAACTTCTACTGACTGGTGCAGAACCGCAAGTTATAGAAGCTTTGGGTAAAGGGGCAATATTCACTGTTGTGGACGATCGCGGACAAACACAAGGTACTGTAAAAATTGAATCACGCGATCGCCTGAATGCAACTGGCTTACTGCAAACTAATTCCGCAGCCAAAATTGCTCCAGGAACAGCCTTGCAAGAACAAGTCCGGGTAATTCCTAGTAATCTTAAATTAAAGATTGGGTTAGATAAATCACTCGACAGTGAAGCCTCAAAACAAGCATTGCAAGCGCTCCCACGAATTGAAGTAGTACCTTTACTAGAGCAGGAGGTACATTACATTTTGGGTAAAATGCTCCCAGCCTACCGCCAGGATTTAGAGAAAAGAGCGATCGCAGATTTACCACCTGTAAATAGTATTGGGTTATTCTCGGTGGGATTGGAGCCGATTCCTGGCTCCTTTGATGTAGCAGATGAAAGTATTGATGCAGCAGTCAATCGGCTACAGACAAAATTTAAGTTATTGCTAGCAGCCCGATTGATCAAACTTACACTCAATACCAGTTCATCTCGGTTAAATGTTGTTGCTAGTCTTACAACTGCTAATACTCAATCTTTGCTAGCAGAGTCATTTACAGTGCGTGGGGGTAAAAGTCAATCTCCAAGAATTCCGCCAACGGTAAAATCTCAAACTCAGTCGATTGCTCAGATTGAGATTGACAAACCCGTACAAATCTCAGTTAAAAATCGAGAAGAACGCGATTTGCATATTGGAGTATTAATCTTTAGTCCTGATGGGGATATTGATATTTTGTTTCCGTTGAGTGACGGCAAAAATGCGGCACTGGTTTCAGCAGGGGAGACACTACAAATCCCAAATGAGGCTCAAATTCAGAAGGGAGTACAGTTACTTTTTACTAAACCATTGGGGATTGTAGAGGTGCTGATTGTGGCGAGTACAGCACCAATTGATAAAGCCTTGAAACCGTTACAGGCATTGATAATGGAACACAAAAATGAAAAAAGAACTGCCAGTGAAGTAGCTCAAAAGGCAGAAGATGCGATCGCTAGTTTACTTGATGATCTTGCTAGTGGGACTCGCGGTGAAACCAAAAAAAATATTCGCCAGTTTGATGTTCAACAGATGGCGGCGTTATCTATGACGTTTGAAATCATCGGCTGACAGCATCACACAACTAAAGCCCGCTTAAGATATATTGTAGATAAAATCATCGGTAATTTTACTGAAATTGAATGCAATGTCTTTTAAAGGGAAGCTAGTTGGCTTATTCACATCGCAGCTGCTGCTGACGCTTATTCACTCACTGCTATTAACTTCCGGTTATTCCGTCTCTAACTCAGTACAAGCACAGACGAGCCAAGACAAAACAGCAGAGGCTAATAGGCTTTTGCAACAAGGAAATCAACAATTTAATATTAGTCAATATCAAGCGGCTATCCAATTTTGGCAACAGGCGTTAGCAATTTATCGAGAACTTAAAAATCACCAAGGCGAAGCCAAATCGTTAAATAATCTGGGTGGTGCTTACACTTCCCTAGGGCAATATGCCAAAGCCATTGAGTTTTACCAGCAGTCTCTGAGCATTTGCCGCAATATCGGCGATAAGAATGGTGAATCCAACTCGCTGAATAATCTGGGCATTGCCTATAGATTGCTAGGGCAATATGCCAAAGCCATCGAATTTTACCAACAGTCTTTGAGCATTTACCGCAATATCGGCGATAAGAATGGTGAATCTAACTCGCTGAATAATCTGGGCAATGCTTACAGTTCCTTAGGAAAATATGCCAAAGCCATTGAGTTTTATCAACAGTCTCTGAGCATTCAGCGCGATATCGGCAATAAGAATGGCGAAGCCAAGTCGCTGAATAATCTGGGCAGTGCTTACAGATCTCTAGGGCAATATGCCAAAGCCATCGAGTTCTTCCAGCAATCTTTGGCTATTAAACGCAATATCGGCGATAAGAATGGCGAAGCTTCCTCGCTAGGAAATCTGGGCAATGCTTACAGTTATCTAGGGCAATATGCCAAAGCCATTGAGTTTTACCAACAGTCTCTCAGCATTCAGCGTGATATCGGCGATAAGAATGGCGAAGCTTCCTCGCTAGGAAATCTGGGCAATGCTTACAGTTATCTAGGGCAATATGCCAAAACTATCGAGTTTTACCAACAGTCTCTGGCTATTAAACGCAATATCGGCGATAAGAATGGTGAAGCTTCCTTGCTAGGAAATCTGGGCACTGCTTACAGTTATCTAGGGCAATATGCCAAAACTATCGAGTTTTACCAACAGTCTCTGAACCTTTACCGCGATATCGGCGATAAAAATGGGGAATCTAACTCGCTGAATAATCTGGGTACTGCTTACAAATCCCTAGGGCAATATGCCAAAGCCATCGAGTTCTTCCAGCAGTCTCTGAGTATTCAGCGTGATATCGGCGATAAGAATGGCGAAGCTTCTTCACTGATGGGTCTAGGCAGTGTTTACAGATCCCTGGGGCAATATGCCAAAGCCATCGAGTTCTTCCAGCAGTCTTTGGCTATTAAACGCAATATCGGCAATCTTCAAGGTCAATCCAACTCCCTAGGAAGTCTGGGCAGTGCTTACTTGTCCCTAGGGCAATATACTAAGGCCATCGAGTTCTACCAACAGTCTCTGAGCATTCAGCGTGATATCGGTGATCGTAATGACGAATCCAGCTCGCTGAATAATCTAGGTAATGCTTACTTGTTCCTAGGGCAATATGCCAAAGCCATTGAGTTCTACCAGCAGTCTCTGGTGATTAAACGTAATATCGGCGATCGCGAAGGAGAAGGACTTACACTAGCTAACATTGGCTTAACACTAGAAAAACAAAAGCAGTCAGAATTAGCAGTTGTTTTCTACAAACAGTCAGTGAATGTGCGTGAAAATATCCGGCAAGATATTCGTACATTACCCCGCGAAGATCAATTTTCTTATACTAGAAATCTTATTGCTCAAAACTATCGCGATCTAGCTTCACTCTTACTCGAAAAAAATAGAGTAATGGAGGCATTGCAAGTTCTAGACTTGCTCAAAGTTCAAGAACTACAGGACTACTTACGCAATGTACAAGGCAACGAGAGAACTGTAAAAGGAATTGAGTTATTCCCACAAGAACAAAAAATCTTACAAGACTATACAGATATTCAAACTCCATCCATTCGACTGGGCGCTGAACTAGCCGACCTCCGCAAACTGCAAAATCGCACTCCTACTCAACAGCAACGCCTTCAGGAAATTGAAAAAATCCAGGCGCAGACTAACCAAAAGATGAGCGAGTTTCTCAAAAGTCCTGCTGTGGTAGCTCTATCTCAACAAATACAACAAACTGCCCCACAGCAAAATCTCAGCTTACCCGCTTATCAAGACCTGCAAACCCGATTGCAGCGCTTAGGAAAACGCATCGCCCTATTCTATACCCTGGTTTTGGACGATCGCCTAGAATTAGTGCTGTTACCCCCTGGGAAACCACCAATTCGTCGTTCGGTGGCAATAAAACGGACGGAACTAGAAAAAATGATTCAAACTTTCCGTCAAGATTTGCAAAATCCCAATTCTGAGGTTAAGCAATCCTCCCAAAAGCTTTATGAGCATTTGATTAAGCCAATTGAAAGCGACCTTCAACAAGCAGATGTGCAGACAATTATCTATGCACCTGACGGTCAAATGCGCTATATTCCCTTAGCTGCACTCTATGACGGTAAGCAATGGCTGACCCAACGCTATCAAATCAACTACCTGACTGCTTTAGCATTGACTAAACTTGAGCCTGAACCTACTAACGCTCCTCGTGTTTTGGCAGGAGCATTTACACAAGGTAGCTATAGTGTTCAGGTAGCAGGTCAAACCTACGACTTTCAAGGATTGCGCTTTGCGAAGACGGAAGTTGAGGGATTAGGTGCAGCAATTCCTAACACTACCAAACTCTTTGACAAAGCTTTTAACCGGGATGCCATCTTATCCCAAATTAAAAATTACAGCATTATTCACATGGCAACCCATGCTGTTTTTGTTAAAGGTGCGCCGGAAGATTCTTTTATCCTTATGGGTGATGGAAATCGGATTAACCTCAAAGAAATTGAGGAGTGGAAGTTGCCCGATGTTACCCTGGTGGTACTGAGTGCTTGCCAAACAGCGCTGGGTGGAGAACTGGGTACTGGTTTGGAAATACTGGGGTTTGGCTACCAACTCCAGCGCACAGGAGTTAGAGCTTCGATTGCTTCTTTGTGGGAAGTGAATGATGGCGGTACTCAAACTTTGATGGATACTTTATATGCACGGCTGAAATCAGGCAACATCACCAAAGCTGAAGCCATCCGCGAGGCTCAGATTGCCCTAATTACAGGTAAGAACCAAAGCAGCGACAGCAAAGACCGAAGTAGTGTGAGATTTACACCAGGAAATAGCGGACAAGCTGCCAGCATTTCTCGCAATCTCAGTCACCCTTACTACTGGGCACCATTTATTCTTATTGGCAATGGGTTGTAAATCAGGAACTGTGTGAGCGACAGCATAACACAACTAAAGCCCACTTAAGATATAATGTAAATAAAATTACTAGTAATTTTATTGGTATTAAATGCAATGTCTTTCAAACTCAAGCTGGTTGGCTTATTCACATTGCAACTGCTGCTGGCGCTGATTCCCTCACTGTTGCTAACTTACGTTTATCCCCTCTCTAACTCAGTACAAGCACAGACGAGCCAAGACAAAACAGCAGAGGCTGACAGGCTATTGCAGCAAGGACGCCAACAATTTTATATCAGTCAATATCAAGCGGCTATTCAATCTTGGCAACAGGCGTTAGCAATTTATCGAGAACTGAAAAATCGCAATGGCGAAGCTAAGTCGCTAGGAAATCTGGGCAATGCTTATATATCCCTAGGGCAATATGCCAAAGCCATCGAGTTTAACCAGCAGTCTCTGGTGATTTTTCGCGATATCGGCGATAAAAATGGCGAAGCTAAGTCGTTGATGAATCTGGGCAATGCTTACAATTATCTAGGGCAATATGCCAAAGCCATCGAGTTTAACCAGCAGTCTCTGGTGATTTTTCGCGATATTGGCGATAAAAATGGCGAAGCCTCTTCGCTGATGGTTCTGGGCAATGCTTACAATTACCTAGGGCAATATGCCAAAGCCATCGAGTTCTTACAACAGTCTCTGGTAATTTTTCGTGATATCGGCGATAAAAATAGCGAAGCCTCCTCGCTGATGAGTCTGGGCAATGCTTACAATTACCTAGGGCAATATGCTAAAGCCATCGAGTTTAACCAGCAGTCTCTGGTGATTGTTCGCGATATTGGCGATAAAAATGGCGAAGCTTCCTCGCTGATGAATGTGGGCAATGCTTACAATTACCTGGGGCAATATGCCAAAGCCATCGAGTTCTACCAGCAGTCTCTGGTGATTGTTCGCGATATTGGCGATAAAAATGGCGAAGCTAAGTTGCTGATGAATGTGGGCAATGCTTATATATCCCTAGGGCAATATGCCAAAGCCATCGAGTTTAACCAGCAGTCTCTGGTAATTTTTCGCGATATCGGCGATAAAAATGGCGAAGCTTCCTCGCTGATGAATGTGGGTAATGCTTATATATCCCTAGGGCAATATGCCAAAGCCATCGAGTTCTTACAGCAGTCTCTGGTGATTGTGCGCGATATCGGCGATAAAAATGGCGAAGCTTCCTCGCTGATGGTTCTGGGCAATGCTTACAATTACCTAGGGCAATATGCCAAAGCCATCGAGTTCTTACAGCAGTCTCTGGTGATTGTGCGCGATATCGGCGATAAAAATGGCGAAGCTTCCTCGCTGAATAATTTGGGCACTGCTTATATATCCCTAAGGCAATATGCCAAAGCCATCGAGTTTAACCAGCAGTCTCTGGTAATTTTTCGCGATATCGGCGATAAAAATGGCGAAGCTTCCTCGCTGAATAATTTGGGCAATGCTTACAATTACCTAGGGCAATATGCCAAAGCCATCGAGTTCTACCAGCAGTCTCTGGTGATTTTTCGCGATATCGGCGATAAAAATGGCGAAGCTAAGTCGCTGATGAATCTGGGCACTGTTGACCAATCCCAAGGGCAATATGCCAAGGCCATCGAGTTCTTACAGATGTCTCTGGTAATTTTTCGCGATATCGGCGATAAAAAGAGCGAAGCTTCCTCGTTGATGAATCTGGGCAATGCTTATATATCCCTAGGGCAATATGCCAAAGCCATCGAGTTCTTACAACAGTCTCTGGTGAATAGACGCGATATTGGCGATAAAAATGGCGAAGCTTCCTCGCTGAATAATTTGGGCACTGCTTATATATTTCTAGGGCAATATGCCAAAGCCATCGAGTTCTTACAGCAGTCTCTGGTAATTTTTCGTGATATCGGCGATAAAAATGGCGAAGCCTCTTCGCTGATGGGTCTGGGCAATGCTTATAGATCCGTAGGGCAATATGCTAAAGCCATCGAGTTCTACCAGCAGTCTCTGGTGATTAGACGCGATATTGGCGATAAAAATGGCGAAGCTTCCTCGCTGAATAATTTGGGCAATGCTTACAATTACCTAGGGCAATATGCTAAAGCCATCGAGTTCTACCAGCAGTCTCTGGTGATTGTGCGCGATATCGGCGATAAAAATGGCGAAGCTTCCTCGCTGAATAATTTGGGCACTGCTTATATATTTCTAGGGCAATATGCCAAAGCCATCGAGTTTAACCAGCAGTCTCTGGTGATTGTGCGCGATATCGGCGATAAAAATGGCGAAGCTTCCTCGTTGATGAATCTGGGCAATGATTATATATTCCTAGGGCAATATGCCAAAGCCATCGAATTCTACCAGCAGTCTCTGGTGATTATGCGCGACATCGACGATAAAAATGGCGAATCCAACTCGCTGATGAATCTGGGCAATGCTTACAATTACCTGGGGCAATATGCCAAAGCCATCGAGTTCTTCCAGCAGTCTCTGGCTATTTTTCGCGAAATCGGCGATCGCGCAGGAGAAGGACTTACACTAGCTAACATTGGCTTAACACTAGAAAAACACAAAGAACTAGAATTAGCCATTGTCTTCTACAAACAATCAGTGAATGTGCGTGAAGGTATCCGACAGGATATCCGTACATTACCCCGTGAGCAGCAAGAGTCATATACTCAAACTGTGGCAAATAGTTATCGCAGTTTAGCTGACTTGTTACTCTCCCAAGGACGAGTTCTCGAAGCCCAACAAGTCTTGGAACTATTAAAAATTCAAGAACTGCGAGACTATACCAGAGATACTAGAGCAGGTGGCGAAACTCAAGGCAGTCCCCTAACTCCGGTGGAATCGCGTGTAGTTCCACCTTACAATAATCTGGTGAATCTGGGCCTAAAACTAACTGAATGCGAACGCAAACCCCCCTATTGCTCAGAACGCGAGCAACTGCGAGCTTTACGGGATCAAGCTAATGCAGAATTTAACAAGGAAGCAGACAAACTCAGAGCTTTAGCCAAGCAACAACGCCAAAGAGATCCGGCTCAAATTCAGCAAGAAGAACTCACAGTTGCAGCCCAAAAAGTAGTTCAATCCCAACCCAAGACGGTGTTAATTTATCCCTTAGTGCTGGAAGATAAACTCTGGCTGGTTTGGGGTACTCAAGCCGGGAAACAAGGAGTTGTTTTTAACAGCAAAGTTGTACCAGTAGGACGCAAGGAACTAGCTACAACAGTTGTGGAGTTTCGGCAATTGCTGGAACAGCCAGGAGATGTCAAAGAGTTACAAAAAGTCAGCCAAAAACTTTATCAGTGGTTAGTTGCACCGTTACGAGCCGAGTTAGACAGTAATCATATTCAGAATTTGGTGTTTTCTCTTGACCGTTCCACCCGCTACATCCCAATGGCGGCGCTGTTTGACGGTAAAAAATATTTAATTGAATCGTTCAATACTTCGACAATTTTGACTGCGGGGTTAACCGACACCAGCGATAGACTTTCGCCCAAAATTGATAACGATCCTGTACTGGCTTTAGGTTTATCTGAGCAGGTTGGCGATTTCAAATCACTCCCAAATGTTCAAGATGAAATTAATGGCATTATCCGCAGTCAAGTCAATCCCAATGGTATTTATCCAGGTTTGTCTTTAATCAACAAAGATTTCACCAAAGATGCTTTTAAATATCTAATCGATCATCGGATTTTACATGTTGCTACCCACGCTCAATTTATTTCTCAAAACCCAGATGATTCTTTTCTACTTTTAGGAGATGGTAATCCGTTCAAAATTCCCCAAGTGAAAACCTTAACTGATTTAGGTGGAATTCATCTAGTAGTGCTATCTGCCTGTGAAACGGCGCGGGGTGGAGAAGATAAAGAAGGTATTGAAGTATCTGGCTTGAGCTACTACTTTCTTACCAGTGGCGCTAAATCTGTGATTGCTTCTCTGTGGTTAGTGAATGATGCTAGTACCAGCCAATTAATGCGATATCTTTATCAAAATCTCGCCACTGGCAAGATAACTAAAACAGAAGCTCTACGGCAAGCACAACTCACCATGATTGCAGGTAATCAGCAAAACAACAACAATAAAGACCGCAGCAGTGTCAGATTAACACCAGGTAATAGCGGACAAGATGCAAGCATTTCTCGTAATCTCAGCCATCCCTACTATTGGGCACCATTTATTCTCATTGGTAATGGATTGTAGATTATGCCCGAACCAAACATTTCTCCCACAACCTTAGAACAGGCAATTGAACAGTATTCGACTGTCTTACAAAGATTGGTGCAAGCCACAAAGCCAGCAACGCCATCTGCTATCACTCCCCCTAAATCTGAAGATACCGAACAGCCTGCCAAGGAGAAGTTGCTGGCAACTGTAGAAGCTGAGAAACTAGACACAGATAATTCTCCAGATCAATTATCGCCAATAACACCTGTTAATGGAACTGCGGCTGATAATCAATCTCTATCTGCTCTGGTATTGGATGTGCTAATTGCGCGCGATCGCGTCCAGGCTGCAATAGAAAACAGCAAAACCTCACCAGAATTACCTCCTCCCACTGGGGAAAGCTTAGAAAAACTGAGCCAACTCGATGAAACCTTGAGGAAACAAGCAGGAGCGATCGCACCTTTTACCCAATCTGCTGATTGGCGAGCCAGCTTTAGCCCCAAAGAAGCCTATTGGTGGTGGTTTCTCAGAGCTACCACAACACCCTGGAGCGATCGCCTTGATTGGCTATGGAGTGCTGTTTCTGTTACCTTCCTCACAATGTCCTTGGGCTTAATGGGCGATATAGCCCCTCGCTTTCTTACAGGTGGCCCCGATTCTTTTGGAGCCTTTACAGTCAGTGCCCAAAGTGTTCTCACCTTGTTAGTAGCAGGGAGCGCACTCACAAAAGCCGGACAAGAAGCCCTCAAAAATTTTCTCAAAGCTATTAATATCCCAGAAAAGTATTGGCATGAATTAGGTGCATTTGGTTCATTACTACTAGTATGTATTTTCTTTAGCCTTCGGCAATCCTTACCACAAATTGCCACAAAATTTTATACAAATCCCGGAATTGAAAGCCGTAAAAATGGTGATTGGAGTAGCGCTGAAGAACAATTTAACCGAGCAATTCAACTCAACGCCGATGATGCTCAAGCACATTTTCAATTAGGTCTACTTTACGAAGACTTACAACTAATAGATAAAGCTCGCCCTCAATATCAACTAGCAATTCAAGGAGGCATTCTTGGAGCTACTAATAATTTGGCAAGACTTAATATTATGAAAAAAGATTATCCGGCTGCTATTTCTTTATTACTCAAAGCATTAGATACAGAGAAAAAACAACCCTTGGATACGAAAACTAAATATGCAGTTCTCAAAAATCTTGGATGGGCAAGACTTAAGCAAGGAAATTACCCAGACTCAGAAGCGAAGTTATTAGAAGCAATCAACTTGCAATCAAAAATTAACTTAGAAAAGTATGAAATAGCTGCTCCTCATTGTCTCCTCGCCCAAGTGATGGAAGCTCAGAAAGAGCCAAAATCAGCACTAACAGAGTGGAAAACTTGCAACCAGTATGCCAATATTACCATCCCCGAACAAGATGAATGGGCTGCGATCGCTCAAAAGCGTTTAACACCCCAGGAGACAGGTAAATAATGTATCACAGGAAAATGCCGAAATTCACAGTTTTGGTACTAACATTGGCTATCATCACCCTACCATTATCTGCTATTGCCCAAACTGCCCGCATCCAATCTATTGCTGGCAAAGGTAAAGTGAGAGTCCAACGCGAAAAACGCACAGATTGGCTTCCTGTTCGCCCCGCAACGGAGTTATATCAAGGCGATCAAATATTTCCAGACAAAGGAGTTAGAGTTTATCTTCAATGTCCGGGTGTGGGTACTCCTGTACTGGTTAGAGCAGGGATAGTATCAGGTATGGGTTCGCTTTGTATTAAGTGGGCAAATACTGAGTTTAGAGGTTCTCAAGCTGCGGAAACTTTGGGTGGAGTTGATGCTTCCATACCCTACATAATTACTCCCCGCCATGCTTTGTTGCTGAGTGCTACTCCCCTACTTCGCTGGAACCCAGTATCTACAGTTACAGAATACAACGTTGAGGTAACAGGGCCAAAAGGTTTAATGTGGAGAACCAAAACCAAGGCAAATCAAATCATTTATGCTGGTAAGCCTTTAGAGGCTGGACTACCTTATTCTCTAATTGTCAGCACCAATACCGGAAAATCTTCTCAGGAAGATATCGCCCCCAATCGTCAGCAAAAGGCTTCTAACCTAGAGTTTGTTATCTTACGTCAATCTGAAGCCACTTTAGTCAAAGCGCAAGCTGCTAAGATTTCTCCTACACCTTTGAGTAACGAAGCATCTGCTTTAAGTTTGGCGAATTTTTATGGTAACTATGTTTTACCTGAATCTGTGATTTCTGCTTATAAATTGCCTGCCAATACCTACAAAACTTATAGCTTAACTAGTGAAGCGATCGCGCTTTTAGAATCTTTGATTCAGCAAGGAAAACAATCGTCTCTAATTTACCGTACTTTAGGCGATCTCTACTGGCAAACTGGGCTTGTGCGTCTAGCAGAAGCCAATTATCTCAAAGCGATCGACTCAGTTCAAGGATTAGAAGATATGGAAGATTGGACATTAGCTCAGTATAGTTTAGGGCAGGTATATGCTGCGATTAATGAACCTCAGCAGGCGTTGGAGCATTATAGTCAAGCAAAAGTAGGCTATATTTTCCTGGGAGATTCAGGA
The DNA here is from genome assembly GCF_014696435.1 of Calothrix anomala FACHB-343. Lineage (GTDB taxonomy): Bacteria > Cyanobacteriota > Cyanobacteriia > Cyanobacteriales > Nostocaceae > Aulosira > Aulosira anomala_A. Next base: position 19,533 of record NZ_JACJQG010000038.1, on the reverse strand, counting down.
CTGGTAGAGGTTCTCCAACGCCGGATAGAAAGACTCAAGAAAACCGCAGTTAATTCAGCAAATGTCAAAAATTAGCTTGGTTTTCAATTGTACTAGCTTTTTAAGTATAATTTAATGCTAAAACTAAATCCATAACACTTAAACAAGATTTCCAAGGTATTGAATTGTCAACCTGGTGAGCTTTTAGAATCTGAACCAGATATAGTGATGGCAGAAAATTTTCTCTCGTAGATATAGATTGAGTGCGATCGCTCTTTATGTTCTCAAACAAAAGCTCAATTAATGGGCACTGATAAGTACTTATACCTGTGTGACAGTTTCCAACTTTATTATTTGTAGCGAAGTCCAAATCTATGACTAATTAAATTAGAGTTTCCAACTTTATTTTTTCGAGCATGTTCGATATCAAACGAAAAATCAAGGCTTATAACCGCTCTGAGTTTCCAAGTTTATTCTCGCCATACAAATCTTGTTCCCTGTTAATAAATTAAGATTTTTGGTAATTTTTGCGTAAATCCTGTTTAATTTTGTAATGATTTATGCACTGTAATGATATCGGTACTCTTTTCTTGATTAATTTGTATTAATTTCTGCTGTAATCTCCTAGAAATTCCGGATTTAATCGCAAAAAGTAGCATTTAACACATACTTGCTAACTAATATATATTCTATGATGTAAAACCAATACCCAAAGGCTTATCTATCAAAGCTTCTGTGTAAATAAGAGTTACAGCTATAATAGCTTTTTTAGTCTAAATTATTAATTACAACCAGCTTAATAGTACTGATACTGTGCTAAAAACGGAAATTTCTACATCTCACTCTGATACTACGGGCAATGCTGCCCAAGCCATTGCCACATTTGATGCTCAATCCTTAGCCTTACCAGGTACGCCTATTAGTCCTAGTCAGGCGACAATCGCTAAAACTCCTTATATCGCGCCTCAAGCCGGATCGTTAAGTCTGGAAGAAACGGCGATCGCTCATCAAGCTTGGTTATATTTCCAACGCAACTGGAATGAGCAAACAGGCTTAGTTAATTCCCTTGATGGCGTGACTTCTGTGACCATGTCCGATCAAGCGGTGGCGATCGCTGCTTTAATTAGTGCTAGAGAACTCAAATTTGTCTCTGGATATGAATTTGAAGTCAAAATTGGCAGAATGCTGCAAACTCTAGCATCTCTACCTTTGTATAAAGGCGAACTACCTAACAAAGTTTATAATTCTCAAACTTTAGTACCAATAAATTACGGTCAGCTAGAGCAAAAACAAGAAATTGGCTGGTCAGCCATTGATATCGGACGCTTGGCCATTTGGCTGAAGATTTTAGGCACAAAATATCCCCAATTTCAACAGCAAACCGAAGCTATTTGGCAGCATTGGCAAGTACAACGCCTCACCAAAAACGGACAATTGTACGGTACTACCATAATTAATGGTAAAGAACAGTACCACCAAGAAGGACGTTTAGGTTATGAAAATTATGCTGCCTTTGGGTTAAAACTTTGGGGACTACCTGTCAAGGAAGCCTTAAATTATCAGTCTCATGTCGCGTTTGTAAATCTTTACGGTAAGGGCGTACCCTATGACGAACGCAATCACGAAAATTCGGGAGCGAATAATTACGTTGTCAGCGAACCTTATATTCTCGATGGGATTGAAACCGGATTTCAAACTGTACCAAAAGCTTACGCCGATAGAGTTTTAGCCGCCCAAGAAGCTCGTTATTTAACGACAAAACAATTAACAGCATTAACCGCCGACTATATAGATCGTCCTCCCTACTTTGTTTACAGTAGTTTGTTTGTGAATAAAGAACCTTGGGCGACAATTACAGAAAATCTCGAAAAACACCATGATTTACGCTTTTTGAGTACCAAGGCGGCGATTGGCTGGCATGTATTGTATAACACTGCTTACACTCGTCAGCTATTTAATTTTGTCCAAAGAAATCTCATGTCTAATAAAGGCTGGTACAACGGCTTTTATGAGTCTATCAAGCAAATAAATCAAGCTTTAACAGCTAATAATAACGGGCTAATTCTGGAGAGTTTGCTCTATAAATCTGTGGGACAACCATTGATTGTTTGGGCTGGAGTAAAATTGACACGTGGGGCGGCGAATAAGATTACTTAAAAATTAGATCTATAGCTATTTGATGCAAGTTGTGAAATTATTTTGGAGGTAGGAAATAGACAATCGCGGCTAGATCAAATATCTATGAGTTCGACCATTCCCACGCAAAGAGGTAAGTTACCCAAACAAGCCATAGGGGCTAAGATTTTCCATACGGGAAATATTATTAGCTTATTTCTTATGCTTACCAGTGGACTACAAATTTACAATGCTAATCCGGTTTTTGGCGGACGTGCAGGTTTACATATTCCGCCCATATTTACCTTAGGAGGTTGGTTAGCAGGAGGTAGACACTGGCATTTTTTTGCCATGTGGTTTTTTTCTGTAAATTTATTGTGGTATGGAGTTTATATTTTAATTACCCGTCGTTGGCGACATCGATTTGTGGGTGGGAACGATATGAAAGCATTACAAAAAAGCCACAACTCCAAGCGGCTAATTTATGCTTGGCATCGCCTAGTATATACAGCGATTATTCCTATTTTGCTTATCGCTATATTTACAGGCATAGGTATGTATAAACCTGCACAGTTTCCTTGGATAGTTAATTTATTTGGAAGTTGGCAAGGACTGCGAATTGCTCACTTTTGTTCAGTCCCAATAGTCATTGGATTTGCGATCGCTCATTCTCTACTAGGACGGAAAGCAGGGGGTGAGCAACTCACAGAATCGATGTTTTGGTGAACTCAACAGCAAAAAGCGTGCAATTTGCGCCCAATCAAGTCATAATATCCATTCGGAGCTGCGTTCGCCTAAATCAAGGGGAATGCTCACAGCCTTGCCTAAGCGGGGACGCTCCCTTGTCTGTGTAATAAATGTCTGTACCTGGGATGCTCCTCCTAAAGCATGGAGATAATTGGCAATGCTATCTAGATGGGACTGGTACTCCTCTTCACTCAAAGGAAAAGAAGCCTGCTCTAGATATTTCCACATGACTTGGAGAAAGATTTTCCCTTGAGAGCGCCGCAGCTGCACATCGTAGGAATAGCCCCATTTATCAACCAACAGTTGACGTAATTCCTGTCCTGTCATAGGTTGTCTCAATTAGAATTTACATTTAGTTATGATGTTAAGTTCCGTAACTCAAGTATGATAAGGATATAAAGAAATGTAATGCTAACAGAAAAGATGCTAGAAATATCTTGGAACAGAGAAGTATGGCATTTTTGTGGGCATTAACATTTCGACTTAGATAAGAGTTGCTCACCTACTAGTACTCTTATCAAAATGCTTAACAAAATACACGAAAGAGCGCGTAGATTATGGCTCAATTTTCTGAATCAGCAGACGTGCCCGATATGGGGCGTCGTCAATTCATGAATCTGCTCACTTTTGGAACCGTCACTGGAGTGGCTCTGGGTGCATTGTATCCCGTGGTCAAGTATTTTATTCCACCAGCTAGTGGTGGCGCTGGTGGCGGTGCAACAGCAAAAGACGAACTGGGCAACGATGTGAGCGTCAGCAAATTTCTAGCAAGCCATAATGTAGGCGATCGCGCCCTAGTTCAGGGACTTAAAGGCGACCCCACTTATCTTGTTGTAGAAAGCAAAGAAGCTATAGGTGATTACGGGATTAATGCTATCTGTACCCACTTAGGTTGTGTTGTCCCCTGGAACGTAGCCGAGAACAAATTCAAATGTCCTTGTCATGGTTCCCAATATGACGCCACCGGTAAAGTTGTTCGCGGCCCAGCACCTAAGTCTTTGCCTTTGGCTCACACCACTGTACAAGACGATAAAGTCGTCATTAGTCCTTGGACTGAAACCGACTTCCGCACAGGCGAAGAACCTTGGTGGGCTTAATTATTTTAGTCAAAAGTCCATAGTCAAAAGTCCATAGTGTAAACCATTAACTATTGACTATTGACTATTGACCAATGACTAATGACTAATGACTAATTCATGAGAGAATCGTTGCCCTTATAGAGATGAGAAATGCTTCGATAATCGCGAGGTTAACTCGCAATACCAGAGCAATAGTTAAAGTATTGCTCGTGGCGATCGCTACAGTGACATTCTACTTCACCAGCGATTTAGCTCTGCCCCAATCTGCTGCTGCCTATCCTTTTTGGGCCCAGCAAACATATCCAGAAACCCCCCGCGAACCTACTGGGCGAATTGTTTGCGCCAACTGTCACCTAGCTGCAAAGCCGACAGAAGTGGAAGTTCCCCAATCAGTTCTACCTGACACTGTGTTTAAAGCTGTAGTGAAAATTCCCTACGATACCAGCGTCCAGCAGGTAGGTGCTGATGGTTCTAAAGTCGGCTTAAACGTCGGTGCGGTATTGATGCTCCCCGAAGGCTTCAAAATTGCTCCCGAAGACCGCATTCCTGAAGAACTGAAAGAGGAAGTTGGCGATACTTACTTCCAAGCCTATAGCGAAGAGAAAGAAAACGTCGTCATCGTCGGCCCCTTACCTGGCGAACAGTATCAGGAAATAATCTTCCCAGTTCTCTCCCCCAACCCCGCAACTGATAAAAATATCCACTTTGGTAAATATTCAGTGCATGTAGGTGGTAACCGGGGACGCGGACAAGTTTACCCAACTGGCGAAAAGAGCAATAACACCGTTTATAACGCTTCTGCTGCTGGTACCATTACCAAGATTGCTAAAGAAGAAGATGACGAGGGTAACCTCCAATATTTAGTGAGCATCCAAACCGAATCTGGTGAAGTTGTCACTGAGACAATTCCTGTAGGCCCAGAATTAATTGTTTCTGAAGGACAAGCAGTAAAATCTGGCGATGCTTTGACAAATAATCCCAACGTTGGTGGATTTGGTCAAAGAGATGCAGAAATTGTATTGCAAGATGCTAATCGCATTAAATGGTTGATTGCATTCATCGCACTGGTGATGCTAGCTCAAGTCATGCTCGTCTTGAAGAAGAAGCAGGTTGAGAAAGTCCAAGCGGCTGAAATGAATTTCTAAATGATTTGCGAATTCATTTATTTTCAGACAGGCGTATCGCCTGTCTTTTTTATTGCCGATCCGACTAAAAGCACGCTCACAATCGCACTCTTATACCAATTTGAAAAATGATTGCGACAGATGCACAGCCCCAAACCCTTGTTGTGTTTGGTTTCTTAATTTTGAATTTTGAATTTTGAATTTTGAATTTTGAATTGGTATTAGGTGTGGATTACCCCACTTTTAATATCGGTATGCACGTTAGTTTGTATATTGCAATGTTTGTAACAAGAAAGTTATATTTATTTACATAAAGTTACAAAGCTTAAGTAGAGGTTTGAAATGACTATCTTAATTGCATTATTGGTTGTGGGTTGGGTAGCTGCTTCAGTTATTGGTACTTTGGCTTATTTTTTGGGAGAGCAAAGCAAGCCCATCCACGAGCGTAACTGGCGCTCAGATGCTTTTGAAAAGTTGGCGAAATCAATTACAGGGCAAGATACTGATTATGCTGAACGCACTCCTGCTTATGCTTATGCAACGGATGCCTACACCAGCCGCAACCTGCCTCAATAAAAGTTAAGGTGGCGCATTAGCATGACAATAGATATAGCCCCCAAGCCATTATTGGGGGTCTGGCTTTACAAAAACTTCAAATGATTGACGTTTTATGAAGAATATGTTAAATATATTAATATAAGCTTACAAAGCTAAGAAATCTCAATATTTAGAACAACGACAACGCAGAAGAAAAATCTGACATTTGGGTATCTCGGAGTTTTCTTCTTTCACCTCGGCTTCCGCATCGGGCCGAGGTTTTATTTTGGGTTAGTCAGTTGTCAGTTGTCAGTTGTCAGTAGCTAGTGCTGGGTAACTAATGACCATTGACCATTGACCATTGACCATTGACCATTGACCATTGACCATTGACCATTGACCATTGACCCAATTTCAGCAACTTCGGTATATACCCTAAAGACATTGGGCGATAAGCAGGTAAAAATTGATTCGTATTAAGCATCTGTAACCACTCCAGACAGCTCCAGAAATCCTGAGAGACAATCTGGAGTTTCTTTATATGTAGGTTACACAACATTGAAGCTATTTGCAGAAGCGATCGCTTAGTTAGCTAGATAAATATAGAGCATCAAAAATTACCTGCAACCAAAATAGCACCACAATATGAAATTACCTTGGCATTAAGTATTATATTTAACAAGACATCACTGTAACTTGTCGATTTTCTCGCAAAATGACACCAAGAGTAACTTTTTTAAGTAAAACTTCGCAAAGATTGTAACTTTTACCCTGCATAATGTGTAGTATGCCAGGAGATATGTTTCTTAAGGCCTAGTAGCCAATTACAAATAAGTAAAACCTATATAAAAGTGATTAATAAGCTTGCATGACTTATATTAAGAACGCCTTTGAAGAATTTCTTCCTACTATCGAAGGTTTTGACCAATTACCCCAAGAGGAAATCGTCGAACTCGCGCAACAATTACAAGCGTGGCGCTACCGCATAGGTCAAAAAATTATCGGTAAGGAAGTTGTTCCTGACAAAATCACAATTATTTATGAAGGACAAGTACGCCTTTTAGGATACGATCCGCAAACCCAAATGCCAATAACTTTGAGGTTATTGCAACCAGGAGAAGTACTAGGAGAAATCGGTTTTTTGCGTCAAGTGGGTTGTGAAACAGCGATCGCATCCACAGAAACAGTATGTGTAACGTTAAGTACTGTTGAATACTTACGGCTGCTGTCTTCCTACCCAGCTTTTGCCAATGTGCGCAGAAATCGCCCCCATATTATTGAAATATTTGATGTTATTGGCTGGCAACTAGAAAAGCAAGCTTTAGCCAGTGCTAATCTCAAAGAACTATCAGATCAAGCTTTACCCAAGGCGAAAGTAAATTACATTCCGCCAGGAAGAACCAGACTGAATCAACTCAATCATGACAGCGTTTGGTTTGTCAGTGGTAGTGGTTCAGTGGATAATTTAGCTACATGTTCGCGCTTGCAATTTAGTGATGGCAGCAACATTGAAGTCCAAGGGCCAAATGCTATCCGGATACTCGGTTTAGATCCGGCAAATTTGTATTTCCTTGAGGATGAGCCGGTACAAGAGCAAGTAACGACGATTCAGTCTCAGTCTCAATCTCAATCTATATCTCGCTCTCACTCGCAACCGCGCTACTCACTTGAGTCAGTAGATATTCCCTATGCCTCTGTAGAAGAGGTTTCCCAACCAGCAGTAGGCTCCAAGGGTAAGCAAAAAAATCAGAAATTTCCCTTCTTTCGGGGAACTGGGGAGGTAAATACCACCTTTGCCTGTTTTCAGATGCTCTGCAAACACCTCAACATTCCCTTTCGGCGAGAAGTCGTGCGGCGCATCTTAACAGAGCAAATGCGAAAACAGGGTACTCTCTCATATCAGCTTTGTGCTTACCTATCAGAGTTAATTGGACTCAAAGCTCATTTAGTAGATATCCCTGTCAGCGCCATTACCAGGATTCCCACACCAGCATTGATTCGCTATGGTGATAGTTTTGCGGTTTTATATGCAGCCGATGCTAATTCTGTAGTGGTGGGTGTCCCATCTCAAGGGATTTTGCGCTGCAAACCAGCTGAATTAGTCGCAGGTTTGGATGTGGATGAAAGCAAAATGCCGCCTCAACTGCGGATATTGCTGGTAGCTGCTACTAAAGAAACACCTCAAGAGCGGTTCGGCTTGCGGTGGTTTATTCCCTATTTATCGCGCCACCGTCGCGTACTCATAGAAGTTTTTATCGCTTCCTTTTTTGTGCAATTGGCGGCATTAGCTAATCCCTTAGTTATTCAGCTAATTATTGATAAAGTCATTGTCCAAAATAGCATTAATACGCTGAATGTTTTGGGGGTATTGCTATTAGTAGTGGGCATATTTGAAGCCGTATTAACTACCTTGCGGACATACTTATTTGTTGATACTACCAACCGCATTGATATGAGTTTGGGGTCGGAAATTATCGACCACCTACTGCGCTTACCACTCAGATATTTTGAAAAGCGACCGGTAGGTGAATTATCAACACGGATTAACGAATTAGAAAATATCCGCCAATTTCTGACAGGTACAGCTTTAACGGTGGGATTAGATGCAGTATTTTCGGTGGTTTATATCATCGTTATGCTGTTTTACAGTTGGCAATTGACATTGGTGGGTTTAGGTACAATTCCCATCTTTGTGATTATCACCTTAATTGCTTCGCCCACTGTCAGCAGACAGTTACGTAGTAAAGCGGAACGCAACTCCGAAACTCAATCTTATTTAGTTGAGGTGATGTCGGGGATTCAAACAGTAAAAGCGCAAAATATCGAATTGCGATCGCGCTTTTCTTGGCAAGAGCGTTATGCAAAGTATGTGGCTGCAGGGTTTAAAACCGTTGTCACCTCGACTCTAGCCAATTCTACGAGTAACTTTCTCAACAAACTCAGTAGTTTATTAGTGTTGTGGGTAGGTGCTTATTTAGTACTGCAAAACGAATTAACTCTAGGAGAATTAATCGCCTTTAGAATTATCTCTGGCTATGTTACCAGCCCAATATTACGTTTAGCGCAACTGTGGCAAAACTTCCAAGAAACTGCCTTATCTTTAGAGCGGTTAAGCGATATTGTGGATACACCCGAAGAAGCCGAAACTAATCGCGACAACATCCCCTTACCTGCAATTAAGGGAGCAGTCAAATATGAAAATGTTTCCTTCCGCTTTGCACCTAGCGGCCCCTTACAACTTTCGAGTGTGAATGTGGATATTCCCGCCGGACAATTTGTGGGTATTGTCGGTCAGAGTGGATCGGGTAAAAGTACGATGATGAAATTACTGCTAAGACTCTATGATATCGAGTCTGGGAGAATTCTCATCGATGGTTATGATATTTCCAAAGTAGAACTGTATTCCCTGCGGCGACAGCTGGGTGTAGTACCGCAAGATCCACTGTTATTTGATGGTACAGTGCAAGAAAATATTGCTTTAACTAATCCCGAAGCTACCACCGAAGAAATTATCGAAGCGGCTCGTCTCGCCGTTGCCCACGAGTTTATCATGGGATTGCCTAATGGTTACAATACCCGTGTAGGCGAACGAGGTGCATCACTTTCTGGGGGACAAAGACAGAGAATTGCGATCGCGCGATCGGTTTTGCAACGACCAAAATTATTAGTATTAGACGAAGCAACTAGCGCTCTCGATTACCCAACAGAAAGACAAGTCTGTCTGAACTTAGCTCAAGGCTTTAAAGGAAGTACGGTGTTTTTTATTACTCACCGTCTGAGTACTGTGAGTCATGCAGATAAAATTATCGTCATGGATAGCGGTAGGCTCAAAGAGCAAGGAAGCCATCAAGAGTTAATGGATGCAAAAGGTCATTATTTTTACCTTTATCAGCAGCAAGAAGTCAATCTGTAATGATGGAGTTATCAGTTATCAAACACATTAAATAACTGATAACTCTTAAATAAAAACATTTACTAATTTACAATCTAAAGTCCCTATGACTCAACTGAACGATAATAGCTTTAACGATACAAACAGTAACGGCAAACAACGTACTCAAACACAATCAGATTCACAGCAAGTAGTGACAACATCTGTAGAATCTGTTGATGTTCAACCTGTCAAAGAACCGCAATTTAACTTCCGCGAGCCTAACTTTGAGCAAGCAGTCATCTTGCGTCAATCTCCGATTTGGTCGCGTACCATTATGGTATCTCTCATGCTCATCGCCTGTTTTGGACTAGCTTGGGCATATTTAGCCAAAATTGAGCAAGTAGTACCAGCTACAGGTCAATTAAAGCCAGAAGGAACAGTTAAAGATGTGCAAGCTCCAGTTAATGGAGTTGTGAAAGAAGTTTTTGTGAAAGATGGTCAACAAGTACAAGCGGGAGATTTACTGTTAACATTTGACTCCATTGCTAGCCGTGCGGAATTAAATTCTTTAAACCAAATTCGCGCTGCTATCACTCAAGAAAACCAAATTTATCGGCGCTTGATGGGTGTAAGTTCGGCGACAGCATCGGAATTAGAATTTTTGCGCAGTCGCTTACCTCAAGATACAGCTTTTCTGCTTAAAAGTCGCAGAGAATTAGTTTCCGAAAATGACTTGTTACGCAATCAATTAAACAAAAATGGCTCAGAAGCTGGACTAGGCTCTGATGAGCAACAACGCCTAGCAGTAGCACGCAGAGAGTTAGATTCACGCTCTTTAGCGGCACAGTTGGAAGTCGAAAAAACTCGCAAACAACTAGCACAAACTCAAGTTAAAAAAGAAGATACGCAAAAAAGTTTAGAAATCCAAAGTACTATTTTAGGTAGGGTGAAAATCTTAGCTGAAGAAGGTGGGATTTCCCAACTACAATATCTCAACCAGCAGCAACAGGTACAAAATCTCAGAGCGGAAATCGCGCAGTTAGCGGAAGAAGAAAAACGCCTGCAATTTGAGATTCAAAAAGGACAACAGCAGTCAGTCAATACTGTAGCCGCTTCCGATAAAGATATTTTAGAGAGAATTTCGCAAAACAAACAGCGCATTGCGGATATTGATAGTCAATTCTCGAAAATTTTGCTAGAAAATGAACAACGATTATCAGATATTAATAGCAAAATTGCTCAAGCTAGGCAGAATATTAAATATCAAGAACTGCGAGCGCCTGTAAGCGGTACAATTTTTGATTTGCAAGCGAAGACAGCAGGATATGTGGCTAACCCCACACAAAAACTCATGCAAATAGTACCCAATGACAAATTTATTGCTGAAGTTTTCATTACTAATAGAGATATTGGTTTTGTGAGGGAAGACATGAAAGTCGATGTGAGAATTGACTCTTTTCCTTTTAGTGAATTTGGAGATATTAAAGGAAAAGTGATTGGTATTGGTTCTGATGCATTACCGCCAGATCAAACACATCAGTTTTATCGCTTTCCCGCCAGAGTGAGTTTAGAAAAACAATACTTGACAGTCAGGGATAAAAAAATCAACTTGCAGTCTGGTATGTCGTTAACTGCTAATATTAAAGTCCGCGAAGAACGTTCTGTACTGAGTTTATTCACTGAGTTGTTCACCAAACAGGTTGAAAGTCTCAAAGAAGTACGTTAGGCTAGCTTTTCAGGGTGCATTCCCCTATGTTTAATTCCTCTATAAACGCAAACGGTCACAGATGTTTAATCAGACCATTTGTGTTGTTTTTTTATTTAGGGAATTAATCTTATTTTTCAGCTTACTTATTCACATTTGTCAATTTGATTATGGTTTATCCACAACGCATTGAACCCTCTCCCGGACAAGAATCTGTTTGGGATTATCCTCGTCCCCCACGTCTTGAGGATACAAATAAACATATTCAAATTATTTTCAATCAGGTAACTATTGTTGATACTCACGCAGCAAAACGGGTTCTAGAAACTAGCCACCCGCCTACATATTATATTCCGCCTGCAGATATTAAAATGGAGTACCTTTTCCTGACATCAAAGTCTAGTTTTTGTGAATGGAAAGGAATCGCCAATTATTACAGCATTCGGGTTGGTGACAAAGCAGTTGAGAATACTGCTTGGTTTTATCCCCATCCGACATCGGCTTTTGTAGCTATGAAAGATTATGTTGCCTTTTACGCGCATACAATGGATGCTTGCTATGTTGATGGCGAACAAGTACAACCCCAACCTGGTAACTTTTATGGTGGTTGGATTACTAGCGATATAGTTGGGCCTTTTAAGGGGATTCCTGGTAGTTGGGGATGGTAATTATCATCAATAACTAAGTAAGTCGGCGCAATTAAAGATAACTAGTCAGGGTTGTCATTTGTCATTGGTCATTGGTTATTTGTCATTGATAAGGGTTTCAAATTTGTTTACGTTTTGTATCTTAATTGTGTACAATCGCTTACTTATTTATACCTCCAGAAAAACTGTTTTGAGTTTTGTATTTGCAATTTTTCAAGTCTCTCATGAAAGTAGAAGTTGTACCCCACGATCCATCATGGCGAGGTAAGTTTGAAGCTGAAGCCAAACTGATTTTATCAGCATTGGGCGATAATATCGTGGATATTCATCATATTGGTAGTACTTCGATTCCTACCATTTATGCGAAACCAATTATTGATATATTAGTTCAGGTTAAGGACATTGCTAAGATAGATGAGCAAAGTTCAGTGATGACTGCATTAGGTTATAAAAATATGGGTGAATTTGGTCTCCCTGGTCGTCGTTTCTTTCGTAAAAATAATGAGGAAGGAATCAGAACACATCACGTTCATTTCTTCAAGATTAATGTTGCTGAAGTTCAAAGACACTTAGCATTTCGCGATTACATGATTGCACATCCAGAAGATGCAATTAAATACAGCGATTTGAAGCGGGAATTAGCCAAGCAATACCCAAATGATATCGAAGGATATGTGAATGGTAAAGACGGATTTATCAAGGAGATGGAAAGAAAAGCCATAGAATGGAAGCAATTGCTTCAACCTAACTCATCTAAACCTAATCTTGATTGATGGCGCAAAGTCACTCAATATATTTAAATTGAGCATCGGTATAATTACTTAGGAATAGTGAGGGGTAATACCCCCCTACAATCTATGCGTATAGCAGTGTAAAATAAAACTGGGTTTAAAGAAATATTTTGATTTTAATCCTACTCAATGAATGTTGAGTAGGATGTTTTATTGCTATTTTTCAGTTACTAGTATTTACCAATTTTGGCTCGGTTTTCGTCATCCGCGATCGCCAAAAACGGTTAATTTTTGTAAATGCTCCGGATGAGAATATTGCCCGATCAAATTATAATTTTGATTGAAATTATTTATTGCCCAATAACAGCAGGGAACGTAAATAAATAGCTTATTGATATTGATTGAGAAATAACTTAAATAAAAGGCAGGTTCTCCTGCCTTGGGAAGAAAATTAACAATCCATCTATTTACAATATCTCACTATTTGGTGACATTGGGGTGACAGTATTATGTCATCTGTGCGAATAGCTTAAAAATGGGCATTGGGCATTGGGCATTGGAAAAGACAGATGTTCATGATGGCTACTTAACATTATTGATGCCAAATTTGGGAAAAATCTAAATAATCCATATTGTCTGCACAGTGCCAAATTAGTTTATAACAGTCGCGACAGCGTTCTCGTTCATCATTGATGAATTGCTGACAGCTACAATTTTTCAATGATGCGATCGCGTTTGGGAATTGTTCGGGAAGTAAAATTTCTTTGATATTATCTGCTGTACGTTTGCGCAGTGTTTCGTTTTTGCTGGATTTGATTAGCTGTAATAAGGTATTGAGTGCAATTAAATTACCGGGAACAAGCTGTGCTAATTTATATGCTCTTCTTCTTTGGATATCTTCATCTTCTGCTAAGGCGATACCTTGAGTTAATTCGGCTATTTGAAAATTGAGCGAGTAATATGATGATGGTGGCTTGGTTTTGCGCTTACGTCTTCTAGTTTTGGGAAATTGTGCGGGGATAGAATTAACGACAGAAGATAATTTATCGCTGTGTAGGGTGGCTAAATTTTCTAATGCTTGACGACTTTGGGATGGATCGGTTGCAGATGCAGCAATTTTCTCTAATGTAGAAATAGCAACGGCATTTTTAGCATCGATTTTGCCTAAACTATAAGCAACTTTGCGCCGAGTAGATTCACTCTTGGTTGAGGTAATAATTTCTAATAAAGTAGCGATCGCAATTTGATTACCGGGATCGACTTTACCTAAACTATACGCTGCTTGCCAGCGCAATGCTTCATAGCGTACAGTTTGCAAAATCTTTTCTAAACCTGCGATCGCAATTTGATTACCAGGATCGAAGACTTTACCTAAACTATAAGCTGCATTCCAGATATCGAACTCGTTTTGACTAGATGTAACGAATTGTTCTAAAGCCGCGATCGCTTTTGGGCGATCGGTTTTTAATAAGGATACCCGCGCGCATTCCACAATCGGCGCGAGATATCTTAATTGCTGTTGCGCGTTAAATTTGTAATAGCCAAATCGCCATTTTACCAACTGCTGCACAATTTTCTGTGCCTGTTGACAATCTGTAAACTCAGCAATGCCTTGTGCGGCGACAAAATAAGCTTGATAACTATAATATCCGCCACAACCATCATTAAATGCTGTTAAAGCTTGGATAAACTCTTCTTTATACGTTGGGGAAATGTCATCTCTACCCAACCACAATAAAATTACTTCTCGCCATTGGGGTGCAAAAATGCGATAACTGGGATGAGATGAATTGCAATTAAAGAAAAAACGCCAATCAGTAATAGCTTGAGCGGCGAAATATTCTTGAAAGGTGGGATGATAAAAAGCATAAACTCTTTCGCCTTGAGTTTCTGAGATGCCTACATGATTGAGCCAGCCTAACTGTAGCGCTAATTGAAACATGCCATCATCAGGCGCGCCTAAAACTTGACAGACAAAACGGTGTCGCAAACGAAACTTGGTTTCTTCTTGAGAAATTGCTAACAGCGCTAATTCTCCCAAAGCGCGATTTAATTGTTGTCGCTGGGTGGAAGTTGTGGGAAATCGATCCTGTTTCCATTCATAAATTGATTCCACAAATCGCTCATACAGCATCGCTTTAGTTGTGGGTAATCTTCCTTGAGTTAATCCCCAAGTGCGACACAATAAAGCTAAACGCAAAGGATTTTTCACCGCATCTTTTAACCGTCGTCGTTCTGGTTGCGCTAACTCAGCTTGTAAACTCTCAGCAGAATTGGGATTATCTTGAAACCAGCGACGAATAAATTGCGCTACTTGATTGCATGAATCTGAAGAATTGAGCGCAGATTTTTCCCCATAGCTAAAATTAAGATTGCGGTAGGTTTGAAAAGATTGCAACGCATTCTTACCCCCATCCCACACATTTAACCGACAGGTGAGAATTACCCTCGCATCTGCTACCCAACCTGTCAGATAACTCGCAATTTTTGCTAAAGCTTGGCTAGATTCCAAAGCCATTTCATCGACTGCATCTAAGAATAACCAAACTCTTCCTTGATTAAATTGTTCGCAAAATGCTTCTTCAACTTCTCCGGGAACGCGAAGCTTACGAACAGCAGCAGGTAACCAAGCTTGAATTAAATATTGCTCTAAAGTTTTACCTTGTAAATCTGCCAAATCAACCCAAATCGGCAAATCTTGAGTATTCTCTAACAACCAAGCGGCGATTTTTTGCAGTAATGTTGTTTTTCCTGCGCCTGGTTCGCCAACAATTGCAATGCGCTGACTTTGTTGTTCTCTGAGTAATTGTTGGAGAAATTCCTCATGATTAAAAATCTGGGTAACTTCCGTATCTTCAGGTTCATACAACCGCGAACCTTCTTGAGGATTGACATCACTACCATAACGCCGACGATGTTTGCGTTCCACCAATCCCAACGGCACATATACTTGATCTAATTCAAAACTCACACCATCAGCACTAGTCAGGGGATTAGTTGTCAGTCGTTGGTGATTTTGTGCCATTAAAGCATCACGACAAATTCCCCACCAATCTATTATTTCTCCCCCTTGTCCCCCTTGTCCTCCTTGTCCCCCTTCTCCCCCTTCCCCTCCTGCTACCTGCTTCGATTTTTCAGGACGACGATTTTCCCATTCAACATCAAATTTTTGTAAATTCCCTGCAATATCATGGCGTGTATGCCAAAGATTGAGGGTAAAATGCCAAGTTTCCGAACCGCTACGAGCAGGACGATTATCTTCTAAAATTTCTAAGAAATCGGTAAATCGTTTTAAAGCTTCTTTAATATGTTCGGCGTTTAATTGAATTTCCCCTGGCGCTAAGGTTGTTAATGCTTGCAAAAATCTCAGCTTAGTTCTGATAACTAGACGATGTTCTGATAACCAGCGAGTTTGGATTTGAGGACGCAGTGCTTCTAAAGTCGCTTCATCCTGAGTGGCGATCGCATCATTAGCATAAGTTAATAATACTTCTAATAAGCGGCGCGATCGCTTTTTTGCTTCTGGGCCATAACTCGGTCTTGCCATCGCTGTAGTTTTCAGACTGAACAAAGTTCCAGGAATTCTCTCAGTTTAGCAATTTCCTTAGGTTATACGGGTTCAATTAATGATTGTGACATACGGATTGTCGCTAAGGGCGGGGATACCCCGCCCCTACGGGGTGGATCTGTGTGCATTGTTAATGCATCGCCTGGTATTGTTAATGCATCGCCTGGTATTGTTAATGCATCGCCTGGTATTGTTAATGCATCGCCTGGTATTGTTAATGCATCGCCTGGCATTGTTAATGCATCGCCTGGCATTGTTAATGCATCGCCTGGCATTGTTAATGCATCGCCTGGCATTGTTAATGCATTACCTTGCTTATCCTTTTTTCACCAATGCCCAATGCCCAATGCCCAATACCCCATTTAAACAAATATAATATTTTGTGTCGTCACTAAAACATCTTGCACCACTGCAATCAAATCGTTACCTCGATAAATTAATGAGTCTGAAATCGCTGCACTACCATATTTAGTAGATTCATAGGTAAAAGTGTATTCATTCACATTAGCAGAGGCTTTTAACTGAATCACATCACCTTCAGAAGCTTTAAAATCAGTAATTTTGGCATAACTGGAGCCAATATAGAGAAACGCTGATTGATCTCCTACGATAAATCTGTCTGCGCCACTATTACCAGTTAAAGTATCTATTTCCGTGCTAGTTACCGAATAACCTCCGCCACTGAGGGTATCATTGCCATAACTACCTTCAAGGAAGTCACTACCACTATCACCATAAAGTTTGTCGTCATTGCTACCACCTTTAAGGGTATCGGTATTAGATCCACCGTACAAGATATCATTACCCGCACCGCCGATGAGCAAATCGTTACCGCCACCACCGTTGAGAGAGTCATTGCCATCAAAACCCATTAGGGTATCATTTCCATTACCGCCATTAAGGGTATCGTTCCCCGTTTGTGGGCCGTGATTAGGATTGATAATTGCGGTAATCGGTACTTTAGCGTTAGCAGCTGCCACATCATCCCAAAGATAGCTGGTACTATACCAATTAGGATAGGCGTATAGTGGCAATAAAATGTTGAGGTTGCTAGCTGTTGGTAAAGAATCAATGTAATTAACTTGTTCTTGCCAATAAGAAGCTAGTCTATCCCAAGGATTTTTATCTGCGCCATCATCTGTAACGTAGATGTACCCCACATTGCGACTAACTGCAATATCTATATAGTTTTTCATCACCGCCGGATCGGTGACAGAATATATTAAGCTGGAAAATCGATCGGAGTTATAGCCGCTAGGTGGAGTTGGCGCTGTAGTCCAACCGATTTGATTCTCAAAAATTACTAAGTTAGCGTTGGGTAATTCTGATAAATAACGACTGTCTGGTTGAGTACCGTGATTGAGAATAACTTTGTCTAGTCTGCTGGTGTTGATGATATAGTCGTGTAATTCTTTGTAGTAGTTCACTTGACTGGCAGTATTTGCCGCTTCATCCAGAAAGATGCTATTGACGTTGTAGTAGTCTTGGTATAAGTCAATATCTGCTTTTACTTCGGCAATATCGCGTTTGCCGTAATTAGTCCAGACATAACCTGCGATCGCTACGCCAGCAGTGCGCAAATCTGCTAAACCTTTTATATAATCGCTATTGGGGCTACTTCCCCCCTTTAACAGCTCGTTTTGCGCTGTTCCATTGAGTACATCATTACCCGCACCGCCAACAATTTCTACTTTATTGGTAGCTGCGAGGGAAACATAAATATTATCTGCACCAAAACCGATAATATCAGCATGACCATCGCCGTTAACATCGGTGACTTGGCGAGGAGTTACATTTTGACTTGTCCAATTACTATTAACTGTGTAGTTATTAATCCCGACAGTAGGAGTAGCAAAAGTACCATTGGCATTAGCTAGAGAGATATAAACTTTATCTTGAGCAAAACCGACAATATCCGCTCTTCCATCACCATTAACATCCGCTAATTGACGGGGAGTAAGATTTTGACTAGTCCAATTATTACTTGCGGTAAAGTAGTTTTTAATACCTAATATAGGATTAGCAAAAGTGCCATTACTTTGACCGAGAATTACCCAAACATCGGTTGTCCCAAAACTAACAATATCAGCCCGTCCATCACCATTAACATCTCCTAGCAAGCGGGGATAAGCATCTTGACTAATTAATACCCCATCGTTTGTCGCCAAGCCAACAAAGGGATTGCCAAAAGTACCATCGCTGTTAGCTAATGAAACATAGACACTATTTAAGCCAAAACCAACAATATCAGCCCTTCCATCGCCATTTACATCCGCTAGCTGGCGAAAATAGCTATCTTGAGTTAGCCATCCACCATCGTTAACTGTAAAGCTATCAGCGCGAGCGATAAAGGGATTGGCAAAAGTACCATTGCTGTTAGCTAATGAGACATAGACATTATCTAAGCCAAAACCAACAATATCAGCCCGTCCATCCCCATTAACATCCGCTAGCTGACGGGGGTAACGATCCTGAGTTGACCAACCGCCATCGTTAATTGTAAAGATATCAGAACGACCGATAAAGGGATTGGCAAAAGTACCATTACTGTTTCCTAGCGAGACTAAAACATCATCTAGCCCAAAAGCCACAATATCAGCCCGTCCATCGCCGTTAACATCCGCTAATTGGCGAAAATAGCGATCCTGAGTTGTCCAACCGCCATCATTAATTGTCAAGATATCCGCACGCGCAATGATGGGTGATGCAAAGAACGGTTCATTCCATAAGTATAATTTAGTACTATTTATTCTTGGCGCAATCATATTATTTTTTTATTTTTATATTGATAAATCAGTGACGATAAAGCAATTTTAGAATAAAGTTTTTCAAAAATTATATAATCATAACCGTTAGTTTGTAACCAAAAATTTTATTAAGTTCCAGAATCTATTGAAATATTTTTAAGCTTGTACTTGATAAAATCTAGATTTTTTATCTGATTTCCAGCTTATTTTTATTATTATTGCTGCAATCCCAAACCCTGACGCAGCCTTACACCTATGGGGGGCATGGCACTGCCATGGCCCTACGATCTGCTTTAATTAAGCAATTATGGTTACTCATTTTTTGTCTTAGTTGAGAGTTTATTAACCTGATTTATGATTGATTCGATATTAAAATTATCTAACTATCCAATAAATGTGTTTTTAAAGACAATATTTGGTAATTTTGTCAATACTGAGATTAATTAGCCATTTCCTGGTTGAATAAAAATTTTATTACCATCAATTCCTCTGTAATCTCTTATCTCTGTGTTCTCTGCGCCTCTGCGGTTGGGAGCATCCCAAATGTGCAAAAACGCCCTCACCCTATAAGGGCTTGTCATTACCAACATCTTTTAAAGTGATTGGGTAATCAAATCAGCAGCCCAACACATATCCTGTAATCGCAACCAGCCTCGCCATAAGGTCTGCCAACCGGGCAG
>NZ_JACJQG010000037.1 GCF_014696435.1 Calothrix anomala FACHB-343 | reverse complement strand
TGGGATATGCTTTACTCATGTTGCTCTCTCGGTGCTGTCTACTATCTATTCACAGCGTATACCGAGAGAGCTTTTTTACAATCTGTCCGACTTTTCAAACATCCTCTAAACCACCATCGAGGGTGTCATTTCCTAAACCACCTAAAAGAGTATCATTGCCCGCTAGTCCAAATATTTGATCAGCATGGCTAGTGCCTGAAAGAGAGTCGTTAAAAGATGTTCCATTGATCAAGACAACATTCAGACTCATTGGTGTAATTAAATGTAGTATAAAAAGTATTGTTCGTTAAAAATCCTTAAATCTAGATAAAAATTTTGTAATTAAGACTAATGAAAAATGAAGTATAAGTGAAAAAATTATGTAATTAAGGTAAATTAAAAATAAATTTGATGTGAATTTAACTACAATTAGAAATAATGTACAATTTCTAGCTATTCATATTGTGCTCTTGAGCGCTAGGGTAAGGTGTCTAGAACCGCAATTTCTGCAACAGTATCAAATCGCAGGCATAATGTTAAAATCTGTTGATACATTTGTACTTACTATTCAAATTAATAAAATTCTCATCTGGCATTATCTACTAATTAGTAAGTCAGTAATTCATGTCGCCTATACTCACAGAAGATTTAGGTCTTTAAACCCTGTTTAGGCAGGTTTTGTTTGTGTAGATGCTGTTTCTAAGCAGCTATTTTAGGTTAAGTTGACTGGTATTAAATTGAAAATTGAAAATTCATATTAAGTAACACATTTTGTGTGACGGCTTTCGTGGAATCCTAGAATTAAGGGCGATTTTGTTTGGCACAGGGATTCAGGATGACTATGACTCAAGGCGCACGAGCAAATAAGTCAGGAAATATATTAGAAGGCAATATCGAAGCTGTCTTGAGCGGACATAATTATTTCCAAGTCGGAAGCCATGTCACTAAAGAATTTCTTTTAACTGCCACTTTATTACCAAAACGTTACGCCAAGCAGGTTTCCATCGGTACAGGAATTTATCAGACTGCTTTAAAAGTAGACTTTTATGTTGTTGGTTTACCAGTTAGCCCCGCAGGGTTAATTATTGAGTGTAAATGGCAAGAAAGTGGGGGATCGGTTGATGAAAAATTCCCTTACTTAAATATGAATATTCAGCAATCTTATCCAGCTCCAACTATTGTTGTGATTGGTGGCGAAGGGATGAGAGAAGGTGCTATTAAATGGCTCAAAAAACAAGTTGCCTATAATGGTAATTTATTAGGTGTTTATAACTTAGATAGATTTATCGCTTGGGCGAATAAACATTGTTAATTTAGTTTGTCATTTGTCATTTGTCATTTGCTATTAGATATAGCATTTCCTCATACTTTTATTTTATGTATTATGTGGCAATAAAATTTATTGCCAAAAACTTTAAAATTTGTAGGTTGGGTTGAGGAACGAAACCCAACATTTCCGGTTTTTGTTGGGTTTCACTTCGTTCAAACGCCAGTTGCTACAACGGGGGGAACCCCCGCAACGCACTGGATCCCCAACCTACAATTCATTCTTAACTGAATAATTATTAATAGCTGAAAATTTTTGATAAAATTGTATAGTATATATTTAAATTGCTTCTTTTAATAAGAAGTAATTAATAGTTCGTAAATCATGCCGCGTTTTTTTGTATTAGAATTAATTGACCTGGCTGCAGCTATGGGATAAATTTTAAAATCTATTTCCTGATATAAGTTTCTAATAAATTCACAATCGGAATTACATACCATCACTTTTACACCCTGCTTGGCTAATTTTGCGCATGTATCGCGTAAACGTTTTTGGTCTTCTTCATCAAAAGAATCACGACTATAACCTGTAAAGTAACTCGTACTACTTATCGGATAATAAGGCGGGTCGCAGAAGACAAAATCATCACTGCTAGTTGCATAATTTAATAGTTCTACAAAATCAGCTTGTTTAATTTGCGTATGAGCAAGTGCTGCTGAGGCTGCTCGTAGCAAATCTCCGTCACAAATATTCGGATTTTTATATCTGCCTATGGGTACATTAAATTGACCCTTAGAATTAACTCGATAAAGACCATTAAAACAAGTTTTATTCAAATAAATTAAGCGGGCAGCTATTTCTAAATCTGTATTTCCCGGGTTGGCTCTTACAGTATAATAGTATTCTCTACTATGACGAAGTTTATGTTCTTTCAAAAGGTCAATTAATTCCTCAACCCGATCCCGAACACAACAATATGTGGTAATTAATTCGGCGTTGATATCTGTGATAATAGCAACTTTTGGTTGTAAATGAAAAAATACAGCCCCGCCACCAATAAAAGGCTCATAGTAAGTTTGATATTTTGACGGTAAATAAGGAATATATTGTTGAATTAACCGACTTTTACCACCTGCCCATTTCAAAAAAGGACGGGGGTAAATTTCTTTAGGAATTTGGCTTACCATTGCATTGGAACTTAGTTACTAAATCTAACTACTATAAACTAACGAATCATATTTTATAGGAAATTATTAATTTTCAGACAGTATCCATTACAATTAAATTAAACACGCATATCAAAACAAACTTATAGTCTATAACAAGGCAGCCTAAATAAATGTTTGACGGATTCTGGGATAACGTCTTTCGCTACCCCCGCTACTTGATTACCATCCTCGCCGGGATTTTTTTGAATACATTTGAGCCTTTGTTTCCTCTGTTGAAACGCCCAATCACCTTGATTCCTCTCATTGGGTTATTGTTTGGCGGTTTGGCCTTTATTACTTTTACCCTGCGCGCTATGCTGGGCTATTAAGTAAAATCTAGGTTGGGGCTATAGGGGGGTTTGCCCTACAGACAGTTGGGCAAGCGCTATCGTCCCAAATTTTTCTCTATTGTTATGTTGTACAACCTCTGTGAGGAGGCAAAATTTTTATGGCTACAAATCGCCGCGTTTCCCGCGTTGCTGAATTAATCAAACGGGAAGTTAGCCAAATGTTACTCAACGGCATCAAAGATGACCGCGTGGGTACAGGAATGGTAAGTGTTACAGATGTTGATGTCTCTGGGGATCTACAACATGCCAAAATTTACGTCAGTATTTATGGCACAGAAGAAGCCAAGGCAGAAACAATGGCTGGCTTGAGGTCGGCTACAGGTTTTGTGCGCAGCGAACTTGGGGCACGGGTAAGACTACGCCGCACCCCAGAAGTAATTTTTATTGAAGACCGTTCTTTAGAACGCGGTACAAGAATTTTGACGCTATTGAATCAACTCAAGACTGAACATGAACATCCATCCGCAAATGTGTCAGCAGAGGATGACAATGCTGACGATGAGGATGATGAATTCGCGTAATCAGTCATTTAAACAACAAAGTAACTTCTGGAACAATTAACTGCTGAAAATTCGCTCATCAGTTTACAGACGTAACTAAAGAACGTCTGTTTTAATTTGACTATGGATAGGGGATAGGGACTAGGGACAAGGAATTTTAGATTTTAGATTTTAGATTCAAACCCAATCCAAAATCGCAAATCCGTCTTGAAAAGTGACGCTCCTGCGTCGCTAACGCTGCGCTAACAGATCGCCGGAAGCCGGCGCTCCGACTTTTCGCAAAATCCAAAATTGAATTGCCCAATGCCCCATGCCCCATGCCCATCTTTAAGAAATAATTAACAGATGAAAGGCTGTATGATTTCCTGGTGTACTTTAACCTAATACTTTGCAACAGTTTATACTCTAATTTCTGCAAGAGATTACTGCATACTAAGGACTCGGTATGAGATATTTTCATGCTTTATTATGGGTTTTTTCTATGATTGACTAGCTTGGAAATAGCGTTGACGGTTGACTGTTGACGGTTGACTGTTCAGAGAGATTTTCATAACCTCGTTGTGTGATTGATCGCATGACTGTCTAGCTTGAACATAGGAATTAGGGACATAAGGGAATAGCAATTATTACTTTTGCCTCATCCCCAATACCTCATACCTATTTGCATATATGGTGATGAAATTATTTCAGCTGCACTACATAGCAGGTAATGTTGACTACCCTGTTATGCTTATATGAAGCATATTTAGCCACAATGTCAGAATATGTTGACTTTCTTTACATTTCTTAAGATAATTTGAGGGTGTGTAGCGTCAAAATGAAATAAGTTCCGTATAGCAAACTACAAAACCTTAGCTACGAGTCTATTGTTGTCATGTTTGTTCCATCTAAATATCGGGAACACTATCTACGTGTAATTTGTGAGTAAAAATCATGAGTGTGAATACGGTGCCCTCTATCAGTTACTATTCTTTGGATGTAATTCAAGACGAAGCACGCCGACTAGTTGAGAAGGGAATGGTGAGCCGGCAACAGCCAATATATACACTCTGCCAATACATCCCTGCCAGAGAGTGGGTTTGCGTTGAATGTGAATTAGAAAAATGTGATTTTTTGTTACGCGATCGCATTGGCGATCTGATTGGTCGTGAAGAATGGGATAACGACTAATCAATTAGTAAATTTCTGATGTGGACTCAATTATTGATTTTGGATTGAGAGCCGAATTTGCGGGATAATCTCTGATTTTCACCATGATTACTCCAAATCCAGCATCTTTAATTCCCGTTCAAACAGAAGCATTAAAGTCTGATTTATACAAGCTTTTTTTTAGTAGCGATCGCATCGGTAATCAATTCTCACTTATATCTGACATATCCGATGTCGCCAGTATAGTATGTAGTTTCCCTAACCGGGGCAGTTTTTTATGGTAAACTGCTCCGGTAATTTTTCGCAAAAAGCCTTCCCCAGTATACAAACTAGGACTTACGCACCGAATACAAAAACCCTCACAAAGGTGGTCAAAAGTCAAAAGTCAAAAGTCAATGGTCAAAATTCAGGTTTTTGGACTATGGACTATTGACCATTGACCATTGACAAAAAGCATGAAAAATATATGATACTGCGTAATTCCTACAAACTTAGCCAACTTGCTCTAGGTATTGGTTAACGTCTTCTATAACGCGAGTGAGTTCTGCTTCTGTGGTTAAGCGAATATTTAAATCGCGGATGGTAAGCAATACTTTAGCAGCGAAGGGTGTCGGCCAGATATTTGGATTACAGAAAATTTCTAAAAATACCTCACCCGTGTAGCGATATTCTACGGGAGCCTGGGGAGTGACTTTTCCGCCCCCTGGAGTCGTTTTAGCGGCGACAGTTTTTAGCCGAGATACCAATTCTTCTAAAGCTGCTTTTAATTCCTGTGCTGCTTGGGGGGAAAAACTGAAGGAAACAGAACCTTCTACCAAGTTCAATGTTAGAGGTATGGAAGACATAAGCTATAAATTCAGCTTGATTAATAATTAATCATGGTACTGGAATTGGGGCATGGGGCATTGGGCATGGGGCATTGGGCATTGGGCATGGGGCATTGGGCATTGCAAGAAAGAGTGTAAGTTATTGGGCTTTTAGGGACATCCAATTTTTTAAATACCCAATCAATTTGTAGTGCGTAAAGCCTTTGGCATAGCTTCGCTTAACGCGTAGCGTGTCCGAAGGACAAACGTCTCGCTCGCTGGTGTTCAAAAGCGAGCAAGATGCTCGCACTACGGAATTTGGGTAATTTATTTTTTGTAAGCCCCTCAAATTGCACAATCCATCATGAAGGCTGTTGAGTATTCACAGTCAACAGTCAACAGTCAACGGTGTTATGCAATTTAGACGCCCATTAGCTTATGTGCTGCTTGTTTGATTGATCACATATGTATCTGAGTTAACAATATGGCATGGACAGAAAGGATGTCATGACAAAACATCTTTTATTGCTGCTGTATTCTGCTTGATGCCTAAGTTAGGCTGCATCCAGTTAGCACCTGCATTCTGGATGTGTTGGGTGAAAAAATATAAACAAACTCAGTTTTTATACGGATTAACTATGTTTTGATGAGTATATGTGGAATGGAAAGGACATGAAAGATTAATTAGAGAGGTAGCGTGATGAAATATGTTTCTTGGAATACTCTGTCTCGAACTGCTATGAGTGGCTTTTATGGGCACGGAAGAGGTGCGGTTTACTTGTCTCACGATGGCAATGTACATTATTGCTGGGAAGGTCAGATATCTTTAGCAGTTTTGTTTTACGATCCTGAGACTGAGTTTGTTTTGGTAAAAGAGTGGCAGAATCCCGATAACCAAACTATTCACATTGCTACTGCGATCATGCCTTTAGCGTCAAATGTCGTTTTACAGTTTTAGAATAATTTCTGCACGCTTTTGCTAAATTTAGATTTTCTCTGTGTCACCGGGAGAAGTTTTAGTAATTGATGCGGGGCTAAAAACTGTTGTTACAAGTTTTAATAGTCTTTGAGAAGTTTTAGTAATTGATGCGGGGCTAAAAACTGTTGTTACAAGTTTTAATAGTCTTTGTCTCAAGTCCGAAGTTTTGAGAAAAACTTATGTAATACCAATTCTCCAAAATGCAGCAACAGATCCAAATTCAAAAACCCTTGCTACATATAGCTTTCTTAATTTTGAATTTTGCGGAAAGTTGCGTGCGGGGGTTCCCCCCGTTGAGCAAACTTTCCAAGACGAATTTTGAATTTTGAATTGGTGTAATTCGTAATGACAATTTTGGTGAATTTGAGAGGATAAGAAAGTATAAGTAATGTAAATTTTTGTAAAGCGATCGCTCTTTTTTATTGCGTCAGAGAACTAGAGAGCGATCGCCTGAGGTAAGTTAGATTTTCATGCTGGGAACATCTTCTTGATCGCCATGATATTCTAAATCGTTAGGTGCGCCACAAGCAGAAATCTCGCTCACATCGTTAGGTGCGCCACAAGCGGAAATTTCGCCGATATTGCCAGTAAAATTCACATCGGCTGATAATTCTGGATGTTGTTGTTTGCGTTTAGCGATTTCTTCAACAGTGAGAATTTTGGACTTATCAAAACCTAACTCGATTTCGGTATGCAGTCCTTTATATTTCACTCGTTTGAGGTTGTAGAAGCGTTTGTTAAGGGTAGTTTGAGCAAAAGCCTTTAAGCAGCCTAACAGATATTTGCGCTTGAAGGGATCTTTGACAAACCAATATTCAAGGGTTTTGCGCATATAAAACCGCGCGTAGTTCCGCAACACGCCTTTGAGAACTTCTTCCCGTTCCATTGCGGTGGGCTTCATGATGGGCGTGACAAAGTTATATTGAGAATAATCTCGCACTTCCACGCGATCGCCTAATTCCTGAAACAATTCCGAAAATGGCCAAGGTGTGAACATATTCCAGTTCACCATGTCTGGTTCCCAATCCAGCGCCATTTTATAGGTTTGCTCAATTGTCTCCGGGGTTTCGTTTTCTAAACCCATAATAAATTGAGCTTCTGCAACCATCCCATTTTGTTTTAATAGTTGAATCGCCCGTTTATTCTGTTCGATTGTGGTTTCTTTACGGAATAAATTCAACTTTAATTGAGCTGCTGCTTCTGTACCTAAAGAAACGTGAACTAATCCAGCTTTGCGGTACAGGGGTAATTCTTTTTCATCGCGCAAAATATCTGTAACGCGGGTGTTAATTCCCCAATATACGCCTAAATTGCGTTCGATTAATTCGTTACATAACGCAATAAATTTGGGTTTGTTGATGGTGGGTTCTTCATCAGCCAGAATGAAAAAGCCTACCTTATGCTTTTTCACCAAAATTTCAATTTCATCGACAAAGCGCTTGGGTGAACCGGAACGGTATTTGCGCCAGAATTTCCATTGCGAACAAAAACGACAAGTAAATGGACATCCTCTCGCATAGTTGGGTACAGCTACGCGCACATTCAGAGGAGTGTAAATATATTTCTTCCAGTCTAAAAGATCCCAATCTGGGGTGAGGGTATCCAAGTCAGCAATGGGGGGATGGGCTGGTGTAGCTACGACTTTACCATCTTCCAGAAAGGCAATACCTAAAATATTACGGCGATCGCTCTCATCTGTACCATTTGCGATCGCGCGTAGTAAATTAACTGTAATCTCTTCACCTTCACCGCGAATAATATAATCTACCCAAGGTGCTTCATGCAGCACTTCATTGTACATATAGGTAGGGTGAACCCCACCCATAATTGTCTTCGCATTGGGGCAAACTTGCTTAACAATTTGTAGCGTGATTTGTGATTGATAAATCATCGGCGTAATCGCCGTTGCTAACACCACATCTGGTTGATGTTGAGCGATAATTCCTGCTAAGACATCATCAGGAATATAGTCTGTCATCGCATCAACAAACCGGATATCGGTAAAGCCAGCTTGTTTTAAAGCTCCACCAACATAAGGAACCCAACTAGGTGGCCAATTTCCAGCAATTTCCGCACCACCTGAATGATAGTTGGGCTGAATCATCATGATACGCATAGTTTTTTTCCTGCTGCTTGAAAGAGGACTGGTACCAATTCAAAATTCAAAATTCAAAATTCAAAATTAATAAAAACAGATTGGTAACCTGTTTCTAAGTTTGAATCTGTTATTTTGTTCAATTGGTATAAATAAGGATGAAATTTTTAATTTCAACTTCATCCTTCAAATGCAATTAAATTGCTTTAGAAAAAGCTGCATTTTTTCGCTGTCTGGTATGAGCGTCAAAGATGGAGGCAATATTTCTAATTAGTAATCTGCCGCTCGGTGTCACTTCAATACCATTGGGTATCATCCGAATTAAGCCATCAGCTTCTAGCAATCGCAACTCAGATAATTCTCTAGCAAAATATTCATTAAAATCCGTATCAAAAGCTATATGATATTTTTCTTCCACATCATCAATTGACAGGCGGAACTGACACATCAATTCCATAATTACAGTCCGCCGCAAAATATCATCGCGGTTGAGACTGACGCCTTTTTCAATTGGCATTTTGCCTGTATCAATTGCTTGATAATAGCTTTTTAGCTGCTTAATATTTTGGATGTAAACATCATGCAGCATACTAATCGATGTAATCCCAAAACCAAATAAATCTGATTCAGGTTTTGTGGTATATCCCTGGAAATTTCTGTGCAGTTTACCTTCTTGTTGCGCGATGGTTAATTCATCATTGGGTTTAGCAAAGTGATCCATCCCAATAAACCAATAACCATTATCAGTTAATTCTTCAATCGTCATCTTCAGAATATCTAATTTTTCTGAAGCTGGAGGTAATGCTGACTGGGGAATCTTTCTTTGTACAGGCTTCATCCAGGGGACATAAGCAAAGTTAAATACAGCTACTCTATCGGGATCGAGTTTGATAGTTTTGGCAATTGTATTTTTAAAAGTAGCTAGGCTTTGATAAGGTAAACCATAAATTAAATCCACATTCACACTTTCAAATCCTGCATCGCGAATCCAATCCATAACATTGAAGAGCATAGATTCTGGTTGGACGCGATTAATTGACTCTTGAACTTGGGGGTTAAAGTCTTGAATGCCAAAGCTAATTCGGTTAAAGCCTAAGCTTTTGAGGAAAAAGATATAATTTTTATCAACATATCTGGGATTAATTTCAATGGAGATTTCCGCATTGTCATCTAGGCGGAAGTTTTGATTAATATTGTTCCAGAGAAATTCTACCTGATGTTGATTTAAATAATTTGGCGTTCCTCCTCCCCAATGGAGTTGATGAACTTGGCGTTTGTCAGAAATTAAGTCAGAAAACTGGCGAATATTTCGCGCTACATAATTGAGATATGGATCGACGATTTCCTTGCGTTGGGTAATAATTGTATTGCAACCGCAAAAGTAGCAAGCAGTTTCACAAAAAGGAATATGAAAATAAAGAGATAAGGGCGTATTTTTATAATTACCAACTGCAATAGCTGTCCGTAAATCCAACTCGCCAAAATTATCTTTTAACTCTGTTGCTGGTGGATAACTTGTATATCTAGGTAAAGCTTGGTCGTATTTTCTGAGTAACTCCGAGTTGAATTCTACTGTTTGCGTCGCCAATTTCATGATGCTAGTAACCTTAAATGATTTTGGGCATGGGGCATGGGGCATGGGGCATGGGGCATTGGGGATTAATTATTATTGATATCCCTTATCCTTTTGATATGCCTTTTTTTCTATTATTAGTTGTGTCAAATAGCTAGGTATTTTAGCTATTTGAGGCTATTTACAGACAATTTTTGTCGTATTTTATGAGTGCAGTTATCTCATATGTAGAGTCAAGATAGCCACACGAGGAAGATTTACAAAATTCAGACAAAATCAAGGCGTTGCTGCGAATAAGTATGAATTAGGACTATTTGCTAGACGCAGAGCTAGTACAACACGGCGTAAATAAAGCTACTATTTCAAACAGTCACAAGCCTTAATATATTAACTTTTTGACTTTTGACTTTTGACTTTCGCGTAGCGGTACTAGAGAGAATAAGAGTTTGAAATATTTAATGTTTGCATTTCATACTCATATTCAGCAACGCCAAATCTGGAGTTTAACTAAATTGTAATTTTCATGGTTGCTGCTTATTCAGCCGCTACGAGTCTGACTGCATTATTACCAGGTGAACGTTCGGTGCTACCGGGTAAATCTTGACGGGTAATCAAATCAAAAACGTGATCCCCAATAGCAGCTTTGACATCTGCTTCTAATTCATGAACAACATTGCGATTGAGTTCAAATGCATAGTTAGCTTCGGCGATGATTTTCTCCGCTAAAGCATCATCTACAGGTAATGCATTTAAAGCATCGCGATATTGTCCTTTAAATGCTCTGATAGCTTCAACTGAAGGTAATTGCTCAAATTCATGAAGTCCAGTTCCTTCATTTGCTGGTAAATCTAGAGCAGAACGGATAATTTTTTTCAAACTTTGTCCGCCAGATAAATCTCCCATGTAGCGCACATAAGCATGAGCAACTAATAATGCAGGTTCGGTGTTGGCGACTTCATTAATTCGCTCTACATAAACTTTACCTGCCTCTAGTGCTGAGATTTGCTCGCGCCAGTTTTCACCGTAGTAAAAAACCAAGTCTTTCTCTAAATTGGCTTTACGGTTCAATATGGGAAAATAAATCAAACTGACTACAGGATGAGTACTATAACGCTGAAGCTGTTCTTCTAGGGCACTATAAACTAAATACAAGTTCGCAATGAGTTTCCGAAAGGGTTCTCTTTCTACAATCCCTTTGAGGAAACATTTCATAAACGCTGTATTTTCCGCCATTGTATGGGAATGTTTGGTTCCTTCCCGTAACTTGCTTGCTAGATCGGTACTCATAGTCAATTCCTAACTTCTCAATTACCTATATAACTTTATGGCTATATAGATAATCAAATAAACTAAACTTTTCAAAAATTAACCTGAGGTTGGTAAAACTTACCAAGAATCTCAGAATTGAACGGTAGTCAGGATTACGCCAGATTATTAGCAGATGAAAACTTAGCCCTAGAGCGTTCTTACCTTTGCGATAAAACCTGTCTTGGCTGGCTTTGAGGATTTCAGCCGAGATTAGCTTTATAACTTGAACCGAGACAATGATTTGTGGAGAACACCGCGCTGTTGCTTTGACAAGCTTGGCGCTTCATTGATTTTCGGTTAGCATTGGCAATTTATCTTGCGAGGGCTTTACAGAGATTAACCTAATGTTAGATTGCTTAACAGAGAAAATGCATAACTGATTTTAGCATAGCTTAAATCTAGAGAATTTAGACCAGCTTTGTTGATTTCTATTCCAACTATACTATGGGCGATCGCCTGTTGATACAAAAATACCCGATGAGCGATGCCTACGGCAACGTCAAGGACGAACGCACTCACAATTAAGCGTGGGGTTTCCCATACGTGTCAACTTAACGTAAAACCCCATTCCATCTAGCTCCCATGCTCTGCGTGGGAGCTGAGATTTATGAGGCTCTGCCTCAATTTATTAGAAGACGAGGCGGCAGCCCACGAATACGCATTTCCAGCCGGAGGCTGGAAACGAGATAGAGAAGGGTTCTGAGCTTAAGTTGACACCAATGGGGGTTTCCCCACCCCTACGGTGTATGTGATTTTTTTGAAATTTAAATCAAGCAAATATACGGCTTTAAAATTAAAAAATCATGCACAATAATCATTGTGCATTGAGATCCAGATATTTTTAATTAGAGAATAAGTATTATTTTTAGCTTATTACTCTCGTCTGTCTGTATAATCTTCAGAAGACATGGGGTCTAATTCCCAACGGCGATCGTCACGCTCTTCTAGGATATCGTTAGTACGGAGAAATGAGCGATCGTCCATTTCTAGCCCAACGGCTGCTTCTAATTCTTCAGTGACATTTTGATCGGGAGTTGGCGCAGTACCACCCACAGCTTCATCACCCACCGCATCAGCATCTTCCCAATAAGCATCAACATCCCCACCAGTAAGTTCGGGACTAGTTTCTGTATATTCGCGCCGTTCTGCTTGCATGGAGCGCCCACCAATATTGTATCCTGGTAGGTCTTTGACTCCAGTGCCGTAAGATTCAGTAATCGCTTGGGGTAAATCTTCTGTGTTGATTTGTTGTTGATTATTGTCTGACATAATTCTCAAATTTAGGGCATCTTCACCATAACCTTTTCTGTAAAAAAGCTAGTCTAACTAGGGATGTATTACTTTAGAAAGAAAACAATCTATCCCCTGAGAACGACGATAATTTAGTATTTGAACAATAATCTGGTAAATATGAATTCATGGTCAAACCCCGTGTAGTTGAAATTATTAGTTATGGGCAATAAGTTAATAAACAAACTATTTTGCTTTACGATTTATTGTTCATAACTGATATTTTATTCAAGAAAATTAACAGTCTGTGCAATGAAGATTTTTTAAATATGATGATTGCTTTCAACTACCTAAATGCTAATTACAGCATTTATTGGGAAACCTCGGAGGTAGAAAGTGGAATACAGCGAGTTTATTACCCACGTACAAAGCCTAGCCCAATCAACTTCGCGCGCAGAAGCAGAACTTGCTACTTTGGCGACAATAGAAACAATTGCAGAACGAATTGGATCTGATGAAGTCAAAAAATTAGTTGCACAGTTACCTGATGAACTACGTAACTATCTCCAAGCAGGTGATCAAGAGTCTGCTAAATCCTTTAATCTCCAAGAGTTTATAGCTCGTACAAGTCAAAAAGAAAATATCGATCCAGTAACGGCGGTAAATCATGTGCGGGCTGTGTTTGCCGTTTTGCAAAATGCAGTTCCACCAGAAATATTTACGGCTTTTCACAGCCATTTCTCTCACGATTACGAAGAACTGTTTACTACCGCACCTACCACATAGTAAACAATTCTTCGCTGCATGTGAGTAAGAATTATGCCGCCATTTTTTAGGAAATGAATTACCAAATTAGTTGACTATTTTAATTAGGAAAAATCAGATGGTACATCATAACAGTCATTCAGGTAAAAAGAAAGTTGCAATCCTCATTGAAAATAACGTTGAAGATGCAGAATTTACTGTACCTTATAACGGCTTAAAACAAGCGGGAATGGAGGTAGTTATCCTTGGTTCCCGGATGAATGAGAAATATAAGGGTAAGCAAGGTAAACTTAGCACTCAAGCTGATGCTACCACTACAGAAGCGATCGCAGCCGAATATGACGCAGTGGTAATTCCTGGCGGTATGGCTCCCGATAAAATGCGCCGTAACCCCAATACAGTAAGCTTTGTGCAAGAAGCTGTACAACAAGGAAAATTAGTCGCTGCTGTCTGTCACGGGCCGCAACTTTTGATTGAAGGTGATTTACTCAAAGGTAAACGCATCACCGGTTTTAGTGCAATTCGCAAAGATATTATCAACGCTGGTGCAAACTATATAGATGAAGCGCTAGTAGTTGATGGAAATTTGATTACTTCCCGCGAACCGGGGGATTTAGCAATCTTCACCACAGCTATCCTCAGCCGTTTGGGTTACGGCGGGAAAGACGCAGCTTTACCCAAAGAAACCGATACATCTGCTGAATGGTGGAAACTCGCTGATGCTTGGGGTGGATCAACTAAAGGCGATATCGTTAAAGGTTTGAATACTGCTTTAGCTGGCGAGCGTTATTCTTTAGAAGCCTTAGAAAAATATCTCGAAAAAGAATCAAATACAGATGCGAGATCCATTTTTCAAGAACTAATTGCCACTAAACAGCACCATATCCAAAAACTAGAAACTTACCTTGATAGATTAGGTGAAAAACCTTCCTTAGCTGCAAATATCGCCGAACAATACGCCAAAGTAAAAACCAGCTTCACCGGTAGCGATGACGTATATCAAATACGCTGCGCTTTAGGCGATTTGCAAACAGGAATTGGCGATATTGGGAATTTGTGCGCCCAATTTACCGATCCCGTAGCTACAGCGATTTTCAAACAAATTTACCAAGATTTATTAAGCTGCGAACAGCGATTAGTCACCCTATATCGTCGCTTTGTCAACGCTGAAGTGAAACCGCCCAAACCTACCACAGGTGCGGCTACAGCTATGTAATTTGTTTGACATATCAGAAGAGGACACTTCCATGCTGGAATTTTCCCAAATAGGGAAGTGTCCGTAGCGCAAAGAACACAGAGAGAGAAGAAGAGAGTCTTTGCGCCTTCACTGGTCATTGTACTGTAATCGGGAGAAAAAAAAGTGACTGCGACACCAGGAGATAGAACAAACACCAGTCAAGGTGAAGCCAGTGAAACTGAACGTTGGGCTTCTTTAATTGGTGGCGGCGCTATGGTGCTGATGGGTTTGAAACAAGGCTCGTTACGCGGCGCACTCACAGCTTTGGCTGGTGGGGGTCTGATATATCAAGGTGTTACCAAACAAAGCACGATTCAGCAAGCACAGGAAGCCGTAGGGATGAATAAACCTATCAAAGTTGAAAAGACGGTAACTATTAATAAACCTGTAGAGGAACTGTACCGTTTTTGGCACAACTTTGAGAATCTGCCGACATTTATGAAGCATCTCAAATCGGTTACGGTGTATAACCAGACACGTTCTCATTGGATTGCCAATGCACCCTTGGGTAACAGTGTGGAATGGGATGCAGACATTTTAGAAGACCGAGAAAATCAATTAATTTCTTGGGCTTCGGTGGAAGGTGCAGATGTAGATAATTCTGGTTTTGTCCGCTTTCAAAAAGCACCCGGTAACAGAGGTACAGAAGTCAAGGTAGTTCTAGAATATAACATTCCTGGCGGGCAGTTAAGTGCTGCGATCGCTAAACTCTTCGGTGAAGAACCAGAACAACAAATTGGCGACGATTTACGCCGCTTCAAAATGCTCATGGAAGCCGGAGAAATCGCCACCACAGAAGGTCAACCCTCTGGACGGCAATAGTTGAGTTTGTCAGTTGTCATTTGTCCTTTTTCATTTGCAGGACTTACGCAAAGGTAAGGTCAAATTAAACCGCAGAGGACACAGAGAAATAAGAGTTTAAGAGGGTTTGTGCGTAAGTCCTAATTTGTAAGCAACACCAATGACAAATGACAAATGACAAATGACAAATGACCAATGACTATTGACTATGGACTAATAACTATGAAAGCAGTTTGCTGGCATGGAGCCAACGATGTCCGGGTAGAGACGGTTCCCGATCCGAAAATTCTCAACCCTCGCGACGCTATTATCAAAATTACTTCCACAGCTATCTGTGGTTCAGATTTACATATCTACGGTGGCTATATTCCCACAATGCAAAAAGGTGACATTATCGGTCACGAATTTATGGGGGAAGTTGTAGATGTTGGTAGGGGAGTCCATAATTTAAAAATAGGCGATCGCGTCGTTGTTCCTTCAACAATTGGTTGTGGTTATTGCAATTATTGCCAGCGTGATATGTGGTCGCTGTGCGATAATTCCAATCCTAAAGGTTGGATGGAAGAAAAATTATACGGCAATATTACCTCAGCAATTTACGGCTACTCCCATCTATTAGGTGGTTATGCAGGCGCACAAGCAGAATATGTGCGCGTACCTTTTGCGGATGTGGGTGTTGTCAAAGTTCCTCCCGAATTACCGGACGAGATGCTGCTATTTATCTCCGACGCCATCCCCACCGGTTATATGGGAGCCGAATTTTGTGATATTCAACCAGGCGATACCGTAGCCGTATGGGGTTGCGGTGCTGTCGGACAGTTTGCCATGATTAGCGCCTACATGATGGGTGCAGAGAGAGTGATCGCGATCGATCGCTTTCCCGAACGTCTAGAAATGGCGAGAAAGTTTGCCAAAGCAGAAACAATCAACTACGAAGATGTTGATGCTGGCGAAGCGTTGAAAGAGATGACTGGTGGCCGTGGCCCCGATGCTTGCATTGATGCAGTGGGTTTAGAAGCGCATGGTGTCGGTTTAGAAGACTTCTACGATCAGACAAAACAAAAGCTGAGATTAGAAACCGATCGTCCCCATGTACTACGACAAATGATGGTAGCTGCACGTAAAGGTGGGACTCTTTCCATTATGGGTGTTTACGGTGGATTCGTAGACAAAATGCCCTTCGGTGCTGCTATTAACAAGGCTTTAACTTTCAGAATGGGACAAATGCATGGACAGAAATATATGCATTTGTTACTCAATATGATTCTGGATGGCAAACTCGATCCATCGTTTGTTGTTACCCACAAATTACCGCTAGAACAAGCACCCTACGGTTACGAGATTTTTCAACAGAAAAAGGACAACTGTATCAAAGTTGTTCTCAAACCCTGATTTCAATTTTAATTTCACGGAGGATATCTATGGTACGTGTATTTTCTTGGGTACAAAAGGTAATTGTGCGCCGGATAATAGTAGTTTTAATGGTAAGTTTGGCATTTTTAGGAATGCAAAGTTTCGGCTACAGTAATGGAATGCTAGCTCAAGCCGACACTGTGAGAACACCAGAGGGTATTTATTATAAAGGTACTCCTGATAATGTTGGTAATAACAGCAGTGGTAAGAATCTGTTGGATAAAGCTATAGATACATTAAAGCCAAATTCTGGTGATAATGTTAGAGGTAATTTTAATAGCGATCGCGGTTATTATGGCGATACAAGATCTGGCTCTGGCTCCAATAGCAGCAATAGTAATATTGGTGAAACAGTAAGAACTCCCGAAGGTATCTACTACAAAGGTACTCCTGACAATAGCCAAATTGAAAATAGCCGCAACAAACTCAGCAACGCTGCTGATAATATTCGCGAAAAGCTGAACTTAGATGAAGACACTCCTCGCGCGACAAAAGACTTTTTACATTCCGTAAAAAGCAAAGTAGGAGAAGTTGTTAATTCCGGTTCTCGGAATAATTAGAGGTATTGTAGGGTGGGCATTGCCCACCTCAAAATATTTAAAACATATTGTCAGCAATTTCCTTACTAATGGGACTGATACCTATTCTCTGTCACTTGCACTTAATATACTTCTTTTCCCTTGGCGTTCTTGGCGTCTTCTCTGCGAGACGCTACGCGAAGGTCGCCAAGGAAGAAGAGAACAAGAGAATTGGGCATAGTGTTACAAATAATTGGTAGCAATTGCAGTAAATCAAGATATTAATTGTGCCAAAGCAAAAAAAAATTCAAGCCTAAGGATTAATAATTATGAAAGCAGTTTGTTGGCATGGAGCCAATGATGTAAGGGTTGATACAGTTCCCGACCCCAAACTGATTAACCCCCGTGATGCAATTATCAAAATCACTTCTACAGCAATTTGTGGTTCTGATTTGCACCTTTACAATGGCTATATTCCCACAATGCAAAAAGGTGATATCCTTGGGCATGAATTTATGGGAGAAGTCGTTGAACTAGGGACTGCTGTTAAACATGTAAAAATAGGCGATCGCGTCGTAGTTCCCTTCACTATTTCTTGCGGTTCTTGCTTCTTCTGTCAGCGCGATTTGTGGTCTTTGTGCGACAATTCTAACCCCAATGCTTGGTTAGCAGAAAAGCAAATGGGCTACTCCCCATCAGGTCTATTTGGCTACTCTCATTTATTGGGTGGTTACGCTGGCGGTCAAGCAGAATACGCCAGAGTGCCTTTTGCCGATGTTGGCTTGTTCAAAATTCCCGATGGTTTAACGGATGAGCAAGTACTATTTTTAACTGATATTTTCCCTACAGGCTACATGGCGGCGGAAAACTGCAACATCAAACCCGGTGATATCGTTGCTGTCTGGGGTTGTGGCCCTGTTGGACAATTCGCTATCAGAAGCGCCTATATGTTGGGTGCAGAAAGAGTGATCGCCATCGACCGCATCCCCGAACGCCTACAAATGGCTAAAGAGTACGGTAAAGCCGAAATCCTCAACTACGAAGAATTAGATGTCGGTGAAGCACTCAAAGAAATGACCGGCGGTCGGGGCCCCGACTCCTGTATTGATGCGGTAGGGATGGAAGCACATGGTACAGACGCGATGGCGGTGTACGACAAGGTAAAGCAAGCAGTACGTTTAGAAACAGACCGACCCACAGCTTTAAGACAAGCAATAGTTGCTTGTGGTAAAGGCGGTCACCTATCCATTCCCGGAGTATACGGCGGCTTTTTGGACAAAATACCGATGGGTGCGGCGATGAATAAGGGTCTAACTTTCAAAATGGGACAGACTCACGTTCATAGATACGTAAAACCCTTACTAGAACATATCCAAAATGGTGATATCGATCCCTCGTTTATCATCACCCACAGCCTACCTCTAGAACAAGCGCCTCACGGCTACGAAATTTTTAAACACAAAAAAGATAACTGTATCAAAGTTGTACTCAAACCAGGACATTAAGGGCATATGAGTGACACCAGCGTTAAAAAAGTAGACTCTACCCATTCTCCTAAAGGTAAACTCGGTCAGAAGTATCTTGCATCTGGTAAGACTGTCGCAATGCGTCTTTGGGAAAATGAACAACCAAGCGAAGATAAACCGCCAACTTCCCGCGATTATGAAACTGTCGGCTATGTAATTAACGGTCGCGCTGAGTTACATATCGAAGGACAAACAATTTTGTTAGAACCAGGGAATTCTTGGGTGGTTCCTAAAGGTGCAAACCACACATATAAAATTCTCGAATCCTTTACCGCCGTTGAAGCGACGAGTCCGCCTGCACAAGTGCATGGGCGTGATGAAAATTAAAGTTTAACTGTTCTACCTGTTTCTACTTCTTATAAAAGCAAATCAACACAGAATTATACCGATAAATTGACTAGATTTATCGGTATTTTTTTGTTTGTATCTATAGTTCTAAATATCAGGATTTTTTGTAATGTGTTTATCTGGCTGGAGGCTGATGGATATATCAGTTTTAATTAGTTTCCTAGAGAGGTAAAGCAAGACAAAATGACATTGTCTGCTGAAGAAATAGCTCATCAATCAATCTCATCAATTAGGAAATAACATGTTTTATCACAATAAGAAATTGCAATATTTCAAGCCACCAGAAAAGCCTGATGCAGTCTACGCGATGAAAATTCAAGAACTCATCGGTGGGACTTTTGGCGAAATGACTGTGATGATGCAATATCTATTTCAAGGTTGGAACTGTAGAGGCCCAGCTAAATATCGGGATTTGCTACTAGATACAGGAACCGAAGAAATCGGCCACATTGAGATGTTAGCAACAACGATCGCGCATCTTCTAGATAAAGCACCACTGAGATTACAAGAAGAAGGTGCTAGAGATGCTGTGGTTGGTGCAGTTATGGGTGGTTCTAAACCAGGTGATGTAATTAATGATGTCATTGCAGCCGCTATGAATCCCCAACATGCGATCGTTTCTGGTTTAGGTGCTACCCCATCTGATAGCGTAGGCTATCCCTGGAATGGTCGTTTTATTGTCTCTAGCGGTAACCTCTTAGCAGATTTCCGCTCAAATCTCCACGCCGAATCTCAAGGACGCTTGCAAGCTGTACGCCTCTACGAGATGACAAACGATCGCGGCGTGAAAGATACCTTAAGCTTTATGATTGCTCGCGATACCATGCATCAAAATCAATGGTTAGCGGCTATTGAAGACCTAGAAAGTTCTGGATTGGAAACTACTCCTGTTCCCAGTTCTTTCCCCCTAGACTTGGAGAAACGCGAGTTCGCCTATCAATTCTGGAATCACTCTGAAGGTACTGAAAGTGCTGAAGGTCGTTGGGCAAAAGGCCCCTCAATGGATGGTAAAGGTGAATTTGAGTATGTAGCTCAACCTCAACCACTAGGCCCGGAACCAGAACCACCACAAACGCCAATCCAATTGCATGGTACGCCGAAAACTCAACAGCAACAAAAAACACAAGGTAACGGTTCTAGCGCACCCCCGCTAGTTGAGTCTGTCACTGTCAAAAACCCAGAG
Source organism: Calothrix anomala FACHB-343 (assembly GCF_014696435.1). GTDB lineage: Bacteria > Cyanobacteriota > Cyanobacteriia > Cyanobacteriales > Nostocaceae > Aulosira > Aulosira anomala_A. Next base: position 68,500 of record NZ_JACJQG010000037.1, on the reverse strand, counting down.
GTTTAGTTTGCAAATATACCTCTACCTAACTTGAAAATGGGCATGGGGCATTGGGCATTGGGCAATTCAATTTTGGATTTTGCGAAAAGTCGGAGCGCCGGCTTCCGGCGATCTGTTAGCGCAGCGTTAGCGAGTCCGCGAGCGTCTTTTGGATTGGGTTTGAATCTAAAATCTAAAATCTAAAATCTAAAATTCCTTGTCCCCCTTGTCCTTCTTCCCTAGTGGCGATATCAAATAGAATTGCTTTATATTAATTTAAAATGGTGCGATCGCCTAAATAATTCTTAATAATTTTCTCTACTTAAACTCTACTTAAAACAATAACACCCAAATTTCTACTCGCTTAGTTTTCCTCTAATTTCTCAGTAATATCTGGGGTTGTACTGATGGCTTTTCTGTTAACAGAAAATTCAAAAATCAGTCACATCTCCCCCTTAAAGGCACTATTTTGAGGAAATATCAGCTTTCGTTTTGGGTGTTATCGTTAGTTGACGAGACAGATATAGAAACAGCGTTTTTACCTCTTAACTAAATTTAACTTTTAGACTGATGGCTGTTGGATCTGCCAGGAAAGCTTTTCGGCTTCAATTAATAATTTATCACTATAATATTTTGGGTAAGTCTGATTGCAATTAAACTTTACTTGATGAGAAAGATTTGCCTGTATGGGCAGTGTCTTGTAGTCAGACATCGCTTCACGAGAAATTTAAGAAAATTTTTCATGAATTATAAAAAATTAGCCGATTTCTATGACCCTGTTATGAGAAAGGTTGGGCTGTTAGGATTTTCGTCTATCTACCAAAAATCCGCAAATCTACCATACATTTTCCTCGGTACTTGAATTTATTCTGGTAGTGAATACACCAAAAAGGCGAGAGATGTGACCGTAAGGCCAAATTTTCCAATCATTCTAGTGAGTTGAGAAAACAGCTATGATTCCCCTGGGAAGCCTTGGCTAAATAATTAGGCATATCGTTCCAGATAGCTAAATTCTGCGCCAGAACTAAGCTATCCTCTCATAAATACCAATCAAGTCAATTGAGTGGCTTTATCTTTGAAGTAAAAACTCAAGTTATTTGGATGAGTATTTTTCCAACGAAGACCCAAAATATGAGAATGTGAGAAAAAGGTATGCCAGAAGAAAATGAACGGGAAAAAATACGTCACCTTTTAGTTGTCAAAGACTTACAGGGACAACAAACTATCCCCCTTCAAGAAGCTACTTATTCTCTCGGTCGGGATTCAAGAAACGCTATTGTCCTGCGATCGCGTTCCGTGTCAAGACAACATGCCATTTTATTAAGAGTGACTATTCCAGAAACCGATCAATATGGCTTTAGAATTATTGATGGTGATTTTAAAGGCAAAAAAAGTACCAATGGCATCTATGTAAATGGTAATAAATGCTACTCTCACAATCTTCAGCATGGAGATGTAATTGCATTTGGGAATAACCAAGTTAGTGCGAAATACTACGCCATTTCTAACTTATCAGAGAAAGCTTTTTTTGAATCTTTCACTGTTGAAGACATCTCTAGCTTCCTATCAGAACAAGCGCATCCTGTCAATCCTTTTGATACTCTGATCGCTCCCGATACTAACTTTGAGGGTGCTAGTGAAACCGTACTCGCCCGCCTAGCATCCTTTCCAGAACTCATCCCTAATCCCATCATCGAAATGGATACAGAGGGAAGCGTGATTTACCTCAATCCAGCTGCATCTTTAAAATTTCCCAAACTGAGAGAATCTGGGGAACGACACCCAGTATTAAAAGGATTGCTGAACGCAATTAAAAATCGCGAAGGTAATTCTTTTGTGCGGGAGGTAGAAGTTGGTGCAGAAATTTTTGAACAATCTATTCATTACCTGCCAGAAAGTGATTTAATTAGAACTTTTATTATTAGAGATATTACTGAGCAAAAGCGAGCTACAGCCGAACTGCGTCAGCGAGATAGATTACTCCAAGCAGTCGCCGAAGCTGCTAATTATTTGCTCGTAGACATGAACTATGAAAGCGGTGTAGAAAAAACTCTAGCTATACTAGGTGAAGCTGCTGAAGTAGACCGTACCTATCTATTCAAAAACCATCTTCACCCCAATAAAGGAGAAATGGCAGTAAGTTTGCTGTTTGAATGGACGCGATCGCATATTGAGCCAACACAGTTACAATGGCAAAATCTCGTCTATCAAACTGCTGGCTTAGAGCGTTGGTACACAGCCCTGTCTCAAGGACAATCTATTTTGGGGCTGACTCGCGAATTTCCTTTAGCTGAACAAGAAATTTTATTACGAGATAGAATTCAATCTATCTTTTTAGTGCCTCTGTGTTTTGAAGAAAAGTTTTGGGGTTACTTGGGTTTAGCAGATTGTTCCCAAGAACGTCAATGGTCAAGACATGAAGAGTCTACCTTATTGACAATGGCAGCTAGTATCAGTGGTGCTTGGCAGCGTCAACAAGTAGAAGAGAAAATTCGCTACCAAGCACTTCACGATTTACTCACAGGCTTACCTAACCGCCTACAGTTTAATCATGCCCTGGATCGAGCTTTACCTGATGGAGGTATACCCCAGGAAAGCCTAGCGGTAATGTTTCTCGATCTAGATCGTTTTAAGGTAATCAATGATACATTAGGGCATACATTAGGAGACCTGCTATTAAAGTTAGTTGCACAAAGAGTTCAAGAGTCTCTGAGAATTGGTGATACTGTTGCCCGTTGGGGTGGTGATGAATTTACAATTTTATTGCCACAAATAAAATCTCAAGAAGATGTCAAACAAATAGCGCAGAAAATCCTCAAAACTTTAACTGCTGCTTTTGAAATTAAAGGCCACGAACTTTATATTAGTGCTAGTATCGGCATTGCCATGTTTAATGACAACAGCCCAGATGCCGAAACCCTAATCCAACATGCGGATGCAGCTTTGTATCATGCCAAAGATGCAGGTAGAAATAACTACCAGTTTTACACACCTTCACTCAGTAAAAGAACACCTGCATTCCTCACCTTAGAGAAGAGTTTACGCTATGCCCTAGAACGGGAAGAATTCATGCTGTATTATCAGCCACGTGTGAATATTATTACGGGCGAAATTACTGGTATGGAAGCTTTGCTACGCTGGCAACATCCAGAAATGGGACTAGTCGCGCCAAATATTTTTATTCCCCTAGCTGAGGAAAGCGGATTAATTGTCCCCATTGGCGAATGGGTAATTAGAACAGCTTGTAAGCAAAATAAAGCTTGGCAAGATGCAGGATTTCCACCGTTGACTGTTGCGGTGAATCTGTCTCCCAAACAGTTTCGCCAACCAAATCTTGTAGATACCTTGACTAGCATCTTACAAGAGACAGGTCTAGATCCGAAGTTTTTAGATTTAGAAATTACAGAATCAACTGCTATTGAAGATTTAGATTTCACCAGAACAGTGCTTTACAATTTAAGGCAAATGGGTGTTTATCTGTCTATCGATGACTTTGGTACAGGTCATTCATCTTTATCACGCCTACAGCAATTGCCCCTGCATCATCTCAAAATCGATAAGTCTTTTATTCAAGATTTGACCACAGATCAAAAAGTAGCGCATATTGTCAAAGCGATTGTTGTGCTTGGGCAGAGTTTAGGGTTAAAGCTAACTGCTGAAGGTGTAGAAAAACAAGAAGAACTAGACTTTTTAAAATCTATTAATTGTGAGGATGTCCAAGGATATTTATTCTATCGCCCGCTTGCAGTCCAAAAAATCACCGAATTATTGCAAAAGGGACAATTAAAGAAATAAATTGGGCATTGGGCATGGGGCATTGGGCATTGGGCATGGGGCATTGGGCAAAGACGCGATAAATCGCGTCTCTACAATTGTAATTTGTCCCCCTGCCCTAATTTTGCGTATTTTCTGGCGCGCCGGGGACAACTGGTGTATCTGGTTGTTGTTGTTGGCGTTGCAAATATTTGCTTAATACATAAGCCATATCGCCCCTAGTCATGGGATTGAGGGGGGAAATATTACCTTGGGCATCTGTATTAATAAATCCTTCGGTAATTACGGTGGCGATCGCTTGTCTAGCCCAAGTGGGAATTGAGTTTGCATCTGGATGGGACGCCAGAATTTCTTTGACTGTTTCCTCTGGAAACTGAAATACACCATAGGCTTGGGCAAAAATAGCTAAAGCTTCGGCTTTGGTTACCCGTTGATTGGGGAAAAATAAATTACCCCGATAGCCTTTCATAATGTCAGTTTTTAAGACGATTTGAACATCGTTAAATGCCCAATGAGATGATGGAACATCGGAAATAACTATATTTTCTTTACTGACAGCCTGACGTTTATCTAGGCGAAATACTTTAACCATAATCGCCGCTAATTCCGCTCGACTAATAAACCTTTCTGGATAAAAATTGCCATCAGTAAAGTTAGTCATCCATTTGGCAGCGACTACTTTTTGAATCGCTTCTGATGGTTCAATAGCAGCAGCTTGCGCCACTGATAATAAAGGAATTGTGCTGAAGTTTTGGAGTAAAAAAACTAAAGATACAGTGCTGATAAACTTACGCATAATTAAATGTTATTGGTCGATGGTCAACGGTCATTTGTTAATAGTCGTTAATATTCATTCTCCGTGTTCCCCGTCTCCCATATCACCCTTGTATCCCATCCACCTTTTGTGAAAACTGAGAACTAGGCGCAAAATGTATGTAACTTTGGGTTATGTTCTTCTTAGATAAGTTTTATGGAGCATTTTTGGGAATGACCGTAGCAGCAGACCCCGTGAAGTTGATGAAGCAAGAAGTTGGCAAAGCCGCCGCCGCTTTAGTCAAATCAGGTTCGATTGTCGGGTTGGGTACGGGTTCAACCACGGCGTACACTATTCAGTATTTGGGAGAACGCCTCCAGTCTGGTGAACTCAAAGATATTGTGGGCGTTCCTACTTCGTTTCAGTCGGAAGTGCTAGCAAAGCAATACGGCGTTCCTCTCACTACTTTGGACGCTATCGATCGTATTGATATTGCGATTGATGGGGCGGATGAAGTCGATCCGCAGAAAAATTTGATTAAGGGCGGTGGTGCAGCCCACACCCGCGAGAAAGTGGTAGATTACTTGGCGAATCAATTTATTGTCGTTGTTGATAGTGGAAAGTTAGTAGAACGTTTGGGTTCTAGCTTTGCTGTACCCGTAGAAGTGATTCCAATGGCGATCGCTCCCGTAACTGATGCTATCAAAAAACTCGGCGGTAAACCAGAACTCCGTATGGGTGTGAAAAAAGCAGGCCCAGTCATCACCGACCAAGGCAACTTCGTTTTAGATGTCAGATTTGATTCCATTGACGACCCCGTAAACCTAGAGAAAACCCTGAATAATCTTCCCGGTGTTCTCGAAAATGGCATTTTCGTCAATTGCGTCGATTTAGTCTTAGTCGGCGAAGTCAAAGACGGACAACCTCTGGTAAGACAGTTTTAATTAGGGCATGGGGCAATTCAATTTTGGATTTTGGATTTTAGATTTTAGATTGAAATCCAAAATCGCAAATCTAAAATCTAAAATTTCTTGTCCCTTGTCCCCTGCTCCTTTACAATTTTTCTAGGGCTAGTTGTATATCGGCATTTTTCCAAGTTGTAGCTAATTGAGCCTGAATTTGTTGCGCCTCAGCAGTTTTATTGAGTGCTTGTAAACTGGCTTGCAAGCCGAATAAAGAACGCCCATTTAAGGGATATTTTTGCAAGTCTGCACGGAAGACTTTTTCGGCGGTAGCATAATCGCCTGTTGCTAATAGCACACCACCTAATGCTTCTCGTGAGGGTATATACCAGTCTGGCGGTTCCATGTAATTAAGGGCGTCTTCTTGGGCTACGGCTGTTTCTAGGTATTGGATTGCAGATTTATAGTCTTGCTTGGCTCTGGCGATTTTGCCGTCTAACTGGTTAATAGCTATGTCTAAAATACTACTGGCAGGACTCATACCGATAGTTGCATCGACGGAAATTGTTTTTTGAGCGTTGAGTAAAGCAGTGCGATCGCTAATTGCATTTTCTAATTTACCAGTGGCAGCGTTAGCCATACCATGAGCAAAATACCACAAAGCTTTGGTTGTAACTAATTTGTCATCGGGAGCAGGAGATTTTAAAATGTTATCCCAGTCACTTAAGCGCACTTGAATTAAGAGTTTAGTGCCTAGATAACCCTCAACCATTGGGATTTCTGCAACTAAGGGAGTCGCCATTGTGACTAATTTATCTGCTGCTTGTACGGCATCTTCATATTTACCAGCCATCGCGGCGGCTACTGCCAAAAAATGCACGTTGTGGCTGTAGTAAGAAGCTGGATAAAAACCCTGGATGTGATTTTTGCTGATGTAAGTTTCGTCTTGGGCGATCGCTAGGGCATTTGAATGCATGGCTGCGGTATAATCTCCTACGCGGAAATATATATGGGAAGGCATGTGTACTAAATGTCCTGCCCCTGGTACTAGGGTTTCTAGGCGTTTGGCGCTGGCTAAGGCGCGTTCTGGATTTAGGGAAGCTTCTACTGCATGGATATAATAGTGATTGGCTCCGGGATGATTGGGATCGCTTTTTAATACAGATTCTAAAACAGATACAATTTCTTCCGTATTTTCCCCAGGTTTACCATCTTTAGTCCAGAGTTGCCAAGGGTGCAAATCCATTAAGCTTTCGGCGTATAAAGTCTTGGCGTCTAAGTCTTGAGGATAACGCTTGACTAAATCTGCCATTGCATTTTTATAATCAACGGCTAGCTTGTATAAATAAGCGTGAGAATTGTTAGAGTAGCGCTTGGCTAAGGCGTTAATATAGTCCTGTTCTGGTTTTGAGGCGTGGTTAGACAAGGCTATGGCTTGTTGGATGGCTTGATATGCTGCTAATTCGCGATCGCTATCCACATCCAAGTTAATATTAGGGCCCAGGGCTAAAGCAATACCCCAATATGCCATCGCTAATTGCGGATCGAGTTCCGCCGCATGTTTAAAAGAACGCGCCGCTTCATCATGGTTGAAGGCGTAAATTAAATTTAACCCTTGATCGAAAAACTGCTGTGCTTCAGGATTTTGGGTAGAAACCGAATGGTGGTGCGTTCCCAATCCTGAAATTAAAGCATAAGGTTGTTGTGCTTGCGCCATAGCTTCAGTAGGAAGAACTAAGCTGAGTACAAGCACCCAAATTAAGCATAAGTATTTCATTGTCTGAATATTTCTACTTATTCAAGCTTTTTTCTTATTAATTTCTAAAAGCCACAGTTTTTCTAAGGTGGCTACTTTTTGGCGGAGTATGGTAGCGCGATATTTATGATAAGCATTAAATGCTACAAATAATAAAACGTGAATAATAATGATATCGAGCCAAATAAACGTATTAATATATACTGAATTATGCGTAGATTGTTCGATATGAACTGAGTCAATAATTAAATAATTATGAAATTTCTCTGGCATGAGCACCTCTAGACATTTAGATGTATGTCCTAATACAAGACTTCATTGTGAATCTTATAGTTTTCTGATTTAAGTAGCTAAATTTTTAACTTGTTTTATCAAATGGTTATTGGTTACAGGCTGATAATCTTAGGACTTATGCGATAACTCTCTCAAACCCTTTTTACTACCCTTTGGGAAGCCACTTCGTGTCTACGTGTTCTTTGCGTACTTCGTGGTTCGTTTTCTCATGATTTTGCGTAAGTCCTAAGTCTTAAACAGATAGGGGAATTTGTCATATCTGGGAAATAGCTGAGGTTTCTGGCTCATGTAAATTTTACATATTCCTTGCAGATTTAGCGGATATCATAAATATTTGATGAAAGTGGTTGCTCTAACTCATTAGTATTGGGATAATCTACCAGAATCATATTGTACATTCTACAACCGAAAACGGCTGAAATATTTGCTGAAACCAACCTAATACAGATTCCTTAGCTTTAAAACAGTGTTGTTCTGGTTATTTTGCTAAATCATCGCGCTACCAAAGTGCGACAACGCAAGATAGCGTCATTTTTCATGCCAAAAATATTGAAACGTAGAACCTACAAAGAAATTTATGAGCAAAAATTTGTTTCTTCAAGAATTAGCGATCGCAATTGCTGCTAAAAATCTTAATCCCACAGTTCTTAATCCTGACTTTTTGAAATATACCGGGGTGATTCCTGGTGATTGGGAATTGGGGAGACCTCCAGTATACGCCAATGGTATTGCCCAGATGATATTTAGCAATGGGCTATCAATTGTGGCGCAACCTAACCGCATTGTGATTACTGAGGCTATTGGAACTAGAGAATTACAGGAAATTCAAGTTGCGCAAATTGCTTGTCAGTTAGTAGACAAGTTACCTAAAGTTGATTATCAAAGTGTGGGTATTAATCCTGTAGGATTGTTTATGTTTGGCTCAGATCAACAAAGCCATCAATACCTCTGTCAACATCTGCTTTCTCCTGGTTCATGGCAAGAATTTGGTGAAGAACCTATGCAAGTTGGGCTACAGTTAGCTTATACCTTCAAGCAAAGTCAGCTAATTTTAGGTATCAATCAAGCCAAAATTCAATATCCTGATAAAACAGAATCAGCAGTAGTCTTTTCTGGTAACTACAACTATCCTTTATCTGCTAATTCGGAGAGTGAGAAACTGCAAAACCTCAAGCAAATAATGCAGAATTGGCAACAAGATGTCAATAATTTTAGTCAATTATTAGAAGAAAGATTTTTACCCTCAGTGACAACAGTGACACAGCAAACTACTAGTCTGTTCCCGAATTTGGCTAGTTTGTAACATCAATTCTGGTGTTTGGGGATAATAGCAATTCTTTGTGAAGTTACGTATTTATTGCCACAGGCAAGAATTTTGGAGGTAAGCAAATAATAAACGCTAAACCTCGTCCATTTTGAAACCTGGAGTAGTGCGGGTAGCGTTCGACTGAGCGCTCACGCCGAAGTCTTGCCCGCTAAGAAGCCCAGGGAGCAAGATGCTCCCACTACTTTTAAAACTATGGTTCTCAAAATAGATGTGGTTTAATTTCTGCAAATTTACTTAATTAATCTAGTCTAGTGTAAGATAAAAAACTTTTAAGAGACTGTAAATTACGGTCTCTTTCTGTATTTAAGAAGACTCATATTTAATTAATACCGTTTCCAATAATGTTTGCGACACATCAAAATATTCTAGAGGGCATGGCAGTGCCAGTACCCCTACAATCTGTCGCATTCTTTTTTCTAATTGGTATTAATTGCTACCTAATTGAATTTCTCATACTGTACTAGGGAATCAAGAATCATGGCATTGTGAACTGTTAGTTCTGGTTGATGCGCTAAATTTAAAAATTGAGATTTTAACTTCAGAACTAATTTAAAGTCTATTAATGCTATACAGAAGATTTGGACGCACAGAATTACAAATGCCAGTGTTTTCCTGTGGCGGGATGAGATATCAGTTCAAATGGCAGGATGTTTCCCCTGATGAGATTCTCCAAGATAATCAGGAGAATTTAGAAGCAACTATTCGGCGGGCGATTGAATTAGGTATTAATCACATTGAGACGGCGCGTGGTTATGGCACTTCAGAAATGCAATTAGGGCAAATATTACCGAAATTCCCCCGGGAAAAGTTGATTGTGCAAACTAAAGTTAGCCCGGTTGCAGATCCGCAAGAATTTCGCGAGACATTTGAGCGATCGCTTAATTATCTCCAGTTAGATTACGTAGATTTACTAGGGCTACATGGCGTTAATCATGACGAGAGTTTAGATTACAGTATCCGTCCTGGTGGTTGTGTAGAAGTGGCACAACAGTTACAAGCTGAAGGGAAAGTGAGATTTATTGGCTTTTCTACCCACGGATCTACAGATACAATCGTGCAAGCTATTAATACCAATTTGTTTGATTATGTTAACCTGCATTGGTATTACATTAATCAATGGAACTGGCCAGCAATTACCGCCGCTACACAGCATGATATGGGCGTGTTTATTATTAGTCCATCGAATAAAGGCGGAATGCTGTATGAAGCACCAGAAAAATTAGTGAATTTGTGTGCGCCTTTAAGCCCAATGGTATTTAACAATTTATTTTGCCTGAGTCATCCCCAAGTGCATACTTTGAGTATAGGCGCAGCAAATCCCCAAGATTTTGACGAACATATCAAAACTTTGGATTTGCTAGATCGGGCAGATGAAATTTTACCGCCAATTTTGGCTAGGTTAGAACAAGAAGCGATCGCTACTTTAGGAGAAGACTGGGCGAAAACCTGGCGAGTGAATTTACCCAGTTGGGAACAAACACCAGGGGAAGTGAATATTCCAGTGATTTTGTGGCTGTGGAATTTAGCGATCGCCTACGACATGATAGACTACGCCAAAATGCGCTACAACCTTTTAGGTAATGCTAGTCACTGGTTTCCTGGTAATAAAAGCGATCGCATTTGGGAATTAGACTTAAGCACATGTTTAGCTGCTAGTCCCCATGCAAATAAAATCCCCCAAATACTGACGCAAGCACATCAGCTTTTGCTGGGGGAAGAGGTGAAGCGGTTGTCTCAGAGTTAGGGGGATGAGGCAGGGGGGCAGGGAGCAGGGAGCAGGGGGACAAACAATTCAAAATTCAAAATTCAAAATTCAAAATTAAGAATTCTATTTGATTTTTGCCCAATGCCCAATGCCCAATCCCCTACCCTGCCGATTTATTGGGTTTGGGAATTACCAATACTTTATCGACTCGATTACCGTCCATATCCATGACTTCGATGCGCATTCCTTCCCATTCAAAATGATCGGCGGCGGCGGGGATGCGTCCTAAGTGTGTGATGACAAAGCCGCCTAAGGTTTGATAGCTACCGTGTTCTTCAGATTCCCATTCTTCCATGTCAAAGATTTCTAAAAATTCTTCTACAGGTAACATGCCATCTAATAGCCAAGAACCATCTTCTCTCTGTACGGCTTGGGGTTGGTCTTGTCCTGGGTCGGCTGGCACATCACCCACAATTTCGCTCATAATATCATTGAGGGTAACTAGTCCTTGAATGACTCCATATTCATCAACTACCAGCGCCATGTGCGTTACAGTTTGCTTAAATAACTCTAAAACTTTTAAGCCACGGGTACTTTCGGGGACAAATACTGGTTGTCGCAAGCCTACAGTTAAATCTAAAGATTCACCTCTAAAACTTCTGGCTAATAAATCTGTCACGGGAATCACACCTAAGACGTTATCCAGTCCTTCTTGACAGACTGGGTAGCGGGAATAGGCGCTGTCCACCATTTTTTGGCGGTTTTCTTCGGCGCTGTCTTCCAAATCGAGCCAGACAATATCCGGACGGGGTGTCATAAAAGCGCTGACAGGGCGATCGCCTAAGCGAAAAACTCGCTCTACCATATCCTGTTCGGCTTCCTCAAAGGTTCCCGCTTCTGTGCCTTGCTCAATTAAAATTTTGATTTCTTCTTCCGTAACTTGCGGTTCTGTTGACGGTCTAATTCCTAACACACGCAAAACCATTTCCGTAGAAGCACTTAAAAGAAAAACTGCGGGAGATGCGATCGCTGCTACAGCTTGCATAGGAATCGCCACAAAAGCTGCAATCCCTTCCGGGTTGTTTAAAGCCAATCGCTTGGGGACTAATTCGCCTACAATCAGGGACAAATAGGTGATGATTAAAACCACTAGCCCAAAGGAGAATGGTTGACTATAAGGTGCTAAAAACGGTACTGACCTTACATAAACCGCTAATTTCTCAGCAATTGTCGCGCCACCAAAAGCACCAGTCAGAATTCCAATCAGGGTAATACCAATTTGTATAGTAGAAAAAAGTTGATTCGGAGATTCAGCCAGCTTTAACGCTTCTCTGGCTTTCAGGTCTCCTTGATTAGCCATTTGTTGTAATCTTACCTTCCGTGCCGAGACAATCGCCATCTCGGACATAGAAAACACCCCATTGGCAATAATTAATACCAAAATGATTAAAATTTCAAAAGTCATGGAGGACATCTTTATATTTGCCGCTATCAAGAGCGAACTTAGCTTAATTCCTAGTATCTAGTATTAAAGGTGCATCTATAAACGCTTTAATTGTACATAAAGTCCTAAGTAATGGGCATGGGGCATTGGGCATAGGGCATGGGTTAATAGTCAATAGTCATTGGTCAACAGTCAACAGTCAACAGTCAACAGTCAACAGTCAACCGTCCTCCCTTGTCAAATTCTTTGATCCAAAAGTTCAGGGGGCTGTTAACAGTATTTAAAATAAGTGACATCAGCTTCCTCACAACGACTTGCATTTACATTAAAATTTATGGCATTTTCTTCTATTGTGCGTGCTTTAGCGCGATCGCCTTTAACTACTGAACTACTTTCTAAACTTAATCGTCAACAAGATTTACGGTTAAATGGTATTCCTCGCCTTCCTAAGGGTTTGGTCGCTTCTGCACTGGCGCAAAGTTCGGAAAATAATTTATTTGTGGTTTGTGCCACTTTGGAGGAAGCCGGACGCGCCTATGCACAATTAGAAGCGATGGGTTGGAAGAATGTCTATTTCTACCCGACTTCGGAAGCGTCGCCTTATGAACCCTTTGATCCAGAAACGGAAATGACTTGGGGTCAAATGCAGGTTTTGGCTGATTTGGTCAAAATTCAAGAGTCTAATAGTCAACAGTCAACGGTCAACGGTCAACAGTCAACAGTCAACGGTCAACAGTCAACAGTCAACGGTCAACAGTCAAAAATTGCCATTGTGGCGACTACAGGGGCATTACAACCCCATTTACCACCGCCTGAGGCTTTCATTCCTTTTTGCTTGACGTTAAAGAAGGGGATGGAATTTGATTTAAATACCTTCAGTACGAAAATTACTACTTTGGGTTATGAACGAGTCCCCTTAGTAGAAACAGAAGGACAATGGAGTCGTCGGGGGGATATTGTTGATATTTTTCCTGTAGCGTCAGAGTTACCTGTGCGCTTGGAATGGTTTGGCGATGAAATTGAGCAAATTCGGGAATTTGACCCCGCAACCCAACGTTCGGCGCTAGATAAAGTTAACCAAATTATTCTCACTCCGACTAGTTTTGCGGCGATTGTCAGCGCTGAATTGAAGAATATTCCTGAAGTAACAGTACTGAGTGCGGAGTCGGAATTTGACACCGATAAACTTGAAGGTAGTCGTCGCTTTTTGGGGTTAGCTTTTGCGCAACCTGCTTCACTTTTAGACTATTTGAGCGAAAATACTTTAGTTGCCATTGATGAACCAGAACAATGTCACGCCCATAGCGATCGCTGGGTAGAAAATGCTGAGGAACAATGGTCTTTAGGAACTGGGGAAATTGGGCTTGGTGCTTTACAATTACCAAAAATCCATCGGTCTTTTGATGATTGTTTAGCTGTTGCGGCGAAGTTTAAACAAATATATTTGTCGGAACTAGCAGAAGAAAATACCGGAATTAATCTCGCTAGTAGACCGGTTCCCGTTACACCACATCAATTTGCGAAATTAGCTGACACATTACGCCAAGAACGCGATCGCAATTTCTCGACTTGGTTAATTTCGGCGCAACCTTCCCGTTCTGTTTCCCTACTCCAAGAACATGACTGTCCGGCGCAGTTTATCCCCAATCCCCGCGATTACCTAGCGATTGAAAAGCTACAAATTAACCACATCCCTGTAGCGCTGAAATATTCTGGGTTGGCGGAATTAGAAGGTTTTATTCTCCCGACATTCCGCTTGGTAGTAGTTACAGATAGGGAATTTTACGGACAGCATTCTTTAGCGACTCCCAGCTATATCCGCAAGCGTCGTCAAGCTGCTTCCAAGCAAGTAGATCCAAATAAGCTGCGTCAGGGAGATTATGTAGTTCACAGAAGTCACGGAATCGGGAAATTCGTCAAGTTAGAAAGTCTGACTATTAACGATGAAACCCGCGATTATATTGTCGTGCAATATGCTGACGGTTTGCTGAGAGTCGCCGCCGATCAAGTTGGTTCTTTATCGCGGTTTAGGACTACCGCCGATAAAGCGCCAGAACTGCATAAAATGACGGGTAAAGCTTGGGAGAATACCAAGAATAAAGTCCGCAAAGCGATTAAGAAATTAGCGGTAGACTTGCTGAAATTATACGCAGCGCGATCGCAACAACAAGGCTTTAATTATCCTCAAGATATGCCTTGGCAAGAGGAAATGGAAGATTCTTTCCCTTATCAACCTACCACAGACCAGCTTAAAGCTACCCAAGATGTGAAAAGAGATATGGAAAGCGATCGCCCAATGGATCGCTTAGTTTGTGGTGATGTCGGTTTCGGGAAAACAGAAGTCGCCATTCGCGCCATTTTCAAAGCTGTCACCGCAGGTAAACAAGTCGCCTTACTTGCACCTACCACCATCCTTACCCAGCAACATTACCACACCCTTAAAGAACGCTTTGCACCTTATCCGGTTAATGTCGGTTTACTCAACCGCTTCCGCACTGCTGAAGAACGGCGAGAAATTCAAAAGCGGTTATCAACGGGGGAATTAGATGTAGTCGTGGGTACCCATCAACTTTTAGGTAAAGGTATCACCTTCCGCGATTTGGGATTGTTGGTAGTTGACGAAGAACAACGCTTTGGCGTCAACCAAAAAGAGAAAATTAAAAGCCTGAAAACCCAGGTAGATGTGCTGACACTTTCTGCTACACCCATTCCCCGTACCTTATACATGTCTTTGTCGGGGATTCGGGAAATGAGCTTAATTACCACACCACCCCCATCCCGACGACCGATTAAAACGCACCTCGCCCAGATGAATTATGAAACCATCCGCACAGCTATTCGTCAAGAATTAGACAGAGGTGGTCAGGTATTTTACGTAGTTCCCAGAGTAGAAGGAATTGAAGAGACAACCACAAAATTGCGAGAGATCATACCCTCAGCCAGATTTGCTGTAGCTCACGGTCAAATGGACGAAGGACAGCTAGAATCAACCATGCTCACCTTTAACAATGGTGATGCAGATATTTTAGTTTGTACGACAATTATTGAATCTGGCTTAGATATTCCCAGAGTTAACACCATCTTAATTGAAGATGCCCACCGCTTTGGGTTATCGCAATTATACCAATTACGCGGTCGGGTAGGACGGGCAGGAATTCAAGCTCACGCTTGGTTATTTTACCCCCAACAACGCACATTATCGGAAGCGGCAAGGCAGAGATTACGAGCGATTCAGGAATTTACCCAATTGGGATCTGGGTATCAATTAGCCATGCGCGACATGGAAATTCGGGGTGTAGGTAACTTGCTAGGTGCAGAACAATCCGGTCAAATGGATGCGATCGGCTTTGATTTATATATGCAAATGCTAGAAGAATCGATTCGCGAAATTCGCGGACAGGAAATTCCCCAAGTTGACGATACACAAATTGACCTCAACCTGACAGCATTTATTCCCGCCGATTATATTACCGATGTCGATCAGAAGATGAGTGCATATCGTGCAGTAGCGGCGGCTAAATCGAAAGAAGAATTAACACAAATTGCGGGAGAATGGAGCGATCGCTATGGTGCAATTCCAGTTCCAGCCAGTCAATTATTGCGCGTTATGGAACTGAAGCAGCTAGCCAAGAAATTAGGATTTAGCCGCATTAAACCAGAAAACAAACAGCACGTAATTTTAGAAACGCCAATGGAAGAACCTGCTTGGAATTTACTGGCGGCGAACTTACCAGATCATCTCAAAACCCGGTTTGTCTACTCACCTGGGAAGGTGACAGTGCGGGGTTTAGCTGTGATGAAAGCCGATTTACAATTGCAAAGCTTAATTGATGCTTTGGGGAGAATGCAGGGAGCAATTTTAGAAGCTGTTACTGCTTGATTTGCTCGTACATTGACTTGTAAGCATCATCAACACTCTCACCTTATTTCATCCGTTTTAACAGCACAAACATACCTTGATGACCAACTCGACTAATCCAACGTCTCACTTCACGCTTTGCAAGTTTAGAGTGAGGTTTCAGTTGGTCATCATACCAAGCAACTCCTGTAAACAAGATGCCAGTGAACTTGGGCGATCGCCATTTACTTAAGGGATGGCTGTGCTTAATTTTGCTAATGAATTAAGGTAATAAAGATAGGGAATTAGACTGCATAGTATGACTAAAGATCATCAGGCGCTGGTCGTAGGCGATATTGTTCGCGAACACCTCTTAATAACTTGGTCTTAGAACCGGTTGGCTGTAATACTTCTGTTACTTGTAAAAGCTCACCTTTGTGTTTAAGATTGATAACCCGACGAATTTCTTGGACTTCTTCACGCGAAATACCCAGCTTATCTGCCATGCGGTTATGAAGTTGCAATTCTGATACCTCAATTTTTCCATCAGAAATAGCAATTTCCCAAGCAGCACACAACATTAGGCGATGTTTCAGCCGCTCGTTATTGCTTTGGCTACAAGTTTTTTCCCTATGTTCATTGTCGAAAAGAATACTTGTTTGGATAATTTGGTCAAAAGTTTTGCGTTCTTTTATAGCTTTCCAAACCAGAGATTGTTCTTGCTGCCTGATTCCTGAGGTAGTTATCAACCCATCTATGGCATCTTCCTCCTGTTGAGCTAATTCACCATCTATCCAAGCCATAGGTAAAGCAGCAATAATAATTTCTGACAAAAATTTACTCATTTTGGCGGCTTCTTCTTTATTGCTCCAATTCATCAAACCGCTATAAATTCCCACAGTTGCCAATACTCCCAATCCAACAGGAGCAGCGAGCGTTAGCAATGAGTATGTTGATGCACTAACAACTATACCTGTAGATATTCCAAAAAAGCCTTGAACAGTTGTCCAAATACTAGCTGGCACAAATAATGATGAGGCAACGGCTGAAGTTCCAACACCAGCCAATGTCCCTACAGATGCACTTGTACTAAAAGACAGTGCATCTTTTAACCAACTATCGCTGTTATTTTGCTTTAATAAATCTGCATTTAGATTTTGATAATTTTCAATTGAGCTTTTAGCAACATATACATTCAATCCTTCTAATTCATGGTCAAGATAGTTTTGATAACCTTGATCGCTAAAAGAAATGCCGCTTTTACTACCTTCTTCATATATTTTATGGCTAGCATCATTAATGGTAGTGACAACTTTCTGCCACGAACTACCAAAAATTCTTTTTAAATTTCTGATATCAGCTTCTATTTCATCTAGTCCAGCAAAATTTTCTTTTTTGAGCCGTTCAAGATAATAACCTTTGTTAATCTCAAAAATAGTGTCTAAAACCACTAGGGCAACAACAAGCGCAATAGCAGCTGCAATGGGACTAGTAACAGCACCAATTAAAGGAACTCCAGTCCAAGGTATCAAAGAATAAGCCATAAACGTCAAAATACTACCAATTACTAAGAGTCCTCCGGTAATGATTTTGCGCTCTTTGGCAGATGAATTTATATCACAATACAAAATTTTTATAAGGCGAATATAGGAAGGAATTTTAGGGATACGAGTCAATGTGAAATTGATAACAGCAGCCAATACAGGTACTAAAAGAGCAAAAATAGTACTTAAAGCAGGTAAAACGGCCTGAATGACAAAAGGAAAAATGATGGGCATAGGAAATTACCTTAAGGAAACTATTTAGCCAGTTAAAGTACGCTTAATCTTCTTTACCTTAAAAAATTTCCCTATTGATCGGCATGAGAGAATTTTTGCAAAATTACAATAGCTTTTGATACAAGCAGAAAAAGTAGTATCACTGATTAACTACTGAAATCAGAAAGCTATTTGCCCTTTTAGTTCTACAATTTTTCTTCGATGGCGCGATATTCATCCAACGTGTAGCGGCGCTTGATGGTAGAAATCATAATTCTTAGGCGATCGCATTCCTGATAGGACAACAAAATTATTTTCTCACAGTGCCCGCGATGATGTGTTGTTAAGGAACAATATCTGCATTGGCAGTGTATTTACTTAAGTAAGCAGTCAAAAAAGAATAATACTAATTATCGGCTTACCCCCTTCCCTCTCCCAAGCTTCAAATTGCTACCATTTATTTTTATTCTCAGTTAAATTGAGAATTTCCATTTTTGATGTTTATGAAGCTACGCTCATACATGCTAATAGGGTTATTACTCAGTCTACTGCTTAGTACTGTGCCGGTTTCTGGTCATCTCACCAATGCTGCAACACCTCCAGCAGTAGCACCTGTATCTACTCTCTCCCTGTCCCAAGGCGTGAAAAAGACGGTGTTAGACAATGGCTTAACTGTACTAACGAAAGAAATACATACAGCGCCTGTAGTTAGCGTGCAGGTATGGTATAAAGTAGGCTCTCGTAATGAAGGTAAGGGAGAAAGTGGCATTTCTCACCAATTAGAACATTTAATGTTTAAGGGTACACAAGAGCGTCCGGTGCAGTTTGGGCGGTTATTTAGTGCTTTAGGCAGTCAATTTAATGCTTTTACTAGCTATGATGAAACTGTATACTTTGGCACAGTGCGCCGAGATAAACTAGAAGCATTACTGACCTTAGAAGCCGATCGCATGAAAAATTCCTTGATTGGCACTGAGCAACTAACTAGTGAAAAACGGGTAGTTATATCCGAGTTACAAGGGTATGAAAACTCACCGAGCTATCGTTTAAACCGAGCAGTGATGCAAGCGGCTTTTCCTAACCGTGCTTATGGTTTACCTGTCGGCGGAACAAAAGCTGATGTGGAGAAATTCACGGTAGACCAGGTACGTAATTATTACCAAAGGTACTACAGCCCAGAAAATGCCACATTGGTAATTACAGGGGATTTTACCACAGAACCAACAATCAAGGCTGTTAAAGAAACTTTTGGTAAAGTAACGCCAAGAGCCAACAAAAACTTAGGAATACAGGAACCTAAGAAAGCCGTGAGTGCTGTCCCCGCACAAAAAACGCCAATTGTCTTGAAAGAAGCAGGAAGTGCAGCATTACTGCAAGCTGTTTATCCGCTACCAGATTTAAAACATCCTGATGTTCCCGCAATTGATGTCATGGATATGATTTTAACTGGTGGACGTAGTTCTCGCCTTTATCAGGATTTGGTAGAATCTGGACTGGCTAGCGCTGTAAGTGGTAGCGCCGCAGAATTAATAGAGCCGGGTTGGTATGAACTGAATGCTACAGCAGCTCCAGGTCAAGAATTAGGCAAAATTGCCCAAGTAATGCAACAATCTTTGGTGAAACTGCAACAACAGCCAGTAACGACAGAGGAATTAAACCGCGCTAAAACCCAACTCCAAGCTTCATTTATTTTGGGTAACCAGGATATCACCAGTCAAGCCAACCAATTAGGGTATAACCAAACGATCGCGGAAGATTATCATTTTGTCGAAAAATATTTAGCTGCGATCGCTAAAGTTACCCCTCAAGATGTACAGCGAGTTGCAAAAACTTACCTCAATCCAGCCAAACAAACCATCGGCTTCTTTGAACCAAGCCAAGCAAATGGCGAACAAGCGGATGCTAGCGGTGGTTCTAGCCGCACTAGTGAAAATTTTAGCCCTGGTCAACCTGTAGATCCAGCCGAATTAGCTAAATATTTACCTCCTGCTACTTCTAGTACTAGCAATAGCCAACAAGCGCTACCAGAACAGTTTACTTTAGCTAATGGTTTACGAGTCTTGCTGTTACGCGATCGCAGTGTACCGACAATTAATTTAAGCGGACAAATTGACGCGGGGACTGTGTTTGATGGTAATCAAAAAGCTGGGTTAGCAAATCTTACAGCTAACAACTTAATGAATGGGACGAAAACTCAAGATGCTTTGACTTTGGCGGAAACTTTAGAAGATAGAGGCGCAAGTCTGGAATTTTCCGCTAGTCGCGAAGGCGTCAATATTGGCGCTCAAGGACTATCAGCAGATCTGCCAATATTAATTCAAACTTTAGCAGATGTGACACAAAATGCTACCTTCCCCGCCGACCAGTTAGAATTGACTCGTCAACGGGTGTTAACTAGCTTAAAAGTCCAACTTGACGATCCCCAATCTTTAGGAAGAAGAGCCTTTCAACAAGTAATTTACCCAGAAAATCATCCGTTCCATAGCTTTGCTACCATCGAAAGCTTAAACAATATTACTCGCGATGATGTGCTGCGCTTCTATCGGGAACATTACCGCCCAGATACAACAACGATCGCTTTAGTAGGCGATTTTGAGCCAGCAAAGGTCAAAGCCTTGCTGAATCAAAGTTTCGGTAAATGGCAAGCCCAAGGTAAATCACCGCAACTGAATTTACCACCTGTAGAGTTACCCGCAACTTTGACACGCTTGAATAAAGTAATTCCTGGTAAAGCCGAAGCTGTCACTTACCTTGGTTATAATGGCATCTCCCGCAAAGATCCGCGTTACTATGCAGCTTTAGTCCTGAATCAAATTTTGGGTGGCGATACCTTATCTAGTCGTTTAGGTACAGAAGTACGCGATCGCCAAGGTTTAACTTATGGTATTTACAGCGGCTTTGCTGCAGGAGTTAACCCCGGCCCCTTCTTGATTCAAATGCAGACAGATCCCCAAGATGCAGAAAAAGCGATCGCTAGTACCCTAGCCTTACTCAAACAGCTGCGGGAACAAGGCATAACTCAAGCAGAATTGAACACCGCCAAACGCTCAATTAGCAACAGCTACCCCGTAGATTTAGCTAATCCTAGTGCTGTCGCCAGCATTATTTTGGATAATGATGTCTACGGACTTTCACCTCAAGAAATCCAAGAATTTCCCCGCCAAATTGAGTCTGTAACTATGGCAGATGTGCAAAAAGTCATTCAGGAGTTAATTAAACCAGAGAATGTAGTCATTGTAACTGCAGGTTCTCAACCGACAGCGCAAAAACGCAGTTAATTGAAAGCGGCGGGAAGCTTTATTTTCTCATGGATATTTGGGATTAGTCGCCCCGCCGCTTCGGGCATTGGGCATAGGGAATTGGGCATTGGTTTTTCTTTATACCCTATTCCCACTTATTACAAATCAGTAGGGGCATGGCATTGCCGTGCCCTCTAAAAATATATGAACACATCACAAATATGATATGAATTGTTGTAAGTAGGTGTAAATAAACAAAAATCAATAAATAAATGGTAAATAAACTAGAAATGCTTACCAATGACAAATGACAAATGACAAATGACTATCTTAATCAGGGTTTAGTAATAGTAGGAGCAGCGACTATTACCACTTTCACAGTAATAAATCTACCAGATGTCGCTGCTCAAGATAAGACAAAATGCGTCAGCCAAATCACAGGTAAAGCAGGTAATGTCTTCTCCGGAGATTGCATTCCCAATGGCTTGTGGATTAACCCCAGCTATGGTGCAGAATATGCCCGATTGATGCGAATTGCAATTCAAGCTGCTGCTAATCGGGATGATTACGATACAGCCATTATTAATTTTTCTAGAGCACGAAGCATTTCCGGCGTCACAGATTCAGAAGTACGTCGTGGTTTATTGGGCGCAATTCTAGCAAAATCAATTCAGAAAAATCCCGTACAAGGCTACTTCCCTTCTCGAATTTGGCTATTAATTACCGGAGAATTTAGCGAAGGAGGGTGAGAGACAAGGAAGATAAGGAAGACAACTGAAACTTGTACAGACGCGATTAATCGCGTCTCTAGAAAATGACCAATGACAAGTTATATTTAATCGCGCCGATTTACTTAAGCCACAAGATAATAACGGCGAATATCTGGTGCATTAGCTACTAAACCTTCTAATTTGGCTGCTGCTTCTTGGAGATGGGGTGAATCTAAATGATTATTTAATGCCTCGTTAGAAGTCCATTCTTCAACAAAAGTAAAATCTGTGGGATCGTGCTGATTTTGTAAAAGTTCATAGGTGATAGCACCTGTTTCCTGTCGGGTTGGTTCAATTAATTCCAACAAAACTGCTTTGAGTGCTTCTATTTTATCGGGTAAAGCCACAACACGGGCTACAACGCGAATGGTTTGGTTTGTCATTTTTTAATTGTTGCAACAGTTAATAGAAAGATTTTATTTCAACTAATACCAATTTAATATAGGATTCATATTTTATTTTTGAAAAAAACTCAGTATACTTTGATTCCTTCTTCCCTGTTCTCTGTTCCCTGTTCCCTCCCTACGCAAATAATTTCAGAAATCAAATACTAGTCCTATATGAAGATACACATAATTATCTTGGAAGATATAGAACTGAAAAAAACTCTGCGTACCTTTGCGTTAACCTTAGCGTACCTTTGCGTTAAATAAAAATCTAGTTTTGTGCAGCTTCACAAATAAATAGCATGTTAAATGCGATCGCTTATTTTTCAGCAACACCTTTTAATAGATTTTTAAACAAAAAAATACTGTTATTGAATAATCTATTTTCTATTAAACCAAACTAAATATATTTTAAATAATTTAGCATGACTTCATACCCTGACTTGAGTTGTCAAGCTGAAAATGCTTGCAGTTGCCACAACTTTCAGCCATAAATGAAGGTTTCCTGAATAAGCAATCTTTTCATAGCGAGCCAAATACACATATAGAATATTATGTCAACCCTATATATGCCAGATGAATATGTGTGTAACTTATATAAAAACCAGATAAGTATATGGTAAAAGAATATCTATAAGCATTTCCACTAACAAATATGAATTTTGTTTTTGAGTGCATCAGCCAAAGTTCAAGAGATTCACAGTTTTTAGTTAGTTCCGATTGCTGTGAACGGATAAAAGCAAGATTAAAACTCTCAGATGTATATAGGGTAAGTATTTGAGCGTTAATTTTCTCAGTAAATAGTTGCCATCGATATTATTCGCTCAAAATCTTATTTTGTAAGGTTTCCAGCCTATTTTTTGGAAATTAATAAATATTTTCAAGCAGTCTGAAATACAGGCTTTTATAGCAGCTTGTAAAACAGGCTATTGAACTATGTCATCAGGTACAAAAGTTATCTGATGTTTTCGAGTCTCCAAAAAAGAAATCAGGGTAAATAAGTCTACATATTGTGAGGTAATTTTGACAATTAGTCGAATTGAGAGATTCAAAATAGTGGCATTGATTGTTATTATATAAAATACTTGAAATTACCAAGGATAGTCATAATCTGCAATCAGTCCTTATTTTGATTTTTTGACGCCAGTAAATAGCTGAAAACACCTTTTTGATGAAATAAGGTGTTTAATTTTCTCAAAATATTATCGTAGTGCTAGAGCTAACTACAAGATTAGTTTGTAGTTTGAGTAATTTTATCAACTTTGAGACGGTATCTCATAAAAATTCAGAGTTGAAATCCTTCATGTTTTTTATTAACTAAGTACATAGGCTGGTTGAGAAATTTATAGTAAAACCTTTGCAGCTTTTGTAAAGGTTGCTTTTGCATCTTCGATTAAGTTGCCAATCATAATTTGGGCATATTTTATCCTATTTTCTAGACAAAAAATAGAATTTTCAAATTTTGTAATTTTGGAATAGGTAGTCAATGCATATATTACGGCTTGCAAGAGACAATTTACCCATCATTTGCTCCCAATCAAGTGATTTTCATAGCCTTTTTGGCATTTGTCATTATGAGCTAGTTTGGGTGGTTGTTTCTGATATCTGCTAACTCAAACCATGAAAACAGAGAGTTTTAAATCTACACAAGTGAGGAGAGAATCTGATGATTCATAAAGCTTCTGTTGCATTATCTAATCTGTTGTTAATTTTGGTGACGCAATCTGCATTCGCACATCCCCAGCCAAAACCACAACATAATCCCCAACATAATCCCCAACACAATCCCCAACCAAAACCCCAACCCAATCCCAATCCGGAATCTCATCCAAAACCTAACCCCAATCCAAAACCCCAACCCAATCCCAATCCGGAATCTCATCCAAAACCTAACCCCAATCCAAAACCTAATCCCAATCCGGAATCCAATCCGAAACCTAACCCCAATCCTGAGTCCAATCCGAAACCTAACCCCAATCCTGAGTCCAATCCGAAACCTAACCCCAATCCTGAGTCCAATCCGAAACCTAACCCCAATCCTGAGTCCAATCCAAAACCTAATCCCAATCCTGAGTCTAATCCGAACCCCAATCCCAATCTGGAATCTAATCCAAAACCCAATCCCAATCCTGAGTCTAATCCGAACCCCAATCCAAATGCACAACCCAATCCCAATAATCCTCAAGGTAATCCCCAACCAAACCCTCAACCCAATCCAGAAACGCCAGTAGAAACTAAAGGTAAAAACGTTGGAAATCTAGTTCCTATTTCCATACAACTTACTGGAATCAGAAGGGTAAAAGTAGGACATACAAATGTTTCTGGTTCCGTGTTTGCTGGAGGTGGTACCTTCGCAAGTGCGGGAGTTGAAGGTACTGTGAGCTATCGCTTATCTAAAAATACCTTCCTCTTTGGACAAGCTACATACAATCCTGTAGCACCATCTAAAGCAATTGGAGTAGGAGGTGTGACTACTGGAGTTGTATTTAATGCGCCTGGAAAGTCTGTTCGCCACAACAGCTATATCGGGGTTTATAGTAACGTCGTTGGTTTTGGTAACACCGGCGGAGATGAAGTTTCTCAGACTGCTTTTGGAAACGTAGGAATTATCGGAGGAGTTCAACGTCCAGTTGGCGAAAAAGTCTCTGTATTTGCTCAAGCAGAAGCTGCTCAACGCTTGTACTCCCTGGCAAAGACTTCACAAGGACAAGCAGCAAGAATTTCTGGAGGAATGGCGCTGGCTGTATCTTGTGCTTCTAATGTCAGTGTAGTTGGAGACTATACTGTTGGCTCTAACCAAGACTCGGAATGGGGTCTAAGAGGGGTCTGGAATTTAGACTTCCTGGGAAATCCTTGTGAAATCAAACGGATTAGCGCCTCTTCTAACGTGGTTAAAGTGACTCAATACCTTGTTACCCTCATTGGCGCTAATCCATCTGCCGCTGAGGTTAGAAAGGCTGGGTTAACTCCTCCCAATGCTAATCCAGAAAGATATCGCCTCCAATCTGAACGTTGGACAGGAAAGAAAGCGCAGGTTGTTGAAAAGCTGGTAGTTGATGCTGTGGAAGTAGAAGGTGTCTCCGACAAGATCCTCTTTGTCCGTAAGCCTATATCTCCTCAAGCCTTGGAACAAGCCCAAAAAATTGCAGCTGACCGGGAACCTAAACAAGCTTTTGAAGAGATTCGTAATCTTCTACAAGCTGAAGAACGAGACAAGACTTTCAACTTAGAGGAAGAAGCGAAAAGGATTGCTCAGGAAAAAGGAATGGCTCTTTCTTCTTTACAGCAAATTGGATATGCTTTCACTTACCAAAATCGTTTGATTGGCGTGGTAGATAGTGACTTGTCGCAGCCTTTTGTAGGAACACCACGAGAAGCTTCTCCTGCGGAGTTAATGGTTGTGAACGAAATTGCCAAAAAAGGGAATAGTATCTTACCTGCTTTGGCAACAGGTTACACCACCAAAGGCACAACCGTGGGAGGAAACAGCATCGTTAATGGTAATGTGGTACGACCTGGGACGAGAGTTCAAGTACCCAAGCGAAAAGATGTGATTATTCCCACTTCTAGCGTTGAATCTACTCAGGTTGAGTGGAATAGAGTTGAGAAAAAGTAGTGATATGAAGAGGGAAAGGCGGTATAAATCACGGGAGTATCCCAATTTTGACGCAATACCCTAGAAGGGTATTGCTATACCAACAAAGCCTGCCTTCGCAGGCTATCAAACTTTTAGCCTGCGAAGGCAGGCTTGGTATTTCTAGCCCCACCCTTATAGGGTGAGGGCGTTTTTGCACATTTGGGATGCTCCCTAAATCACAGCCTTTCCTTTCCTGCTAAATTCCCAGACTGCGAGCACCAACCATGTAGCGGAATATGTATTCTATGATTTCGATATAATTACGGGCTGCTGTGGGGGAAGATGCCCAAACTGTGACACCATGATTGCGGATGAGGAGGGCAGGGATTTGTGCTGAGGTATTGGTAAAGCGCTGTTGAATTTCTGCTGCGATGCGGGAAACTTGCAAATGATTGGCGAAGATGGGGATTACACAACTGGGATTATCTGCGTAAACTCCTAAGCCTTTGAGCATTTCTAAAGGTGGTAAGGGAAGGTCATCTTCTGGGGTAAAGTTGGTAACTAAATTAGACTCAACTGAGTGTATATGGTAACAAGCTTGTGCTTCTGGGAAGAGGGTATAAAGTATTTGATGAATCGCAGTTTCGGCGGAAGGTTTGACATCAATTGATGATGCTTGGACTTTGCCACTGGCATCAATGCAAACAAAGTCACTCAGTAATAATTCGCCTTTAGAACGACCGCTAGCTGTAATCCAAAAGCTACCATCGGCTAGGCGGATGGAAAGATTTCCGGCTGTTCCTACCATCCAACCTTTTTGATAAAAGCTGCGGGCGGTGTTGATGAGTTCCAAGCGCGGATCTGTGCGGTTGGGGGTTGTCATTTCCACATTTTCACTAGATGTTCGCGAATTTGCGAGAAATTATCCCAAGGAATGTAGGGTTTTTTTTGCTCATCTAAATATTCGGCTAGGCGATCGCGTGCGAAGATCACAGAAGCTTGCAATCCCATATTTAAATCGGTTAAGGAATCACCGATCGCAATCTTTTGATAAGCTGGGTATTTAGACATGATTTCGACTTTGGCAACTAGTTCTGTACCTCCCTCATAGGGGGAAATAACTTTTAAGTGGGAACCATTAGTATCTACATCCACCGCATAGATCCCATGAACTCGTTCCACTAATCTATCGAGAACAGTTTCTACCATTCCTCGCAACCCACCAGAAATTACCACTAACGGTACTCCCTGAAATTCCAGAAAATCGAGTAATTGGACAAATCCGGGGCGAATTGGTTGGGTTTGGGTAAATTCCAAAATTTCGTTGTAGCGTGAAGCGGGAATTGATTCGAGAATTTGTCTGACTCCCTGTCGCAGTGTCAGTTCTCTGGCATACATTTGGGGCAGTAATTTTGCTGATAGTTCTGGTGCAAACTTTTTTAAAACTGCAACAAAGGTTTCTTCGGTTGTAATCGTCCCGTCAAAGTCGCAAAAGACAATTCGCCTCAATTTTTATCCTCCCAGTCTCGATTGTTTTTCTTATTTCAGCCTACAGCTTGGGGAATGCGAATTTCTTTGGCTGTATACTCAGGAACCCAGCCTTCCGTGCTAATAAAATAACGCACGGCTTTGACTCGCTTGGCTGGCGTCAGATGAAACCAATGTTCGGTATTGGCGGGGACGTTGATATATTCTTGTGGTTGCACTGTTAATTCTACTTGGCTACCATCAGGACGGACAAAGCCAAAAACTGCTTCGCCATCGATGATGTAGCGCACTTCATCATCAGCGTGGGTGTGAATTGATGCAAATTTAACTAGTAACTCATCTAAGTTGGCAATTCCGGGATGTAGTACAATCAAATCTCGCGATTGATAGCCGGCTGTTTGTTGCAATTGCTGAAAATAGCCATCTAATGCTTGCAGTACTTGTTCTTTCTCGGCTTCGTTGAGGCTATCTTGGGCTAATAATTGATGTAATTGGCGATCGCTTCCTATATCCCAATAATTGAGTTGAATATTCAAAGCTGCCAATTCTCTGGTAATTTCTGGTAAATTCTGGTATTCAGTGCCATTTTCTAGTTTGAGTATCGCCATAAATCTTCCTCAAAGCGATCGCGTCTACTTAATATGTAATTCTTTTTTAGCTCGTTTTAATTGTTTCCAGAGTACATGAATTTGTTTGTAAGCTTCTTCTGGAGAAATTTTACCACCTGTTTGCAAATCGCAAATATAACTTACTCGCTGCGAAAATTCTTGGAGATTGGCATTAAAAACTACATACTCTGGCTGAAATTGTCCGTAGTAAGAACTACGCGGATATAATAGAAAAATCGCATAATTCCGCCAGAAAATCTGATTCTTTTGTCATATCATTCTCCTTTGAACAATAAACATAGGACTTCTTTAATAAGTAAAAAGTAAAAAGTAAAAAGTAAAAAGATAATACCCATAAATAAGAGGTAAGAAGCATTTTTACTGGTAGCATCCCAATTTTGACGCAATACCCTAGAAGGGTATTGCTATACCAACAAAGCCTGCCTTCGCAGGCTAAAAGTTTGATAGCCTGCGAAGGCAGGCTTGGTATTTCTAGCCCCACCCTTATAGGGTGAGGGCGTTTTTGCACATTTGGGATGCTCCCTTTTTACTGACTTAATTAAATTCAATTTTCAGAAATAGCTGAGTCCATTTTTGAGAAAGGTAGCAGATGAATATAAATATCCATCTGCTACACAGGAACGGAGGTATAAACTTGATTACTAGTACTTTGATCGATTAGTTTTATCCCAATACTATTAAGGTTGGGAAAAGTATCAGTTTTGCCTGTTGAGTATTAACGGTTGACAAACTTTTATGTAATATTTCACAATCTATTTATAATTACTGTTACAGTCGATACAGCAATATTTATTAGTCATAAATTCTACTAAACAATATCTATAATTTTCGGTGGTAATGGACGATAATAGCTGCATAAGTCTTATACCTGTAAACTACGGTAAGCCGATAGACATACTGTATTTTAGCCCTGGATAAGAAGTATCGCATATTCTTCTGAGTCTAGCAAGAGGGTTTTCTCATGCTCAGAGAAAGTTTCTATCGCTAAGAGGACGAGCCTAATAGCATTTTTATGTATACTAATTTACTTAACGTAAAGTGTAACGAAAGAGCGATCGCGCTTCAGTCTATGGAGAATAGGCGAAAAATTCAGTTATCTAGCTAGGAGCAATATAATAATGGGGCCGATGTTAATTCATGCTGATGATTGGCTAGATATAGCCTTCAGACTGACTCTAGCCTTGATAGTAGGCTGCACGATCGGCTGGAATCGTCAGCAAGGAGGTAGACCAGCAGGGATGAGAACGTTCATGCTGGTAAGTATGGGAGCGGCCTTATTTGTAATGATACCTTTGCAGGCTGAAGGCGATAGTACCTTTGTGTCTACCAATGCGTTGAGTCGCACAATTCAGGGTGTCGCAACTGGTGTAGGGTTTCTCGGTGCGGGGTTGATTCTTCAAGAATCGCCAAGAAAATCGACTACGCCAAAAGTACGTGGCTTAACCACTGCTGCTTGTATTTGGACTGCGGCAGGACTAGGTGCAGCTATTGGCTGTGGTTTGTGGCAAATGGGATTATTAGGAGGAATACTGACTTTAATAACCTTAAGCGGCGTAAAAAAGCTCAAACGCCTATTTTTTAGCCATAAAAGTCATCATAAATCTGGAACTACTGAGGAATCACTAAATTCTGTAGATGACGATGATGACGATTAATCTAAAAAATCTTACCAATGACAATTGTACAGACGCGATTCATCGCGTCTCTAAGCAATCATCCTGATACTATATCTAGTGGTTGGTTAAAGATGTGAATTATTATGCTGTACCACTTAGATTTTCATGTAGAATACCCTGATAATGTATCTCAGAAAGAACTATTTGCAATTTGGGCGGAAGAAGCTGATGCGGCGCTCAAAGCAAAAGAAGCAGGGGTAGTTGTAGATTTATGGAAGTGTGTTGGTACCAGAAGGGTCATTGCGATTGTTAATGTTCCTACTCCCGATCTGTTGGATCAAATTCTCTTAGATTTACCCATTATCCAGAAAAATGGTCAGCGCGTTCAGGTAGAGGTAACTCCCCTGAGAAGATATGAAGACTTTGCAGCCGATCTCAAAGCGCGTTTGGATCGCTAATAATTAATTTACTTGGCGATCGCATCTTGACTCAATCCGATCGCCTAAATAACTATAAACTTGCCACAAGTTCCTTTAAGCGATCGCGTCCATCGCGAAAAATTGACCACCCATCCCCAACTAATACAGCTTCTACCTCAGTTAGCGCTGCTAATCTCTGCACAGATGCCACTGCTTCTTGGCGATTTACCAGCTTTTCTTGTGGTAAAATGGTCAAATTACCGGCTTTGTGCGCCCTGACTAAATCTCCAGTAATTAAAGTTGTTTCCTCTAGTAATAGCGCTAATTCACCAGGGGTTTTAGAACCTTGGAGTTCAATCACCTTTAATCCCGGAACTACCTCTTCACCATCAACCAACCAGCGATCGCAAGCTATGGGAAAATTATCTTTCTCTCCTGCTGGTGCTGCTATTTTGGCATAAGTTTGATTAGCAATTTCTGGAGTTGACCTAATATGATCGGAATTTGTCACTACAATCCAAGCTACACCACCCAGGGATGTAATGTGATTCCAATCATGGTTTGATAAAGCCACTGGATCGATGAGAATATTCCCTTGGGGACGAATCCAAGCAATCCCGTTGAAATCAATATTTCTAGCGGGATTAAAATGAGACCAACCATAGAGATCTGGACGGTGCAGAGATTTCATGTTGATTTTGGGGCAATGCCTGCAATTACTCAGTATCGGTAAATTTAGGCTGGAAATCAAGGCATTAATACAGATTAATTTTCCCCGAAAATAAATTTATACAGGGGAACATCTTGTAGAGACGCGATTCATCGCGTCTCTGATTCATCGCGTCTCTGATTCATCGCGTCTCTGATTCATCGCGTCTCTGCCTCTGACAAATAATTCAAGAACGTTTCACCGGATTCATCCAGACTTCTAGGCGACTAAATGCTTGAGAAGATAGCAGTGTTAAGCAGAGGTATAATATCGCTACAGCAACGTAAATCTCAAAGGCGCGATAATTATCTGCAACAATCAACTGTCCTTTGCGGGTAAGTTCTTCCAAGCCAATTACAGAAACTAAAGTAGTATCTTTCAATAAACTAATAAATTCATTCCCCAAAGGTGGAATCATCCGGCGGAAAGCTTGAGGGAAAACTACATAACGCATGGTTTGCAAAGAACTTAAACCAAGAGATTGTGAAGCTTCAGCTTGTCCTGGTTCTATTGATTGAATCCCAGCGCGGACGATTTCTGCAATATAGGCGGCGCTATTTAATGTTAAGGCGATTACCCCTGCAATTAAGCGATCGAAAGAAAAAGTTAAACCAAGTTCTTGGATGAGTGCAGGTATGCCAAAATAAATCATAAAAATCTGCACGAGTAAAGGCGTTCCTCGGAAAAAATCTATATAAGCGCGCGCCAACCAACGCAAATATGCGATCTGGGAAAGGCGAATCATACCTAGCAGGGAACCACCAATTAATCCCAGAACTACAGATAGTACTGTTAATTGTAATGTCACCAATACGCCTTGTAGAAGTATGGGGAAAGAACGCCAAATGATGTTTAATGAATAGAATATGCCACTGGTGCTACCCGTTTGTTGCTCGAAAGGTGATGTAGCTGGTAAGTTTGGAGGCTCGGCTTTAAACCATTGGCGATAAATTTGGGCGTAGGTGCCATTTTTGAGGATTTTATCGAGTCCGTCGTTAATTAATACTAGATTTGCTGAGTTTTGCGCTGTGGCAATGCCATAATATTCTTCTGTGACCAATTGCTCTACTACTTTTAACCCCTTGAGATTGCCAGTATTAATGGCGTATAAAGTTACGGTAGCATCGTTAATGACTGCATCCACATTACCATTGGCTAATTCTTGCAGGGCTAGGGGTGCAGAATCAAAACTGCGAATTTTTGCTCCGGGAATACTCTGGGCTTTTTTAGCGCCAGTTGTACCAATTTGTACAGCAATTCGTTTATTTTGCAGCGTATCCAGGTTAGTAATATCTTGATTGTCTGCGCGAATGGCGATCGCTAATCCCGCTTTAAAATAAGGACGAGAAAAGGAAACTGTTTTGCTTCTCTCTTCGCTAATGGTAATCGAACTAATTGCCGCATCTACGGTTTTAGCTTGCAAAGCTGGGATCATACCATCAAAGGGTATGCTTTGAATTTCTATTTTAAAATTAGCCGCAGTTGCGATCGCCTGCATCAAATCAATCGAAAAACCTTGCAACTTACCGCCACTTCCGAGAAACTCAAAAGGTGGAAACGCTGGTTCATTAGCAACCCGCAGAGTTTTTCCTAAAGTAGAATTAACGCTACAGCCAACGAGTAAAAATAAACTCAATACTGTAGCGACTAACGAGTTTAGCCAAGGTACCTGAGCCAATCCAGCCATTATTGATTTCCCTCAAATCTCATGAACAATTTCCCATCAGCGATTACTTTTGAGAATATCGAAAAAAGCTTCGGTTCCCTAAAAGTTCTTCAAGGAATCACAGGCGAAATCAATCGCGGCGAGGTAGTGGCGGTGATTGGTTCTTCCGGCTGTGGTAAAAGTACTTTACTGCGTTGTTTTAATCGTTTAGAAACCATTAATCACGGGCGTTTAATAGTTAATGGTATAGATTTATCACAATCTGAGATTAACTACACTCAATTGCGGGAACTGAGAACCCAAGTGGGTATGGTTTTTCAACAATTTAACTTATTTCCCCACCTCAGCGTATTAGAAAATCTCACACTTGCTCCCCGTAAAGTTTTAGGGAAAACACCCAAAGAAAGCGCTCAATTAGCCGGATTATATCTAGAAAAAGTCGGGCTGTTTGATAAAGCATCAGCCTATCCAGAACAACTTTCTGGGGGACAAAAACAACGTGTAGCGATTGCGCGGAGTTTATGTATGAATCCGCAGATTATGTTGTTTGATGAACCTACCAGCGCTTTAGATCCCGAATTGGTTGGTGAAGTGCTACAAGTCATGCAGCAATTAGCGGCGGAAGGAATGACAATGGTAGTCGTTACCCATGAAATGCAATTTGCGCGAGAAGTCGCGCATCGAGTCATATTTTTAGATCGCGGCGTTGTCGTGGAACAAGGTTCAGCCCATGAAGTTTTAACTTATCCTCAAAGCGATCGCCTACGTATTTTCCTCAGTCGTTTAAATGTTGTTTAAAAGTTGCCAAAAACTAAATTTTTAAAGATATTCACTCAGGAAGTCAAAAGGATCGTCTTCCCAACATGGTTCAGGAATCATCAACAGTAGACTATTACGGATATCAGTTTCAATTTCATCACTATCTTCCCTATCAAATAATTCAGTCATAACTTTCCAGTCACGTTCTTCTAAAGATATCAGTGCTGGGGCATATACATGTAGATTTCCTGGATAATTCACACGTTAAATTAAGGCCGACTATCGCCAAAAATATAGTTTATTTTGTTGATAAACAATCATATTCTAACTTGAGCATTACGTCGTCACAAGCAATCTAAAAAATCCTCATCAAATTAATTGCAAAACTTTAAATCTATTTTTTCAATTTGCGGGGTCTTACCCCACAAATTATTCAACAAGATTTAATATTTAAGTAATGGTAATTACTGATACTAAAAACCGCCTATTTAATACGTAATTTGCTTCCCTGCCCCCTACCCCCTCCCCTCAGTGATAGGCTATTGTTTGAGGTTGTAAATCTCTGTTAAATCGACATTTCCGCCACTGAGAATAATTCCAATCCTGGCTACTGGTACTGTAACAATACCTTCTAGTAAAGCTGCTGCGGCTAATACTCCTGTGGGTTCAACAACTATTTTGAGGCGTTCCCAAAGAAAAAACATGGTGCGGATAATTGCTGATTCTGAGACTGTGACCATATCATCAACGTAATTCAAGATGATAGGAAAGGTAATTTTCCCCAAGCTAGGAGTACGCGCACCATCAGCAATTGTATTCGGGTTATGGACAGTTTGCAGAGTTTTGCTGTAAAAGGAACGAGTAGCATCATCGGCTAATTCGGGTTCAACGCCAATTACCCGACATTTTGGCGATAGTGCTTTAGTTGCGATCGCGCATCCGGATAGTAAACCACCACCACCGCAAGGTACTAATAAAAAGTCGAGTTCGCCTACTTCCTGGATTAATTCTAAAGCAGCTGTACCTTGTCCGGCGACGATTTGGGGATGATCGTAAGGGGGAATGAGTTTCAAATTGCGATCGCGGGCTAAACTTTGGGTGAGTTCTTCCCGATTAGTATTGTGGCGATTGTAGAGAATCACCTCCGCCCCATAACCGCGAGTAGCTGTTTGCTTGACTGCGGGTGCATCATCGGGCATAACAATAGTTGTGGGGATATTGAGTAATTTTCCCGCCAGTGCGATCGCCTGTGCGTGATTCCCCGATGAAAAAGTAATCACCCCTTGTTGTTTTTGGGCTTGAGATAGCTGTGTTAATGCGTTATATGCACCTCTAAACTTAAAAGCCCCTGCGCGTTGAAAGTTTTCGCACTTAAAAAACACCTCGCTATGAGTCAGTTCATTCACTGTTCTGGAAGTTAGCACTGGTGTTTGTTGGGAAATTCCCAAAAGCCGATTGTAAGCAGCTTTTACGTCAGTAATAGTGAGCGAATTTTCCTGTAGCATTGCTGGGAGTATAAAACATTCTCGCTCATTATTTTTATCTGAAATAGCATCTATGCCAAGCACCTCATAATTTATCGCTTGGCATTTTTTGTCAATTCCTATTCTGGACTAAATTCGGTGGTTTTGATAACAATTTGCTGAAGCAAAAATAATTAATATACCGCAAATCTTTGTTGCATTGCTATAACAAAGGACAAAAAACTCATTTAACTATTCTCATCTAGAATTGTGCCTTCCAAATTAGCTTTTTCTAGATTTGCACCACTTAAATTTGCTTGATTTAAGTCTGCTTGCGCCAAATTCGCCTGAGTCAAATCTGCTACAGTTAAGTCTGCACCGCTCAAATCAGCCTTATCTAAATTTGCAGCAACTAAAGTAGCTTCGGTTAACTCTGCTTCACTGAGATTTGCTTCAATTAATTTAGCAACAGTTAAATCAGCCTGAGTTAAATTCGCGCCATCTAAAACAGCACCGTCTAATATTGCGCCATCCAATATTGCACCAGTTAAATTACTTTCTGTCAGGTTAGCATCACTCAAATTAGCTCCATTTAAATCTGCCTCAACTAAGCTAGTATGGCTTAAATTTGCATGACTCAGATTTGCGCCATCTAAAATTGCTCTATCTAATATTGCGCCACTGAGATTTACTTCTCGCAAATTTGCTTCGCTGAGGTTAATACCTGTAAAGTCTCTTGTACCAGCAGCATAGTTTTTTAGGAGTTCATCTGCCTGCATAGATTATGCTCCGCTTATTTTTGTTACGTTGAAAGTCACAGCAATTAATTTATGACTTAGCCTTGGCAACAGAGGCTGAAAAAATACGCTTAAACTATCATAGCCAGCAGATTTTTTTCTTATCACTAGCTAAGGTTATTATTTGATTTCATACCTTGGATAGTAGGCATTTCCAAAGCAATAATGAAATGGTTATACCCAAATATAGCAATCCCATCTGAGTTGTGAAAATATTTTTTTAATGAACCGCCAAGCCGCCAAGTACGCCAAGGAGAAGAGAAAAAAATGAGAATTAGTAAATTTCACAAATGATTTAGGATTGCTATATAGGAATCCGATTTGATTTCTGAAAAAATCTAAGTATATGTAGTGGCGAGGCAAGGCTAAAATAGTGCATTAATAAACCGCAGAGGCGCAGAGAACACAGAGAGAAGAGAAGAAATTTATTGCAACATTTTAGCTGTGTCAGTCCAGTAGGGTGCGTTATCACGAAGTGTAACGCACCGTATTATGGGAGTTGGTGCGTTGCGCTGCGCGACAACACAACGCCAGTTCGCTCAAGTCGAGCCAGCCGCTTGCGGGGGTTCCCCCCGTTGTGCGGACTGGCGTGGGAAACCCGCCCATGCGACTGGCTCCCCTACGTATTTGTTCAAAAATCAAATATGAATCCTATATGTAAATTAAACTAATAATTCCGAAGTTATTTGCTCAAAGTTGCGTCTGTAGACTTTGTTGCTATACTCTTGCCATGCTTGGTTTGAAGAGTGGGGAAATTGGGTTAATGTTGCCTGTTGAATATATTCCATAAACGGGCGACGAAGACGTTCATATTTATCGAAAGCTGAGGCTATAGCTTGCTGGTTATGCCAATGATTTTCTTGAGCAATATTAGTAATTAATGTTGTCATTACCATTGCATCTTCTAATCCTTGATTAGCTCCTTGAGCCATAAAAGGAGGCATACCATGTGCAGCATCACCAACTAATACAACTCGTCCTGCACTCCAACTTGGTAAGATATTTTCATCCATAGCAGCACGATGAATGTAATAAGGACGTTGAAAAATATTTTCTGGTGGAGATAATTGCACTAATTCTTGTAGTACTTTAGGAAATCCAGCTTTTTCTAACTCTTGCAGCCCTAAGTTACGCAAATCACTACCAGACTTCCCTGACAGTGACTCCAAAGGTACAGCTACATGCAGTAAATAGCCCATACTTTGTCTATTCATTAACAACATTCTGGGCGTTTCACTAAAAGCGCGATTGCTCAGATCGTAGTTAGCTACTGTAAGAATTGGCGATTCTGCCAAAAATTTTTCTTCAATATGCGATCGCAGTTCTTGGGGAATATCGAGTATTTCTCGACAAGATATTGCCGCAAATCCAGAATATTCTGGTGTGGCAAAAGGTAGGTTAGAGCTATCAGCATAAAGTATCTGACGCACTGTAGAGTTAATTCCGTCTGCGGCAACAATTAACTTAGCGCGGAATGATTTTGTCAGTGATGGTTGAGGCGTACTGTCTGAATTTTCAGACTGTGTATCTAACCAATATGCATATGGATTAGCCTCAACATTCGCACTACTAACACAATCAATGCGAATGCAGCCTAATTCAGGCTCATCTACTACATTAATACAACGGTGATTCGGTTTAACTTGGTCTTCTGGAAGTAGTTGTCTTAAGGCAGTTTGTAAATTATACCAAGAAATGGAAACTCGACCTTCGCCATACTCACTAAACCAAACATCAAAACTCAGAGGAATTGCGCGAACTTTCTGCCCCTGGAAGTTTTTTGAAACCCATTCTAGTGAAGGTTTAGGAAGTTTTGGTTCAATGACTGCGGTGGTTTTCTCTTCTTCAGCAGGCTGGTAATTAGTGAAAGTCAGATTCGCTGTTTTGACTGCTTGATATGCGCGCTCGTCTAAATATTTTAGAGCTTTTAATCCGTTAGGCAGAAGATCCACAACCTGACCAACTTGACGAAAAGCACGAGTTTGATCTATGACGAGAATATTGTCAATACCACGTTTGCGTAAACCAACAGCAGTGGCTAAACCAATAGGGCCAGCACCAACTATGATAACATCGTAGATTTTGTTGATGGGTGTATTTGTGAACCCATCTGCTGTTGATTGACTTTGGGGAATATTCATAAGCAAGCAAGGTAAGTTGGCATTTTTACAGCAGTAGTAAAAATTCCGGAAATTAACAAAAAGGTAAACAATATTGTCTACCTTCTTGTTATATCAACTATTGGTTACTCGCTTGTCTGTAACAGGCAAATTCCATTGTGAAAGTTGCCATACCCGCAGTTTGCGATCGCAAGTCTGTAGAATAGCCAAACATGCGCGCTAGAGGTACTTCCGCCCGAATTACAGAGTATGTTTGCATAGTTTGGGAACCCAACAGCAAACCGCGACGGGAGGAGATATCGCCCTGAACTCTACCTAAATACTCGTTAGGTGTTTCCACTTCTACAAGCATAATTGGTTCGAGAATATAGGCTTTGGCTTTGTTAATCGCTTCTTCTAAGGCTTGATGGGAAGCTGAACGAAAAGCCAATTCTGACGAATCTACCGAGTGATAGGAACCGCTTTCGAGAACGACTTTTACCCCGGTAACAGGATAACCTTCTAAAATCCCCGATTGCATAGCTTCGCGGAAACCTTTTTCGCAACCAGGAATATATTCTTTAGGAATTGCACCGCCAACTACTCGGTTTTCAAATACAAAGGGTTCTTCTGTAGGTTCAATCCAACCACTGACATGGGCGTATTGTCCAGAACCACCGCTTTGTTTTCTCAGTCGATAATCAAAGTATGCTTTTTGACCAATAGTTTCCCGATAGGCAACTGCGGGTTTACCAACATACACCTCCGTGCTATATTCCCGTTGAATGCGTTCCAAGTAGATTTCTAAATGCAGTTCGCCCATCCCCGAAATTAGAGTAGCTCCTGATTCGGGATCTATGCTCAACTTAAAGGTAGGATCTTCTTTTTGGAAACGATTGAGTGCTTTGGAAAGGCGATCGCTATCTTCTTGTTTTTTCGGCGTCACTGCCAGTGTAATTACTGGTTCTGGTACATACATTTTTTCTAAAGATACTAGTGTTTCTCCAGAGTAAAAGGTATCTCCAGAGGCGCAATCGATACCCAGCATGGCGATAATATCCCCAGCTTCAGCAACCTTCACCTCTTCGCGCTTGTTAGCGTGCATTCTCACCAAGCGCCCAATTTGCACCCGTTGTTGAGTACGGGCGTTGTAAACAGTATCGCCCTGTTTTAATGTCCCCGAATAAATTCGGGTGTAGGTTAACTGTCCAAAGGATTCTACAGTGAGTTTAAACGCCAATGCCACTAAAGGATCGTCAGGATTGGGGTACAGGCTAACAGACTCTACAGTTTTGACGATTTCCCTGTCTACCGGCGATGGGAGATAATAGGCGATCGCATCTAGTAAATTTTGTACGCCTTTATTTTTGAATGCCGAACCTAGCAATACTGGTGTCAGTTGCAAAGTTAAGGTGGCTTGGCGAATAGTTTGCCAAATTAATTCTTTGGGAACTTCCTTACCTTCCAATAACATCTCTGTCATCGCTTCAGAGAAGAATGACAAAGCATCCAGCAGTTTTTCTCTGGCTTGCTGTGCCTCTTCAACAAGGGCGTCAGGAATTGATTGTTTCACCCAATTTTCGCCGTTTTCACCTGCAAAATAGGAAGCTTCCATTTCAATTAGGTCAATGACCCCTTGAAATTGATCTTCGCTACCAATAGGATACTGAAGTAGTATGGCATTTAACTGCAAGCGATCGCGCATAGCTTGCACCACCCGAAATGGATTTGCACCGATGCGATCCATTTTGTTGATAAATGCAATGCGGGGTACGCGATAGCGCTTCATCTGACGATCCACAGTAATTGATTGGGATTGCACCCCCGCAACCGCACACAGCACCATTACCGCCCCATCCAATACCCGCAGAGCGCGCTCTACTTCTATCGTAAAATCAACATGTCCTGGTGTATCAATTAAATTAATTTGCGTATTGTGCCACTGACAAGTTGTCGCGGCTGAAGTAATGGTAATACCATGTAACTTTTCTTCAGGCATAAAATCCATCGTTGCACCCTTGCCACCTCCCCGTACTTCTTCAATTGCATGGATTCTGCCTGTATAGAAGAGAATGCGCTCTGACAGTGTAGTTTTACCAGAGTCGATGTGAGCAGAAATACCAATGTTTCGGATACGTTCTCGGGGAACCATAATAACTTCCTTGATTATTGATGCAACAAATTATTACCGCCTCAGCAGTAAGGTTTACATACTACAAGTATACTACAAAGTAACTTGGATGGCAAACAATCTCTGGTTGCAGGGAAACCCAAGGGATGAGAAGGTAGTAAAAAGCAGGTTATACCAATTGGAAAAAAGAATGCGACAGATTGTAGGGGCACTGGCACTGCCATGCCCTCGAGAATATTTTGATGTGTCGCAAAGATTATTTGAATTGGTATTAGGTTGCAAGACTTATTTAGGGGGATGAGGTGGATCGGTTAGATACATAGTCAACCATTCCTTTCTCGATGACTCTCAGTTCTATTATGGAACTTGGGACAAAATTAGGTAAAAATGTCACCACTTTGTTAATAAAACTTATGTATTTTTTACGTTTTAAATACTACTATTTTCGGCAAATAAATACTTAATTAGTCGCCAAAAACTATTTATTTTTCAGGAATATAGGAATCCGATTTGATTTCTGAAAAAATCTAAGTATAGGTAGGGTGCGTTACACTTCGTGATAACGCACCGTATTATGGGATTTGGTGCGTTGCGCTGCGCGACAACACAACGCCAGTTCGCTCAAGTCGGGAAACCCGCCCATGCGACTGGCTCCCCTACGTATTTGTTCAAAAATCAAATATGAATCCTATAGTTGCATTTTGTAATAGATTTATACATCTAGCATGTTTTCACAAAGCAGAATATTTGGAATTTTTGCTAAAAAATATAAATTCATGGAAAAAATCTAATACACTTAAACATTAATTCAGGTTATACACAAGTATTTACCTATAATTCTTCCTGCCAAAAAACGCCGATAATTAGAGTAGTATAAGTAATATTTTAGAAAAAATTACTTATACTTACATAGTTTATTTAACTAGTCACTTTTGTTGATTATATTACCCTAATCATTTAAATACTTACATCCTTAATCATGGGAACTTATATTACTAACGCCACATCTTAGGAATAGAGCAAAGAGTATTTGCAAGAGATATATCTCTCAGGGAATATTATTCATTTAATTACCTGAATATAAGAGAAAATTACTAAATCTGGTGTGTATACTCGTAGTCAAGAGCGATTACAGGTAAAAGTTTTATGCTGGAATGGATAGTTGGTTTGGTAGCGAAAAACGCTGTGGGTTTGCTAGTTAAGTCTATTGTCAACGAAGACTTCTTTAAAGACATCACTAAAGAATATGCTAAGGATTTTCTGAAAAATAGATTGCAGAAAGTAGCAACAATGTTACAGCAAGATAAAATGCAGAAAGCTGTTGCTAAAGCGCTTAGAGAATTTTTGCAATTAATCGAAGATGAATTAAATTTACGCAAGCTAGCGGATGAAGATATCAATATATTTGCTGAACCGCTAAAGCAGTTTATTCACCACAAATCTGTGCAAGAAATCTTAGCGAAGGGTTTTGACATTGATTGTGATGAGATAGATTACCAAAGCCTAGAAAGTATCTGGGACTACCTGTATTTACCTACGTTACCAGCTAAATTTAATTGGCAATTAGTAGCAGATCGTTATTTAAGAAAATGTCAGCAGATTCTTTCAGAAACAGAAGATTTACGGGAGTTACTTAACACACGTAATCTCAAAGCCATTGAGAAATATACCCAAGCAACAGTTGGTATTATTCCTGATTTTGACTTACGCAAATATCAAGAAGCAATTCGCGAGTGCTATGTCAATTTAAAATTAGATAGTTTAGATACCAGTGGTTATGCTTATAACGAACTGCGATTGTGGCAGATATTTACTCCG
Organism: Calothrix anomala FACHB-343; assembly: GCF_014696435.1. Lineage (GTDB taxonomy): Bacteria > Cyanobacteriota > Cyanobacteriia > Cyanobacteriales > Nostocaceae > Aulosira > Aulosira anomala_A. The sequence continues at coordinate 27,404 of NZ_JACJQG010000037.1, read as the reverse complement.
CCGAATGTCCGCGAAATTCATCAAGTATTACCTCAAGTTTACGAACTACCTAAAGAACATTTGCGGCGATTACAAGCAAATCATCAACTAGAATCAGCAGCAATTATTCCTGAAGAAATAGAACTATATAAACGTGCTTATTTGGAACAACCAATGCGTTCGGTGTTGGAAATTATCAATCAACCAGAAACTTATAAATATATAGTCATTTTAGGCGATCCAGGTTCCGGTAAGTCTACATTATTGCAATACCTAGCTTTAGATTGGGTAGAAAAAACTCTCGATAAAATCGGTAAACCTGGATTCGATGTTCCAGCCATTCCGTTACTAATTGAATTACGCGCTTATATCCGCAATTATAACGATGGACATTGCAAAAACTTTTTGGAATTTTTCCATCAAAGTCCCGGTGCAATTTCTCACCTCAATCAGCATCAATTACAAGCACAGCTAAAAGCTGGTAATGCTTTAGTGATGTTTGATGGTTTAGATGAAGTATTCGATACTGGACAACGCGACGATATAATTACAGCTATCCATTGCTTTAGTAACGATTACCCTAAGGTTCAAGTAATTGTAACTTCTCGCATCATTGGTTATAAACCCCAACGTTTGCGAGATGCACAATTTCGCCACTTTATGCTGCAAGATTTAAATAACGAACAAATTCAAGATTTTATCAATCGCTGGCATAATTTAACTTTTACATTTGCGGCAGATAAACAGAGAAGAAAACAACGATTTCAAAAATCAATCAAAACTTCCAAAGCAATTGCCGAATTAGCAGCTAACCCCTTGCTATTAACAATGATGGCAATTCTTAACCGTAACCAAGAATTACCAAGAGATAGAGCGAAATTATATAAAAAGGCTTCAGAATTATTGCTGTATAAATGGGATGTAGAACGCGCCTTAATGAATGAACGATATATGCCAGCAACAATTGATTATCAAGATAAACAAGCAATGTTACGCCAAGTTGCTTATTATATGCAAACCAGTAATCAAGAGGTTGCCGGAAATTTAATGACTGCTAGAAATTTAGAGCAGATTTTTACTACATATTTAAAAAGTATTGAAGTGAGCAATGCTAGAGATAAAGCCAAAGTATTAATTCATCAACTGCGAACCCGTAACTTTATGTTGTGTTATTTAGGTGCAGATTACTATGCTTTTGTCCATCGCACATTTTTAGAATATTTTTGTGCTTGGGAATTTGTCTGGAAGTTTAAAGAAACCCAAACACTTTCTTTAGAACAACTCAAATTAGAAGTATTTGGTAAATATTGGCAAGATGAAACTTGGCATGAAGTATTGCGCCTGATTGCGGGGATGATTGACGCTAAGTTTGTAGGGATAATTATTGATTTTTTAATGAATCAAAATGGCGCAGGTAAGAAATTTATCAATTTATTTTTAGCTGCTAAATGTTTAGCAGAAGTAAAAAACCGGGCAGTAATTGCGTCAACAGCAAATCATTTACTTGAGCAGTTACAGACGATCGCACAATACAATCTACTGTATTACTATGAATATTTATTTCCAGGTGAAGCCGCCAAACTAGTAGGAGAAATTAAAACACAAGCAGTCGCAGCAATTGCAGCTACTTGGAAAGATGACTTAAAAATCAACTATTGGTTAAAAGAACGCGCTACTGTTAATGATAATTCCCAGTTACGCTGCACCGCAATTAGAGAATTAGCGCGTAACTTTCAAGACGATGCTGATATCATTGGCTTCTTGAAAGAACGCGCTATTGGTGATGAAAATTGCCATGTACGCAGTGTCAGCTTGCAAGAATTAGCTGGCAATTTTTCACATGATCCCGACACCATCGGCTTCTTGCAACACCGTGCAACTGTTGATGAAGATGTAAATGTGTGCCGTATCGCTTTAGAAGAGTTAGCACAGAATTTCACATCGCCTTTGATTGCACTAGACTGTCAGAATGCTGCAATTGATTTAAATTAGCATTCCCCGTACAGAATAAAACTGTCGTGATTTCGGCTATTAACAACTCAACTAAATCCACTAATGCGGCTTCGGAAACAACGGCGGCTTGCAAAAATGGCATGGCTAACCCGGCGATATTTGCACCTAAAGCCATCGCTTTTGCTACATCTAATCCATGACGCAACCCGCCAGACGCAATTAAGGGGACATCAGGAGCGATCGCGCGAATATTTGTAATACAATCTGCTGTAGGCAAACCCCAATCCGCAAAAGTCCTACCCAAGCGGCGTTGTAATATATTATCCGCTCGTTCGCTTTCCACCTTCGCCCAAGAAGTACCCCCAGCACCAGCCACATCAATCGCCGCTACCCCAGCTGCCAGCAATTTCTCTGCCATCGCTGCAGAAATCCCATTACCTACTTCCTTGGCAATGACTGGTACTGGCAACTTAAAGCATACATCCGCTATTTTGTCAAGCAAGCCGCGAAAATTAGTATCTCCGCGAGATTGAATGCATTCTTGCAGAGGATTGAGGTGCAAAATCAAAGCATCAGCTTCCAGAATCTCGACTACCCGCAAACATTCATCTACACCATACTTGTAGTTAAGTTGCACAGCACCCAAATTAGCAAATAACGGCACATCGGGCGCATACTTACGCATCGCAAAAGTATCAGCTACCTGGGGTTTTTCCACCGCTACACGTTGAGAACCGACACCCATCGCTAATTTATAAACTTGAGCGACTTCTGCTAAACGGCGATTGATGATACCAGCTTGTTCAGTTCCTCCCGTCATAGAAGAAATTAACAACGGTGCGCCCAGCGATTTACCCAAAAACTGGGTACTAATATCTATATCATTGCGGTCAATTTCTGGTAAACAGCAGTGAGTAAAGCGATAGCGTTCTAATCCATTAGTGATTTCGTGACATTGAACATCTTCTTCCAAGCAAATGCGAATATGTTCCGCCTTGCGAGATTGAGTTTGTGCCGAGGTGCTGGTATCGTTGTTGGTTGTCATTGGTCATTTGTCATTTGTCATTTGTCAGAGACGCGATGAATCGCGAGAGACGCGATGAATCGCGTCTGTACAATTATCTCCCTTGTCCCCCCTGCTCCCTGCTCCCTGCCCCCTCCCCCCTGCTCCCTGCCCCTCTACCCGCCTAACTCCTGGCGCAGGCGATAGACGATTGTATTCGGTTCGACTTGGGAGAGAATTTCTTGAATGACGGTGTTAGCGCCTAATTGTCCCCAGGTGCAGCCTTGTTGCAGATAAACTTGGGCGGCTTTACCTACAGCATAGGCTCCATAACCGGCAATTCCCCCTTGAGCGATCGCACTGCCGAAAGAAGCGGTAATATTAACAGGATTATCGCCGCTAGTCAGGGCGGCTGTACTTTTACCTAAGCCAAATAATAAACTACTACCTAATTCGCTGAGTAATAAGCCGCCAGAACTCAATAAAATCGTTTTGAGAATTTTTCCCGCTTCATAGCTGGTGATAGGTAAGCCATACAACCTAGCTAGAGCGCGAATTAATAATAAATCGGCAATGGTGCCACCTAAAATATCTAAAACAGCAATGGGATTTAACCCAACTACCAAAGCTTTATACTTAGTAAATTGCCAAATAATATTTTCCGCTTCTTGTTCGCGTAAATCAACTGTTTTTTGCGCGATCGCGGTTTCTGCTTCCCTAGCTTGAATCAGTGCATTTAACGCTAAGAGCGATCGCCCTTCCCGATTCAGTATATTTAAAATTGTCTGTTTGAGTTCCTCTACTTGGGTAGGTGGTGTCTCCCATTCATAGCTTACCCGACCATCAGGCCACTCTACCCGCACTTCCATTGGTGCTGGTTCCGCCGCTACCATGACAATTTCATCTGGTAATAACGGCTGGGCTTGGGGATTTCCGGCTCCTAATTGCTGTAAATTTTCGTAAATTGCTGCCCTATCTGTATCTGGGTACAAATCAATTTTGTTAAATACTAAAATTAGGGGTTTTTGTGACTGCCGTAAATCTAGTAATGCTTGATACTCTGTTCTGGTAATATCGCCAGAAACAACAAATAAAATTAAATCTGCTTGGCGCGCTACTTCCCGCGCCATATTTGCCCGCGATTCCCCCTCAATTTCATCTAAGCCAGGAGTATCAATTAATTCTACTTGGACTTTACCTCCTGGTTGCCAGCGTACAGAACGCGGCCATTGTGTCACCCCATTGAGGGGGCCAGTTTGGAGAATTTTATCTTCCAATAAAGCATTTAATACTGCCGATTTGCCCCGACTAACCAAACCAAAGGCAGCAATTTTAATGATATTTGAGTCTAACTTGTTGAGTGTAGTACTCAAAGCCTCTAATTCCGGCTTCACCAAACCCACCAATTCTGGGTTAGATGCGAGTTGTCCTGATTTGCGAAGATATCCATACCAAGACAAGGTTTGTCGGAGACTAGCACGAGCACGGTTTAAATGAGTTTCTTGCAAATTGCGCACTGGGTTAGCTTCAGTCAAGGTGAAATTGAGAACAAATTACATCTCTATTTTGCGCTAATTTCTCATCGCAGCTCGTTATAAAAATTTATGAAGTCTCAAGTTAATATTAATACACTTAGGTAATAAGTAGCTGAATATCTCATACATCAAATCTTCATCGATGGAAAGTGTAGTGTTTTTTTGCACATAAAAAACTGGGAATACTAGAAGAAACCTATCAATTGAGGCGATCTTCTATGAGCCAAGAATGTCCTAATTCCAAAATTTGCACTTGTCGCCAAATTAGATGGTGCAAGAATAGGGAAGCAGGCAGGCTCTTTCTGTGGTTTCCTATTCCCCATACTCTCAAAAAAGTCACCTCATATCTCAAGCATATTGCTGTTGACTATGAATTAATGCCAGAGCGCTCTGGTTTAAGTTTAAATTGTCAATACGAAAAAGCACAAGAAATTGCGTTTAATCTGACTAAATTATTAGCACCGAGAGAGTTAAAAGAAACTCAAGCTTTGTTTATGAAGGGTGCTATCCAGCCGCAACTTCATGATTTTAGCGATATGGCTTCCTTGCAACGCTTTATCAAATTTGGTCAAGCAGAATGGTTGCTAGAGATGTTAAGCAAGGAAAGATTTCTCAGTTATTTTCAACCGATTGTTTTAATTAATGATACATCTAAAATTTACGGTTATGAATCCCTACTTCGTGGATTAGATGAAAAAGGCGATTTAGTCTTACCAGCATCAATTTTAGAGTTAGCAAATGAAGCTGGATTATTACCACAAATTGACCAACTTGCCCGCCTAAATACCATCGATCAATTTAGTCGCTATGCAGTTAGCGGTCGGATATTTATCAATTTTTCCCCCACAGCAGTTTACGATCCAACTTCTTGCCTGCGCAGTACAGTAGAGGCAATCGATCGGGCAGGAATTTCCCATGAACAGGTAGTATTTGAAGTTGTCGAATCAGACAATCCTCAAGATTTAGAGCATTTGAAAACTGTCTTAAAATACTACCGAGATGCCGGATTTTTAATTGCCCTTGATGACTTGGGTTCTGGCTATTCTGGCTTGAATTTGCTGCATCAGCTACGTCCAGATTTTGTGAAGTTAGATATGCAATTAATTCGCAATGTCCATCAAGATATTTACAAAGCTTCAATTACCGAAAAATTGTTAGAAATTACTCAGAAATTAAATATCCAAACTGTTGCTGAAGGAATTGAAAATATTGAAGAATTAACTTGGTTAAAACAACGTGGTGCTACGCTAGCACAAGGGTATTTGATTGCTAAACCTAATTTAGTACCTGTGAAGACAACACCACAATTTGAGGACGATCGCTCAATTATTATCTTACCAGATAATAAAAATTTAGGACAATTAATTAAACAGCAAACGCAGTCAGAAAAAGTTATCGCATCGGTAGCGCAAAGAATTCGCGAATCGTTAAATTTAGCAGAAATTTTGCAAACCACTGCTGAAGAAGTCAGACAATTGTTTCAAGTAGATAGAGTCATAATTTATAAGTTTGAGCAAGATTGGAGTGGCTCAGTTGCTGTTGAATCTTTAGCACCAGGGTGTAATTCTATTTTAGGATTGCATATTGTTGATACTTGTTTTCAGTCCGATCGTGCAACATACTACCAACAAGGTAATAGTAGAGCGATCGCGGATATTGAAACTGCTGAATTATCACCATGTCATCTTGAGATGTTGCGCAGTTTACAAATCAGAGCCAATTTGGTAGTGCCAATTTTGCAAAAAGAATGTTTATGGGGACTGTTAATTGCCCATCAATGCAGTCACACAAGATTATGGCAACAATCCGAGATTAACTTATTTAACCAGCTTGCCGGTCAAGCAGCGATCGCAATTCAACAATCGGAACTTTACCAGCAATTACAAGATGCAAATCAAGAATTACAGCGTCTCGCGTCTTCCGATGGACTCACCCAAGTAGCCAATAGACGCTGTTTTGATGATACCTTGAATGCACAATGGCAGCGATCGCTCGAAGAACCCGCCTCAATTTCTTTGATTTTGTGCGATGTCGATTACTTTAAGCTTTATAACGACAGTTTAGGACATCTAGCCGGAGACGATGCACTCAGACAAATTGCGCAAGCTATCTCTGCTGCTGTTCAACATCCTGCAAGTTTAGTAGCACGCTATGGCGGAGAAGAGTTTGCGGTAATTTTAGCAAATACTGATGTCGAATCAGCGATCGCGATCGCCCAAGATATCCAGCGCCATGTTCTCAACTTACAATTACCTCATCCCCATTCCCCAACCAGTGAATTTATTACCCTCAGTCTGGGATTAGCATCTATCACCCCCACCCCCCAATTACCTCAGAATACTTTAATTGCTGCGGCTGATATGGGACTTTACCAAGCAAAAGCACAGGGAAGAAATTGTATAGTATCTATGGGGTACTTAAATTTCACTTAGGTGGAAAATGGGCATTGGGCATTGGGGAGCCAGTGCGTTGCGCGGGTTTCCCGCGTTGTAGCAACTGGCGTCATTGGGCATTGGAAAGATAGATTTTCATGTTTGCTTGAAAATAGCGTTGACTGTTGACTGTTGACTGTTGACTGTTGACTGTTGACTATTGACTATTGACTATTGACTGTTGACTATTGACTCATCATTAGGGGTGCTGAGATGAAAATTGCTATTGGTAGTGATGAACGTACACACTTAACAGATATAGTACTTGCAGAACTCAAACAGCGCGGACATCAAATCGTCACCTTTGGTTCATTGGATGAAAATGAATCAGAAGTTGATTGGCCTATCAGCAGTAGTAAAGTGGCTTTAGCTGTAGCCACGCAACAAGCAGACGAGGGAATTGTTTTTTGTTGGACTGGTACAGGTGCATCAATCGCCGCTAATAAAGTTACTGGTATTCGCGCCGCCTTGTGTCATGATGCTGAGACAGCCCGTGGGGCACGTATTTGGAATCATGCTAATGTTTTAGTACTTAGTCTGCGTGCAACAACAGATGCGATCGCTAAAGAAATTCTCGATGCTTGGTTTTCTACCCCATACTCCAACGACGAATGGAATCTGCAACAAATGCAACGCATCACAGAGTTAGAAAAAGAATTTAGTCATTAGTCAATGGTATGTAGGGGCGGGTTTATTTAGATCATTGTTGATCCACGAGGATATCTGTGAACCCGCCCCTACAACAGTCAACAGTCAACAGTCAACCATCAACCGTCAACAAATTATAGGTAGAATTTTAAAGCGATCGCTCTTGTATCAATTATGAGTAATATTCCCCAAATCGGACAACCCGCACCTGAATTTTCCATTCCTGACGAACACGAAACTCCCGTCAGTTTAACGGATTTTAGCGGTCAATGGGTGGTGCTTTATTTTTACCCCAAAGATAACACCCCAGGTTGCACCACAGAAGCCAAAGATTTTACCGAGTTAAATCAACAATTTAGCGCAATGGGCGCAAAAATCTTCGGCGTAAGTCCAGATTCTAGCCAATCTCATTGTAAATTTATTGCTAAACATAACTTAACAATTACCCTGTTAAGCGATCCAGAACATGATTTAGCCGAAGTTTATGGAGTTTGGCAATTAAAGAAGTTTATGGGTAAAGAATATATGGGAGTTGTGCGCTCAACTTTCCTCATCGATCCTGATGGAAAAATTGCTTATACTTGGTCAAATGTGAAAGTTAAAGCTCATGCTCAACAAGTTTTAAATAAACTGCAAGAATTGGCAACCATATCAACTGCTTTATCTTAGTTTCAACCGACGACAATTTTTAATGTTGACTTAAATTTAAAATGGGCATAGGGCATGGGGCATGGGGCATGGGAAAAGAGCTTTTCTTGTGAATGGTTGGGTTGAAAATAAAAGTTATACCAATTGAAAAAAAGAATGCGCCAGATTGTAGGGGCACTGGCACTGCCATGCCCTCTAGAATATTTTGATGTGTCGCAAAGATTATTTGAATTGGTATTATATGTCTATCAAAATAGATATATTCACCTTCTATTTTCATCTGTTATGGTGTACGCAGTTCATGATGGCTACTAACAACGAATTGTAGGTTGGTGAGGTACAGATAATCGTTGATTGTAGGGGCATTGACACTGCCATGCCCCGAAGCGCTTAAATCCTGATTAGCTTACGAATATATTACAACGGTAGGTGGATAGCAAATATACTGCCTTCACCTAATTCAGAAATTACATCTATTAATCCTCCATGTTTTTCTTCAACGATTTGTTTAGCTATAGCCAACCCTAAGCCTGTGCCTTTACCAACACTTTTAGTAGTAAATAAATGGTCAAAAATCTTTTGTTTTACTTCTTCACTCATACCTTTACCATTATCAGCAATGGCAATCTTAACGAGATTGTTTTCTACCGAAGTTGTCACGGTAATGTGGTTAGGATTAGCTTGAATTTCCTCAAAATTTCGTCCGTGATTCGATTCATCTAAAGCGTCAATAGCATTTGCTAAAATATTCATAAATACTTGATTTAATTGTCCTGGAAAACATTCTATTTTTGGTAAATTACCGTAATTAGTTATTACTGCAATCGCGGGACGTTTTTCGTTAGCTTTGAGACGATGTTTGAGAATTAAGATGGTACTATCAATACCTTCGTGAATATTAAATGGTACTTTATAATCTTTATCAGCACGGGAGAAAGTCCGTAGAGAAGTGCTGATATTTTTTAATCTATCGCAAGCCATTGTCATAGAATCGAGCATTTTAGGCAAGTCTTCTATGGTGTATTCCAAATCAATTTCTGTCTCGTGAGCGAGAATTTCTTCACTCTTATCGCTTAAAGTTTCTTGATAGAGTTTTAAATGTTCAATAATATCAGTGAAGGTGGGTTGAGCTTGTTTAAGACTGGCGGCAATAAAGCCTAAAGGATTATTCATTTCGTGGGCAACACCAGCGACTAAGTTACCCAAGGCGGACATTTTTTCACTTTGTACCATTTGTAATTGGGCTTTTTGTAAGTCTTGTAGTGCTTGTTCTAACTCTTGGGATTTTTGTTGAAGTTGAACTTCGGCAAGTTTGCGCTCCGTAATATCATCTGCTAGAGAAGCAACTCCAATTAATTCACCATCTGCATTGACAAGCGGATTATTATACCAAGCACAAATAATAGTTTTACCATCTTTTGTAATATTTTCATTAATACTGTAATTGCCGCCTTGTTGCGATAAAAGATGGCATACAATCTGCTCAATTTGGATTTGAATTGTTGGCGGAACAAGGAATTGGACTTGACAACCTAAAGCTTCCTGTTTGCTGTAGCCAAATATCCTTTCTGCTGCTGGATTCCAGTCAGTAACACAGAAATTAGTATCCCATTCTATGAATGCCAGTGGAGTTTGTTCTACTAATAGCTGGAGTCTTTTTCCTGATGCTTGCAAGCGCATCTGTGCAGCACTTAACTCATGGAGCGATCGCTCTAATTTTTGGCTGTATTCCTGAGAACGTTCATACAATCGCGCATTTTCTAGAGAAATGGCGGCTTGTGTGCAGAGTAGGTTGAGGAGTTCGATGCGATCGCTCGTAAACGCCCCCTTTGCTAAATTATTTTCTAGATATAAAATCCCCAGTAATTTACCTTGATGCAAAATCGGGCTGCACAAAATACTCTTTGGCTGCTGACTGATAATATAAGGGTCATTAGCTAAGGTGGGATCTGCGGTTGCATCCAGTAACACTACAGTTCGTTGACTGTGCTTGACTTTGTAAATCAGCTGGTGGGGAATATCTTGACTGTCTGCAATGGGAAGACTTTGTAAAACAATCGGTTGCGTTATTTGGGTAATTGCGCCTTGAATTAGTAAATGATTGTCTTGTAGCAGCATTAACAGGCATTTATCAGCCCCAGCAGTTTCTATCACGATTCTCAATAACGATGAAAGCAGTTTTTCTAGTTCAATTTCACCAGAGATAGTCTGAAATGCTGTGAGAATTGCTTTTAAATCTAGAGTATCTGAGACACTACTGCTAGAACTAGAAGACGTAACACTCCCCAAGGGGAAGATAGTTTCGTTAGTGGAAACAACAGAACGGCTTTGCTGTAATATGGGGGCGAGTAATTGGGGATAGCGTTTTTCTAAATCGGCAACTTTGGCTTTTGCTCCCCATTTTTCGTAACAATAGTAGGCTTGTTGTATATAGCCTGCGGCGAATTTTTGCTTGCCCCATTCGAGGCAAAATTTACCTGCAAGTTCGTTTGCTAAGGCTTTTTCTTGAAGATAGCCATTGACTTCAGCAAGAGAAATAGCACTATCGAACAGTTCAATTGCTTCTGTTTTCTGTCCTGATAAAACGCTTAAAACTGCATTCACGAGATCGTACTTATGAGCAAAGTTTTCCGGACAACTAGCTGCCCATAAACTCAGTTGCGCTTGGTTGGATTTAACTTTTTGGATGTAACTATTATCTAAACCTAGAGAATGACTCCGGCAGTATTCAGCTATAGCAATAGATTGATAGAAATTGATAGCTGCAACCTGATATTTTCCAGTAATTGTACCAGAGAGGTTTTCAGCCCCCTGAGCCGATTCCAATGCCTCCTCATAACGCCCGTAAAAACATAGAATTTTAGTTTTTAGGAGCAAATAATGGCAAATTGCATAATCACTGTTGTTGAGCCTACATACTTCAAGATGCTGCTGCTCAGTTGGGATATTCTCAACAGGACTAGCTGTAAGTTCAGCAAGTGCAATTTTTAATCCAGAGAGTACATCCACAGGAAGCTGATAGTTAAGTTTCTTGGCACAAAATTCTAGATATTCAGGAAGATTTTGCTGAATTTCTAATAGGCTTTCTCCTGCATAAAATGGATTGAGCAGCTTGTACATCAAAAGATTACCTGAGAAAACCATCTCCCCAGACTGTAGCCCAGCCACTAATCCTTGGTCGAAAATAGGCACCGAGCAACGCAAGGGACGCACCCAGGAAAGTAAATTATTCCCCAGCATATAGCAGGCTTTACATAGATTATCTGCTTGCTTAAATCGTTTGGCTAAACTTTCCGCCAAGACGCCAAATTCATAGCCAGATTGATAGTTGCTCTGATAATATCCGAGATACATTCCATAGGCTGAAAATCCGTTTCCTGATTCAGCTATTACGCCAAAATTAAGAGATACTGAAACCATCGATAAGGCAACGATAAAGTATAGCTCTCCCTTTTGGAGAACATAAACGGGTACGATTAAATTATTCAAGATTTTGATAATCAGGCGTTTTTCTGGATCGGTGGCCTCTGGTTCATCGACTAGCTGCTCTATTGTGCGATCGCTTAATTTCAATTCAATCTCACGTTGGTAAGATTCAAGTTTCTGTGGTAAGTCTATTTCTGATAAATCAAAATTCAAGCAAGACAATGCTTTTTGTCCATACTCAAGTGCTTGGAGGTACTGACCTTGCAATGTGAACATCAAAATTGCTAGGTTAAATGCTTCAGCTCTTTCAATTTGTTGTCTGGCAAAGCTAGAAATCGTTTCAACAATGGCTAGAGAAGATTGAAAATCTCCAGACAAATACTTAACTTCTGCGAGATTGAAATAAACATCTAAGGTTTTCTCATAACATTGCTGCCAACTATCTGGCGGTAACAAGCTCTCAGCTACCGTAAAGTAGTTAACAGCAACCCCATAGGCAGTAGATTCTTTAGCTCTTCTTCCGGCAATTAAGTTTAGCTGTAAAAGTTCTGAACGTTCTTCTTGGCTTTGATGCAGTACAAAGCCCTGATTTAAGTGATTGACAATGGCAAAAATTTTGCTGCCTTGTTCTGCTGGTGAAACATTAGCCAGCAGAAGTTTGCCTATTTGGAAGTGGGTTGCTTGTTTCAAAGTCTCAGGAATGAGAGAATAAGCGGCTTGCTGCACTCTATCGTGGAGAAACAGATAACTAACAGTAATGTTATCAACCGTTTCTACATCATCTCCCTTTCCCTGGAAAAACTTGTAGGTTGAGTTTTCTGGAATAACTAACCCGTCTTGAAGCGATCGCCACAAGTCTGCTGCTACACTCTCTGGAGTAGCTTCACAAACTACTGCTAATGTTTCTAAATCAAATCTATTCCCAATGCACGCCGCTAGCTTTAATACTTGCTGTGTTGCTTCTGGTAGCCTCTGCAATCGTCGGATCGTAAATTCTACAACATCATCCGTCAGAGCTAACTGTGTTACTTGGGTTAAGTCACACTGCCAATAGCCAGAGGTAGGATTAAAAATAATACATTCTTCCTCGTGCAGTCCGTACAAAAACTGAATGGTGAAAAATGGATTTCCCTGAGTTTTTTGGTAAACTAAGTGCGAAAGCGGTGCAGCGATATTATTTGCACACTGCAATGTATCGGCAACTAAACAGGTAATATCTAATTCATTCAAAGCAGCCAAAATGAGGGTATTGAGATTGACACCTGTTTGTCTAATTTCATTCAGGGTGAGCATCAACGGGTGGGCTGGAAAAACTTCATTATCCCGATAAGCTCCGAGTACGAGTAGATAGCCTGTTTCTGACTCGCTCATCAACAATTTCAACAGATTCAAAGAAGCGGAATCTGCCCACTGTAAATCATCGAGGAAAATTACTAAGGGATGTTCTTGTTTCGTAAATACCTGAATAAATTTGCCAAACAACAAATTAAATCGATTCTGAGATGCACTACCAACCAGCTCAATTACCGGGGGTTGGGAGCCAATGATGTATTCTAGTTCGGGAATGACTTCAATGAGAACTTGTCCGTTTTCACCAACAGTAGCCAGGATTTGCTCCTTCCAGTGAGCTAGTTCTATATCGGATGCGCTGAGGATTTGTCCCATCAAGCTGCGAAAAGCTTGGACAAAGGCTGAAAATGGAATATTGCGATTAAACTGGTCGTACTTCCCTTTGATGAAATAGCCACACTGTCGGGTAATGGGTTTGTGGACTTCATTCACCACCGCAGTTTTGCCAATACCAGAGAAACCAGCCACCAGCATCAGTTCAGAACTACCGCCAGCAACACGCTCGAAGGCTTGGAGTAAAGACTGAACTTCATTTTCCCGTCCGTACAGTTTATCAGGAATGATGAAGCGATCGCACAAATCCCTACTAGCAATTTCAAAGTCTTTAATCTCACCAGTTTCTTTTAGCTGAATTAGACATTTTTCTAAATCAAATTTTAACCCCAATGCACTCTGATACCTATCTTCAGCATTTTTAGCCATCAACTTGCTGACAATTTTTGAGATAACTGAGGGAATATCTGGCTTAATTTCATGTATTAATGGCGGAATTTTTGCAAGATGAGAATGTACCAATTCCATCGCATCATGAGATTGGAATGCTAACTCTCCTGTTAGCAATTCATAAAAAGTCACACCCAATGAATAAAAATCTGTGCGATAATCAATCCCCCGATTCATTCTCCCTGTCTGTTCGGGAGAGATATAAGCTAATGTTCCTTCTAAAACATTGGGGTTAACGAGGGTTTGGGTTTCTCTAGGTAATAAAGATGCAATACTAAAGTCAATTAATTTAACTTGTTTAGTTTGGGGGTTAATTAAGATATTGCTAGGTTTGATATCTTTATGAATAATCCGCTCGTGGTAGAGTAAGTCTAGAATGTCACAGAGTGCGATCGCTATAACTAAAAACTCCCCTATATATGCGATAGGCTGATTTTTGCTGAAATAATCCTTGAGAGAAATTCCGCCAAAATCTTCCATTACTAACATATAGCCATTTTGTAAGGGTTCAAGGCTATAGGTTTGAATAATCAGAGGTGAGTTGAGATTTTTGCCAATGCTATATTGATTGCGAAATAACAACAATTCGCTAAAGCTAGGATAAGAATTCTTCAGCAGTTTTATAACTACTGCTACTGAATCACTTTCTCTGACTGCGCGATAAACTATTGTTCTCGAACCATTGTAGAGTTCTTCACTAATGCGATATCCAGGAATACTGACAAGAGTGCTCACCATATTGCGCTCATCTGATATTTTCTCAATCTAGTATTCCCAGATGTCTCAAATTTATCTGTAAGTTAGAGTCAAAATTTACACGAGTACAGCTTTCAGCAATCTGAGAGAATGTAGCCAAAATGGTGCTATTATCTCCATTACTAGATTTAGCTGGATGTTATCGTGAGCCATTTTTATTAGCTACGGAAAAGTCGAGAGAAATTGCAATTGAGGATAAAGACGAAATTGTTAGAGGACGAATTGACGTTTTAGTTATTCAAGAACAACTGTAGTTGTGAGTAATTGAAGCTAAAAGAGCTAGTTTTTCCCTTTTAGAAGCTATACTGCAAGCGATCGCTGATATGCTGGCTAATCATCAGCCAGATAAACCTGTGTTTGGCTGTGTAACCAGTGGCGAAGATTTGTAGTTTATCAAGCTAATTCAGCAAGATAAGTTTGAGTATGCTTTATCCGATAAATTTACGTTATCCAATTCTCAGGATATTCAAAAAATTGAGTTAATTTTTGAGTTGATATATGTCTAATCGCCCCATCTACCTAGACTGTCATGCTACCACCCCTGTTGACGAACGAGTATTAGCAGCAATGATTCCTTACTTCACAGAAAAGTTTGGTAATCCAGCAAGTATCAGCCATGTTTACGGTTGGGAAGCAGAAGCAGCTGTGAAACAAACGCGAGAAATTTTAGCAACAGCGATTAACGCCTCACCAGAAGAAATTGTGATTACTAGTGGGGCGACAGAAGCTAATAATTTAGCGATAAAAGGTGTAGCTGAAGCCTATTTCCAAAAAGGACAGCATATTATTACAGTGGCGACAGAACATAAAGCTGTTCTCGATCCCTGTGCATATTTAAAAACATTGGGTTTTGAAATTACAGTACTTCCCGTACAAAAAGACGGATTAATTGATTTAATTGAGTTAGAAAAAGCGATTCGCCCAGAGACAATTTTAGTATCGGTAATGGCTGCAAATAACGAAATCGGCGTATTGCAGCCGTTATCAGCCATTGGTGAAATTTGCCGCGATCGCAATATTCTTTTCCACACCGACGCCGCCCAAGCTATTGGTAAAATCCCCTTGGATGTGCAAGCGCAAAAAATTGACTTAATGTCGCTAACAGCACATAAAGTATACGGGCCAAAAGGGATTGGTGCGTTATATGTCCGCAGGCGCAACCCCAGAGTCCAACTCGCCCCTCAACAACATGGTGGCGGACATGAACGAGGAATGCGATCGGGTACATTATATACACCGCAAATCGTCGGTTTCGGTAAAGCTGTAGAAATCGCTTTAGCAGAACAAGCAACAGAAAATCAACGCCTGACACAACTGCGGTTAAAACTATGGGAACAGCTTTCGCAAATCGAAGGCGTTCATCTCAACGGACATCTTACCCAACGCCTACCAGGAAACCTAAGTATCAGCGTAGACGGCGTAGACGGCGCAGCACTTGGCTTAGGATTACAATCAATCATGGCAGTTTCCTCCGGTTCCGCTTGTAATTCAGCCGTAACAGCACCTTCCCACGTTCTCACCGCCTTAGGACATCCCCCACAGCTAGCCTACGCTTCAGTCCGCTTTGGCATTGGTCGCTTCAATACCCCAGAGGAGATTGATATCGCAGCCAAACATGCGATCGCCACTATTAGGAGTTTACGCAAGCAGACGACTTTGGTGTGAGGAGAAGGGGACAAGGGGGACAAGGGGGACAAGGGGGACAAGGAGGACAATATCCCATGCCCAATGCCCCATGCCCCATGCCCAAATTTAATACGGATCTGAACTAAACCTTCCCCGTTTGACACTCCGCAAATAATAACCCCTACTGGGTATGTTTTTTAAATCAAAGGTGTCGCCACGGGGAACACGCCAAATTTTGTAGTCGTGGAATGTTAGAGGTGTGCGGGGTTTGCAAACTTCTGGCGGGCGATCGCCTAAAATAAAATACGCTGCACCCCTACCCATCACTTTTGCCAAACCATATTTATCAATCACAACCGATGTTTCTTCACTAATGGCGATACCTAAAGCCCGTTGAGTTTTGCCATCCTGAATTTGACGGGCGATAAAAGCCATAATTCTGCCCATTCTTTTGCGCCTGTCAAAGTGAGTATCGACAATGGTTCCCGAAAGATGCCGCCATTTAAAAAAGTTGTAAGTAAAGGTAATATCCTGATAAGGATCTTCTAGGGCATCTCTGGTTTCAATCCCTTCTTCCGAAGAAGCACAAGCATCATAAACAAATTCACTTTGAATCATCGCCCCCGCACTAGTACCGCCAATTCCCCCACCTTTGGCGTAAACAGAATTGACAGCCGCTTCTAGTTTAGTGCCTTTCCAGTTACGAATGTATTGGCATTGGTCGCCGCCAGCAATAAAAATTACATCTGCTTTGCGGATTTTATCAACAATCTCCGCTTTGTTGGCATCGTTGCGATTGCTGACAATCAGCGTCTCTGCTGACCTTACGCCTTTCATCTCATAAATCAGTCGAGTGTAATCGTGATTACCATATGTGCGGAGAACTACAACATTCACCTTAGTAGCGCAGTTAGTACCGCCCCTCACCTGGTGAATCATCCATTGAATCGCTTCCTCAACATCAGGGCCACCCCCACCCAAGTTAAGCACAGGCCCGGCTAGGTGAGTTAAGACAGGTAAAGCAGCAGGTAAGCTAGGTAAGGGAGCTACAGGAGAATCAAAATCCTCGCTAATGTCCTGAAAATAGCGTCTCAAGTTTGCTGTAATATGGGTGATGAAGGTGGTTCCCATCTTCAGCAACATGGTTCCTACGGTCTTTAACCACTTTGCTATATTTGGAAAAGCCTTAGTCATGCTAACCTTCTGGTGCAAACTGCAATTATTTGCTAACTCTCTCACCAGAAGGGGTGAAATTCCCAGCGTACAAGGCTTGTACTGTTTTTTAACCCAAAAAATGCAGGGTAATCTTTTATTCTCTGCTCTGTTTTCCCTTGCTTGTGCAATTTAAAACCAGTCTATTTGCGATCGCTCTTTCACAACTCGCTCATACACAGCTTCAGTTTGCAGGGCTAATTTTGGCCAGCTAAAGCGTCTCTCTAAATCCTCATAAGCATTATCAATCAGCCATTGGCGATAACCAGGATTTTTCAACACCTCCAAAATACCCCAAGCAATCGAGTCAGGACTGTTTACCCAGGTAACAATCCCGGTTTTTGTATGTTGTACTACTTCCGGAAAACCACCAGTATCAGATACAACTACAGGAACCCGCGAGGCAAAACTTTCTAATGCAACTATACCAAATGGTTCATAAAGACTGGGGAAAACTGCACAGTCAGCTACAGTCTGAAATTTATCTAAGTATTCATCAGAAAGAAAACCAGTAAAATAGCATTTATGCCAAATTCCCAAATCCCAAGCTTGACGCTTGAGATGGTCGGTATTACCGCCACCAACAATCACAAATTTAACATTACCATTCATTTCCCCCAGTACCTTGGGTGCCGCATTGAGTAATAAAGGCACACCCTTCTCGTAAGTCATGCGTCCAACATAGTAGACAATTTTTTCATTGTCTTCAGCAAATTGGCGGCGAAAATTATCAGCATGAAAACCTTCATGATGCTGTTTCTTTTCTGGACGAATTCCGTTAAAAATTACATCAATTTTATCCCAAGGGCTATGTAATACTCTTTCTACTTCCCGGCGCATATATTCGCTACAAACAATAATTCGCCAAGCGTTGAAAGCTAACAAATTCTCTTTACCACTGATATAGCGTTGGGTGTCTGTATGAATACCGTTATAGCGTCCGTATTCAGTCGCGTGAATTGTCGCAATTAGGGGGATTTTAAAGTTACTCTTAAGTGCGATCGCAGCATCACCAACTAACCAATCATGAGCATGAATTAAATCAAACGGGCCTTCTTCTAGAATTAGCTTGCCACCATGATGTCCCATGCTCTCATTTAAGTTGACTATCCAATGAAAAAAATCTCGACTAGCAGCTACCGGGACTCGATGTACATGTATTCCTTCTACCAATTCATACATCGAAGCTTGACCGTGTTCCACCGTAATTAAATGAATTTCATGTCCCAGCTTCACCAATTCGGGATATAACTCTGCCACATGACGCGCAATCCCGCCAACTATCCTTGGCGGAAATTCCCAACTTAATACCAATATCTTCATTTACTAGACCCCCCAATGCTTGAGAAATAACAAATAGCTAAAAACTTATATTTATAAGGTATAAGTGTGACGATTACAGTGAGTATATCTACTAAAAATTTAAATTTCTTAATATTTTTTTAGTTATTACTTCTGAAATATAAATATTAGCAAAGCAAAATTTTTCGAGTAAACTTCATCTACATTTAGCGACTTGCTATCATACAGCAAGTTCATACAAATCCTTTAAGATATTCATCTTCATAAATTGAGTCAGTGAATCCTGACGATTGTGCCAAAAGTTAACATTTTTAAGTAAAACAATTTAGTTAAATATTTTCAGCCCTCAAATAAAGCAAAAACCCCATTACACTTTTCAGGAATGGGGATGAAGAACATGCAGGGACAAGAAAACCAAGGAGAAATTTTAGATTTTAGACTTCATCGTAAGCGCTCAGTCGAACAATTTGCGATAGCAAGTCCGCAAGCGTCTTTTGGATTCCAATCGAAAATTTAAAATCCGTCTTGAAAAGTTCAGAGCGCCGGAAGCCGGCGCTCCGACTTTTCGCAAAATCTAAAATCGTTTCAATGCCCCATGCCCCATGCCCTATGCCCAACTATCAACTTTGATCTAATCGCAAAACAGCCATAAAAGCTTCCTGAGGAACATCCACCGTACCTACAGATTTCATCCGCTTTTTACCTTTTGCTTGCTTTTGCAAAAGTTTCTTCTTCCGGCTGATGTCACCACCGTAGCATTTGGCTAGTACGTCTTTGCGCAAAGCTGGGATATGTTCGCTGGCGATAACTTTACTACCAATACTCGCTTGAATGGGTACTTTAAATTGATGGCGGGGAATAAGTTCTTTCAACTTTTCTGCCATCGAGCGACCAACATTGTAAGCTTTATCGCGGTGGACAATCATCGCCAAAGAATCCACCGGATCGCCATTGATCATAATATCCAGCTTCACCAAAGGATTTTCGCGATAACCAATCAGGTGATACTCCATACTCGCATAACCGCGCGATCGCGATTTCATTTGGTCAAAAAAGTCTGTCACCACTTCCGCCAAAGGTAGCTCGTATGTTAAAGTCGTCCGTCCTTGGGTGAGATATTTCATATCCTTGAAAATACCCCGGCGGTTTTGCGACAACTCCATCAAAGTGCCTACGTAGGTCTCAGGTGTAATCATTTCTACCTTAACGTAAGGCTCTTCAATTTTCTCACGCTCGTTGGGAGAGGGTAAATGGCTAGGATTATCTATATACAGTTCCTCACCCTTCACAGTAGTTACCTTATAAACCACAGAAGGGGCTGTAATAATTAAATCTAAGTTATATTCCCTTTCCAACCGTTCTTGGACAATTTCCATGTGCAACAAACCCAAGAACCCGCACCGGAAACCAAAGCCCATCGCGCTGGAAGTTTCTGGTTCGTAATGTAGCGCCGCATCATTTAGCCTCAGCTTTTCTAAAGCTTCCCGCAAGTCTTCAAATTGGTCAGCATCGATGGGGAACATCCCACAAAAGACCATCGGGTTAGCTTCTGTGTACCCTGGTAAAGCTTCTGGAGCCTTAGCGTTAGCTAGGGTAATTGTATCCCCTACCCGCGCATCAGCTACAGCTTTAATGGCGGCGGCTAAATAACCTACTTCCCCAGCGTGAAGTTCATCAACTTGCTTCTGAGTGGGAGAGAGAACCCCCAATTCATCAATTTCATATTCTTTTTCAGAAGCCATTAAATAAATGCGATCGCCTTTTTTCAGGCTACCATCCATCACCCGGAAGTAAACAATTACACCCCGGTAGCTGTCATAGTAGCTATCAAAAATTAACGCCCGCAAGCGCTGATCTACAGTATTCGGTGCTGGTGGTACGCGCTCAACAATCGCCTCTAAAATTTCATTAATCCCAATACCTTCTTTAGCTGAGGCTAAAATCGCACCACTGCAATCTAAGCCGATAATCTCTTCAATTTCGCTAATGACTCTGTCTGGTTCTGCACCTGGTAAATCGATTTTATTTAAAACCGGGATAATTTCCAGATTATGTTCCAGAGCCAAATACACATTAGCCAAAGTTTGCGCTTCTACGCCTTGAGAAGCATCCACCACCAACAGCGCCCCCTCACAAGCAGCCAGAGAGCGGGACACCTCATAAGAAAAATCTACGTGTCCAGGCGTATCAATTAAATTCAACACATACTGCTGACCATCTTTAGCAGTGTAGTTCATTCGGGCAGCTTGCAGCTTAATGGTAATGCCGCGCTCCCGTTCCAGATCCATATTGTCGAGAAACTGCTCCTTCATCTGCCGATCTTCAACAGTACCAGTAGCTTGGAGTAAGCGATCGGCAAGGGTGGATTTCCCGTGGTCGATGTGAGCAATAATACAAAAATTGCGAATGCGAACTGCGGGAACGTCAGTCATATATCATCTTTGCTGAAAAAGCAACCAAGGTTAACAGAGCAAATTACTTAATGTATTTTAATGCTTTATTAGTCAATGGTCAGTTGTCAGTTGTCAGTTGTTAGAGACGCGATGAATCGCGTCTGTACAATTGTCATTCGTCCTCCTTGTCCTCCTTGTCCCCCTTCTCCTCCTTCCCTACCCCCTACCCCTAATCATTCCCTTTGAAGAATAGATAAAACTCTATGGTTACTTGCTGGTATTGATCGACCAGAAGCGTACAATAAATATGTATAAGTACATAGTGTAGGAGCGCAAGTAAGTCAACCCGTAATTGCTCGTAACGATTAATTGACTGACAAAGCTTCTAGAGCTATTGTCTGGTAAATTTCATTAACAATTCTCACTTGTATGCAGCATCTGTTAATTTGGTAAAATTTCGGGGAACTATGTAACTATAAATTTTTGCATTTGTTCAGTAAACTAATCCGAAATTCATAATAGTACTGCTTGACAAAGTTTTTCAAAAGAAAATTCCTGAGTATATAAACCTATGAATATGAAAGAAAAAGCTACCGATGCGGAACACAGACAAGCCGATAAGGTAGAAATTGCTGTCCGCCTAGACTCCGAATTAGTTGAGCAAATTCAGCATTTAACCAATGACCCCAGCAAAGTAATTGAAGTAGCAATTCGCCAATGGCTACGGGGTGAGGTTCCCAGAGACGACGAACTGACACGTACTCCCGTACGTTCACCTATTCCACCTCGCGGAGAATGGAACGATTAAATTTATAAATAAAATGTAAATTCAAAATCAAAAAAATGTAAAATCTGCCACTTTGGCGCAGAAAAAAACTAAAACTTCAACTCAAGACTTCAAAGCTGTAATAATTTATGCCAAACTTTAAGCAGCTTTAGTAATAATGTCGTCGGCTGCTATTTGTCTATCCAACTCCATAATGACTATTACTGCTAATTCTCAATTGCCGAACTTATTCTCCCAGAATCGTAATTCTATCAATCATCCGACAGACTATTTATTACCAACTCTAGGCGCAGAGCTGGTATACACTCAAGATGAGTCAGGCCGTTACCTGGCTTTTTATTGGCAGCACAGTGAAGTTCTAGGGTTAAATCCCGAGCAGATAGTAGATGAGTGTAACGAGCGGGCTAGCTTTGAGCCAGTGGAGAAAGTAGCCTATTTGGAGCGATTACACCGGATTTTGACAAACCTAGTGCCAGAAAAACTACAGTGCTGGTTTAGTTACGGCCAAGAGTTATTTGAGTTGGAGTTAGTCATCACGCCAATTATGCCCCAGTTGGGGAAAGCAGCCACCACTGTTTTGGTTATGGGACGCTTACTACAAGCAAAAGTCAACAGAACCACAATAGATGTCATCACCAAAACACCTACTCAAATAGAGTTAACTGTACGTTCCCAGAGACACCAGAAACTGGTGACTAGAGTTACCAAAAATATTCGCCGTAATTTAGATCTGGATGTAATTTGGCAACAAACAGTTGATAGTTTGGGTAAAGTCCTGCGGCTAGAGCGTTGTATAATTTGTTCCCACCAGCCGCGCAGTTCTAAAATTCAGGTGAAAGCAGAGTATTATCAGAACCAGAGCAAATTTATGCTCAACCAAGATATAGATATCGCTGATGAACCTGCTTTCGCCCATGCTTTGACTACTTTACAACCAGTAGTCATGGAATCGCCTGAATATACCCTGTGTCCAAAACAGAAAGTTTTAGTAGTAGCTACATCTTATCAAGACCAAGCCAATGGATTAGTAGCTTTAACAGTCCCAGAAGAATGCTATCCATTGACAGAAGCCGAAATTGAACTAGCCAAAGAAGTAGCCGATCAGTTGGGAACTGCGATCGCTCATGCTACCTTATACAAAGAATTAGAATCAGCCCGTCAAAAAGCCGAAGACGCATCCCGTCTTAAAAGCGAATTTCTTGCTAACGTCTCCCATGAAATTCGTACCCCCCTCAACGGGATGATTGGTTTTCTCAAGCTGATTTTAGAAGGAATGGCAGACGATCCAGAAGAACAAAATCAATTTCTTCAAGAAGCTCACCATTTATCAATTCATTTACTAAATATTATCAATGATATTTTGGACATTGCCAAAATCGAAGCTGGCAAAATGGAGCTAGATTGTAGTCCAGTCCAATTAGCTGAGTTATTTAGTGATGTAGACAACTTTATGCGTCCCCAAGCTCAAATGAGAAACTTGAGCTTCCAGATGCAATTACCTACTACCTCAGATGAGATTATTGTTCAAGGTAATTACCAACGCCTCCTACAAGTCATGCTCAACTTAGTAGGTAATGCCATTAAATTTACCCAAGAAGGTGGAATTACCATCAGCGCCGATATTGTCCTCAAAAAAATCAAATTTCAAGGGCAACCATTTCCTGGTATGGTCAGAGTGCGCGTAGCAGATACGGGTATTGGTGTATCTTTAGACAAGCAAGACAAATTATTTCAATTATTTTCCCAAGTTGATGGTTCTCGCACCCGCCAGTATGGAGGTACAGGTTTGGGATTAGCAATTTCACAGAAGTTAGTCGAGGCTATGGGTGGTGAAGTACACTTTTACAGCCTGGGTGAAGGACTTGGCTCGACAGTGACATTTACAGTTCCCCTGTATCAACAGCCAGTAATTGTTTCTACAAGTGACAACGATTTTCCCAGCAATCTGTGTTAGTCCAGGTTGAAAAATGACAAAATCACCATTTATGACGAATAATTGGCTAATACTGCCAAAAACTGCACAAAAATTTATTCTGTAACTTTTATATCCATATAAATACTGCTGCTCTGTGGAAATCAAGACTCACAGGTAATCAATCAAAATAATTATATTTTCAGCTTTAGCTCTATTCTTAACCTAATCTTCCCACAAAAATACAACACTATATCGATAGCTGTGTGGTGAATGGCTTATTCTTGGGATATTTACAAAAGTCATCACAAGCAGATAACTGACTACCAATAACTAACAACTAGCTGCAATTAGATCTAGGATCGTTTTAAAAGCAAAAAAAGAAAATGTTGGGAACTGGCTTTTTAGTTGTGCTTTAGCTCCACTATAGACTAATTTCCCATGCCTTCAGTTCATTGACAGGACACAAACTATGGAACTAACAATTGAAAACGTGGAAACAGTACTAGATGAAATGCGCCCTTATTTGATATCTGATGGCGGCAACGTAGAAGTAGTAGAACTAGATGGGCCTATAGTCAAATTGCGCTTGCAAGGAGCCTGTGGTTCTTGTCCTAGTTCTACCATGACCTTAAGAATGGGTATTGAGCGCCGTTTAAAGGAAATGATTCCCGAAATTGCCGAAGTCGAGCAAGTAATCTAGGGACTAGAGATTAGGGGCTAAGGACTAGGGGCTAGGGGCTAGGAGAATTTTAGATTTTAGATTTGCGATTTTGGATTCCAATCTAAAATCCAAAATCCAAAATTGTTTTCAATGCCCCATACCCCATATCCTATGCCCCATAGAGCTACTTGCTAGCCTGCGGGAAGCCACTTCGAGTTTACAAGTCGGCAAACCTGGCTCAGGAAGTGGCTTCCCCATGCCCCATGCCCCATGCCCCATTATTCCTATGACTCAACCTCTCTACGTCGCTTTTATTTGGCATCAACATCAGCCGCTGTACAAATCCCCTGGCAGCGGCGTTTCGTTATCTTCCAGCCAACAGTACCGCCTACCTTGGGTTAGGCTGCATGGCACCAAGGATTATCTAGATTTGGTGTTACTTTTGGAAAAGTATCCTAAATTACACCAAACAGTAAATTTGGTTCCCTCATTAATATTGCAATTAGAAGATTACATAGCAGGTACAGCCTTAGATCCTTATCTCACAGCCAGTTTGACACCAGTTGAACAATTAACTCAAGAACAACGGGAATTTATTGTCCAACATTTTTTTGATGCCAATCACCACACCCTGATCGATCCTCATCCGCGCTATAGCCAGTTGTATCATCAAAGGCAAGATAAAGGTCAAGCTTGGTGTTTAGAGAATTGGCAACTGCAAGATTACAGCGATTTGCTAGCTTGGCACAATCTTGCCTGGATAGATCCGCTATTTTGGGACGATCCAGAAATTGCCAGTTGGTTAAAACAAGGTCGCGATTTTACTTTAAGCGATCGCCAGCGTATTTATTCCAAACAACGAGAAATCCTCAGCCGCATCATTCCCCAGCACCGGAAAATGCAAGCCGCAGGGCAACTAGAAGTAACAACTACCCCCTACACTCACCCCATCTTACCCTTACTAGCCGATACTAATTCCGGTCGCGTAGCTGTACCCCAGATGAATTTGCCACAGCGACGGTTTCAATGGGCAGAAGATATTCCTCGACATTTACAAAAAGCTTGGGATTTATATACAGACCGCTTTGGTCAAGAACCTCGCGGTTTATGGCCTTCCGAACAATCAGTTAGCCCAGCAGTATTACCACATATTATAAAACAAGGTTTTAAGTGGATTTGCTCAGATGAAGCTGTCTTAGGATGGACGCTAAAACACTTTTTCCATCGCGATGGAGCCGGGAATGTTGAAGAACCAGAACTTTTATACCGTCCCTATCGCCTAGCAACGCCCTCTGGTGATTTAGCAATTGTTTTCCGCGATCACCGATTATCAGATTTAATTGGCTTCACCTACGGAGCAATGCCAGCAAAACAAGCAGCTGCAGACTTAGTTGGACACCTGCAAGCGATCGCCAAAATGCAGCGAGACAAACAAAGCGAACAGCCTTGGTTAGTTACAATTGCCTTAGATGGCGAAAATTGCTGGGAATTTTATCCCCAAGACGGTAAACCCTTCTTAGAAGCCTTATATCAAAGTTTAGAATTAGAACCCAATATCAAACTAGTCACTGTCTCCGAATTTCTCGCACAATTTCCCGCCACAGCCACTATCCCCGGAGAACAGCTACATAGTGGTTCTTGGGTAGATGGTAGCTTTACCACTTGGATTGGCGATCCTGCCAAAAATCGTGCTTGGGACTACCTCACCCAAGCCAGAGAAACTCTAGCCAGTCACCCAGAAGCCACAGAAGAAAATAACCCCGAAGCCTGGGAAGCACTATATGCAGCCGAAGGTTCTGATTGGTTTTGGTGGTTTGGTGAAGGACATTCCTCAAATCAGGATGCAATTTTTGACCAATTATTTCGAGAGCATCTCTACGGCATTTACAAAGCCTTAAATGAACCCATACCCCCATATCTCAGACAACCCCTAGAAGTACATGCCGCCAGGACAGATCATACCCCCCAAGGGTTTATTCATCCCATCATCGATGGTAAAGGTGATGAACAGGACTGGGACAAAGCCGGACGCTTAGAAATAGGCGGAGCCAGGGGAACCATGCATATCAGTAGCCCCATTCAGCGACTGTGGTATGGAGTAGATCATCTCAACTTTTATTTGCGAATGGACTTAAAAAGCGGCATTACTCCAGGTCGAGATTTGCCAGCAGAGTTGAACTTGCTATGGTTCTATCCCGATAAAACCATGCTGAATAGTCCAATACCCTTAGCAGAAGTCCCAGATATCGCTCCAGTTAATTATCTATTTCACCACCATTTGGAGATTAATTTACTGACACAATCACTTCAGTTTCGCGAAGCTGGAGAGAATTTCCAATGGCATCCCCGGTTTAGCCGCGCTCAAGTCGCTTTCAATACCTGCTTAGAAGTAGCAGTCCCTTGGGCAGATTTACAAGTCCCACCCGATTACCCCCTGCGCCTGATTTTTGTCTTCTCAGATGAAGGGCGATTTACTAGTTATCTGCCAGAAAATGCCTTAATTCCGATTGCTGTTCCTTAATTTTGACTCAAGCAAACAAGCTACTTATCAATTCATCTCACCCTGGGGAAGTGTTACTAGTATCTTTCTACAGGGTATTTTTATCTGCCACTACAGCTACTTATCCGCTTGCGTCAGGTTTACTGGTAAATCATGGGGATGAAAGGCGACAGAATGTAGGATTGATAGGCGATCGCGTACCCTTGGAAAAAATTCCTCAAAAAATTTTTGTCCAACCCCTTGACGAGCTAGAAAAACAATTGTTATCTTGAATAAGTGCTGAGGCGAGAGACCGCCGCAGCGACCGAACCGAGACAAAAAAATACTTTGAAAGCTAAAGAAAAACCAATCCTCGTCAATCAGGTTTTTTGAGTAAACTCAAAACTTAACCAAAAATTATAGCAGGAT
This sequence comes from Calothrix anomala FACHB-343, assembly GCF_014696435.1. Classification (GTDB taxonomy): domain Bacteria; phylum Cyanobacteriota; class Cyanobacteriia; order Cyanobacteriales; family Nostocaceae; genus Aulosira; species Aulosira anomala_A. Next base: position 147 of record NZ_JACJQG010000037.1, on the reverse strand, counting down.
TTCCGAAGTCGAAAGAAAAATTCGGAAAGACAAACTTCTACAAAATGGAGAGTTTGATCCTGGCTCAGGATGAACGCTGGCGGTATGCTTAACACATGCAAGTCGAACGGACTCTTCGGAGTTAGTGGCGGACGGGTGAGTAACGCG
>NZ_JACJQG010000036.1 GCF_014696435.1 Calothrix anomala FACHB-343 | reverse complement strand
ATTGCGCGGTGGAACCACTCTGACCCCTTCCCGAACTCAGAGGTGAAACGCTGCTGCGGCGACGATAGTTTGAGGGTTGCCTCCTGCTACAATAGCTCGATGCCAGGTCTATTTTTCACAAAAAGCCGCTTCTACACAAGAGTAGAAGCGGCTTTTTGCTTAGTGGGTAAAGCAGGCCTATATTAGGCAACCTTGAGATTTTCGATTTGCTGTATGACTGAAACTGCATTTGCAATGCCATTTTCTGCTTGGATTTTTGCCCCTAAGTTAGCTGCTCGTTGACGCATTGTTTTATCGGTCACTGCTTTTTGAATCGCTTGTGCAAGTCGTTCAGCTGTCAGTTGTTTCCGTGGAATTGGTTCTGTACCAACGCTTAATTGTGCTATACGTTGTCCCCAAAAGTCCTGATCTCCGAAGAAGGGAATAATAATTGTCGGAATTCCCGCCCGTAAACCTGCGGCTGTGGTTCCAGCACCACCGTGATGTACGACTGCTGCGACACGAGGGAAGAGCCATGAATGAGGTATGGAGTCTACAAGATAAACGCTATCTGGCAAATTTTCTGTCCGCATACCACTCCAGCCAGAGTAGATAATAGCTCGTTGTTGAGTTTTGGCTAGGGCTTGTAAGACAAGATTGGCTGTTTCTTCTGGATTGCGGTTACCCATACTGCCAAAGCCAATATATACAGGGGGCGGCCCCTTTTCCAGAAATTCCATGAGGGCTGAGGGTGGAGTCCAATTAGGTGCAGGGTCTAAAAACCAGTAGCCTGTAACTACTGTATTTTGCCAATCTGATGGTTGAGGAATTACAGATGGGCTGAAACCATAGAGAATTGGATAGCGATGGAGATGGCTGGACTTGTAGGGGCCGAAAAATGCTGCTGTGGGTAGGTTTAGCACTTGCTTTCGGGCTAATGTATCGCCTGTACGAGATCCTTGCCACATGATTTGTCTAATCAAATGATGGGATAGCCAATTGACAGTACCACCAAATCTACTTAGGGACTGGGGAAAAAGAACACCAGGAAATGTTTGTGTTGGGGTAAAGGGGAAGACGTAGGCTTGTAGCAAGGGAATGTCCAATTTTTCGGCTAGTGAAATACCAAGGTATAGTCCCCCAACTCCTGCAACCAATAAATCCATGTCTTGACAAGCTGCTAAACCTGCTTGCGCCCAATTGATAGCTGCACGTTGGGTTTCTTTTGCTGTGCGGGTGGTAATCGCCAGAAAATTTCCTTTATCCAAAAGATCTCGCATTTCCTGAGTTTCGATAATTTCTTGCACATTACCCTGCATTGGACAAAACTCTAAATCATGGGAACTCACTAGCCCAGCAAAGTTTTCATGACTCAATAGACGTACAATGTGACCTGCTGCTTTTAAGCCTGTTCCTAAAGCAACGTAAGGTTGAACATCCCCTTGACTTCCCAAAGCAATGATAGCGATCCGCATAATTGGCGCTCCTGTTGCACATGATTAGCGATCATTAGCAAATAAATGACAGTTATGTCATATTGACGATAGCGTCATTTCGATGATGGCGTCAACGCTAAGGTATGCTAAATTCATTGCTATTTTTCTGCCCCGATATGAAGTCATCGCGTCGAGCATCTATAGGTTTAGAAAAACGAGAACGGACACGATCGCGTTTAATTGAGGCCGCCTATCGGGTATTTGCTAGCAAAGAAGCAGATGCTGTGACTATTGACGACATCATTGCCGAAGCAGGTGTGGCTAGGGGAACTTTCTATAACTATTTCCAGACTCGAGAGGATGTGCTGAAAGCAGTTGCAGCATCCCTGAGCGATGAGATGAATCAAAAGATTTGGGCGCATTCTGTGGCGATTGAAGATCCGGCGGAAAGAATGGCGATCGCACTCCGGCAATTTCTGCATCAAGCCAGACATGATTCTACGTGGGGATGGGTAATTGTACGGGTAGGATTAGTCGCAGCACCATTGAGCGAAACTATAGAAAGGGGTGTAATGACTGATTTGGAAGCAGGTATAAGAATTAACCGTTTTCAGGTAGATAGCCTACAAGCCACAATTGATTTGATTTTGGGGACAGGATTGATGGCAATGCGTAGTATTTTGGCAGGACATACAGCGTCAGATTACCCCGAACAAATCGCTAAAATTATTCTCAAAACTTTAGGCGTGGCTGATGCTGAAGCGATCGCATTTAAAGTTCTCGAACCACTGTCAGCTGACTTGCCGGATAATAGGTTTTCTGGACTTTAAACTGTTCTCAATTTATGAACAACACAGGTAAAACACCTGTCTCATTAGGGCTGTTGGGTGCAGCTGCCTTTATGGTAATCGCTGATGTGCGGGTAATTGACCCACTTTTGCATATCATTGCTGACGAGTTTAAAGTTGGTGTGGGTAGTGCGGCAATTATTGTTAGTGCCTACACAATTCCCTACGGACTATTTCAATTAGTCTACGGGCCATTAGGCGATCGCATTGGCAAACTCAAGGTAATTACAGGCGCACTCACAGCCTTTGCTGTAGGAACTGCGGCTTGTGCTTTTGTGCCAAATATTATTCTTTTAACTTTATTGCGCTTCCTCACAGGGATGGTAGCTGCGGGAATTATCCCCGTTACCCTGGCTTACATTGGCGATAATTTCCCCTACGAACAACGCCAAGCTGCTATCGGTAAATACTTGAGCGCGCTAGTATTAGGGCAAATTCTCGGCGGGAGTTTAGGCGGTATTTTTGGCGAATATCTCAGCTGGCGAGAGATATTTTTAGTCTTTGGGGTTGTATCCCTGATGATTTCTATAGAATTGTGGCGGAAGATTGGCAAACTAAACAATGAGCAAGATTCCCAAGTACCTTTTGGTTGGGCAACATTCCGGCCTTATTTTCAATTAATAACCCAACCAACTGCCCGAACTGTAATGATTGGCGTATTTATCGAAGGCTTTTGTTTATTTGGGGGATTTGCTTATGCGGGTGCATTCCTCAGAGATAGATATAACTTACCTTACGTGACAATTGGTTTTATTATTAGTGCTTTTGGCTTAGGTGGACTGATTTATAGCCGTTTTGTCAGGTGGTTGGTGGGGAGATTGGGAGAAAGGGGGCTGATGGGATGTGGTGGGGCGTTTATGTGTATTTCTTTTTTAGCGATCGCATTATTGCAAAATTGGGTGCTATTTATCCCCTGCAATATTCTCATGGGATTAGGCTTTTATATGATGCATAGCACATTGCAAACCCAAGCCACAGAACTTGCACCAGAAGCAAGAGGAACTGCGGTGTCCCTATTCGCCTTTAACTTATTTATCGGTCAAGGAATTGGTGCAGCAGCCTTGGGCAGAATTGTCGATAATTATAGCTATGTTCCTTGTTTTTTGATGACAGGAATTGCGATCGCTTTACTTGCTCTTTGGCTGGTACAACAAGGTAGGAGCCATCATGCCTAAAATTCACGTTAATGGAATTGATTTATTTTATGATATTAAAGGAACAGGAGAGCCTTTATTATTAATTCCCGGCTTCTTTTGCGATCATACCTACTGGTCATTGCAGATGTCTGCACTGGTGAAAAATTATCAGGTAATTCGCTTAGATAATCGCGGTTTTGGGCAAAGTTCTGCACCCGATAGTCCCTACAGCATTCAGCAGATGGCAAGTGATACAGCCGCACTGCTAGAACATATTGCTATAGAAAAGGTACATTTAGCAGGCCATTCAATGGGTGGTCATATTGCTCAAGAATTAGCTTTAGCTCACCCAGAAAAAGTAGAAAGTCTCATACTTCTTTCATCTTTGGCTAAGGGTGATACTTTATTTAAAAATATAATTTCTACTTGGGGCGAACTCGCCGATAAACTCGACCTCAAACTTTACCAACAAGTGATATTACCTTGGATATTTACTGATGAGTTCTACTCAATTCCTGGGATGATTGAGATGATAGTTAATCTGGCGATTAATTACCCATTTTCTGTCACGCCTCATGGACTTTATCATCAAAGTCGCGCTATTTTAGCTGCTGATACTAGCCAACGCCTTAAGGATATTCACTGTCCGACGCTAATTTTACTAGGAAAACAAGATATTCTCACACCGATAAAATTTTCTCAGGAATTAGCGCAAGGTATACCCAATGCTGAACTCGTAGTTCTGGAAGGTGGTGGACATGGTTTCTTGATTGAGACACCAGAAGCTGTGACTTCAGCGATGCTCAAGTTTTTCTCTCAACTTCCGAAAACTAGGAAGCCTTTGATGTAGTCAAACTACAGCAATATACATTAAAAGCTAAACCTAGTATTTATGAAATCTACCGCCCTAGCCTTAGCTGCGATCGTTGGTGCGCTTACTATTAGCCAAAGTGCATACGCTAACCAAAAAAAAGTTCCGACTACTGCAAAAACTCAAGATAGTCAGGCTGCGGTTTTAGCCACCAAACCAGTCACATTCCTTGGGCGGTGGGGTTATAGTCTCAATGAAGAGAATAATGTTTCTCCAAATGCCAATTCAATTACGTTAGAGCAAAGCAGAGAATGCGGTAAGCTGAATCCGTTTGATATTATTAAAAACCCCAATATTTTATTTACGCCTTGCGAGCAGCCAACTAAGAAAACAACTGCTCAACTTTCTGAACCAATTGAATATTTAAAAGTACCGCCTCTCGATTCAGGAATTAAGGTAACTGTCTCTAACTTTTAATTATTGAAAATGGGCATTGGGCATTGGAAAGACAGATTTTAATGCAATACAGTTCAGTTAGCCTTGAAAACCTTAAACTGTGTAGGTTGGGTTGAGGAACGTAGACCCGTTCGCGGAGCGTTGCCGAAGGCTAGGGGCTTCCCGCAGGGTAACCCAACATTTCCGAGGTTTTGTTGGGTTTCACTTCGTTCAACCCAACCTACGATTATCCTTAACTGAACCGTATTGAATTTTAATGTTTGGGCTTGAGATTTTCTCGTGAGTGGCTGACTACGAAATAATCCAACATTAATAACACCCCGTTAAAGTGAATTTAACGGGGTGTTAATTAGTCAAATTTTAAAAATAAGCCAGTTCGAGAAAAAATGTGTCATGACAATTTGAAAAAACAATGCGACAGATGGTAGGGGCATGGCAGTGCCATGCCCTCTAAAATATATTGATGTGTCGCAAAAGCTATTTAAATTAGTTTCAAGAGGATTTAAAGAAAAAACAGAGATGCATCCTTGAGTAATCGCTAAGAAAGTAAATTTTTGATTAGAGGTAAACCAGCTTTTAAAACTTGCGCATATTTCTACTAACTGGATCAAAACCTATACTAAATCGCGTGCTTTCATCGTAATAAGCACCAGTTAAATCGGCTCCATACAACTTAGCATAGTTCAGCTTTGCTCCCCGAAGATTTGCTTCATTGAGCTTGACACCACTTAAATTTGCTCTGGTTAAGTTGGCTTGTGCTAGGTTAGTTCTACTCAAATCTGCTCCCCATAATTTAGCTTTCGCTAAGTTAGCTCCGCTCAAATCTGCTCCCCATAAATTGATTCCTGGTAAGTTAGCTGCAATTAATTTGACTTTAATTAAATGTGCGGCGGGAAAATATCTTTCTCCTCCCGCATAACGGCGGATTAATTCTGCTGCGTCCATGCTTATTTCACCTTTTTCAATAAATAAGAAGTAATCGCTTCCCATTCCTGGTTGAGTTCCCCGGAGAATTCTAGCTGATTGCTACGTCGATACCAGTAACGAGCATTACTCAAATCCCCTTCTTTGCGGTGCAAATAAGCATGAACCCAAGCGCTGTCAGCATCACTGGCATTTTGCACTATTTCATGAGCTTGGTTCCAATTACCCTTTTTGTCATAAAACAGTGCTTGTAGAGCTTTTGGCAGAGTTCCCAGGGATAATTGCTGTGTTTCGATTAACTGCTGAAATTCGGTTAAGTTTACCATTGTTTCTCAAACAGTATCAACTCTCTATTTTTAAGATACTGCCTAGTTTGGAGCTAATGAAGACCGATCATAATTATTTTGCTAATCGCTCTAGTCAACAGGTGTGTATTTATGTTTTTCTATAAGTAGAAATATCACTGTTATTAGTTTTAATGGTAATATTGATACTCAGCTAATTACATATTTTTACTTTAAAAACAACTATCAAAAGAAATACTTGTACTCACAAGATTAATTGTCACAAGTAATTAGAGGAATAATTTATGGTTCAAGTCAAAATTTACGGTATTAGGGATTATTTAAACCCAATCAAGCAGCAACTTTCAGATGTGATTCATAGTTGCGTGATGGATGCATTACAGTTTCCAGCCAATAAGCGATCGCATCGTTTTTTCCCATTGGATAAGTCAGACTTTTATTACCCTGCTGGGCGTACTGAGTGTTATACCATCATCGAGTTGAGTATGATTGAAGGGCGGAGTGTCACCGCGAAAAAACAATTGATTAAGCTGTTGTTTGAGCGATCGCTTTCTGTAGGGATTACAGCGCAAGATTTAGAGATTACAATTTTTGAGAACCCCAAGCATAATTGGGGTTTTCGCGGATTACCAGGTGATGAACACGAACTGAATTATAAAATTGAGGTGTAGCGGTTAATAACTAGCTGTTATGAATGGCTCGTTAAGTTGAGGGTGGGGAGATCCCACCCCTACATGCGATCGCTCTAAATTCTCCCTTCGGCTTTCGGCTTTTTGAGAGGAACAATTTCAAACTCGAACACAGCAATTAGGCGATCGTCAATATAGACTTGAATTCTATGTTTACCATCGGGATCGCCAGGTGCGATCGTCCAAAAATTCTTAATCACGCCATCTGTGGTATTTTGTGTGCGCTTCGTTACCGCTTCTTTACCATCTGGGGAGATGTTCAAGTCTTGTCCGCTATCTACACCCCAGGTTTCTGGACGTTTTGGTAATCTGAGAATTTCTCTCCATGTCACTGCACCCTTGTAATTTTTGAGTTGAATTTGCCAGCCATATTTAGTTCCTTCTTGTAGCGGGACTCTAAAGGTAGGAATAAAGGTGGTTTTACCTTGGGAACCAACTCGTTGTACGCCAAATTCAGCTTTATTGACAATAATGGGTTGAGCATCGCTTTGGGGAGAAGCTGCGACAACTTGGATTGGTTCAGCAGCTACGACTTCAGCCATTAACCAAGAATAAGTTACTAAAACGGTAACAGCCCAAATTCTCATCAACATAGTTTTTTCTTCGGCTCTTTTTATATTTATTTCTCACCTTTTTACCTATCCTCCGGTTGAGGTTACTCGCAATTAAACAGAATTATTTTTATGGAAAAATATACTAAATTCAGCTAATAGCTAAATTTGAAACACGAGGTAGACAAAGTAAAAAAAAGTTTCTCGTATCAGAAACTCTATCTGGCTGCGTAAACTACTATAACGAGTAGTAGGTGTAGGTGATGGATATGCATCCATATCTAAGTTTCTAGCCATCAGTACGGCGCGTTTCATATGCAATGGATCGCTGACAATGAGAAATTTATTTAATTTGGAATTATCTGCTACAGAACGAGCATTTTTGAGATTTTGATAAGTCGTGCGCGATTCGGTTTCAGTGAGAATATCATTTAATTTTACTTGTCTAGCTAAAGCATAATTTTTGCCAATTATTGCTTCCGCAGCTTCATTAGGTTCGCCAACTCCTCCAGTAAAAATTATTTTGTTAATCTGCTGATTTTGATACAAATTAATCGCGTGATTTATTCTTTCACGAAATACGGGAGATGGTTCTTCTCCCCAAACGGCTGCACCTAAAACAATAGCTGCTTCTGCTTTAGCCGTATAGGTTTTGTTACCGTACAAATAAATACTGATGGCTGTAGATGTAATTGCTAACAATAAGGCAGATATAAAAGCTAGTAAAATTAGTATCAGCCATCGTTTTTTGTCATTGGTCATTTGTCATTTGTCATTTGTCATTTGTCATTTGTCAACCGTCAACAGTCAACCGTCAACAGTCAACAGTTAACCATCAACAATTTTCTACCAAATTCCAGAAATAGCCATCGGGTGAACGGAAGGAGAAACTTGTCTCGCCAAATTCGTTAGTGACTATATTAGTGATATTTTGGGCTGAACTGTTGTGAATGCGATCGCAATATTTTTCAATCCCCCGCACTCTGTAGGTATATAATGACATTCCCAAGCTACCGGGTTGTGCGGATTCAAAGCGGGACTCTAAATTGATGCTTTCGGGGAAGCGAACGATGTAAAGTCTACCACTGCGAGCAGCCATGAAGTCATAAACAGAAGAACGCGGATCGTCAAAGGCGGTAACAATAAATTTTTCCCCAGGATTAAGGTCAAAAATATCACGCCCTGCGGGGGAAGCTTCATAGGTAGTTTCCACATCATCGCGTACACGCAACAAACCTAAAACATCTTCGTAAAAATTCAAGGTTTCTTTGCTGTCATCTTGAACAATTAAACCCATGTGGGTAAACTGGCTAGTCTTAAATGCTGCATTAGAGTTAATTTGTCCATAATGGGGCATTGTATAACCAAATCTTTGGAAGAAAACTTGTCTTGATAACGGTTGTAATAACAATATTTCTCTTACCCCAACCGCAGGTTCAGTAAAAGGTTGGCTTTTTCTATCTTTGTTATAAATTATTTCCCAATAAGGATGTGTATAGCGAATATCCCAACCAGCAGCTTTTGCTTCATCGGCATGATTTAAAATAGTTAAGATATCAGCAGTTAAGGCTGTCGCCCAACGATTTCCCTTAATTTTCATGGAAGCTGTTCCTAATCCCCGATTGATGGGATTTTGCCAAATCATTAAGCGAATTAATCCATGATCCGCATCTTGGTGGTAAAGGCGAATTGAACGTAAAGCTGAATTCACACCATATAATTGCTTGGCGACATCTACAGATAATTCCCCGACTTTACCAATCCGATAACCAAATTGTTCCCAATATTGAATTGCATAAATTGGGTCTGTAATCCCAATACATACTTCGTAGATACCTGTAATTGTAGATTGTGGTAATTGAGTCATATTTCATTGATTGCTAAATAATTATGTAGAAAATTTCCCTTAAACGGAACACATTAACACCAATTTCATATAAAGCTACACCCCATGATTTTGTGAGATATAAACCTCCAAAAAAACTCCGCGTACCTTTGCGTTAACCTTCGCGTACCTTTGCGTTAAAAAAACTATACTTTTATGCACCTACGCAAATAAATCATATAAAATTGGCGTTGCATAATGCCCCTATCTCCAAGTTTCAGTTTACAAATTAAATAGGAGTAATATACCAAACATGAACAAATTTTTACCTAACTATTTTTTAAGTTGGCTAGTTGGTGTATGTTTATTATCACCACTGGCTGTGCAAGCAAAATCGGATAATCCTAACGGCTCTCGCAATGAACCACAAGCAGGATGGAGTTTATGGCGACCAAAAGCACAAGCTTCTAAGGCTGATTTTAATTCGGGTTTTTCTAATTTAGAGTTAGGGGGATATTTAGATTTTGAGAATGCTTGTAAAACTGATGGGGGATCTAAGAAAATTACATATTGGTTTAGATTGAGTAATTCACTTCAGCGAATTGGTACAGGACAGGTAGAATCTGGCTGTTGGGTTAGCGGACGTTTTTTGCATACATACAGCAGCACTGCAATTAAAACGAGTTTGCAGAATGTGAATTGTCTGCGGGTTGATACTTACAATAAACAAGGTTTGGTAATTAGGGAGGAACCTAGACAGAATTCCCGCAGCTTGGGAACAGTGGCTCATGGGAAGACTGTTAGATTAGATAGTTACCCAGCCTCTATTGTAGAAGTGGATGGGAAAAATTGGATTGCGATCGCGTCTCCGAAAGAAGGTTGGATTTCTGATGGGAGTTTTGCTAGTCGGGGAAATCTCCGGTTATGTTCTGCGAAAAAGCGGTAACTGAGATTTTTCTGAATGTTCTCTAATTTCAATGTTTCTCGGCTATCAGTTTTTTGAAATATTTGTTTGTAACCTAGCGATTAAAAAATAGAATCAGCAAAAAGCATGTTAACCTCTGGTACTTTCTAAGGCAGGCGCATCTTCAAAGATAGTTATTATAATTAATAAATTAGGACTTATACCAATTCTCTGTAAACTTGCACTTTAAAAAAAGAATATTTAGAAATTAACAATTTAAAATCACATATTTATTGTAGGGGTTTAGCAGTGCTAAACCCTCATAATGTCGATATTTTCACTTAGTCTGATTAACAATACGTTCTTGATATTCTTCTTCTGTTATCATATCCTCTATGCTCTCTAATCTATCTACAAACAGGATACCTTCAAGATGGTCATATTCATGTTGAAAGATTCGCGCGACAAAATCAGTTAATTCTTGTGTTTGTAAATTGCCATAACGGTCTGTATATTCAACTGTAATTTTTTGATATCTTGGCACAAATCCTCTAATTCCAGGAACGCTCAAACAACCTTCCCAACCTTTTACTACTTCGTTAGAATGAGCAATAATTTTTGGATTAATCATTGCAGTTGGTGCCATTTCTGGCGCATGGGGATATCTGGGATTAGGACGCGATGCGACAATAAATAAACGATGAGATTCGGCAATTTGTGGTGCAGCAATACCTACGCCATTAGCTTGAGCAACTGTTTCAATTAAATCGTCAATGAGTTTTTGGATTTCTGGGTTGTGGATATTATCAATTGAGGTTGATTGCTGGCGTAGGATAGGATTGCCTATTTGAATAATTGGCAGTAAATCAGACATTTAATTAACTCCTTTTTTAATGTCTTTTGATATAACAATTAAATTTTGGTATTCTTCAAGGTGCGTTGCGCTAGGCGACAACACACCCTACAAGATTTTTAACACAATTTGAAATGTAGATTCAAGTTGAATAAACAACAAATAAACACGCATAATTTATGGGTGTTTATAACAGGTTGATGAGTTAAAAAACCTAAATTTAACTATTTCCTTCCACAGAAAAAACTATCCGAAAGCCACAAATTCTCAATCCACCGTCTGACTCATTCCAACTGCGACTAGCGCTGCGACAAAGTTCTGCGCCAAAACTCCAGGAACCACCACGGAGTACGCGACGATGAATATCACCACCTTCTTCCCAAACTCTAGCGTCTGCGGGTGCGCCTTGATAATTATTGTGCCAAGGATCGGCGCACCATTCCCACACTAGCCCGTGCATGTCGTACAATCCAAAGGCGTTGGCAACTTCAAAACTACCAACGTTGGTGGTTTCTTTGCGGTATTTGGTATCGCTGTAACTACAACTGACTAATTCTGGGGTAATGGTTTCCCCAAAATGAAAGGATGTCTTAGTTCCAGCACGACAAGCATATTCCCATTCAGCTTCGCTAGGTAAACGATATTCGCGTCCGGTTTTTTCGGCTAATCTGGCACAAAATTCCACAGCTTCATGCCAAGATACATTCTCGACTGGACGATTGGGGCCTTTATTTTTGGAGGGGTTGGGATTTAATGATTGTTTAATTTTTGGTAATGTAGAGACAACTTTCCACTGTGCTTGGGTAATCGGGTATTTCCCCATGAAAAAGGGTGCGACTGTAACTAGATGTTGGGGACGTTCATCAGCATCACCTTCACATTCTGGGGAACCCATCATGAAAGTACCGCCAGGAATTGAAACCATTTCTAGGGCGATCGCTTTTCCCAATTCTTCGGTAAAGTATTTACTATACATGCGATCGCGGTTTACTTCTCTACCACCTGTGTCTACGGTGACGACATCAAATTCAAAGTTTTGTAAGGAAGGTAGGGGTTTGATGGGTTTTTGTTGTTTTGTCTTTGGTGTTCCCGTTAGTAATAGTCGCTGGGAAATCGCGAAAATCTCTGCTTCTAGAGTTGATGTGGTGGTAGATTTTAAATCATTCAAAACTTCGTTGGCGGTTTGATATCTATCTTTCGGTAAATGTTGCAGCAGTTTATCTAGTATTTTCGCTAAACCATCACTAATGGTAATGCCATGTTCTTGTAATTTCTCTGGCCATAACCATTGAGCATTCATGGCATCATACAGATTATCTTTAATGTTGCCATCACCGTTTTGTAAGGGCAAACATTGAGTTAATAGGCGAATACAAGTTACGCCTAAAGCATATAAATCGCTAGCATGACAAGCAAAACCAGCCATTTGTTCTGTAGGCGCATAACCAATTGTATAAATGACTGTAGCTTGTTTCGCTAAACTGGTTTGGGTTACTTGTTTCGCGCCACCAAAATCAATTAATACTGGTTTCCCATCGCTATCGCGGCGAATAATATTTTCTGGTTTAATATCGCGATGAATTACATTGCGTGAATGAATAAAATCGAGAACTGGCAATATATCAGTTAATAATTGCCGAATTTCATTTTCCGTAAAGCATTGTTTTTGAACTTCTTGTAACAGGGTTCTACCTTGAATAAATTCTTGGACTAGATATAAACTAGAACCTTGTTCAAAGTAAGCTAATAATCGGGGAATTTGGGTGTGATTTTCTCCTAATTCATACAGCCGAAATGCTTCTTCTTTAAAGAATTCTGCGGCTTTCTGACGTTGTCCTGTACCTTGAACTTGAGGAAAAAATTGCTTGATGACGCAAGGCGCATCTAGTCTATCTGCGTCTTCGGCTGCATAAGTTCTACTAAAACCGCCTTCACCTAATAGTCTTAAAACACGGTAGCGGTTGCGCAACATTTTGCCAAAGTTGCTTTGTCCGCAACTTATACAAAATACATTGCCGTCATGATTGAAGGGATTTGAGCAATTGGGATTTTGGCAGATTTGCATAATGTAGGGTAGGTAGCATCTTGTCCAAAGTTAGCCCCAATATTATCTAAAGTAAAAACAGATTAACAGACAAATAAATATGCACAGATTAAATCTGTGTAGATAATTAAATGATGCAATTAAGATGGAGCCATTTGATTTATTTGTTGAACTCTGTTTGTAACTTTTTAAATAGGTGTAAATATAAGAGCAATTATTTTTATTACATAAGAATAATAATAGTAATTTCCTATATTTGTCAACAGAATTAGAGTTGTATTACCAAATACAACTAATTAGTAAATTTATTAATTGCTGTAGCGAAATTCAAAGCGGCTTGCTTAAAGGTTTTGACTGTTAATTAACCGCTAATTTTTAATTTTCATCTCCGTAAGCGCGAATTAATTCGGCTACAAAAGCGACGAAGGCAGAAATTAAAATTAAGATGACGCTCAAAGCATTAATATCTGGTTTTACTCCGGTTCTAATGCGACTAAAAATTTCCATTGGTAAGGTGTTATAACCACTACCTGCGGTAAAACTGGCAATCAGGAAGTCATCTAAACTCAAGACAAAAGCTAATAGACAACCCGCAATAATACCAGGCATTAATTGAGGTAATAATACTTTGATAAAAGCCTGTACTGGTGTTGCGCCTAAATCTAAAGCTGCTTCTTCCAGGTGAGGGTTTAAGTGCGCCAAGCGGGAAGAAACGACTAAGCCGACGTAGGCGAGGCAAAATACTACATGGGCGGCAATAATTGTCCACAAACTTAAGGGAATGGCAAATGCGGCTAAAAAGACGAGGGTGGCGACTGCGATCGCAATATCGGGAATAATCAACGGTAAATAAGCTATCCCCTGATACAATTTCTTCAGGGGAAACTGATAACGCGCTAAACCTACAGCCATTAATGTTCCTAAGACTGCGGAAATTGCTACTGCGCTAAAGGCAACGATTAAACTATTCTGCAAAGCTGAAGCAATACGCTCATCGCTGAATAATTGCCGATACCAATCGAGAGTAAATCCTTGCCAACTGGCACTGTAAGGCGATTTGTTGAAGCTATAAAAAGATAGTACCAGTATAGGCAGGTACATAAAGATAAATATAATTACTGATAAAACCGCCTGCCAAACGACACGCGGTTTTTTTGAGGAGGAAGAGATATTCACGTTAAGGTGGTTAGATAAATTTTAATCAGCCAATAATTATATTCTGACTATGTTTAGCAGTCAAGATAAGTAGTTACACGCGATCGAACAAAGGCAGAGGGCAGAGGGCAGAAGGCAGAAGTCAAGAAAACAGAATTTTTCCCTTTGCCAAAAGGAACACAAAGAAGGTATTCGCAAATAATTGAGAGTTGACTGTAGCAGCAAGACTTAAGCATCTGGAAACAGATGATTTGATTGCTAAATCAATCAATTGCACAATTATTTGTAGCGGAGCATAAATATAGAGAAGTCTTATATATTGGCTCAAAAAGCATTTTTTTACCTCTGAAGTATCAGATAAATTCCCTATAAAGATAGAAGAAAAGACTTAAACTAAAATTTTACTATTCTCTAGTAATTCAGAATACGCTTGGCGTTCACAGGGTGCTTTGAGCTTAGGTTGCATTGCTGAAAATTATTCATTAACCATGCAACTTGCAAAGCAGAAATATCTCAGCCAAGACTAAATTTTTAGGAGGTTTGTGATGCGAATTGCTCAAATAGCCCCACTATGGGAGAGAGTCCCACCTCCCGCTTATGGAGGTATAGAGTTAGTAGTGGGGTTGCTAACTGATGAACTGGTGCGACGCGGACATGAAGTGACATTATTTGCGTCGGGAGATTCTATCAGTTTGGCAGAGCTGCGATCGGTTCACCCTCGTGCTTTGAGACTCGATCCCTATGTCAAGGAATATGGTATTTATGAGATGTTGCAATTGGGTTCAGTCTACGAGCAAGCCGACGAATTTGATATCATTCATTCTCACATGGGTTGTGCAGCATTACCCTACGCGAATCTCGTAAAAACTCCTACAGTTCATACGTTGCATGGTATTTTTACCCCTGACAACGAAAAGATGTTTCAATTTGCCAAAAATCAACCTTATATCAGCATTTCTGAGGCGCAACGCGAAACTAAATTAGGGTTGAATTATGTAGCTACTGCATATAACGGAATTGATGTTAGCAGTTATCAATTTCACGCTCAACCCAACGATCCCCCTTATCTAGCATTTTTAGGTAGGATATCGCCAGAGAAAGGAACCCATTTAGCGATACAAGTTGCTAAACAATCTGGTTGGCATTTAAAAATTGCTGGGAAAGTAGATGTTGTTGATGTGGAATATTACGAGAAAGAAGTTAAACCCTTAATTGATGGTAAGCAAATAGAATATTTAGGTGAAGCCAACCACGAGCAAAAAAATGCTCTGATGGGAGGTGCTGTAGCTACCTTATTTCCTATTACTTGGCGCGAACCATTTGGGTTAGTCATGGTGGAATCTATGGCTGCGGGAACACCAGTAATTGCCATGAAACTCGGCTCGACAGTGGAAGTCATTGATGATGGTAAAACAGGCTTTCTCTGCGAAAATACTGATGAGTTTGTCAGTGCGATCGCTAAAGTTGCAGATTTAAATCGCTACGCCTGCAGACAGCATGTAGAAAACCGCTTTAGCTTGCAAAAGATGACAGACAGTTATGAAGCCGTGTATCGCCAAATTTTGCAAAAGCGATTTGCCGAAAATGGTCGTTCTCATAGCCTAGTCGGTTTAGGCGCAAGCAGCATTTAGGTGGACTTTTCTAGTTCACCTTTTTATTAGCTAGAAAACACAAGCAAAACTTCTCTCTAGACACATACAGATAAACATCTACGGGCGACGATGTTTATCTGTTTTTTTGTCAACCGTCAACCGTCAACCGTCAACCGTCAACCGTCAACCGTCAACCGTCAACCGTCAACCATCAACCCCATCTGTAAATCTTCTGCCATATTTGCAGGACATATACCATAAATATGGTTAATATATTTAAACAATGTTAAATCTACTGAATTTAACAGGTTTTCATCAACAATGAGCGCTTTAGCTACAGGGTGTATTTTTTATGGCGCTTTCAGGCTTTTACAAGTCTGAACTCTTAGTATATTAGGTGTTATCTCCCACGGCTTCATAATACTTAATATTTATTTGAGCAAAAACCAGTTTTTTGAACTCATGACTGTGTATATCCCAATAGGCAATTGGTGAATATGTTGAGTAACATAATCGACATACTATTAATTCAGAGTATAAAAATTTATTCTATCTTCACAGGAGTGCTGTCACGGTGATTTCCCCTATTGTGTTTCCTAGAGATCGTAGGTCTGAAATTCTGCCAGCAACGGTAGTTGCTAAGAGCGATCGCCCATTTTCTACCGCAAATTTGAGACTGAATCCAGTTAATCGCGTCTCCGTATTATCTTTGAGTGTTGGTATCAGTTTAGCTCTGTTGACTTTCCTGGGAAGCGGTGTTGGTGGTGCTTTCGGACAAGTGCCGCCTGTGGGAGAAAAGCAAATTTCTCAGGTAAACGAGCTGTTTGTCAACCCGGCGACTGGCGAAGATAAAGAAGGTAATGGTGGGGAAAGCAATCCTTTTAAAACTATTACCCAAGCATTACAGAAAGCTACGCCTAACACCGTAATTACCCTGAGTCCAGGTACTTATAGCAGTGAAACTGGTGAGTCGTTTCCTTTAATCCTCAGACAAGGCGTTTCTCTTCAAGGTAACCCTAGTAATCAAGGTCAAGGGATTACAATTCAGGGTGGCGGTGAATACCTCAGCCGCAGTTATGGCGGTCAAAATGTAGCAATTGTCGGCGCAAACCAAGCAGGTTTAACTGGGCTAACTGTAACTAATCCCAATCCCAGGGGTTATGGTGTATGGATTGAGTCTAGTAATTCAGTAGTTTCACAGAACACATTTACTGGAAATACTCAGGATGGGGTATTTGTAACGGGAACTGCGACACCCACTATTAGCCAGAATACCTTTTATCGCAATGGCGCTAATGGGATTACCCTTGCGGGTACTTCTCAAGCTCAGGTAAGAGAGAATGTGTTTCAAGAAACTGGCTATGGAATTAATATTGCTCAAAATGCGACTCCGATTATTTTAAATAATCAAATTCTACAAAACAGATCTGGTATAGTCGTTCAAGCTAACGCTCGCCCAGTCTTACGCAATAATATTATTGAAGGTAGTAAAGAAGATGGCATGGTAGCGATCGCGCAAGCTATGCCAGATTTAGGTAATAGTGCTGAACCTGGTGGTAATCAATTTCGCAATAATGCCCGTTACGACATTAACGCCAATGCCGCCAAACAGGTAATTACTGCTGTCGGGAATAATCTCGCAAGCGATCGCATTGCTGGTAGAGTTAATCTTCAAGTTCCTAGAACACTCATCGCTAGTAATACCCCTCCCGCATCTAGCGCACAGCAAGAAGTACCAAATACAGGTGAGATTATCTTCTCTGCGCCGGGAATGGCGGAAACTCCTAGCCAAGTAAACATCCCAGCTAATAACAGTAATTCGCCTAATAACCTAAATATTGGCAGATTGAATCCCCAACTATTACCACTGCATCCAGCCAATACATCACGCAACCTTCCTAAACCGAATCCAGTCGTTACTACACCTACCCCAACAGTTAACTCATCAGTTCCTGGCTTTCCTGTTCCCAGCAGCTTGGTAGGCGGACAAACACCAGTAGCAAATGTACCTCCTGTAACTAATTCGGGCAATGTACCTCAGTTAAATTACGTACAAATTAATCCTAGCGCAATCGAGTTTACCCCACCCCAACCGCCCAGCAACTCTGTAGTTAAGCCAGCATCCAGAGCTAGAGGTAAAAAACAGTCGTCACAAAGGCGACCTGTTGCATCTACGGGTTCTAATATTTTGCCTGTTCCTAGTTCCAATATCCCGATGGGTAATACTCGGAATATGCGCCGAGTCCCCGTACCGGACAGTTATCCAACTGGGAATTATGGCGTAGCTACACCAAATAATATCGCACCTAATAGCGCACCCATAAATCCAGATTCCTTACCCAATGCAGTAGCGCCCATAGGTAACAGTCCCATACCCGATAGTGCTATGACGCCGATGGGTAATAGTCCAACTTCCTACAACAATACAACACCCATCAATCCAGATTCCTTACCCAATGCAGTAGCGCCAATGGGTAGCAATCCCCCATCATACACAACAGGGTTTGCACCAATGGGTGTACGTTTCCGCGTATTAGTGGAAGTCGCCAGCGAAAGGGATCAAGAAGTAGTCAGATATCTTGTTCCTGGTTCTTTCTCCACTGTTTCCCAAGGACGCAACTTCATGCAAGCGGGCGTATTTAGCAATCGCTCAAACGCTGAAGGGGTAGTGAATATGCTCAACACCAATGGTTTAAGAGCGATGATTCAAGTGTTGAATTAGGGGCTAAGGAAGGGAAGGAGGACAAATGATAATTGTACAGACGCGATTCATCGCGTCTCTGATTAATCGCGTCTCTAACTGTTCACTCCCCTGCTATCTCTCGATACGCTTGTTGGCAATGCTCATAATTTTCTGGCAAAATTTCGGCATTGCTAAAACACAATTGTTCGTGAGTGGTAATTAAAGTTTCATAGGGTTGGATGGGGGTGACAGAGGAACGTAGCAATTGCAAATATTCGCCATCAGTGCGGCTGGGTTGATGGCGAATGACGCTGCGATCGTGCAATTGCTGCAATAAAGCGAGATATAATGAACGACAAGCTTCTCGGTAATTACCCTGACGATAAAATTGTTGCGATCGCTCTAACAATAAACCAATAGATAATTCATTAGATGCGGTTGCTGGGTTATTTGCAAAATTATTACCTCTACTCCTTAACCAAGCATAGATATAGGGGCGGAATTCTCTCCACAATCGCCAAGCCAACCAAATCAACAATCCGCCAACAACCAACCAAAACAAAAAATAGAGTACCTTCGCTAACCAAGGACTAATAGCCCATTGTTGAGGCCATTCTGGTAGCGCCGATTGAAATCGGGAAAATTCATATTCTATCCATTCACTCACTTGTTGGCGTAACTGAGAAAGCTGCCAATCCCAGCTTGTTTTTTCAAAAGAATCTGTTGGCATAGGAAATTGGGAAAGGGGGTTAACAATTCAAAATTCAAAATTCAAAATTCAAAATTCAAAATTCAAAATTCAAAACAATTTCAGACGGAGATTTAAACCCAGTCTGAAAATTATACTACGTATAGGCGTATGGGTCTTAAACCCTTTTATTTACGATAACAAGGGGAAGGAGGAAAACAGATTTTTACCGAGCTAAAGTGAGAATCGATATAACATATTTCCCTCTTCGTTGACTTCAAAGGTAGCATTGGGTTCTTTAGCTTTGTCATCTAAATATTGTTTAGCATCCTTGATTGATATTTCCGCATTTCTCGCTAGTTGAAACACAGTTATACTACCAGCGTTATTATCAACTAATTCTAAGAATATTAAGCTAATACGCTTTTGTTCTGCTTCTAAAATTAATGCTTGTTCCTTGCGCTTTTGCTGTGCTAAAGACCAAATTAACCAGCCGCCTATAGCGGTTGACGGCAGAGTAAGAATAGTTAAAGCAGCTATAGCATCGCTTTTATCTTTAGGGGTAGTTTGCGGATTGAGAATATCTACAACCGCCATTGTAGAAAATGGTATACCAAATAATAGAAAACATATTGCCAAAAGTTTTTTAACTACTTTCATATCATTTTTTTCCAGTCGCGCTATCACTAATATTGAATGCGGCGAGTTTAGACAGGGAAATACAAAAATAATATGTTTATTATATCAAGTATAATCAAACACTTATTTTCCTATATATACCACAATGTAGCGCAGATTGTTTTGACGATAAATGTAGTTCAATTACTAGAAAATATGTAGTTATGTAAAAATTTCCTTTTGATGCGATCGCAATTAGCCGTTCTTAGTCCTAAGTATTAACACTGAGTTTTATCTACCATTTATGAACGGTGACTGTAGTAGCCTCGGAAAGGGACTTCCAGAGAATAAATTACTCAATTTATTTAAGCAGATTTTTCTTTACTCCCCCTGCTCCCTGCCCCCTGCCCCTCTGCCTGCATAGCGATTGGTTATTTTTTTAATTGGAAGTCCCAAATTCTTCTGTGTGATTTTTACAGGGCTGTGTTTTGGAATCTGAGATGATTGGGGATGATGGCGATTTTGCACCAATACTAATGCTGCAACTGCAAGCAGAAAATAGCCAAAGGTTTTCTGAAGTTTCTGCGCGGGGACAAACTGCGCTAAATATGCACCGGGAATTGTGCCTAAACTGGCAGCAACGATAAAGGATAGCATCAGATTCCAGTTAAGTGAGACTTGCCCCAGATAACCCAAAAAGCCTGTAACTGAATTGAAGACAATAATTAGCAGTGATGTGCCGATCGCCTTTTTCATCGGTACATTTCCTAATAGTACCAAAGCTGGGACGATCGCAAATCCACCACCAACACCCACCAATCCAGTTAATATCCCCACGCCTAAGCCTTCAGTCATTAACCACAACCAGCAATATTTACATACAGGTCGGGGATAAAATGCTAACTGTGGATCTGGGGTGCTAGGCTGAGAACTCCGGCGAATCATAAATACTGCTGCTAACAACATCATGATGGCAAACAGCATCATTTGCAAGCTTTCGGTGATGATGGGGAGTGTGGCAATTTTCGCCCCGATAAATGCACCCAACATTGTGGCGGAACCAAATATCATTGCTGTCTTCAAGCTGACATTTTTGGCTCGCCAATGGGGAATTACTCCCAGTAAACTAACTGTACCGACAATTACCAGAGTCATAGCGATCGCAGATTTTGGCGGTACACCCATGACGTAAACTAAGATGGGCAACGCCAGCACCGAACCACCACCGCCAATTAAGCCCAAGCTTAAGCCAATACAAGCAGCTAGTATATGTCCGACAATCCACAGTGTCATACAATACTCCGCTTGTTATAGGGAAGTTTCGCCAGCATCATCCCCAATATACAAGTGTCTGTTATACCTGAATAGATTAAGCCGACTCCCATTACGCCGCTAAGAATTAGAAACCAAGGAGAAATAACAACTCCTAGCAATGTACCGATTAATACTGATGAGCCTGTAATAATTTGAACTTGGCGCAGTAAGCTAATTGGGGTTTTGCGGTTAATGTTGGTAGGATAACCAGCCTCTTTCCATGCACCAATCCCACCGTTTAAATGAGTAACGGTTGCAAACCCAGCACTAAATAGCTTTTGGGCTGCCATTGCCGAGCGATTACCAGAGCGACAGTAGAGAACGATGCTACCATCTTGAGGAATCTTGCGCGGGTCAAAGTTGGAGAGAGAAACTAATGTTGCGCCTGGGATATGTTCCCCTGCATACTCAGCTGGTTCGCGCACATCAATCAGTGTCACAGCTTTTTGTTCTACTAGCTGTTTGAGAGTTTGGGCACTTACAGTTTGTAATTTGTTCACACCAGAAGTAGTCATCGAATTGTATCCTTGCAATGAAAAGGCAGAGGGCAGACGGCAGAAGTAAAGAGCTTTTGAAGTATATTTTTTTGGCTGTATATTCAACTAAGCGGCGGCGCTACCGCAACGCTGATTTGCTGGAACGGCTTGTTGAATTTTGTTGGGTTGGGGTAGGTTGAGATTTGCCATCAGTTGGACAAATTCGCTGCGGCTACGTCCGGTTAATCGTGGGTTCCATTGTTTCTCTTCACCAATAGTAGAAACTGTCTGTCCGCGATAATCGTGACCGGGATAAACTAAGGTTTCATCGGGTAAGGTAAATAATCTCTGAGTGATCCCGTCATACATAACTTCTGCATTCCCGCTTTGGAAGTCAGTTCGTCCGCAACCACGAATCAGTAGCGCGTCTCCAGTTAACAAGTGAGTACCATTAACCAGATATGCATTATGGCTGTCGGTATGACCGGGAGTGGCGATCGCTTCTATTTTCACAGTCCCTAATTCTAAGATTTCGCTATCTTTCATTAAGCGGTCTGCACAAGCAACTTGCGCATTCTCTGGTACGATTCCTTGACAACCTGTTAACTCTCGCAGTTTTGCTGTACCTGTAATATGGTCGGCGTGAATATGAGTTTCTAGACAGTATTTGAGAGTTAGTCCTAGTTCATTGAGCAATTTGATATCCCGTTCTACTTGCTCTAATACCGGATCGACTAAGACCGCAAATTTAGTTGCGCGATCGGCAATTAAATACGTATATGTACTTGTTTCTGGGTCAAATAGTTGTCTAAATAACATCATGACTGACTCCGATAATCTTTCTTGCTACTCATCTTATTTCATAATACTACTATATAGTAATATAGTGAAAATTGTCTAGATATTTTGCAAAAAGATAATTGAAATTCATGATTAGTAAGCCTTTCTACTCTATGTCATCACAGGAACGGCGACGGCAGTAATACCGTAAGCCCCATAGAGAAGTAACTAAAATCACAATCTTGAAGACAATAGGACTGAAAACAAAACTAATAAATAGACTGACTACGGCAATCGTGCTGGTTAAAACTACTACTATTTCTTCACGATGGAAGTAGAATCGGAGAAACATGGCGACCAGTGCAATACTAAATGCTAGAAGCGAGGATGTATACATAGAAATGCACCTTGTGAAAGAGTCAATAGTCAAGGGTCAACAGTCTTGAGTCCGTAGGGGCGGGTTTATTTGGAACTTTGTTAATCAATGAGGATATCGGTGAACCCGCCCCTACAGTTGTCATTTTTCAGGGAAATGAAGTAAGCAGAAGTCACAATCTGCTGTATTTCTTCCTCATACTCTATTCCTCAAAAACTGCCATAGCGTAAAAACCTGAAATTGAATGTAAAGATTTTTATGATTTTAATTTACCAACAGCTTTTATTACTATATAGTTATATCATAAGATAGTAGTTATAAGGTAAAACTGCTGGAGTAAGTCAGTTGCAGACGCCACGAGACGGTATCAGTGAGCAAACCTTGTAACTAGTGAGAGCTGGTTGACTCTAGCTTGATTAAATAGTTACCGGGGGGAATTTTATGGCTCGAATTGTGGTGATTGGTGCGGGAATCGGCGGATTACCCGTTACCTACGAACTGCGACGACTACTACCAAAACAGCATCAAATTACACTCATTTCCAATACCCCTAAGTTCACTTTTATTCCTTCTCTACCTTGGGTAGGGTTGAATCTGAGAGAACTTGAGAGTATTCAATTAGATGTAAAAGATTTGCTAGTAAATCGCGGGATAGATTGGATATTAGGAGGAGTTAGCCAAATTCAACCAGAATTACAGCAAATCGTTGTCAACGATACTGTAATTGCTTATGACTACATAGTGATTGCGACGGGTGCAGAATTAGCATTAGACGCAATCCCTGGATTGGATCGAGGATATGTGCAATCGGTGTGTAATCCACATCATGCACTCCAAGCTGCCGAATGTTGGAAAAAATTTCTCCAACAGCCAGGGCCAATAGTTGTGGGAGCCGTACCCGGTGCTAGTTGTTTTGGCCCCGCTTACGAGTTTGCATTACTAACAGATTGGCTATTGCGAAAATATGGATTACGCGATCGCGCTTCCATTACCTTCGTCACCCCAGAACCCTATGTTGGACATTTGGGAATTGGGGGAATGGCAAATTCTGCGGAGTTAGTAACTAAATTACTGCAAGAAAAAGAAATTAAAGTACTAGAAAATACTTCTATTAGCTATGTTGGGACAGACACAATTTATTTAGCAAATGGGCGTTCTCTACCCTTTAGTTTTAGTATGTTACTTCCGCCATTTCGCGGGCCGCGTTTCTTACGAGAAGCGCCTGGTTTAACCGATCAAAAAGGATTTTTACCTGTACTACCAACTTACCAACATCCTCAATTTTCCTCCATATATAGCGTAGGAGTAATTACCCAACTCAAACCACCAGAACAAACACCAATTCCCATCGGTGTACCCAAAACCGGACAAATGACAGAAGCAATGGGAATGGCTGTAGCTCATAACATTGCTGTCCAACTGAAAGCAATTTCTGCACCCTTGGTAACACCAACTTTAGAAGCACTTTGTTTAGCCGATTTTGGCGATACAGGAATTGCATTTTTAGCAGACCAAGTTTTACCAGATCCAATTACTCAACAAAGGCGACGAGCTATAGCTAAAGAAGGACTTTGGGTAAGCTGGGCGAAGACTGCTTTTGAGCAATTTTTCTTAGCTAAAATGCGCTGGGGTTTAGCAGTTCCTTGGTTCGAGCATTGGGGATTAAATCTTATGGGTTTAACCCTAGTAAAACCAATTGAGGAATTGGATTTATCACAAAATCCTCAACCTGTGGAAATGAAATAGTCATTTGTCATTGGTCATTGGTCATTTGTCATTTGTAGAAAATGTAGGGTGTGTTGTCGCGTAGCGCAACGCACCGCCCAGAAATCAAAGTTTCGTACTAAATCTGGTTATTTGAAAACTGAATTTATGGGAATAATCGTTATTAAAGATGTATGGAAATTGCGCTAAACCCGAACGAATTAGAATTACTAGCACGCCGCTTTAAAGTTTTAGCAGAACCGACAAGATTGCAAATTTTAGGAGCATTATGCAATCAAGAACAGACTGTGCAGGAAATATGCGATCGCACTGGGCTAAAACAAGGCAACGTCTCTAGACACTTGCAACTAATGAAAGACGCAGGAGTTTTAACCTGTCGCCGTGAGGGTTCTTGGCGCTACTATCGCGTCATCGACACAGAACTTTTATCTATGTGCAAACATGTTTTCCGCAACGTTACGAGGTGAATTATGATACCTTGCCACATCCGACGAATTTTTTCTTGGCTATTACTACTTGGCAGTTTAGCTCTACTGATTTGGGGGAATCAGTAGTTTGTTAGTCATTTGGTATCTCTCCCTAGCCCCTAATCCCTAGTCCCTAAATGGAGTAAAAACATGACAGAATTATTTTCCTCAGAATGGATGCAAGCTTACGCAGAAAAATGGAATCAAGAGCCTGAGTTAGCAGATGCACTCAAACAAATTCATTTCAGTTCCGTAATTGGTTATGGGTTTGAAGATGAGCCAGAACCAAGAGGTGTACTCACTATTATCGATGGAAAAGCCATCCATGCAGAGACCTACAATGGGCAAACACTCAATTGGGACTTACGCGCCGACAAGGATCATTGGCAACAGTGGGTAACTAAGGGCTTAAACATGATGGGATTAAGCATGGCCTATATGTCACGTAAACTGCAATTCCGTGTCGGAGATTATCTTGCCATGATTAAAGATCCACGCATGGCAGGGCCATTTATCAAATCCTTTTCCGTTATGGGTAAAGTTTAGCCCTTTTAGGGAATTCAAAATTCAAAATTCAAAATTCAAAATTAAAGACCCCACCTAATAAATTCAGGGCTTGAATATTGAATTAAAATCACACTCTCTCTGCGCCTCTACGCCTCTGCGCGTGAAACAGGCGCAAGAGAATTACCCCAATCCAAAATCCAAAATCCTGATGAAACGTACTCTCAAAGATAACCAACAAAATCAAGCCCAACCTTTTGACTTAAATGCTAGACAACTGCGATCGCGTCAAGCACAATTCACAATTATCGATGCTCGCAGTTGGATGGAGTACCTTCTTGGGCATATTCCCGGAGCGCGTTACCTCAGCCAAAGCAGTATCTTAGAGGAAATTCCCAAAGACGAATTAATAGTTGTTACTTGTCTGTCAGGACACCGCAGTTTAGCTACAGCCCGTTGGTTAGTGGAGCAAGGCTACTTTAAAGTTTACAACTTGCAAGGCGGCATTATGACATGGCAACAGTTGGGCTATCCTCTGCAACGCGGAAACAATCCCTAGCTAGATAAAACTTATGTTTAACGATCAATCGTCCGTTCACTTGGAAGCTACTCATACAGAAATTACCACAGAACCAGCCCCAGAACTACAACCCAAAAAACCCAAGCGGCTGCGGACGATCGCTTTAATTAGCGTTTTTGCAATCGCTTTTGGGGGTGTGGCTTGGTTGTGGTTATTGCGTCATCCTTCAGAATCAACGGAAACGATAATGGCGCATCTCGAACCCCTAGAAGTGGAAACGACAACAGCCGCCCCAGAATCTATTGCTGGTGGCAGCAGTCTCACTGGTACTATCGAATCTGTAGAAACCGTCACGACAACCAGCCGCATTCAAGGACAAATTCAAAGTTTACCTGTAGCAGAAGGTGACAAAGTTAAAGCCGGTCAAGTCCTCGCCATTATTGATGTTAAAGATATCCAAGCCCAAGGTAATCAAGCATTAGCCGCCATTGCTCAAGCGCAAGCTGGCGTTACAGTCGCTTCAGCCGCAGAAACTCAAGCAATAGCTAGTAAATCTCAAGCTGAAGCACAGTTAAATCAAGCGGAAGCAGCTCAACGTGAAGCCGAAGCCCAACTACAGGAAGCAGAAGCACAGCTAGCTGATGCCCAATTAAATCAACGCCGCATGGCGATGTTACAAAAAGATGGCGCTGTGAGTCAGTCACAGTTAGATCAAGCAAATACACAAGTCGCATTAATCCAAGCCAGAATTAAACAAGCCAAAGCCGGTATCGATCAAGCCAAACGGGGTATCGATCGCGCCAAAGCCGGCGTACAACAAGCCGGTTCCCAAGTCCAGCAAGCCAAAGCCGGTGTAGAACAAGCACGTTCTCAAGTTCAGCAAGCCAAAGCCGGACAACAGCAAACCCTGGCTAACTTAAACTATGGCACTGTCACCGCCCCCTTTACCGGCGTGATTACCAAAAAGCATACAGAAGTGGGTGCGATCGCGGGGCCAGGACAGCCTATAGTGACATTAGAAAGCACCAATCGCCTACGTTTAACTGTCGCAGTCCCAGAATCATTGATTTCTCTAGTTAAATTAGGGGACGAAGTGACAGTACAGTTAGATACTGTTAACCGTTCCGTCAGTGGTCGTGTGCGGCAAATTGTACCTTCTGCTAACTTAACTTCCCGTAGTTTCACGGTAAAAGTTGCTTTAGATAACTCCTATCAATTAATGCCAGGAATGTTTGGGCGCTTAGAATTACCTCGTGAAACGCGCACAGTGATGATGATTCCGAAAAATGCTGTTTTTCAGCGCGGTCAATTAGAAGGTGTTTATGTAATTACAGCGAATAATATTGCTCAATTACGCTGGGTAAAAACTGGCAAAGCGCAAGATAACAAAGTAGAAATTGTTTCCGGGTTAGAAACAGGCGATCGCATTATTATTAGTAATATTGAAGAACTGCATGATGGACAGCAGGTTGTTACTAATAAATAAAGGGTTTTATCTCACGCAGAGGCGCAAAGGCGCAAAGGTGCAACGAATCATGAACTATCTTCTACTCTCTTTACTTCGTGTACTTCGTGTACTTCGCGGTTCGTTTTTTCCAAATCTTACAAAACTGCATATCTTATGAACGGTAAAAGTTCACAACCTAAACTTGGTTTTGTTGGCAATCTAGCCAAAAAATTTATAGCCTCTAAATTAACTCCCCTAATTATTTTAGTTTCATTATTATTAGGCATTGGCGCAACGATAATTCTCCCCCGTGAAGAAGAACCGCAAATTACAGTGCCAATGGCAGATGTATTTGTGCAAATGCCCGGTGCTACAGCCAAGGAGGTAGAACAGCGTGTTACCTTCCCAATGGAGAAGTTAATTAAAGAATTACCCGGTGTTGAGTATGTTTATTCTACTTCTCGCCCTGGTTCATCTGTTGCCATTGTCCGGTTTTATGTTGGTCAAAAAACCGAAGATGCTATTGTCCAATTGTACAACAAACTCTATGCTAACTTCGATAAAATTCCTGCTGGTGTTTCTCAACCTTTAATTAAATCTCGCGCCATTGATGATGTCCCAATTCTTACGCTTACTTTGTGGAGTAATCAAGCCAACGCTACCGACTTACGCCAAATAGCGGCGCAGTTAGATGAGCAGATTAAGCAAGTACCAGATGTTTCAGAAACTACAATTATTGGCGGACAAAAACGACAGTTACGCATCGAACTTGACCCGGTGAGATTAAATGCCTTTGGCTTAACTCCCTTAGATATTTCTCAAGCATTACAGTTACAAAATACCGAACTAGCAAGTGGTGCTTTAAGTCAAAATAATCAATCTTTATTAATTAGAACTCAAAGCTTTATTCGCTCGGCATCAGATGCACAAAATTTAGTTGTGAGTGTAGCGAATAATCAACCTGTATATTTGCGTGATGTAGCTAATATTACCGATGGTGCAGAAGAACCAGCTAGTTATGTATTTTTTGGACAGGGTAAAAAAGCAACTCAGGGTGAAGCGGATGCGGTGACAATTGCGATCGCAAAACGTCAGGGTGCAAATGCAATTCAAGTTTCCCACCATGTATTGCATAAATTAAAGGAAATTCAGCACAATTACATCCCCAACTATGTACAGCTAACAGTCACGCGGGATTATGGCGAAACCGCCGCCGAACGTTCTAACGAGTTGTTAGTCCACATGGGGATTGCAGTAATTTCTGTAACTCTCCTGATGTGGTTTGCACTGGGTAAAAAAGAGGCGATGGTGGTGGCTGTATCCATCCCTGTAACCTTAGCGCTAACTCTGGCTAGTTTTGTATTTTACGGCTTTACCTTAAACCGGGTAACATTTTTTGCGCTAATCTTCTCCATTGGGATTTTAGTTGATGATGCGATCGTGGTGGTAGAAAATGTTGGTCGTCATTTGCAGCTTCCCGAAAACAAAACCCGAATGCAATTATCGCGGAACCGCCAAAAGACGCTACAAAAAATTGTCCTCGAAGCTGTAGACGAGGTGGGAAATCCGACGATTTTGGCGACATTAACCGTAATTGCGGCGATTTTACCAATGGCGTTTGTAGGCGGCTTAATGGGGCCATATATGCGCCCAATTCCTTTAGGAGCCTCCGCCGCCATGATATTCTCAGCTTTAGTGGCGTTTATTGTTGTCCCTTGGGCGACGATGCGATTTTTTAGGAATTATAACACTCATAATCATGGACATGAGGAGGAAGACTTTCTCAGCCGATTGTATCGCCGTTTCATGAGTCCATTAATTGCGCGTCGTCAATGGGGAAACGCCTTTATTGCGGGAACACTAGCCTTATTAATAGCAGCTTTAGGATTAGCGGGATTTCGGTTAGTAATTCTGAAAATGCTACCCTACGACAACAAAAGCGAATTGCAGATTGTTTTAAATATGCCAGAAGGGACAACCCTAGAACAAACGGCGAGGGTAACGCGGGAAATGGGACAATATTTAACCACAGTCCCAGAAGTCACTAATTACCAAAGCTATATCGGCACTGCTTCACCTTACAACTTTAATGGCTTAGTGCGACATTACTTTTTGCGTTCTGGTGCGAATATCGCAGATATGCAGGTGAATTTTTTACCAAAAGGCGATCGCAACAGACAAAGCCATGATATTGCTAAAGCTATCCGCCCGCAATTAAAGCAAATTGCCGATCAGTATAACGCCCGCGTACAAGTAGCAGAAATACCCCCAGGGCCACCAGTATTGCAAACTTTGGTCACTGAAGTCTACGGTGCAGATTACGAAAAACAAATTGAACTAGCGCGACAAATCCGGCAAATTTATCATAATACCGCCGATATTGTCGATGTGGATTGGTACATGGAATCACCACAAACAGAATATAATTTGATAATTGACAGAGAAAAAGCTGCCCTTAATGGTATTAGTCCGGCGCAAATTTCCCAAGTTTTACAAATTGCTCTATCTGGTCAAAATGCGGGTTTACTACATGATGCTAATTCCCGCGAAGATGTAGCGATTAATTTACGCTTAAATCAGGCAAATCGTACCAGTTTAGCAGACCTGAAATCATTAAAAATCAAAGGAGTAAACGGTCATTTAGTAGCCGTCAGCGACTTAATTAAAACCGAAACCACCACAGCAGATCACAGTATTTATCACAAAAACTTACAGCCTGTTGTTTATGTAACTGCTGATGTCGCCGGCAAAGTTGAAAGTGCAGTTTATGCCATGCTCAACGTGCAATCTCAAATCGATAAACTCTCCCATACTAAAGGCTATAACATTGCCACCTACTTTACCGAACAACCGCCAACTACAGAAAAATTTGGTATTAAATGGGATGGTGAATGGCACGTTACATTTGAAGTATTCCGCGATTTAGGAATTGCTTTTGCTGTGGTGTTGGTGTTAATTTATGCCCTTGTTGTCGGTTGGTTTCAATCGTTTATTACTCCCTTAGTAATTATGGCAGCTATTCCCTTTTCTTTAGTAGGAATTATGCCAGCACATTGGTTAATGGGAGCATTTTTCAGCGCTACCTCCATGATTGGCTTTATTGCGGGGGCTGGAATTGTGGTGCGAAATTCAATCATTTTGGTAGATTTTATTGAATTGCGATTGAAAGAGGGAATACCTTTAGAAGAAGCGGTAATTGATGCTGGTGCAGTGCGATTCCGTCCGATGCTATTAACAGCCGCAGCAGTAATAGTTGGTTCGGCAATTATTTTGACTGACCCAATTTTTCAGGGATTAGCAATTTCCTTAATGGCTGGGGAAGTGGCATCTTTGATATTATCGCGGTCGGCTGTGCCAATTTTATATTATAAGGTGTGGCGGGGTAAAAAATCAAAATCGCAAGATGCCCCTATTCCC
The DNA here is from genome assembly GCF_014696435.1 of Calothrix anomala FACHB-343. GTDB lineage: Bacteria > Cyanobacteriota > Cyanobacteriia > Cyanobacteriales > Nostocaceae > Aulosira > Aulosira anomala_A. Next base: position 58,236 of record NZ_JACJQG010000036.1, on the reverse strand, counting down.
TCTGTAGTTCAACAAATGAATTGAAAACCGCAGAGAGCGCAGCGAAAAGTGTGGTCTTGGGGGTTTCCCCCATGAACAACTTTTCAAGACAGAGAGCGCAGAGAGAAAACAGATTTATTGAGTCATACCAAATTCTCTGTAAACTTGCACTTGATAATTACTTTCTTTCTCTTGGCGTTTTTGGCGTCTTCTCTGCGAGACGCTTCGCGAAGGCGGTTCATTAAATAAATATTCCCTGCATCATAGCGAAATGGTATTACTCTTATCTCTGTGTTCTCTGTGTCTCTGTGGTTCAATAAATGAATTTTAAACCGCAGAGGGCGCAGAGAGCGCAGAGAGAAAAACAGATTTTTTAAGTTAAATAATCACGAGATAATTTCAAAACTAGGCGATAAAAGTTAATAACAATTTGCTGGAATGATGGATTTAATATTTATTTAGAATAAAGGCACATTTAACCCGATACTTATCCCTACAGAAAAATTATCTAAATCCACATTTGGATCGGATGAAGCACCGAAAAGGTAGGATGCTGAACCACTAATAAACAAATCAGGATTAATACTGTAAATTGCTTCTAACCCGATTTGATTTTGCGTATCAAATCTCTCTTGTTGAGTGAAGTCTCTTAAACTTAAGCGATAATCTAATGCACCTTGAAGTTGGGGTGTAATATCATAGCGCAAACGCGCCCCTAAGCTGTTAGCAACGCGATTTTGCTCGCTAGGTGTGGCAAAGCTGGCGCGGAGTTCGTAAAATGAATCTAATCTCAGGCGATCGCTTAATTGGTCTTGTCGTCCTATACTTAAGCGAACTGAATCATCTAATAATAAGCGATCGCCATTTCCATCTCTATATAGTCTCTCCTGCACCCATCCTAGTTGACCATACATTCCCCTAGCAATTCTTTGCTGTATCCCTACATTAAAGTTGAGATAGTTGTAATTAAAGTCTCCTTGGTCAGCATATCTCACCAAACCACCACTAGCAGCCGCTACTAACCGGGTTTCTTCTCCTAGTTTAGGTGTTGCTAGTAAGGTGGCGCTATTAATAAATACTGTATCGCTCGGTTGAAATGCTTCAAAACCTGTAATATTAGAACTGGTAAAAGCTGAGGAACGCAGTAATAGTTGCACATCAGGTTGGCGACGTTGGGGTGGTTGTTGTTGACGAGGAGTAATGATTTCAATCTCGCCTAATTCATCTTTTACATCTTCTGGATCTATTGTTTGATTGGTGTCATTGACAGGAAAATCTGCGGGATTATTGGGATCGCCAGGAACTACAGGTAGTTGGACGACAATTGTATCTTCTGGTGATGGTTGCGGAGAATCTGCGGCGATACTAGAATGAATGTCCCAAGTTAGTAAGGTAGCTAACGAACAAAGCGCAATCTTATAAGTACGCATGGTTATTTAAAATTTAAAATAAATTCAGTTTGCTTGATTGTGCGATCGCATTTTAAGGTATTTGTCTTTGACCACCAGTTTGACCGCCAGTTTGCACACCCGTATCCCTTCCAGTTTGACCGCCAGTTTGACCGCCAGTATCCCCTACGGTTGGATTATCTTGGTCTGTTCTTGGTGGTTGGGGAGTCACAGGATTGCGATCGTCTTCAAATTTCCGCAGTGGGTCATCGTTAGTGGTGATACAATTCGTAGAGAGCGTACTAGCTCCACCACGAGAATTGACATTACATAAACCTTCAATCCAGACTTTTTGAGTCTCTAATCCGGCTAAAGTTTCTTTTCTCACTTTATTCAGAATTACCTGCACATTCGGAGATTCTTGAGCAACTAAAGCTTCTTGTCCCGGCCCTAATCCCGTAGCTAATTGGCTGGTTTGATAAAATTTCTGCAAGTCAAAGTTTTGTACTGGACTAATTACCCCATTGTTAACGGTAACTGTTTGACCAGCTTGTAAAGTTTGGGTTTGAGTTCCGTTAAGATTGGTAACTGTAACAGGTAAATTAGTTAAATTAAAAACTTGAGTAGTATTAGTAGCACCGTTATGAGTTACAGCTACAGCCCCACTAGTAACATTTGGGGGTAATATATCTGAACCTGGTGGTGGTGCGGCTGCAATAATATTAATCCGACTTTGAGGTGTTTCAATTGTCGTTCCTGTACTACCAGCTGCACTGGCGATTACAGCTGTACCATTTTGCAATTGAAAAATAGTTTCTGCTTTGTAAACGCCGTTAGTAATTTCATAGCGCCGTAGTCCCGGCTTAAATAGAAAAGTCGCACTAGAACCAATCCTAGCTAGCGCACCTTCGTTAAATAATAATTCAGCCCGCGATCGCGTTTTTGTTTGTAGTGCATCTAAAGGAACCAAAACATCAGCCTTTTTCGCAGCCCGTGGTGGTTTATCTTTCAATAACAATTGCACTTGATTTTGCAACTTGTAAACTTCTGCACGGGTAAGTAAATCTTGCTGCGCCAATGCTGGAGTTATCCAAGATGCTGTCAGACATATCCCCACAATTAGCTTTTGACTTAATGACTCCATCCCCCCACTCCATCACAACTTTAAATAAAAGTGCTAATTATAATTAGAACATTTGTTCTTTAATTTTCGACTACAAACAGCGATCGCTTTTTTCCAGATAAACACTATTACGTTTAATAAATATCCCATGCCCCATGCCCCATGCCCCATGCCCTACATTTAATAAACCGTTACACAAAATGAGTGTATATTTGCATATCAGTAAAGTTTGCTTTCAAAATGAGACACCATAAATTAATAGTGCTATTTTAATAATTGAAGCTACAAAGCTTCCCTGGCAGATACAACAGCCAAGTAGACAAAGTCCACGCTAGTTAAGAGGTAAAAAACGCTGTTACATAGTCTGTCTCGTCAACAAACAACAACACCCAACTCGAAAGCTAATATTTCCTCAATGTGGTAAAGAGGGGGTAATACAAGTAAACGCAATTACATAGCGAGAATGTAATTAGTAATTGTAGCCCCGTGTGTCCTGAGTAAACAGAGGAAATCACTAAGCAAGTCGCAGCTTGGGTGTTGTTGTATTTATGGGGTAGGGAAATAATTGATATGAGACAAAAATCATCTTACATCTTGCATCATGGTATTTATACTGAATTAATAAGCTTTTAATAAACATTGTATTTTAGCAATAAACCGCAAAAATAAGTTTATGAGCCTGCCTACGCAGGCTACCCTGTGGGAAGCCGCTTCGCGTCTATGTTTGTATAGCCTCACCCTGATAGGCTGTAGGTGCAAGATATCAATCACCGCAGTTAGTTTAAATCGGACTCCGGGAAGCGTAGGGTTTGCTGCTGGAATCTTGATGTCTGGCGGGTTCGCCTATACACCTGCGGGGGATGCTCAGAGGTTGTTTGAAAAGTTTTTGGCTGTGCCTTTAGATACTTATTGATCCCCCCTACCCCCCTTAAAAAAGGGGGGAAATACAATCAAAGTCCACGCCACTTGCTACAAGTCGGGGAACCCGCCCAACGCAGTGGCTCCCCTTTTTAAGGGGGATTTAGGGGGATCTAAAACTTTTTGCTACCAACGACAGGACTTTTAAAACATCCTCTCAGACGGGAATTTCAATAATAAACTCTGTACCTGCCCCTAAAACAGAATTGCAACTTAATTTACCGCCATGAGTTTCTTCTACAATTTGGCGCGCGATCGCTAATCCTAATCCCGTTCCTTTGCCCACGGCTTTAGTTGTAAATAAATGAGCGAATATTTTTTGTTGAATTTCTGCATTCATCCCTTTACCATTATCATTAATGACAATTTTCACCACTTTATTTACTAATGCAGTTGTAATTGTAATGCAGTTAGGCTGGGCTTGAATTTCTTTAAAGCTCTTACCAATATTTGCTTCTTCTAAAGCATCAATCGCATTAGCCAGAATATTCATAAATACTTGATTTAATTGTCCGGGAAAACATTCAATTTGGGGTATATCTCCATACTGAGTGATGACTTCAATTGCTGGGCGTTGATCGTTAGCTTTGAGACGATGTTTAAGAATAAGAATCGTGCTATCAATACCTTGATGAATATTAAATGGCACTTTGTAATCTTTATCGGCGCGGGAAAATGTCCGCAGACTGGTACTAATATTTTTCAGTCTGTCGCACGCCATCACCATTGCATCGATGGTTTTGGGTAAGTCTTCTAAGAGATAATCTAAATCAATTTCTGCGGCGTGTTCTTGAATTTCATCGCCGGGATTTGCGACTATTTCTTGATAGAGTTGCAAGTGTTCAGCGATATCGGCAAAATTTGGTTTACTCTGTTGAAGAGTAGCAAAAATAAAGCCCAACGGATTATTCATTTCGTGAGCGACACCAGCAACTAAGTTACCCAATGCAGACATTTTTTCACTTTGTACAATTTGTAAATGGGCGTTTCGGAGATCTGTTAGGGCTTGTTCTAAGTCAAGTGATTGTTGTTGCAAAGCCAGTTCGGCTTTTTTACCATCGCTAATATCAATTAGCACCCCATCCCATAAAATTGCATTATCGGCTTGTCGTTCTGGCCTAGCAGCAGAACGTACCCATTTTACGCTTCCTGAAGGCAAAACAATCCGCCATTCATGCTCAAACGGTGTTAAATTTTGGGCAGATTCCATCGTTGCTTGGATTATATTCAGATCATCATCAGGATGATGCATAGCACTCAGGCTATGTACACCAGCCATGACTAATTCTGGCTGTAATTCATACAAGTCAAAACAGCCAGAACTCACATAAGGTGTAGAAGTTGAACCGTCAGCAGCTAGACGGAATTGATACACCATCCCCGGAATATTATTTGCCAAATTTTGGAAGCGGGTTTCGCTAGCCTGCAATTTTACGAGAGATTCTTGAGACTTTTGATAAAGTCGGGCATTTTCTAGAGAAATTGCTGCTTGAGTGCAAATTAAGTTCAGCAGTTCCACTCGTTCGCTGGTAAAGGCTCCTGTGGCTAAGTTATTCTCTAGATACAAAATACCTAGCAATTGACCTTGACGTAAAATTGGACTGCACAAGATACTTTTTGGCTGTTGACGCATAATATATGGGTCATTTGCTAAAGTCAAATCGGCAGTTGCATCCAATAACACAACAGTCTGTTGATTGTGCTTGACTTTGTAGATGAGCTTCAGGGGAATATCTTGGCTCTCCTCAATGGGAATACGGGGCAAAATCACAGGTTCGGTTCCTACGGTAACTAACCCTTTGATTAACAGGCGTTCGTCTCGCAGCATCATGAACACACATTTATCAGCCCCCACATTTTCAATCACAATCGAAAGCAACAAGGAAAGCAGTTTTTCTAGTTCAATTTCCCCAGAGATAGCATGAGTAGCTTTGAGAATTGCAGCTAAGTCCAGGGAATTAGAGATACTGTGAGCAGAAGAACTAGCTGAGGTGAAGGTTTCCCTTGCCAAGAGGGTTTCTTTGATTGAGAGGTGAGGGCGAGTTGACTGTAAAATAGCAGTCAAAAGTTGCGGGTAACGCCTTTCCAAGTCGTTAACTTTGGCTTTTGCACCCCAACGAGCATAGTTATAGTAGGCTTTGATTGTGTATTCTTCAGCAAGGCGCTGTTTATCCCATTGCAGATAAAATTTGGCTGCTAACTCGTTGGCGAGGGCTTCTTCGTTGATAAATTGATGTTCTTGAGCCAAATTTATTGCTCGATCGTAACATTCGCTAGCAGCAAATTTTTCACCTAAAACTCGATGACGTTCCGCTTCCACTAAATACCATTTATGCAAGTGGTTCATGGGTGCATATTGCGCCCACTGGTGCAGAATTGTTTGATGGTTGCTAGCAGCAGTTAGCAGTTCTGCTTGCTGTGATTCTGGCTGGGTGGGGACAAGTCCGAGATAAGTTAGCGCCGCATAAAAATGGAAAATGGGCACAAAAATCGTGCCGGAAACGGCCATTAAACAAGGCTGGGCTTGGGCGATATAGTCCCGTGCATCTGTATAATTAGCAAAATAGCAAGCAAGTAGCAGTTTATAGATATAAGCTTGCGCGATCGCAATCAAGTCATGATCCTGGTGATGCTTGGTTAACATCAAGGTTTCATTGTAGGTATTGCCAATCAAGTAATCTGGTTGGCTGACTGGTTCTATGAAATTTTCTGCGGCTTGTTTTCCCAAATTTAGATATATTTGAGCCGAATATTGTTTCACCTGAGCCAATGCCAAACTATAATCAGCCATGACTTGAACAAAACTATTCAGTTCTTCACCACTGAAAAACCTACCATCACTATGACCACCCAGAGCAAAACCAGCATGTAAAAAATCTCCGGTTTCGATGCCAGTTTGGTAGGCTGTTAACAAAAGTGGAATTGTGGCATCTAATCGCTCTTGGTAATGTTGAATAAAGCAGCCAAACAGAGAAAGTACTCCGGATTTATTCGGTTTAATATGTAATTTTTCCAGTAAATTCAGCGCCAATTGACCAAAAGCATAGCCTGTGGCAGGATCTTCCAAGAATCCACACAATACCATACCGTGAATACCATATCCGGTTGTGGATGCCGCAGTATTACCCGATTGTAGAGATAAACTTACCATCATCGAACTCAACCAGGGTAATAAACCGGGCATTCCTTGGATAATTGGTGAAAACAACATACCCAACAGTTCCATAGCCGCTTCTGTGGTGGTATCTGTCATTAAGGGGAGATTTATCAAGTCGGCAATTTGTCTACCTGCAAGTTGGGTGGTAAGCTGTTGTAGCATTGCGCCAATCAAGTCTGGGTTAGGTTCTGTTGGCAGTTCCACCCCTAATTGTGCTAATGCTTTTCTACCAACCGCGATCGCTCCTAATACATTACTTTGTAAAACTTGGGCGGCAATTTGAATTTCATAAATTTTCACTCGATCTAAAATTGTTCGCGCTGATAGCAAGACTATGGTTGCTATCTGTTCCATACTTTCAAAGTCACTATTTAAATAACTCGCTTCAGCCGCCGCAATATGCAGATTTAAAGCCAATTCATATTGATGCATCCAGCAATTTTCTGTTAGGAGTTCCAGTCCGATTTGAAAATATGTTCTAGCTGCTGAATATGCTGTAGAATTTCTCGCCTTAGCTCCGGCTTTTAAGTTTAGTTGAGCTAATTTTTCTTGTTCACACGGTTCAACAATTAACTTAATACCTTTATTCAAATGCCCAACAATATCAAACAATTTTTCTTCTTGTTGGATTGGCGAAAGATTTTGCTGGAGTAATTGTCCAATTTGCAGATGGGTGGCTTGTTTTCGCTCTTGGGGAATCAGGGAATAGGCGGCTTGCTGTACCCTGTCATGTAAGAATTTATATTTTGCTAATTGCTTATGATGTCCTTTTTCTAGACTCAATTTTTCTAAGCGTTCGCTCTCATTTGCCTGATAAAATTTATAAACTTCACTAATTGGTAAAATCAATCCTTCTTGCAATGCTTTCCACAAATCAGCAGCCGTTTCTATTTCTGACTGTTGGGAAACAATTGCCAAAGTTGCTAAATCAAAAGAATTGCCAATACAAGCAGCTAATTGTAAAATATTTTGCGTTAATTGTGGCATTTTTTGTAATTGCCATGCCATAAAAGCCACAACATCATCTGTAAGCACTAGCTGATTTATCTGGGTAATATCGCATTGCCAACAACCTAGTGCAAAATCAAATTGAATAAAATTTTCTTGATATAATGATTTGAGAAACTGTGTAGTAAAAAACGGATTACCCTGAGTTTTTTGATAAATTGATACAGAAAGATTCCATGCTAAATTTTCTGAGCATTTCAGGGTATCAGCCACTAACTGATTTACTTCTACTTGATTCAGTGGCGTTAAGGTAATAGTATTAATTATTGATTGGTTTTTTTGAATTTCCTGCAAAGTCAACATTAACGGATCTGCTGGTTTGACTTCGTTATCGCGGTATGCCCCAATTAAGAAAAGATAACTGGTATCAGACATCAAAAGCTGAATCAAGTTTAATGATGCTGAATCTGCCCATTGCAAATCATCTAAAAATATGACTAATGGATGTTCAACACTGGTAAATACTTGCGTAAATTTATTAAATAATAAATTAAATCTATTTTGTGCTGCTGTACCTGATAATTCTATCGCCGGAGGCTGTGCGCCAATAATGATTTCCAATTCGGGAATAACTTCAATAATTACCCCGCCATTTTCTCCCACCGCTTCTAAAATTTTATGTTTCCATTGTTGAATTTGTGTATCGCTTTCAGTTAATATTTGACCAATAAAATCGCGGAATGCTTGCACAAACGCTGAAAAAGGAATATTCCGTTGAAATTGGTCGTATTTACCCTTGATAAAATAACCGCGTTGTCTGAGAATTGGTTTATGAACCTCATTGACAACTGCTGTTTTACCAATTCCAGATAACCCAGCCACCAGCATCATTTCTGTAGCACCAAGGCTCACGCGCTCAAATGCTTGCAGTAGGGTAGATACTTCCGCTTCTCTACCATAAAGTTGATCGGGGATAATAAAGCGATCGCTAATATCTCGTTCTCCAATGGCAAAGCTTTTGATATTACCAGTTTCTGCAAGTTGAGACAAACATTTTTCTAAATCATATTTTAATCCCAAAGCACTTTGATATCTATCTTCAGCATTTTTTGCCATCAATTTCATCACAATATCAGAAATCACCAGGGGAATTTCTTCCCTTCTGCCTCCTGCCTCCTGCCTCCTGCCTTCTAGGCTAGGCGGCTTTTTCGCAATATGTGAATGTACCAATTCCATCGCATCATTGGCGGGAAATGGTAATTCACCTGTGAGTAATTCATAGAAAGTCACACCCAAAGAATAAAAATCAGTCCGGTAATCAATTGGGCGATTCATTCTCCCCGTCTGTTCTGGAGAAATATAAGCCAGTGTTCCTTCCAACACATTAGGATTAACTATCGCTGGCGTTTCTCGCGGTAATAAAGAAGCAATACTAAAATCAATTAATTTAACTTGTTGAGTTTCCGGATTAATTAATATATTGCTGGGTTTAATATCTTTATGAATTATGCGCTCGTGGTATAATATATCTAACGCTTTGCAAAGTGCGATCGCAATTTCTAAAAACTCTCGCAGAAAGCTTCCCCTACTATTAGCTTGCCATTCCAGCAGAGAAATTCCCCCAAAGTCTTCCATAATGAGGGCGTAACCATTTTGGTATGGTTCGAGGCTATAGATTTGAATAATTAGAGGTGAGTTGAGATTTTTGGCAATGCTGTACTGATTGCAAAAAGATAAGAGTTCGCTAAAGCTAGGATAGGGATTTTTCAGCAGTTTAATCACAACAGGTAATGCGTCAGTCTCGCGAATAGCCCGATAAACCAATGTTCTTGAGCCATTGTAGATTTCTTTAGCAATCTTGTATCCGGAAATATTCAGCATAGCATCAACCTTAACTACCGGGCTTAGTATTCCCACATCGACAATTTATTTCACCAAAACAAGCAAAAATAGATAAGTAACTAATGTAAACATGCTTGAAACCCTTCCCAATAACCAAAATGTAACTTAAAAAACTCTGCGTACCTTTGCGTAAACCTTAGCGTACCTCTGCGTTAAAAATAAAGTACACTTTTATGCAACTTCATCCTAGTAACTGAAAAAACTCTGCGTACCTATGCGTAAACCTTAGTGTACCTTTGCGTTAAAAATAAACTATACTTTTATGCAACTTCATCCTAAATTGGTATAACCTAAACCTGCTAAAATATAAACATCATTATCATAGCTATTATTACCAACTTGAGTATCAATCCATAAACCTCCATAAATAATCATTTGCTGCTTAAACTGAATTGTCGAATGACCAAATCTCGGCGGTGGAAATTTACCTTCCACTTCAGGAAAAATCGCCCTATAAGTTCCGCTATTACTATCGCCAATGGCAGGCAGATTTAATAATACCAAATCGCCAATAGTCACATGGCTCACACCATTACCTGGAGCCATACCTGCAAATAAAACTAAATTATCGCCAAATTCTCCATAGCCGTGAATAGTACGATAGGGAATTCCCCTATCATCATCAAACTCATCAGAGTATCCTTCCTCATCATCATCCGGCAGAATAATTTGATATGAATAATTCTCTATACCGCTAAATTCAGCTTTCTGCCATTCTAATTTAATTTGACTTTGCGAATCTAAATTACCCAATTCTAAAGTAAAAATATCTTCGCAGAATCCGCCGTAAGCCGCATCACCCAGAAACTTAATTAATGTATTACCACGTACTTTTAATCCGGCTAAAGCAGCATCAACACAGTTATCAACTTGGATATCAATCCAGCACATTTGTGTGATATCTAATAGATGAATATCTTCATAGGCTGCGTAAATATCAAAAGAACCACCATCAATAAATAACTTATCTTGATATAAAGCTGCGCTGTGATGAGAACGAGGTGCTGGTGCTGTACCATTAGGGATAACTTGCGACCATTCCCAGGTTGTAAGATTGAGAATATGCAAATCAATATCTGTAAAAATATATCCGCCGTCTTTTGCTTCTTTATATCCTCCCCAAACCAGCATTTTATCTTGATATAAAACCGCAGTATGAAAGCCTCTACTATCAGGAATATTGCCAAAAATCTCAGGTTGCTTCCAAGTCCAAGTTTCTAAATCTAGCACGTGAACATCGTTGAGGGTATCGCCAGTATCGTTACTTTCTCCACCAAATACAATCATGGAATTTTCATACAAAATTGCAGAATGTCCATATCTAGGTGAGGGAGGTTGTCCCTGGATTTGGCGTTTTCGCCAAATGAAGCGAGGGGTATGTAATGACATAGTTATTTTGATAAAAAAGGCTTAATTCATCAGATAAAAGCAGAGAATTTCTGTAATCTTTCCTTTTTCCAGAGTGAAATTTAAACCTGCAGGACTGGGATTTTCAATTGAGTAACTTAAGCGAGTGAGATTACCTTCTTTATAAGCATCAGTGTTACCATAGGTTCTAGTAATTTTCGATGGACTATCACCAACTTTGACACCATCTAGAGTTGCATATTTATTACTAGTTGCTTTTATTTGATAAACAGTGAATTTATTTTCCGGAAAATCTTCCGCTAAATCAATAGAAATACCCCGATATTTCAGCGTGCGTACTTTACCAATAGCAGGCATAAATTGATTTTCTACTTTTACAGGCTTACCTAAAATTTTTCTTACCTGTGCTTCCGACATATCAAGTTTTACACCACCAATTCCCAGGCGTTCGATAGTGATTCCTTTGACTTGATGAGGATTTTGGGCAATTTGATATTTAGCCGGAATATTAGCATCTACAGGACTTTGAATAAAGCCGGTTAAAGATATAGTCGCAGTTGCGATCGCTAAGGAAATTTCTCTTAACATAAATTTAAGTAATCAGTAATTTTTAGATAAAAATTATACCAATTAAAAAAATAATTCGACAAATCGTAGGCGCATGGCATTGCCCATTGGTGTTAACTTAAGCTAGAAATAGCCTCTGTCTGAGCTTTTTCAGCCGATGCGATCGCAATCAAAGTCGTTTTGATTGTCGTCAAACTTGATCTGATTGCAATCAAAGTCGATCTGATTGTCGTCAAACTTGATTTGATTGTCGTCAAAGTTGATCTGATTGCAATCAAACTTGATCCGATTGTCGTCAAAGTTGATCTGATTGCAATCAAACTTGATCTGATTGTCGTCAAAGTTGATCTGATTGCAATCTGAGTCGATGCGATCGCAATGCAAGTTGATGTAATGGCAGTGTAATTCTATACAATGGCATTGTCACCCGATGTGATCGGTTTTACTCTTGACAATGTCTCGTCCCTCACATAACCTTCAACTAGGATTTTGTTATCACATCACTGCTGGGCGATATGCTGTCACTATTCCGCCTACGGGATAGGACTTGGCTTCTAATACCTCACCTATATTATTATGCAGTTATCAAGGTAATTGGGATATTTTCCCTTTCCCTAGCGGCTAATCCTCCTATTTACTGCTGGTAATACTTCCTAGCCAACGAATCACACTAAATGTTACACTTTACAAGTCGCAACGCGAGACAAGAAGATCGTGGGTTCTCCTGGAATCGCAAAACCCACCCCACCAGACGACGAACTGGTTTTTGTAATAATTATGGAACGCGACACGATCCACGGTAGGCTTCCCCTGCCATAACTATAACTCATGTCATTTTTTATACGCATTAGATGTTCGTTGTAGCTCACCCAGTAGCCGTCTCTGCTGCCTGTTTCTTCTTCCCTTGTTTTTTTATCAACATACCATCCAACGACCTTGGCAATCCGAAGAAAATTTTCATGATCTTTGGCATTCCACTCTTCTGGTTTTATACCCAGCCGATGTCCCATGCTAATCCATATTTCCTTTTGCACACTAAAGCCAAAACGTTTGTCTGAATTATTGACCCAAAGCTGGTCTATTGTTTTTAAGTCTGGACAAGAAAAATTATTAATATCATCCAAATTTAGATATCTTTGTTCTTCTCTTTTAGCAATATTGAGCATGAGTTGGTATGTTTGGTAATCGGCTGCTTGCCAATTTTGAGCTTTCAAAGAGTATTCAAGTTGAGCATATAAATGGTCTCTTAGAAATTGTTCTACCCTTACTCTCAATTCTGCTGCTGAGGTGTTAGTTGAGAGTAGTTTAAGTAAATTGCGATGAACAGATTCAACATCTTCTGCTGCAAGCAATTGGTTACTTTTTATAAATGGACTTGTTTGCTCCTGGTAATTACTAAGAATTTTAAATGCAGATTCATAAAATTCTATAGCTTGATTTATTTCTTTTTTTTCTGATATCAAATTACCTTTAACTTTATTAACTAAAACTTGAATTTGTAACCCTTCGCTAGAGTTAATACTTTTATCTGCTTGTGCTAAAAAAATATTGCTTTCTTGAATTTCTTTTTCTGCTTCATCCCACTTTTTTAAATGCTGATATGCTTGTGAACTAGAAGCAAGTAGTAGAGCTTGCTTAAGGTTATAGTCTTTAACGTTGAATGATAAACCTGCTAATCTTAAGGCTTCATCTGATTCAGATGTAAGATTTGCATTGCGTAACTCTCCAGCTAATTCAGACAGTTTTTGCACATTTTCAACATCTTTCTTTGCATCAGCCAGTTTAGCTTGTAAATTTTCTGCTTCTTTTTTGGCTACTTGCGCTTGTCGTTTAGCGTCATCAGCATTTTTTTGTGCTTCTTCAGCTTTACGCTGTTCAACTTTAGCTTGTTCTTTGGCTTTTGTAGCTTGTTGGTTAGCTTCAGCAGCATTTTTTTGTGCTTCTTCAGCATTTTGTTGTTCAACTTTAGCTTGTTTGTTAGCTTCATCAGCCTTTATTTGTGCATTTTTAGCTTCTTCTCTTGCTGCTGTCGCTTTTTGATTAGCATCGTCAGCTTTTTTTTGTTCTTCTTTAGCTTTTTCTGTCGCTTTTTGTGCTTCTTGTTTAGCACCATCAGCAATTTTTTGCACTTGTTGAGCCTGCTGCTGTAAGGCTATAACTTTTTGTTCTGCTTCTTGAGTTTTTGTATTAGCTTGTTGAGCTTTTGTGTTAGCATCTTCAAACCTTTTTTGTGCTTGTAATGCTTTATTTCCTTCTCTTGCTGCAAATACTCCTAAAATTACAGCAATAAATACAGCCACAAATAAAATAGCAGCCCCGTTACGAATTTGCTTTTGAGATTTCCTATTAGCTTCACTTAGTAGTTCATTTCTTGACTCGGCTGCTTCCTTATCTTTTCTTTCTCTCTCTAAAGCAGCTTCTTTTTCTTTAGCAGCAATCTCTTCTTGAATTTCTTGCTCTTTACTAGCTGCTAAAAACTGCCTATCTTGATAACTTAAACTTTTATCCTTTGCCCATACTTCCGCTTCTTCTAAAGCCTTTCCCCGCAATAATCTTGATGTATCCTTCCCCTCAGAAGCCACCCAAAAGCGAAAGTTCTCGGAATATGGACGCAGATTTTTTAATTGCTTATCTATCCAATCTCGATTAAAAACCTCTTGGTATATGCGATTATAAACTCTTAAATTATTTTGCTGCCTAAAAACCAAACCTGAAAGCTGTAACTCACTTTGCTCTAAAGTATCATCGGCTTTAATCTCAGATTGTTCATCCCTCAATCTAATTTGCTGATACAGTTCTAATAAATATCCCGCCCGTTGTTCATCACGCAAAATTCTGGCTTGAATCGTGCGTAAATGCTCAGGCTCATCTTGCGATTCCCAGTTTTCAATAATCCGCGATTTTACTACCTGCTCAACAGTGCGAGAATTGTCTTGCAAAGATTCTTCAATCATCAACTGACACAATTTTTGTGTCAAAAATGGTTGTCCTCCTGTCCAATATAAAATTTCCTCCATGACTGCTTGAGAATGAGAAAATCTCTCCGACATCCCCTTAGCTAATGGCTCAACTTCATGTAATTGAAAACCAGTCAAAGAGATAGCTTGACCAATATTAAACGGAGTCCGTTGTTTATCCTCAATCAAATTGCTAGGTGATGTGACTCCCAACAAACAAAAAGTCAGGCGATTATATTCAGGATTATCAACCCGCTTATTATAACAGGCGCGAATTAGTGCAAAAAAATCATCTGTAGGAAATTTTAGGCTAAGTACGCTATCAATTTCATCAATAAAAATAACGATATTCTCTTTAACTTCAACCAGTAATATCTCTTCTAAAAACTTGCGAAATCTCGTTACCAGCGAATTTAATTGATTAGCTTCCCACCAATCACCAAAATCTACATCTAAATCAAAATTTTCAATTAAATTATCAATTAAATCCGCATACCACTGTTCCGGCGGTACATTTTGAACACCCCCAGCCGAAAGGTCAATTGCTGCACATTGTACACCTTCTTCTCTAAGTCTTTGCATGGTTCGCACACGCAAGCTAGACTTTCCGCTTTGTCGGGAGTTCAAAACATAACAAAACTTTCCCGCTTTTAATCCCGCATACAAATCACCGTCAGCTTGGCGTGTGACGTAAGTGCTAGCATTTTCCGGTAGACTTCCAGAGAATATATATTGGTCATTTGTCATTTGTCATTTGTCATTTGTCATTTGTCATTTGTCATTTGTCATTTGTCTTAGGGACATCCAATTTTTTAAATACCCAATCAATTTGTAGTGCGAGCATCTTGCTCGCTTTTGAACAACCGCGAGCAAGATGCTCGCACTACGGAATATGGGTAATTTATTTTTTGTAAGTCCCTTAGTAGGGTGCGTTATGGATTTTAGTCCTAAGACCAATTCAATCAGAAGATACATATAATTTAGCCTGCGCAGGCAGGCTTTGTTTGTTTAGCCCCAGGCTTCCAGCCTGAGGGCGTTAATGTGCAGCTTCACAGAAAATATTTATTACTATAACTCACCCTATTACCCCAAGCGCACGGAGAAATACTGACGATATAATTCACAACTGGGAACGCAATCATTACCTGAAAGTTTAACCAATCCTAAACTATGTAACTTGAATGCAACCTCAGTATCTAAGCGTACAGGCGCATTCGCCATTACCACCTTTTTATACCCTAACTCAAGCTGAGAATTATGTTGTAAATGCCACAATTGCTGTCGCAAATGATCGCTAAAAATTCCCTGTTCTGTTGGCGCAAGTTGCAAAAGTTCTTCCATACTAGCTTGGGGATTTTTCAGATAACTAACTGCTTGCTGTATTAAATCGGGATGTCCTCCTATTAACTCCATCAATTTACTCAAATCTTGTTGTCCCAATTTATCTGCTAATTCATACTGCTGGGTAAGAGATTCTACTTGTTGCAGGTTAAATTCCGGTAACTCAATGGCAATTCCTACATTAAATGGTGAATGATTAGTATCTAAAGTAGGATATGATTCTGTGGAATGAACTACCACTAATCGTAGTTTCTTCCAGAGATTACCAATTTTATCTCCTTGTTTTGCTGCTTCATACCATCCCCGCAATAATAAGCAGAATTGGGGAAAAATCTCTGGATATGGAAACAGTCGCTCAAAGTTATCTATAGCTAAAACTAGAGGACTATCATTAACTCCTAATAAATATTTTTGAAAATATCGAGTACAATTTTTATTTACCCCAAAAACATCTTGCCAGTATTTATCTAATTGTGGTTCTATATCTAGGCTATCGGAAACATTAACACATAACCATTGTAAAAATGTTTTGGTGTCAGCCAAAATATCACTATCAGCAAGTTTTAAATCTAATTTTGCTGTTTGATAACCCTGCTCTCTGGCAGAATTTAGCACTTTCTCCAAAAGTAACGTTTTACCCATTCTCTGCGGCGACCTAATGCGAATTAGCGCCCCAGCTTGTAAAATTGCTGCATAACATTTCGCCTCAATTGGCGGTCTTTCTACATATATTGTCGTCGCCTCTGCTGAAGAATTGGATAATAATATATCTGATTTCATGATTAATTTAGGTGTCAGATTTTCTGCTATCCCAGCTACAAGCATCGAACTACAACCTAATTTATAAGCAAACTCATAATCTTTATCTGCACCAAGTGCATCATAAAAACCTACTGCAAATTCAATAGCTGCGCGATCGCCAATTGCTTGACTCATCCCCACAACATAATTAATATGTTTTGCTATCTCCTGAGCTTGGTATTTAGAGTAACAAGCATTGAGAATTACACATTCTACTTGATTAGCAAATAATTGAAATAGCCCAGCTAAAGCTTCCGCATCAACTAACTTAATTTGACCGGATTCATCTTCAAATACTAAGCCTTCTTCACCCACCCCATGTCCCGAAAAGTGAATAATTTGCGGTTCGTATTCCAAAATAGCTCTGTGTATATCCCTGTAGCGGACAGTTTCTACTGTATCAATAGAATATTGCTCACGATTTTTTGACCTTTTCAACCCCTCCTTAATTTCGCGCATCTCTTCACCCAAACGCAACGGACTGCTTCCTCTAGGATTTGCAGATAACAGTAAAATTTTCCGAATGTAATTTTGGTTACTCATTATGAAGTTTCAACCACAGTAGCCCAAAAGCAAGGCTAAAATGGCGGATGTTTGAATTTTAGCTAGATATACATCTTGAGTATGGGGTTTTTCGGAGTTTAGAGCAAGATTACAGCAATCATGCTTTGCGTTAATCTATATATTATCGGGTAAATATTTCTTCCTTTCCCTTTACCCTTCTTCATATAGTTATGCTCAATCGCTCTAGAGAACTGACCGATCGCATTAACTTAAAGATGCTGGCTTCGATGTGCAAGCGCCACACTCATTCTTCAAAATTGTACGGTAGACAATTTCATACTACAAATGTAATATGAAAATAAGTTATTCCTTCATTACAAATACTACAGAAATTCGATGATCCACAACTTTGCCTCAAATATAGATAGAGCAAGACATGACCGACCCCGCAAGGGTTTGGGCAAAAACAACGCCCTATTTGGTTTTGAGGGTACATATCAATGTTCCAGCAGTAAATCTGCAATGGACGGGATTATTGAAGTGCTAGTCGCCTGGCTAAATCCAGACCGGCTGATAGATAGCGGGAGGTGCAAGTGCATTCTTGTACCGCAGATAAGGAAAAAAGTGTTAACTACTTAACCCCCGCTTCTGATGCCAAGAAACGGGGGTTATTTTTTTCGGAGTGAATTCACCTATGGAACCTCAACCACAGACTCAGAAAGCAAACGTATTACAAAACTCGGTAGTGGTGTTCTCTAAGAACTACCTACCATTGGCCAGGATTAATATCAAACGCGCTATTGTCTTGCTAGTTAGCGGACAGGCTGAATCCTTAGAGTTTGGCAGTTCAACGCTTTGGGAAGTGCGATCGCCTAGCATCGTACTACAAGTTCCCGAACACATTCGTTTGACTGTCGGTAACCCCGAACGTCATTGGAAAGTACCACCTGTCAATCGCCGTGAAGTCCTCAAGCGTGATAGCCATAGCTGTCAATATTGCGGTAGTACTAAGCGTCTCACCCTCGACCATGTAATACCTCGTTCCAAAGGTGGACAGCATACCTGGGACAACGTTGTCACAGCTTGTGAACGTTGTAACTCGACAAAAAGCGATCGCCTTCCCCATGAAGCAGGAATGGTACTCAAAACCAAACCCAAAGCGCCAATTCACCCAGCCGTTGCATTTGCCGAACAGTTCTGGAACGCACAACGCCTAACTGAGAATGAGTAATTCACTCCCCTAAACCCAGTCAGAGAGGGCAATACAGCCATTAAATAACACCGCCCTCTCATTTCTCAAAAAAAATTTGTAGTATACCCTTGACAGCTTTGTAGTATATATGTAGTATATATGTAGTGAAGCAAAAGAGCCTCAGCAAAAGGCACAGCGCTCACACCTCTGAACCATGAAAACTAAATAATTGCCACCCAACGTGGGGGTGTAACTCAGTCGGTTAAGAGTGCCTATCTGTCGAATAGGAAGTCGCGAGTTCAAGTCTCGTCATCCCCGCCTTGTAGCCTTGTGGACGAATAGAAAAGTCGCTCTGATTCTCAGTCAGAGAGAAGCGGGTGCAACTCCCGTCGAGGCTTCAAAAATGTCCAGGTCGCCTAATGGTAGGGTATTGGTCTGCAAAACCGACTGTGCGAGTTCAATTCTCGCCCTGGACTCCAAACGTTGCAGTGTAACCTAACGGCAAGGTACTCGGCTCATAATCGAGGATATGTGGGTTCAATTCCCACCACTGCGACCAATGCACAGATGGTGTAACGGCAGCACCAGGGTCTCCAAAACCTTTGGTCAGGGTTCAAATCCTTGTCTGTGCGTTCTACCACGTGCCCCAACATCAGAAGCTTACAAACTGGTCATCTGATTATCTCAATCAGAGTAGGTTCAAATCCTACAGCCTCCACCAAACCAGGGGGCTGAAAAAACAGCTTCTCAAACTTGCATGTGGTAGAAATTTCACTCTTGGTGCAGAAGCGAAGTGGCCGAGCGGCACGTCTTTCAAGCGTGTAATTAGCGGGTTCGAGTCCCGTCTGCACTACCAAATTGATGGGTCGGTATCCAAGTCCGGTTGAAGGAAGCCGTCTGTAAAACGGATGCCTATGAGCCTCGTAGGTTCAAATCCTACCCGACCCATTATGGAGAGATTGCTATCGGCAGGGCAAGCTGTTTGCTAAACAGTCGTGGATGTAAGTCCACTGTGGGTTCAACTCCCTCTCTCTCCGCCTGATGAGAACGTGGTGTAACTGGATTGCATCTCAGATTACGAACCTGAAGGTTGGGGGTTCAAGTCCCTCCGTTCTCGCCTTATCCCCTGGTAGCTCAGTTGGTAGTAGCGCCTGTTTGAAGAACAGGAGGTCATCCGTTCAATCCGGATCTGGGGGACTGGCACATTGCCCCATAGCTCAATGGCAGAGCAAGCGGCTGTTAACCGCGAGGTTGTAGGTTCAAGTCCTACTGGGGCAGCCATTCATTGCCGAGTGGACGACTTGGAAAGTCGCTGTGACTCTGAATCACAGAGAAGTTGGTACCCTTCGGGAAGCCACTTCGTGTCTACGACCCCAACCTCGGCAACCAATTATTGGGAAGTAGGCGACGTTGGCAAAGCCACCTGATTTTGGCTCAGGATCTCGCGGGTTCGATTCCTGCCTTCCCAGTTCTGCTTATCAAAGCAGAAAAATTATGCTCCTGTAGCCCAATTGGAAGAGGCGGCTGTCTCAAAAACAGTCTATTTTGTACGGGTTCAACTCCCGTCAGGAGTACCAGATATCGGGATGTAATTCAGTGGTCTAGAAGCCTTGTTTTGGGGACAAGGAGTCGTAGGTTCAAATCCTACCATCCCGACCATTTGCCCCTGTGACGTAATTGGAAACCGTCGCTCGTTTAGACCGAGTGTTTTGCAGGTTCGACTCCTGTCAGGGGTACTGATGCTCCCGTGGCGGAATAGGTAGACGCACTCAGTTGAGCGCTGAGTTTCTTGTTACAGGTTCAAATCCTGTCGGGAGTACCAAATTGGGTCGTTGGCAGAGCGGATATGCAGCTACCTTTTAAGTAGACTTATCCAGGTTCAACCCCTGGGCGACCCACCAAATTATGCCCCTGTAACCCAATTGGAAGAGGTGCCAAACTTAAAATTTGGAAGATGCTGGTTCAAATCCAGTCAGGGGTATGGCTGAGATGGAGCGGGTAGTCGCTCTTTTGGGCGACTACAATTTCTACTTTCAGATCCAGAAATGCTGGTGTAGCTCAATCTGGCAGAGCAACTGATTTGTAATCAGTAGGTTGCAGGTTCAATTCCTGTCACCAGCTCCAGAATGCGATCGCACTGTAAAGGTAGCATCAGAGTCTTCCAAACTCACGGTACGAGTTCGATTCTCGGCGATCGCTCCAATAACGCGGATGTGGTGTAAGGGCAACACCGAAGTATGCCAAGCTTCAGATACGAGTTCAAATCTCGTCGTCCGCTCTCGTAGCCCTGTAGCTCAGTGGGGAGAGTGCTTCTCTGACAAAGAGGAAGTCGCAGGTACCCTGCCTTATGCTCCGTGTCTACAAATCCTGTCAGGGCTACTAATTCATGGGAGTGTCGCCTAATGGATGGGCATCGATCTTCTAAATCGAGCGATGTAGGTACCCTGCGGGAAGCCGCTCCGCGTCTACGAGTCCTACCACTCCTGCTGTATGGGGTCATAGCTCAACTGGCTAGAGCATCCGCCTTGCAAGCGGAAGGTTAGGGGTTCAAATCCCCTTGATTCCACTGTGGTATCTGAAGCCAAAGCGGTCGCGGCGCTGGTTTGTGGAACCAGTCATAACGGGTTCAAGCCCCGTCAGATACCCTAAATGGAAGATGCCGCTAAATGGTCGGCAACCGGTCTTGAAAACCGGGGTAGGGTAACACCTAGGGGTTCGATTCCTCCATCTTCCGCCTTCCACCAGAAGCCGAAAAGTGAGGCGCTGTGCTGATAACACAGATACAGAAGGGGCAGTACCTTCCTGGTGGATTATCATCAAATCCAACTCAGAAAAACTACAATCGCCTTCATTATAATTGAGCAAAGGTATTACATTACAGTTAGATTGCAGCGCTTACTGCCTATTCAGCTAAAATCTATCAAGTGAGCGCGCGAGGCCAACGAGATTGGACGACAATTATCAAACTTACCTAAATCGGGTAGCCAGAATGACGCTACCAGAAGCCTACAGATCCCAAGTTCAGCGTATCCAGGAATCTTCTAAATTCCAGCCAGATGCTACTGGATCGAGAAAAGCCGTACCATTTCCTGGCTACACACTAATTACCCCACCAGCAGTAGAAGCAACAGAAAACTCTGCTTTCTATGCCCAATTGCAAAGTTATCAGCAACAATTATTACAATTGTCTGCTGACAGTAATTTGATTGTACCTGTACCTTCTACTAGCTTTCATTTGACTTTAGCAGACTTAATTTGGGATAGTGCCTACCGTCATGCTTTGGAGGAAAACCCACAATTTGAACAAGACTTAAGTTCTTGTATCGCTAATATATTTGAGGACTATAAAAAATCTCTTACCGCCGATAGTCAACCAATATATTGGCAAGTACTAGGACTAATGGTCATGCCAAGAGCAATAGGAGTTTGTCTAGTACCACAGGATGAAAATTGTTACGAACAGGTGATTAAATTTCGCCGCACTGTTTATCAAACTTCTCAATTAATGGCGTTGGGCATTGAACAACATTATCACTTCACTGCCCATATTACATTAGGTTATTTTGGCGAAATTTCACCTGAATTAGACCGTACAGCTTTGAGTACAAAGCTATCTGAATTGAATCAACAATGGCCGTTAAATTCACCAGACTTTTTCATAGATCGTGTGGAAATGAGAAAATTTGAGGATATGACAAGCTATCAGCGTCAGCCAGATTGGCCAAGTTTAGTCATTAGTCAATAGTCATTAGTCAATGGTCAATAGTCATTAGTCGTTAGCTTCTGTACTTTTGACTATTGACTGAGGTTGACACTCACCGCTCTAAAAGTGCGGTGATTCTTGGGCTGAATCTTGCCTCCAAAGCGCGATGCTAATCTTGGTCTTACAGTCTCATGTTTAGTCCGACTACACCTTGCGGCAAGCGCTCTAATGGACTACTCCCCAAGCGTAAATTTCCCTGTGTCCCAGGGTATTTAATTTCTTTAATCTCCCACCTATGCCATATTTTTAGAGGGCAGTGAGGTATTGGGGCAACCCTTGAGGGCTGGTGACACTAGCTTTTATCCAACGGTCAGTTCGCGTGCCACGACTACACATCTGATTTTCCGGTTGTACTTATTTTATCAAAAGCCGTCCTTCTAGGACGGGGTTGTAGACCCAAGTTTTCGATAAATTATATCTACATACAGCAGATTGCCAGTTAGTGAGGTACAGATAATCGTTGATTGTAGGGGCACTGGCACTGCCATGCCCCGAAGCGCGTACCTCATGTACCTGAAATATGCTGTATCTACAAAATATAGAAATCCAATTGTATGCCTGAAAATTTTTCTTTATATGTAGGCTAGGCAATTTACAATATATTCAGATTTCGGTTGGTATTAATTCTAATCCTATATAATTGAGTATTAAACATTTTATTAATTCTAGATTTTATATTTAATATTCTGTTTGTTTATAAGCAAGATAAATCGCTTCTAAAAATACATCAGGTGCTACACCTATAGGTATTTGCTCTAAATTAATAATAGCTTGAACTTGTTGAGACAACTTCAAAGACAGAGAAGATTTGGCTCTAGGTGACATGCCATTACGTCTTTGTAAATATTCTCGAATTACCGCAAAATCATCTGGTAATAATGCCGAAAAATCAGCAATTTGGTTCAATTCCTCATAAACTAAATTTGCCTGTTCAGAAATAGTTAAAGTAGCTGTACCAGTGGGTATTTGGTCTTGAATGACAACTGTACCAGCAGCGAAATCTCCTAAGCGCTTTTCGTTGCGTCCCAACATAATAAAAAAAGCACCAATATATAAAAATTCATCTAAGGGACGCAGTAAGCCTCGTAAAGCGGCTTGTGGTAATCCAATTGGTCTACCATCATCTCGGATTACACGAATTTTAGCCCAGCGTTTACCAAGGGTTTGTCCTTGCCATAAAGTTTCAAAAAATACGAAATAACCTGTATAAATAGCAAAAGTGGTGATGAAAAATATCGCTATCATCCACAAACCTAAATTAGAACCTAAAGCTGTGACCCAAAAATCTGATAATTGGACTAAAATTACCGCGAAAATTATGTATAACAGTAGTAAAATAAAAGCCAAAATATGATAGTCAATTATCAAAGCCCACGCGCGATTACCAATTCCCGCCAGGGTAAATTCTAGTTCTACACTTTCGGGAGTGCGGAATTTAACACGATTAAAAAGGTGCATAAGCAATTTAAAATTTTACGAAAAGGCAGATGGCAGAAGAACAAATGACCAATGACTAATGATTAATATTTAAATATCGCGATCGCGTAACCTTAAGCCTAAGCCTTCACGCCGACTCCGCAAGTCATAATAAATCACAGCTTTGATAGTTTGCCAAAATGGTACAATCACCGCTCCACTCACAAAACTTAAAGCCACTATCAGTAATACCATTAGCAAAGCTGCTAAATTAGAACCCTGTTGCAGCAAAGGCATAAAGATTAACTGAATAATAGTAGTGAGGATTTGCACCAACACTTGAATAGGTATTGTAATCAAAAAAGCTACAAATCCAATCAGTAAAATCCGCCAAACATGACCTTGAGTTAATTCCCAACTACGACCAATAGTTGAAGTCGCATCAACGTTATCTTCAACAGCAAGGGGTACATCTACTAAATAAAAACGTGTCAATAGCCATAAAATCGCTACAAATGCGGCTAAACCTAAAACAAACGCCACTAAAGCCACAAGTAAACCAGCAGCCGGACTAGTTTGTTGCCCTATCCCGCCCACTACTACAGCCGCTAAAGCACCGACTAACACAAATACAAATACAATCCCAAAAACAACTCCCATCCCGACAATCGACATTAGCAGCATAGTCATTAAAAACTGCCATATTCGGGAATTGACAAAACGTTCGCCAGCACTAATGCTTTCGGGTTGATCGACTAAATCCCCAAAAGCCAAGCGAGAAATCAAGGCTATCAAAGCATAAAACTTTGCCCAGCCATAAACTGGAACTAATATCCAAATATAAGCCTTCAAAGCCAATAAAAAGTATTCTTTTAGGTGAGAACGATATAATCGTATTCCTGCACTCACGACATTTCCCACACTAAGGGGTTGCATAGGACTAGGGGAACCAAAATCACCAGACATGATGTTAAATTATCCTTGCTAGTACGGAAATGAATTGACGCTATCTTAAAGTACAGGCAAGCGAATCCTTCTAAAATTTATGAATATTCAACGTTGGATTGCACGACGAGAAATAAATTGGCAGCGTTTGGACAAACTTTTACGGCAAGTAGAAAAAAAAGGGCTAAAATCGCTGCAATATGGTGAAATTCGCGACTTAGCAAGTTTATATCGGTCAGTAGCGGCAGATCTCGCCCGTGCCCGGACTCAGAAAGTCGGAAACACATTGATACATAGTTTACAATCTTTAACAACTCGCGCCTATACGCAGATTTATCAAGGTTCGCGACGACAAGAATGGCAAGCTGTAGTGGAATTCTACAAATGGGGATTACCAGCAGTAGTGCAGCAAACATTTGCATATATTGCATTTGCTACATCCTTATTTTTATTGGCGGCGTTAGTTGCTTGGTGGTACGCTTGGCAAGATCCCAGCTTTATGGCATTAATTGTACCTGAACATTTAATTTCTAAAGTGCGCGACGATCGCCAATTGTGGATGGGTTCGATTGTGGGTATTGAACCTTGGGCATCCAGCAGTATTATGGTGAATAATTTATCAGTTTCCTTCGGCGCTGTTGCTGGTGGGATGACAGCCGGAGCATATACAGCATATTTAATGTTATTTAATGGTTTATTAATTGGTGCTATTGGTACTCTAGTCGGGCAAAATCATCTCGCCTATCCCTTTTGGGCTTTTGTGTTTCCACATGGTTCTCTAGAATTACCAGCGATATTTTTCGCAGGCGCTGCTGGGTTTCTCTTAGGGAAAGCGATTTTATTTCCTGGTAAATACCGTCGTCGCGATGCAATCAAATTTTATGGTTATCAGGCGGTGCAGTTAGTATATGGAATTGTGCCGATGTTAGTTATTGCTGGTACAATCGAGGGTTTTTTCTCTCCTAATCCCAGGGTACCAGACGCTTTTAAGTATCTTGTTGGTATGGGATTATTTGTGCTTTTAGTGAATTATTGTCGGCGGAAAAAAACTAAAACCTAAAATAATTCTTAATTAGTAATTCTTAATTAAAAGAATTACTAATTAATTCATAAGGCGCGTTAGGTAAAACACCATAACGCACCTTATAAATTGCTAGCCCCTAGTTGCATTAGGTGTAGGTTGGGTTGAGACTTTGCGTAGGCGCAGCCTTACCGCAGGGTAACCCAACACCCGGATAAATGTTGGGTTTCGTTCCTCAACCCAACCTACAATTTTTCTGCATCATTTTAGTCGTGTCAGTCCACTACAAATTGCTAGCCCCTAGTCCCTAATCTCTCTATTTTAGCTTTTCGTATGCAGCCAAAATAATTCTTTCGGTTTCCTCCCAACTAATACATTTATCGGTCACCGAAACGCCATATTTTAATTCTTCTTTTTTACAATTTACTGGTTGATTACCTTCATACAAGTTTGATTCCAGCATCATACCCACAATCGAAGTATTGCCATTAACTACTTGTTGAATGACGTTTTCTAACACGGCAGATTGCAATCTGTAATCTTTATTGGTATTACCATGACTACAATCAATGACAATTCTGGGTGGTAATTTCGCCTCTTTCAATTTCTCTTCTACTACTTTGACACTATCTGCATCAAAGTTAGGTTGATAACCACCCCGTAAAATCACATGGCCGTAAGGATTTCCTTTAGTTTGAAATACACTAACCTGTCCGTCTTGATTAATGCCGAGAAAATTATGGGGAGTTCTCGCAGATTGTAAAGCATTTAAGGCTACTTGAATATTACCATCTGTACCATTTTTAAAACCCACAGGCATGGAAAGTCCACTAGCCATTTCTCGATGGGTTTGTGATTCGGTTGTGCGTGCGCCAATTGCTGACCAAGCAACTAGTTCGCTAATGTATTGAGGTACAATAGGGTCAAGTGCTTCTGTTGCGGTAGGTAATCCTAATTCGGAAATTTGTAACAGTAATTCCCGTGCAATTAATAAACCATTTTCTACATGGAAGGAATCATCCATTTCTGGATCGTTGATTAATCCTTTCCAACCTACTGTAGTTCTGGGTTTTTCAAAATAAACTCGCATCACTAACAATAGTTTATCTTTGACTTGCTCTGCTAAAGCCTTGAGTTTATGTGAATATTCTAATGCGGCTTTTGGATCGTGGATTGAGCAAGGGCCGACAACGATAAATTTTCTTCTGTCTTGAAAATCGAGAATTTGTTCTAGTTCTTCCCTATATTTTAGAACTGTCTCTTCGGCTAATTTAGTTAATGGTAATTTTGATTTTACTTCGTTCGGAGTTAATAAAACGTGAGAGTTCTCAATGTTGGCATCAAACAATGTGTGGCGCATGGAGCAGATCATGTGATTTATGCTACTATACTGAGGCTTAAAAATTATACACAGTTTCTAGGCCCAAACGAACGCCAAATTTAAAGAAATCAGAAAATTGTGAGAAAACTAAATTTTATATATTTATATATAGTTTGTAACGCTCTACAGAAAGTTGTATTTTATTAGACCAAGAAAAGAGTTTTTATTACTTGCAAAATTCTTCTAAATTAAAAGGGGGCAATATTTCCCCCTTTTTTTGCTGCCTAAACTATTCGTAAGTACAAGTGTAATTAATTACTGCAACACAAATACTTTAGCTTCATAAGGCCCGATATCAGTGATGATGCCATCATCACCAGCTTCTACATCATAATCGGCTGTCCACTCGTGCCAGGTACCACCACAAGGAAAATTAGGTACATGATATCCAGCTAGGAAATTTTCAGAAAAATTGGCGACTACAACAACGCGAGAACCTTCATCATTCCAACGGCTATAAGCAAGTACTTTTGCTTCGGCATTTTCATGAATAAAGTCTATATTCTCGGTGTAAAGTGCATGGCTATTTTTACGCAAGTGAATTAAGCCTTTATAGTATGCAAGTAAGCTAGAATTGAGGTCATTAGCTAATATTGTCCAATCAATTTTCGCTGATTCTTGTTGTTTTGGTTTGTATTCTCCAAATTCTTCCGCCATCCAGACCAAAGGTACACCAACTGCAGTAAAAAGAATTGCTGCTCCTAATTTAGCTCGTCTAAAAGCTTCTTCATCGAAAATTTCCCGCTTACCTAATTCTACCATGAGGCGATCGTGGTCATGGTTTGTGAGATAATTTACCACATTTGTCGCACCCAAAAAACCTTGACGTTTGGCATCAATTACGTCTTTTAGGCTTTCTAAATCAAAGGTATCGCCACAAATATGTACTGTAACTGTATGACGGAAACTATCATGCCAGCAACCATCCATCGGCCCGTCTACATTGGTAATACTGGTAGTTTCGGGAATATGTTCGGCAATATTATAAAAAGGTTTTGCACCAGCAGTGTTCTTTGCTTCTTGCACAATCCAGTGCATAAAATCGTAGTTGGCAATTTGTCGTGCCGCATCATAGCGAATACCATCTACATGATATTCTTCAATCCAAAAACGAATAGTATCACCAATAAATTTTCTGGCGGGATAGGTTTCTAAATTCTCATCGTAATGTTCGTAGTTAAACTCAGGCCCCCAGCTATTATCAGGATCGCGAGGCGCGTGATGATACCAATAATCGTGATCGATTTGGGTTAAAGGTGCGCTAGCTTCTGAATGATTATAAATACCATCCATGATAATGCGAATGCCTCTAGCATGACATTCATCAATTAAATTTTTTAATTCTGCTGTAGAACCATAACTAGATTCTGTTGCAAAAAAGTGACGCGGATTGTATCCCCAGCTATAATCTCCCGGATATTCTTTAACTGGCATTAATTCGATGGCGTTAATTCCTAATTCACACAAATAATCTAATTTTTCAATTACATGTTTATACTTTCCGCGTGCATAGGGATCGTCTTCTCCACCAGAAAAATCTGCAACATGCAATTCATAAATTACTAATTCATGATCTGCAGGTAAATGTTTATCATCATGGTGCCAAACATAGGTATCAACTATTCTTTCCCCATCTTTGATGCGTACTACACCATTATCTTTACCCCCTATTTCGTCTATGTCAGTTGCATAAGGATCTGTGACATCTACCCATTGTTCTGCCTCAAAGAACCAAGAGTTTGTTTGGACGCGGAATTTATATTGATAAGCGCCATCTTCTAAATCTACGGTTGTGCGGAAATAACCATCATCTCCTTTTTGCATGGGTATTTCTTGCCAATCAGAAAAAGACCCAATTAATACTGCACCTTTGTTGTAGGGAGCAAATAAATTAAATTCAATTGGCTTCGACATATAATTATTTGGAGTAGCAAATCTTGTTAAGATTATTCTCTTATTCACAGATTACATTCGCCAATAGACCTGTGGAGATAATTAACTGATGAGTTCCTCTATCTAGGGATATAAGTTTTAAATTTCTTATATATTATGTTTTAATTAACAGCAGATTACCAATTGGTGAGGTACAAATAATTATTTATTTCAAAAAATTTAGCCTTACTATTTCTATACTTTATGCATCAATAAAGTGTTTTGTTTGAGATAATAAAGACAAACTGTAGGTTGGGTTGAGGAACGAAACCCAACAAGCCACCGGAAATGTTGGGTTTCACTTCGTTCAACCCAACCTACTAGCTACTAGTGTGACTTAAATAAATATGAAAAAAATTAACCGCCTTCGCGTAGCGTCTCGCAGAGAAGACGCCAAGTACGCCAAGAATTAGAGATGAGGAGAATTTGGCACAGTTTTAAAAAGAAACGGTATTATGTTGAGATTTTAGGGTGCGTAATAGGACACCCTAAATAATGAACTTGATTATTCTTAAACTGGTTCGAGGTTGCTGCTAGGTGGATTCATGTAACTATACAACCAATTGGCGGCAGTTGCTCTGCGAGTTTGTCTTGGGCCGAATTCACCAATTTTATAACCTTTGAAACCTAACTTTTCTTTGAGTATTTGTTTGTTTTCTTTGGGAATGGAACGAGTTAATTTGACTATGGCGGGACGACTGTCAATAAAATCTGGTGGTTGTGGGTATTCGTCTCGCCATTCTGGTGCGACTTGGCTATTGTCCCAATCTTCTGTTGATGAATTGTAGCGATAACCTAAGTGATACCATAACAATTGGTTGACTGTTGCATCATCAATGGTTTCGTTGAGAATTGCCCAAATAGTTTCTGTAGTGAGTGGTGGCAAATTAGACATAAGTACGTGAAAAGTTGAAATTGACAGGTTGGGTAATTGGTAATTGCAACTTTGGGATGTATTTGCTGGTTGACAGTCTCCAGTCTCGATTGTGGACAAGCATCCTCAAGAGCGATCGCAATTTCAGTGACCAACAATTTATCACTATTACCCACTCACAGAGCTAAATGTCGGGATGATTTAATCCCGGTCGCAAAACCCGCTAAACTGGAAATCGTCAACCATATACCAGTCAATGCCGAATTCTACACCAATACCAAAGCTAATTCGCGCCCATGTTTGGATTTCTGGACGAGTCCAAGGGGTTGGTTATCGCTACGCTACAGTAGATACAGCTAGTCAGTTGGGATTAACTGGCTGGGTGCGCAATCTCGGTGATAGTCGCGTGGAAGCAGTTTTTGAAGGTGCGCGTGAAGTCGTAGAAGATATGGTGCGCTGGTGTCATAGCGGCCCTCCGGCGGCTGTGGTACAAAATGTAGTGGTGGAGTACGAAGAACCGGAGGGTTTGCGAGGTTTTGAAGTGAGGCGTTAGGAACTTCCAACTAAAAAAATATTCCATCGCTGTGTATGCAGAGGAAGCAGAGGAGGTAGAGGAAGCAGAGGAGAAATAATTTGCAACTATGAAAATGCGATAATTTATTTTCTGGAAGTCCCTTAAGACGAAATCTTTAGATAAATTTGGCGCTCAGGATGAATATCAGCTTTTAAAGCATAAAATACAGGTTTAAGAATTTATTCACGCATAAACTGAGATTTTTTATATAGCAAAATTATCTACTTTATTAACTAAGTAAAGTTTAGTTGAGACTCTGCGATCGCATCGGCACGGATAAAAATTGTAGCTATATTTGTAATATACCTATCTGCTAATTAAGTTGAGCACCATCAAGGATAAATACTCATGATTCATTTGCAGATAAATTTGATAGCTAAGTTTTAGATTCAGTTATGTTAATGCACTCCAAGGATAAAAATCACAGAATTTGGAGTTTGGCTAGACTGGCAATAGTAGGATTAGGTCTAGTATCTCTAAATTTAGCAACAACAAGCATGATTCATTCCCAACCAGTTGTTGCACAGTCAAGTAATAGACTAGCTAAAACATCTGGGGAAATACCAGTAGTTAAATCTGCGGCTTTGGGTGCAAATATGGATGTACCTTGGTCAAAGCTGGTGAAAATTGAAGACCCTTTTGAAGGTAATTATTTGGGTATTTTTGACCGCAATTATTTCTGGAGTAACTTTGTTAATAATAATGCCAGAGTAGAAGTAATTAGCCTGTGGAGTCGCAATTCTATTCGCGTACTTTTAGCTTATAGCTCTCGCAATTGTGCTTATCGTTCATACTATCATACTTTGCTAGCTGCACCTGAATGTTTAGTTTCTCACAACACCCTCAAGATTAATAACCTGTATATCAAAATTGGCGAACAGGTTTTTCGGTTAGCAGGAAACAACGGTACATTTAAAGTTAGTGATGAGTTAGCAACTGCTTTGAAAAATTCACCTGCGAAAAATGTCACTATTAGACTTTTATCAGAAAGTGGGGAAGCTGTTGATAGCCAAATCGGTAAAGGAACTGTAGAAGGTTGGAAATCTGTTTACTAAAAGTAAAAATGTAGATAATTTTTCAAGAGAAAGCTATACCTAGATGTGTGAAACGACAAAATAATACTCGCAAAATTCAGCGTTTTTCGACATACATTTAGGGTAAAATGTTATAGATCGTACTCCGATTTATTATTGACCTTAGCGCATTTAAGATACTGTCCATGCAGCTACTTCACACAACCGACAAAGATTTTTCTACCCAATTCAAAGCACTTGTAAACGATCGCCGGGAAGCAACTGTTGATGTTAGCGGGACAGTAAGAGAGATTCTGGCTGATGTCAAAGCTCGTGGTGATGCGGCAGTGAATGAATATACCAGCCGCTTTGACAATTATAATGCTCAGTCTTTGCGTTTAAGCGATCGCTTTATTGCCGAACTAGCTGCCAAATGTCCGGCGGATGTGACAGCAGCTTTAGAACTAGCCGCCCAAAGAATCGCGGCGTTTCATGAAAAACAACTACCCCAAGATATCGGCTATACCGATACAGTCGGCGTAAAATTGGGCTTAAATTGGGTAGCGCTGTCGAAAGTTGGGATTTATGTACCGGGGGGACGCGCTAGTTATCCGAGTTCAGTATTAATGAACGCCTTACCAGCCAAAATTGCTGGCGTTGAACGAATTGTGATGACAGTACCCATGCCTCGCGGTGAGATTAATCCCGCAGTGTTGGCAGCTGCTAAAATTGCTGGTGTCACAGAAATATATGGTATTGGTGGGGCACAAGCGATCGCAGCTTTAGCTTATGGTACAGAAACTATCGCCCCTGTGGATAAAATCGTCGGCCCTGGTAACGCTTATGTTGCCGAAGCTAAACGCCAAGTATTTGGTACGGTAGGAATTGATAGTATTGCCGGGCCATCAGAAATTCTCGTAGTTGCCGATAATCAAAATAATCCCGAATGGATTGCTTGGGATTTACTATCACAAGCCGAACACGATCCTAGCGCCCAATCTATTTTAATTACCGACTCAGCTGAATTTGCCGAAAAAGCGATCGCATCTGTGGCGCAAGTTTTAAATAACCTCGCTACCAAAGCAGTAGCTAGCGCCAGTTGGGAAAAGCATGGGGCGGTAATAATTGTCAACGATTTAGCCGAAAGTATTCCCCTAATAAACCAGCTAGCACCAGAACACATAGAATTGTGTATTGATAACCCCCAATTACTCGCCAATCAAATCAAATGCGCTGGTAGCCTATTTTTAGGACGCTACACCCCAGAAGCCATTGGCGATTATTTAGGCGGGCCAAATCACGTATTACCTACCTCCCGTTCCGCCCGTTTTGCTTCTGGCTTAAGCGTCTACGACTTCTTAAAGCGCATCACCTACTTAGAATGCAACCAACAAGCATTACAAACAATCGGTCAAGCAGCAGTCACCCTAGCCACAGCCGAAGGACTACCCGCACACGGCGGTAGCGTAGCCATACGATTAGCAGCAGAATAGGGAAGGGAGGGAAAGGGGGACAAGGAGGATAAGGAGGACAAGGAGGACAAGGGGGACAAGGGAAGGGGGACAAAATCAATTCAAAACTTGTACTGAGCTTGTCGAAGTATTCAGAAATATTTTTGACTTTTGACTTTTTCTGCCCCATGCCCAATGCCCCATGCCCAATGCCCCATGCCCAATGCCCAATAACAAAAAACCAGGTAACTCAATTGCTACCTGGTTTTTTAAAATCACAATTTCCAGACTGATAGGAGCAAAGCTGTACTATGCTCCTAAATACCTAACCAAATTAAACTGCAGCAGCAGACTTGGTAACAACTTTGAGTTCGCCTTTAGCGTACTTAGCAGCAAAATCTTCCAAGGAAACTTGCTTAATCTTGCTAGCATTACCAGCAGTACCAAATTGCTGATAGCGTTCTGCACAAACCTTCTGCATGTAAGTGATAGAAGGCTTGAGGAAGTGACGGGGGTCAAATTCCTTAGGATTCTTGGTTAAAGCTTCACGTACCGCAGCAGTAATAGCCAAACGGTTGTCGGTGTCAATATTTACCTTACGTACACCGCTCTTGATACCTTTTTGAATTTCTTCTACAGGTACGCCGTAGGTTTCAGGAATAGCACCGCCGTACTCGTTAATTAAAGCAATCAAATCTTCAGGTACAGAAGAAGAACCGTGCATTACCAAGTGGGTGTTGGGTAAGCGGCGGTGAATTTCTTCAATGCGGCTGATTGCCAAAATTTCGCCAGTTGGCTTGCGGGTAAACTTATAAGCACCGTGGCTGGTACCGATAGCAACAGCCAAAGCATCTACTTGGGTTTGTTCTACAAAGCTAACAGCTTCATCGGGGTCGGTCAGCAATTGAGAGTGGTCGAGTGTACCTTCAAAACCATGACCATCTTCAGCTTCACCCGCACCAGTTTCTAGAGAACCTAAGCAACCGAGTTCGCCTTCAACGCTGACGCCCAAAGCATGAGCTACATTCACAACTTCGCTGGTAACACGAACGTTGTACTCGAAGCTTGCTGGAGTCTTAGCATCAGCTTCCAAGGAACCGTCCATCATGACGCTGGTGAAGTTGTTCTTAATTGCTGAGTAGCAGGTAGAAGGAGCATTACCGTGATCTTGGTGCATCACGATGGGAATATGAGGATAGGTTTCTACCGCCGCTAAAATCAAGTGACGGAGGAAGTTTTCCCCTGCATAGTTACGAGCGCCACGAGAAGCTTGTAAAATTACGGGGCTATCTGTCTCAGCAGCAGCCTTCAGGATTGCCTGAATTTGTTCCAAGTTGTTAACGTTGAAAGCTGGGATGCCGTAACCGTTTTCAGCCGCGTGATCCAACAACAGCCGTAAGGGTACAAGCGCCATAGATAGTCCTCCTAATGTGGTTGTCAGCTAGTCGGTGTGAGAGAAGCGTAATTATTTACCATTATTGTAATTGTTACGCTAATCTTAAGAGTTTTTTCAACATATAGGAAATTATAACTAGTGAATGGTGTTTATGTTGAAAAAGTTTACGCTACAACTCATAAATGTGCCTTAAATTCACAATAACGTACTGTACAGTCTGCTACGTCACTGCTTGGGGCTTTGGTAGTCCTGTATCCTAGATGATTGACTTCAACAATGTCATCAAGTCCTGAAAATCAATCAAGTGGATAATTGCTTGACAAATGCTGCATATTCAGCAGATTGCAACCCTGCTTGTAAAGTTGCCAACACAACCTGCATATTCCCGGCTAAAAGTTCTGATGTGGCTAACCACAAACCAGGAAAAACTCGACTGTGCATAACTCCAGCATCATCAGCTAGTAATTCTAAGTATTCACCTTGTTCTAAATCGTTCAGTTAGCGTCAAAAACCTTACCGTGTGTAAACCCAACAAATCGCCGAAAATGTTGGGTTACCCTGCGGGAAGCCCCTAGCCTTCGGCAACGCTCCGCGAACGGGTCTACGTTCCTCAATCCAACCTATAATCTGAGTATCCTCTGGATAATCTTTTCATAATGAACCTAAATTCAATGGAAACACTTACCAAATGACAAATGGCAAATGACAAATAACTACAACCCCAAATCTACAGCAATTCTATGGGCGCAAGCAAAACCAGAAAATGCAACAGCATTTAATCCTTGACCAGGAAACGTACTATCCCCTACACAGTACAATCCGGGAATCGCTGTGCGGTTAAATCGCATCCCCAATAACCCCCATAACTTACGTCGGGGAATAGGCCCGTAAGTACCATCTTGTCTTCCCAAAAAGCGGCGATGGGTGCGGGGTGTTCCTACTTCTAAATAATCCAATCCCGCAATTAAACCAGGGAAAATATGCTCTAATCGCTGAATAATTGCCCATGCTGCCGCTTCTTTCTTAGTCTCATACTCCCTTTCACTTAATCCTTGCCAATTATCTAGCCAATCAGGGGTAAAAGCATGAATGATGTGATAACCCTCTGGCGCTAAATCTGGGTCAAGCAATGTCGGAATTGACACAAAAATTGTGCCTTGGGAGACAGTCATTTGTTGCCAATCTTCTAACAATATATGATGACATTCGGTTCCTTGTGGCAGAACCGACTGCTCAACTCCCATGTGCAAACTCAAAAAGCTAGGTGATTTCTGATAAGTTTGTTGCCACTTTTTCTCATTATGGGGCATGGCATCTACAGGTAATAATTTTTCAAAAGTATCCCAGCGTGTAGCATTAGAAACTATGCGTTTACCCCGATAGATTTCACCATTAGCCAGTTTTACCCCTATAGCTTTGCCTTTTTCGGTGATAATCTGCTTTACTCTTGCTTGATACTTAATTGTTCCCCCAGCTTTTTCTAAACCGCTAACTAATGCTTGAGCAATTGTTCCTACTCCACCTTTGGGGTAATTAACTCCACCATAATGTCTATCAGAAAATACCATACCTGCATTAATCATGGGTGTCATATTGGCTGGAACTACCGACCAGCAATAACATTCCATATCAATAAATTTCAACAATAACGGATCTTTGATGTAGCGTCGCGCCACATCTCCTGCATTTTGTGGCAAATATTTAGCTAATCCCAAACAAGCTAAAGGACGTTGTAAAAATACCCGCAGCAAATACCGAGGTTCTTCTAATGACAGTAACTCTATA
The DNA here is from genome assembly GCF_014696435.1 of Calothrix anomala FACHB-343. GTDB lineage: Bacteria > Cyanobacteriota > Cyanobacteriia > Cyanobacteriales > Nostocaceae > Aulosira > Aulosira anomala_A. The sequence goes on along the minus strand of NZ_JACJQG010000036.1, from coordinate 22,540 downwards.
CTGTTTAAGCAATGAAAAACTTGCCAACATTCGTCATAAAACCTACGAATCCCATATCTTTCTTGCGGAAAATATGCACCAAGATTTTGCAAAAATTTTTCATAAACGCGGTCAACTTTCAAATCTAAACCATCAGGTAGATGGTAGTGAATCTGTACGAGGTCGGCTATTGTTTCGATGCTAACGTTCACAGCATCAAGGGCGCGGGTGAGTAAATTTGTAGTTCCCTTGTCACCCATACCAAAAATCATTGATGCTCCTACATCAAAACGATAGCCCTGGCGTTCAAAATAGCCCGCACTACCACCAGGTATCATATAGCTTTCTAAAACCAGTACTTTAGCTCCCTTTGCTGCTAGCTGGGTTGCGGTGACTAATCCCCCAATCCCAGAGCCAATAACAATTACATCAAATAAGGAACTAGAAGTCATAATAATTCAAAATTTAAAATTCACAATTCAAAAACAGAATAGTTAGCCTTGAGCAGTATACTGACAAATTAATTTTGATGCAAATGCCCCAATTGCCAAGGGATTGTCAGTTGCTACATAAAATTTTTCTAAAAATTGTAGCCCATATTACTTTTAAGAGCAAATCTCCTACTTAACCAATTTAATCTGATGAGCTTGTATAGATTAAATCGCTAAATTGTCGATCAAAATTTAATTGAAGAGGGAATTTTGATTTAATTTTCAAAAAAAGTCTATCTATTTTCCTGGGCTTGTTCTTTTTAAATGTAAAATATGTCGATTTCTTGCCAAAAAAAGAGGGACGAGCCTGCTACTGCTGGCTAATCCCGTCTGCCGATCCTTAAAGAGAGGAGAACACTGATTAATAATATAACCTTGATTGAGAATGGCTGTCAACTATTAATGCAAAAGATTATCAATAATTTTTAGGTTGTGGATTTTAGCTGCCAGTCAGAGGCAGGACAGAGTATCATGATGTTTCAGTTCTTATATATTAAAAACGCCGATTTTTGGCTATGACGCTACAACTGCGTGTTTATGTTCCACCCCATCCTCTGATTAAGCACTGGTTAGCAGTTGCTCGTGATGCTGCCACACCTTCGGTATTATTCCGCAGTGCGATGGTAGAGTTAGGAAGATGGTTAACCTATGAAGCTGCAAGAGAGTGGTTACCGACGCAAGAAACGACGGTAGAAACTCCTTTAGATTCTACGCCAGCGACTTTAATCGATCCACAAGTACCTGTGGCGGTAGTACCGATTTTGCGGGCTGGGTTAGTGCTATTAGAAGGGGCGCAGACTTTGTTACCCCTAGCTTCGATTTATCATTTGGGCTTAGTCCGCGACGAGGAAACACTACAGCCTACGTGTTACCTCAACAAATTACCAGAAAAATTCGATCCGCAAACAAGGGTATTAATTACCGATCCGATGTTGGCTACAGGCGGTTCAATGATGGCTGCAATGGCAGAATTGACACAACGTGGCATAGATCCATCTTTAACCAGAATTGTTTGCGTAGTGGCGGCTCCACCTGCTTTGCAAAAACTCAGCGCTGCTTATCCAGGTTTAATTATTTACACGGCTACCATTGATGAAACAGTCAATGACCAAGGATTTATTGTACCGGGATTAGGAGATGCAGGCGATCGCACCTACGGGACTTAAGCTACTATGCAGCTAGGGTAGGAAAATAACTTTAACTAGGATTACTAGTATAAAAGTCCCAAAGTTTCGTCAAGGCGGTTAAGGATATGAGTCAGCGTGATGGTTTTTTCAGTGGATTTTTGGCCGGAGCAATTTTCGGTAGTGTTGTTGGTGGCGTTGTCGGCTCTTTGATTGCTAATCGTCAAGATTTAGAATTAACAGGAGATGAAGAAGCAGAACTGACACCCAACGCCGAAGAAACCCGGAAAATAGCTGGAAAAAGGCGTCAAATGCCCCCTTCTCAAACAGAAGGACTAGAAATGGAAACAGCAAGGCGATCGCTAGAAGATAAAATTGCCCAGCTAAATGCCACAATAGATGAGGTACGTAAGCAACTCGGCAATGTCAATGGCACTGCACCGCAAGCAGTAAACGAGCGTTCTTTGACAAAGGATTCTTAGATAATTACGACTTGGTGCAGCGCTTAAGTGTGGTGCGATGTGCCTGCACTAATCGCAGACGCCATGACCGAGACTAAATTAAAATCTATGATAAGACCTTGTTTGTCAACTTAGCCCAAAACCAAGCTATCCATGAATCTACTGATTACCACACTGGCTACTTTTATCCAGATTTATACTGTTTTACTGATTATTCGGGTTCTTTTGACCTGGTTCCCCAATATTGACTTTTACAGTCAACCATTTGCGGCCTTAGCCCAGATTACTGACCCTTATCTCAATCTTTTCCGTTCAATTATTCCCCCACTAGGCGGTATAGATTTTTCTCCCATCATCGCCTTCTTGCTACTGCAATTCATTGGCGACTGGCTGCTACCGATTTTGCAAAAGTTAACTTATAGCCCTTTCTAGTCTACTGAGCGATGAATTCATCTGTGTTCATCTGTGGTAAACAACTTTTTCCTCTACTTCAGTGACGTTCTCTCCCGTTAACCTTGCGGTATAACGGGAGCTTCTAATCTAGAACCAGATAGTTGAGAACAATCAAATTCTAAAAAAGCTTCGCGCTTCACAGGCGGGGCAACCCCGAAGCCTCCACGCGCAGGCAAGATGAGTCCCACCTCGCTAATTGCCCGATTTAAAATATTAACTGCGGCATTCTCATCTCTATCCATCAATAACCCGCATTTCGGACAATGATGCAAACGAACAGAGAGACTTTTCGGGACTTTATGACCGCAACCGGAACAATCCTGGCTAGTAGAATGGGGGTTAACTTTCACGACTCGGACACCGCGTTTGACCGCCACTGCTTCCAAGATATTGATAAATGCCCCCCATGCGGCATCCAGAATTGATTTACTCAATCGTGTTTTAGCAAGACCTTTGATATTCAAGTCTTCCACTGCGATTAAGTCAAAATTTTTGACTAGTTTGTGTGCTGTTTTGTGGTGAAAATCTTTCCTTTGACGCTCAATCCTTTGATGAATTCTGGCTATGTGGTTTTTCTTTTTAGCTTGTCGCCGAGAGCCTTTTTGTTGACGAGCTAGTTGACGTTGTTGTCGTGCTAAATGATGTTGAGTTTGACGATAAATCTGTGGAATAGCAACTGTATCACCATCTGATGTTGTCAAAAATTCTTTTAGCCCAACATCAACCCCTATCGCAGATTTAACCTCATCAAGAGGTAATAATTGCGGCACAGAATTATCTTGCATGGCAATGCAGCAGTACCATCCATCTGCTTTGCACACAATCGTACAAGTTTTGAGTACAAAGCCCTCTGGTAATGGTCGGTGTAAGATGACTGGCATCTCACCAATTTTACTGAGTTTCAATATGCCGTCTTTGAGGTTAGCACCTGCCTTTGGACAGTTCACTCGTGGATAAACAAAAGACCTTAATTCTCCAGGCTTTTTAAATCTGGGACGACCGCCGCGTTTTCCTGATGCGTCAGGAATTAACCAGCGTTCCCATGCTTGATTTAAACGCTGTAAATTGATTTGCTGAGATTCTGCCCAGATATTTTTGTAATCGGGAAACAGTATTTTCGTTTGCTTTAAATCCGCTTGCTGAGTATAGTAATTAACTCGCTGTGGGATTTCTCCAATTGGTTCACTAACTATTGAACATCGATCAATTTGACAGCGACTTCTGTGGAGTGCATCTAACCTCTGCCCAAATGCGTAATTCCAATGACGGCGTAGTAGCTCTAATGTATTTGACATCAAAGCTATTTGCGCGGCATTAGGTAAAATTCGGTAGCAGTAAGTTAAAATCATAATATCAGTATATCATTTATTGCTTATCGATGGAAGATTTATATGATAAAGGTTTTCGCTCAGTTTATTCTCTTACTGCTCATATAGTTTTTGTGACTAAATACAGGAGAATGGTGATTAATGAGGCTATGCTTTCTAGGCTGGCAGAAATATTTAAAGATACCTGTACTAAATGGGAATGTACATTAGTAGAATTTAACGGTGAAGTTGATCATGTACATTTACTCATTCGTTACCATCCACAAATTGAACTCAGCAAATTTATTGCTAACCTCAAAACTGTTTCTAGTCGATTAATTCGTAAAGAGTTTGAACCTATCTTGAACCAAGTGTATACAAAACCTGTGCTGTGGACAGGTTCTTACTTTGTTGCTAGTTGTGGTGGGGTCACAGTTGAGCAGTTAAAAGAATATGTGCAGCAACAACAATGACCTCAAAAATAAGGATTCGCTTTGCTCAGTCAGAGAATGTTTGCCTCAATTCCCCACCCATCAACCTTTGGTATGATGGGCGACCCCTTGAGGCTTTTGGTTGGATGGGAAAACGCTATATTATGTAATCACTATTGTGCAGCTGATGAAAAATAGGGTGGGTAATACCCACCCTATTTGATGGTTAAAAATTTATTAAAGGTTAAGCTAATGCGCATCTAAATTACATAACTCCTAATGAGGACTGTCAACAGTCAACAGTCAACAGCCCTCACAATGGATTATGCAACTTAAAAGCAGATTAGCTGATTACTTGCGCACCTGACCGCTAAACCCAGCAGCTTTAAACTGCTTCAGCTTCAACGGGGTTGGCTGGTTTGCAGGTACAGAAATTCGCAATTCAAAATCACTGATACCTGGTGGTATCTCCGCAATTGAACCTAAACGAGTGCGATTTTGGAGTATTGGATCGTTGTTAGCATCATAAATCCGTCCGAAAATATCTGCATCGTAGACGGTTTTATATGTACCATTTTCCGCTTTACCTGTAACAATAAAACAGTTAGCCGCCCCAGAACCGCTACTAATCACAGCACCTTCCGCCAGTTCTGGAGGACAGTCTTTATAAGAAATATCAAAGAGTTTAATTTGTGTCAGCGCTACAGCCGGGGGAGTAAATATCCAGAGAAAAACACTGATGAGACAAGAAATAAAGATTACCTTGATTTCTCTGGGATAAAATGACTTAGCTAAGTCTAGTAAATTTAACCAAGATTTGCTGCTACTTTTATTTTCCATATCTAAAAACTAATCTTACCAAGGTTTCTACGGGATAATTTATTGTTTGCTGTTTTCTTACATATATCACTAACGCATTCATCGGTATACCTGTCTCAATCCGTATGAAGTGAAGTAGATGCACAGACTGAGAGACACAGAGGTCTAATGATAACTGAAAACTGTACGGGCGGGTTCACAGATATCCTCACTGATTCATGACGATCTCGCATAAACCCGCCCCTAGTAACCATTGACTATTGACCATTGACCATTGACCATTGTACAGACAAGGGTTATCGCGTCTCTAACAACTGACAACTGACAACTAACCAAAAGATATTGGAGACTTTGATTAAACTTTTGTAATAATTAGGGAAAACAACCCTTAACTTGCTATTAACTTATGACTCCGGATGAGATTAAAGCAGCTTTGCAAGCAGCCTTTAAGTGTTGTGATGTAGCCAGCTGTCCTCTCACTGAGACACAGAAACAGATACTACTGCAAGTAATTGAGCAAATTCCCGAAAATTCTCATTGTGGGGTGCTAGAAATTGCTAATCCCTTAGATGAACTGACCTCAGAAGAATTAGCAGCATTTTTGCAATTCGTGAAAACACACGAACAAGACAATGGTAACTGGAAAGCGCAATTCTTGAATGATTGGCTGAATGCGTCAGATTCTGGAGAAGTACAATTTATTCGGGAACGTTACGGTTTGCAATGGCTCAATCGCCTTCAGCCATATCATTTTGATAAATATGTATATTTTGAGGATGCGCTCAAATTAAAAGCGGGCGATCGCATTGAAATTTGTAATGCAATGTGGGAATGGGTGCAGGATGATGGCCCCTGTAAGCGAGAATGGTTCGGCTGTGTGGTGCTACAAGTTGCGGAAATTGAGAATGGCGATACTTTCTGTAGCAATTGTATTGTCCGCTTCAATAATGGTGCTGAATATGAAATTCAAGGAATTTACGAATGGAACCGTTATAATTGGCGCTGGTCTAAAAACTAATAATCAATCATACTTACAACATGTTGCCATCTATCAACAGTATGATACTGTTGGCTACAACTTGCTATCAGGCGATCGCTTGCTTGCTCGAAGATCGTCACCCCCCACCAGGAAAGCTCATTGATGTAGGTGGTTATAACCTACACCTTTACACAGCCGGCGAATCCGGGCCGACAGTGGTAATCGACCACAGTTTAGGCGGAATTGAAGGTTATTTACTCCTACCAGAGATAGCCAAACTGACAAAAGTTTGTATTTACGATCGCGCTGGCTATGGTTGGAGCGATCATAGTCCTTATCCCCGAACCAGTCAGCAAATCGTCACAGAACTCGATTGTCTGTTAACTCAAGCCGGAATTGAACCCCCTTATATTCTCGTGGGTAATTCCTTCGGTAGCTATAACGTGCGCTTGTATGCAAAGCGATTTCCCCACAAAGTTATCGGCATGGTTCTGACTGATGGGCTTCATGAAACGGCTATGTTGAAAATGCCCATTCCTTTACAATGTCTGAAATACTTTTTTCTCTCCGGCTTTGTGATGTCCTTTTTAGGCTCAGTTCTCGGTATTGTCAGATTACTGAAATTGATTGGCACATTTGAACTCATCAAGCGTGAATTAGGGAAATTTCCCAAAAAAACTCTCAAATCAGTTAAGCGTTCTTTTTGTCGTCCTAAACACTGGATTACCATGAGTCGGGAAATCTTAAATTTAGATAATAGTAGTCGCCAAGTTATGTCAGCTAATGATTTTGGGGAATTACCTATAGTTAATATTAAAGCCAATACTTTTTTTCATCCTTCTTTTTGGACGCTACTTTTACCTAGTAAAGCCGCTAACGATTTACGCGACAAAATGCACGATGAATTAATGAATTTATCTACAAATTCTATGCAAATTCAAACTGATATAAGTAGTCATTTTGTCTGGATCGATCAACCAGAGTTGATTGTCAAAGCAATTTTGCATATTGTCAAAAATTGCGATTGCAATTAAATCAAAAGAATATTATTTGTCTGAGGATTGCGGTTCTGCTTCAGAATTGATCGACTCATAAACATGAATACTAATAGTCTTGTCAATCTTGATTGACTATAAAATCAACTTAATTTATAGATTGTAAATTTGAATAAATAACTTTAAATCTTAACAATTCAAAATTCAAAATTCAAAATTCAAAATTAAAGGCATTTTCAGTCGGGGATTTAAACCCCGACTGAAAATGATACTACGTATAGACGTAGGGGTCTTAAACCCTTTTATGTACGATAACTTTATAATTTAATTTTTTATATTAACCAAAAGATGGATTTTTGAGATTTTCAAAATGTATTAGGATAAAATGGCAAACAAACATAATTAGATTTACCAATTTAAATCGCATTTAAACAATCTTTCTTTGTAGCATCTGTCATCTGCTTTTCAATAACTATAATTGTTAACTTCGCTATACTTAGCAGTTAGTCTTCGCTCTTCATTAAGGGTGACATTGAGTTTTTTAGTTCTAATTTTTGTTAAGATATATTTTTAAGCTCCTGGGAGAGACCAACTCATGGTTAACAGCAAATTTGATGATACATTAGCTGCCATTGAGTTAAATGCAGCGAGAAAACTAAACTGGGATTATAGTCAATTTAAAGACTATTTCGATTTTACAGTAAATGAGGCAACTATTGAGATTAGCCCCAAACATAAACTCGAAGCATCTGAAGGAGAAACTTTAAAGCAAGCTTTGTTAGACTATGGGTTTCAATACAAAAAAACTATAAATGATTTGATATTAGTTTTTGAACAAGACATCGAATTAAGATAAATCAATCACAAAAATTTCCTTAAACCCACCCTTCAGTGCTACCATTCAACTCCAGAAAAATAAATTCTGATTTCTTCTTCCATAAATCTAACTTTTGCTAGACTCTTTCTCTATGCGCTTGTGCAAAAATAAGCAACCATGCACTAAGGATCTTAAAAAGAGACTATGAAAACACTGTTGCTCTACCCCCAGTTTCCTCAGTCTTTTTGGTCTTACGATCGCGCTATGGAAATCGCTGGACTCAAAGCCGTCATTCCACCCTTGGGAATCATTACTGTTGCAGCATTATTACCCGAAGATTGGCAAGTAAGATTTTATGACCGCAATGTCCGCCTAGAGACAGAGGCAGATTGGGAGTGGTGTGACCTAGTGATTATCTCTGCCATGCTGGTGCAGAGACCAGATTTCCACGCTCTGATTAAAAAAGCTGTAAGGTTAGGTAAAAAAGTAGCAGTAGGCGGGCCTTATCCCACATCAGTCCCACAGGAAGCCCAAGCTTCTGGAGCAGATTATCTCATCCTAGATGAAGGAGAGATGACAGTTCCGCTATTCTTAGAAGCGATCGCTCAAGGTCAAACTCAAGGAATCTTCCGCTCCCCAGAAAAGCCGGATGTGACTCAAAGCCCTATGCCTCGCTTTGACCTGCTGGAACTTGATGCCTACTTCATGATGGCAATTCAGTTTTCTCGCGGTTGTCCCTTCAATTGCGAATTTTGTGACATTATCTCTCTCTACGGTCGCAAATCGCGGACTAAAGAACCTGCTCAAACCTTAGCAGAGTTGCAATATCTCTATGATTTAGGTTGGCGAGGCTCGCTATTCATTGTCGATGACAACTTTATTGGCAATCAGCGTAATGTAAAACGCTTTTTAAGAGAATTGATTCCTTGGATGCAGCAGCACAACTATCCCTTCACCTTCATGACCGAAGCCTCTGTGAACTTAGCAGAAGATGATGAACTGCTAGAACTGATGGTAGAAGCAGGATTTTATGCTGTCTTTCTCGGTATTGAAACTCCCGATCAAGATAGCCTCGTCGTAACGCGCAAAGTGCAAAATACACGCAACCCCTTAGTAGAAGCCTGTCACAAAATCAATGAAGCAGGTTTGCTGATCTATGCTGGGTTCATTCTGGGGTTTGATGGAGAACGCACTGGTGCAGGAGAAAGAATTCAAGCCTTTGTGGAACAAACCAGTATTCCTCAACCTATGTTGGGCATCCTCCAAGCTCCACCCAACACAGCCCTCTGGAATCGCCTCCAACAGGAACAGCGTTTAATTGAGGGTGATAGCATTCATCCCACGGGAGATCAGAATACTCTGATGAATTTTATTCCCACCCGCCCCATTGCCGAAATTGCTAGAGAGTATGTAGAAGGCTTCTGGACGTTATACGAACCTGTAAACTATCTGCGCAGAGCTTTTCAACAGTGCCTCAATATTGTGCCCTCTAAAAGGGGAACACAAACAATGCAGATTCCTGTAGGTAGAAAGTTGCGGCTTTTTGCCCAGTTAATCTGGCATCAAGGCTTACGACGACCAGAAATTAGAGGGCAATTTTGGGGACAACTATGGACACTGCTGTGGACAAAACCCCAAGTTCTGAATATGTATTTGGCGTTATGCGCTGCGGGTGAGCATTTTTGGGAATATCGAGTTTTAGCCAGGGAACGCATTACGCAACAGCTAGGCTACGACCCATTAGAAGTTTCTGTACTACCTCAGGTGGAACGAACCCTAGTTAAGAATATGTAGGTACTTACAAAAAATAAATTACCCAAATTCCGTAGTGCGAGCATCTTGCTCGCTTTTGAAAACCAGCGAGCGAGACGCTCGCACTACAAATTGATTGGGTATTTAAAAATTGGATGTCCCGTAATTCACGCTCAATGGTCAGAACTGTTCAGCTTGGTAATCAAAGCTGCTAGCGAACAATGACTGAAAAATCTTTCTACAGTGGTAGTATAGACATTCACAAGCTGAACTTGACCATGAAATTAGTTTGCGCCCAAAGTGACCTCAGTACAAACCTTTCCCTTGTTAGCCGTGCTGTCCCTTCACGACCGACACATCCAGTACTTGCTAATGTGCTGCTACAAGCAGATGCACAAACTAACCAAGTAAGCCTCACCGCCTTCGATCTCAGCTTGGGTATCCGTACCAGCTTTAATGCTGAGGTGTGGCAAGGAGGTGCGATCGCTCTTCCTGCTAAATTACTCGTAGATATTACCTCTCGTCTCCCAGAAGGCGAAATCACCCTCGATGATGAATCAGCAACCGAAACCAACACAGGCGAGGGTTTAATCGTTACTCTGACACCAAAAAGCGGACATTACCAAGTACGCGCAATGGGTGCAGAAGAGTTTCCCGAATTACCTATAATTGAAAATTCCGAAGTCATTCACCTAACCGCCGCCGCCTTAATTGAAGGCTTACGCGGTTCCTTATTTGCTACCAGTGGCGATGAAACTAAACAAGTACTCACAGGCGTACATTTAACAGTTAAACAAGACACCCTCGAATTTGCCGCTACTGATGGACATCGTTTAGCAGTCGTAGAAACTACAAACGAGCGTCCTATGGAAAATAGTAACCAATTAGAAGTGACAGTACCAGCCAGAGCGCTGCGGGAACTCCAAAGAATGTTAGCTCATAGTTCTGCTGATGATGAACCTGTAGCTTTATATTTAGATCAAGGTCAAGTTGTCTTTGCTTGGAAAAATCAACGCTTAACCAGCCGCACTTTAGAAGGGCAATATCCTGCGTATCGTCAATTGATACCCCGTCAATTTGAGCGCCAAGTTACTCTTGATAGAAAACAATTTGTCAGCACTTTAGAACGAATTGCAGTTCTAGCCGATCAGAAAAATAATATTGTCAAACTCACCATTAATGGCGCTAACCAAGAAATTACATTATCTTGTGAATCTCAAGATATAGGTAGCGGTAGAGAATCCATGCCAGCCCAAATTTCTGGTGAAGATATAGATATTGCTTTTAATATCAAATATCTCATGGAAGGCTTAAAAGAATTACCATCTTCAGAAATCCAAATGCACCTCAATCAAAGCCTAACTCCAGTAATTTTTACACCTTTAGGCGCTTTAAAAATGACTTATTTAGCTATGCCAGTACAACTGAGAAGTTAAATATGGGGCATTGGGCATTGAAAGAATTTTGGATTTTAGATTTTGGATTTTGGATTGAAATCCAATGACAAATGACAAATGACCAATGACAAATGACAATTGTACAGACGCGATTAATCGCGTCTCTAATAACCATTCTGTTGAATAGGAATTTCAATCCAGAATTCTGTACCTAAACCTGGTTCAGAATCAGATTTAAAAATACCACCATGTTTTTCTACAACAATTTTGTAACTAATTGATAACCCTAAGCCAGTACCTTTACCTACTGGCTTAGTGGTAAAAAATGGGTCACAAATTCTGGTTTTTAAAGCTTCAGGAATACCAGCCCCGTTATCAGCAATGCGAATTACTACACTCTTCATATTACCCTTCATATTGCCAATAGAAGTGTAAATTGTAATTTGACTTTGATGATTTTCTGGATGAGATTCTCGATATTCTTCTAATGCATCAATCGCATTACTCAAGACATTCATAAATACTTGATTTAACTGTCCGGCGTAGCATTCTACTAAGGGAAGTTCATCGTAATTCTTAACTATATTAATCGCTGGGCTTTCTGGCTTCGCTTTGAGGCGATGTTGCAAAATTAACAGGGTATTATCAATACCTTCGTGAATATTTACCGCTTTCATTTCCGCTTCATCTAGACGGGAGAAATTTCTTAAACCTAAGACAATTTGACGAATGCGGTCGATTCCCACTTTCATGGAAGTGAGAGTTTTGGGTAAATCTTCGTTGATAAATTCTAAGTCAATTTCTTCTCTTAGTTGCCAAATTTTCTGACTGGGATGAGGTAATTCTTGCTCATATAAATCTAGCATCTTCAGTAAATCATCAGCATATTCGCTGACATGAACTAAATTACCGTAAATAAAGTTTACAGGGTTATTAATTTCATGGGCAATACCTGCCACTAGTTGTCCTAACGAGGACATTTTCTCGGTTTGAATGAGTTGGGTTTGGGTTTCTTGCAAATCGTATAAGGCTTGAGTTAGCTGTTGTGTTTGCTGCTGAGTTTGCAAAAATAAGTTAACTTGCTGGAGTGCTACCCCTAACTGATTAGCAATCTGGGCTAAAAACTGAATTTCTGAGGGTTCCCAGTGGCGCGGTGCAGAGTTTTGATAAGCTGCTAGCAAACCCCAGAGTTTTTGACCGATAAAAATTGGCGCGATCGCGTATGCTTTAATTTGAAATTGCTCTAATAACTCAATATGACAATGAGAATGACCAGCGCGATAGATATCATGGACTGCAAAGGTTTCATTTTGACGATAGCGTCCACCTTGGGTTTCTTGTAAATAACTATCCTGCCAAATTGTCTTACTTTCTGGGCTGACTAACTTTATCCAACCCTCACCAACAAACTCAGCAATGAACTCACCACTCCAATCTGCATGAAATTGATACACAGCTACCCGATCTGCTTGGAGAGCTTTACATATTTCTTGGGTTGTGGTTTGAAAAATTGCCTCTAAGTCTAAAGATTCGCGAATTTTAGCCACAACTTCAAATAATACCCGTTGCTGCTCTGCTGCTTGTTTTAAATCTAAGGCTTGCTCTTGGGTACGTCTGAGTAATTCTGCTTGCTGGAGTGCTACCCCAAGTTGAGCGGCAATTTGACTGAGAAAGTTAACTTCTGAATTTTGCCATTGACGGGGGCCAGAATGTTGATAACTACACAGCAAACCCCATAATTGTTGTCCTACAAAGATGGGCGCTAAAACAAAAGCGTAAATTTGGTACTCTTCTAAATTATCAAGATGACACTGAGTAAAGCCCATCTTGTAAATGTCATTAACTGCAAATGTTTCGTTGTAGCGATAACGTCCACCCTGAGTATCTTGTAAATAAGTGTCATTCCAAACTGTATTCACTTTCAACTTTGACTCATTTGACCAGTGGGGACTAGCTACTTCAAAATCACCGACAAATTCACCACCCCAATCACCATCAAAGCGATAAATACAAACGCGATCGGCTTTAATTAACTGACAAACTTCTTTAGTAGTGATTTGAAAAATATTTTTAATATCTAGGGATTCGCGAATTTTGGCAATGACTCCAAACACAGCCTGTTGTTGTTCGGCTGTCTTGTGAACTTCAATTGTGCGTCTTCTTACTTGTTTTTCTAAATTGAGATTAAATACTTGTACTTGTTGGTAAAGTTCATATTGCTGAATTGCTGAAGCAAAATTTTTACCAATTTCTCTGGACATTTCTATTTCTTCATCTGTCCATTTTTGAATTTGTGCTGTTTTAGTTTCGCGCCATAATTCAAAGGATTGACGCGGATATAGTTGTCTGCTATCGGTATCAAATCGACCTGCCCACAAAGTTTCTGTATCGATTTCATTCCGAAAAATGCTTAAATAACCAACTAATTCCTGGCGATAATTCAACGGAATCATTAATATACTGCGAATCTTTGTGCCTTGAAAAGCAAGTTGCATAGTTCGCATATTTGGTGTTTCGTAGATGTCAGAAATTGCCCAGACATCACATTCACCAGATTGATAATGTTCTTGCCAGATATTAAACTGCTCGATGAGGGGATAAATGGTTGGTTCTTTGAATGCTGGTTGCTCTCCACAAATGAACAGCCGAATACAATCACTTCCCGGAATTAAACATTCTGTGAAGGGTCTAAATGTACTATTTTGGAAGTTAAAAGCATTATTTCTAATACAAAGCCTACCACCAGAACCACCTAAAGCTGCTACAGTGGCTTCTAAGGCAGGTTGTAGTACAATTGTTGGCAATGAATGCAATAGAGCTGCAATCCGGTTAATATTAGCTTCTCGTTCGGCTTTGTTATGGGCTTGAATCAGCAGGTGACTTTGAGCGATCGCTATTGATAATTGCTCTACTACCATCTGTACTATGTCAATTTCATCTGCTGAAATCTCATGGCTGTCTGCATGATGGGATACCAAAAGCCCCCAGAGTTCTGCGTGACAAATAATAGGCGCTACTAAAGAAGACTTCACTCCCATAGCCGTTAGGTATTGCACGTGGCAGGGATCGACCGGGCGATAATGAATATCATCTGCTAGCTGTTCTCCGGTTTGTGAGTGACGCAGATGACTGTAGCCAATCTGCTGTTTTTCCACATTGACTACAGAACGTACCTGTGAATTCTTGAATAGTTCTCGCGCATGAGGTGGAATGTCATCAGCCGGAAAATTTAGTCCGAAAAGGGATGGTAATCTATTGTTATAAATTGATTCAGCAATGACCTGACCGCTACCATCAGTATGAAATTTATAAATCATCACTCGATCGGTTTTGAGTAGCGATCGCACTTCCTTTGTCGTTGTTGTGAGAATATCTTCTAAATCCAACGTTTCCCGGATACTGTTTGTAATCCGTCGTAATAAACCTTCTTGCTCAAGGTTTAATTGCAAGTTGATTTTGGCGATCGGGGTCATTGCTCGTAAATTATATAAATTATTTTTTATTCAGAAAAAATAAAAGATTATATCTAAAGATATTATTAAATTTATTTAATATAATGTCTTCAGTAAAACTACGGTATACGCACCTATAGACATTAGGTAAATCACCCCTAAAAAATCATCATTTATAATATAAAAAATTTCTTTTAAGCAACATGATGAAACAATTAATCGCTGTTATGATTGCATTAAATAAATGTGTCTAAATCGTCCGGATGGAAAATCTATACATGGCTTGCTAATACTCGCTTTAGCTAGCTTTGATTAATTAATACTAATTAATAACTGCTGCTACTAAAGCCCCTTGAGCCTTGATAAACAACAGAAAATGACTCTTGTGCAAGTGTAATTATATACAAATTTATTACTTAAAAAAACAGACGCGATCGCGATCGCGTCTGGACAAAAAACAAAGTTTAATTCTGATGCTCTTGAAAGTAGAATTAAACTCTTATATTTTAAGCAAACCGAATTTTTAGATAGTCTTCATCCATTTTTGCACCAGCAGGTTGGAGCGCCGCTAGAGCTTGTGGTAATACTAAATTACGCCGATGATTGCCAATAGTAATGTTTAATTCATCTCCTATTTTACTCAAATTGACTTGACTTTTGGGAATCCCCGGTAAATACAGTTCTAAACTGTATTGGTTATTCTCTTGAACAACTCTAATAGTTGTTTCTTTATAATAAACTTGCGTGGGATCTTCGTCTTTGTAAAGTGTCTCTTTCAGTCTTTCTAAGGCGGCTAAACCACACATTTCCTCCGAAAATAGAGGAACTTCTTTCACCGGGAGCGGATGAAAATCATCATGAATTTCCTGACGATACTGTTGCTGATTTTCCTTCCAGCGTTGGAAAAATGGATCTTTGACTTCCTCTGGGATAATGCGATTAGCGATCACTAAATCTGTGGCAACATTATATAAACTCAAGTAAGCATGAGCGCGCAGAGATTCTTTAATCACCATCTTTTCTGGATTGGCGACTAGGCGAACTGAAGTTTGGGTATTATCAGTCAGTACTTTTTCCAAAGCTTCTATTTGTTCATAGAACTCATAAGGCGCATCCATCACTTCTTTATCTGGGAGGGAAAAACCAGCAATTGGGCGAAATAGCGGTTCTACCAAAGGACGCAGCGCTACCGAGATATTTTGAAAGGGTTTGTAGAAACGGCGCATATACCAACCGCCAACTTCCGGTAAACTCAGCAATCGCAAAGCAGTACCAGTAGGCGCTGAATCAATAATCAAGACATCATACTCGCCTTCATCATAATGGCGTTTCATTCTCACCAAACCGAAAATTTCATCCATGCCTGGTAGAATAGCTAATTCTTCCGCCTGTACTCCTTCTAAACCTCTAGCTTGGAGAACTTGGGTAATGTAACGCTTCACAGAACCCCAGTTTCCTTCTAGTTCTTGCAGTGCATCTAGTTCCGCACCCCATAAATTAGGGCGAATTTGTTTTGGTGCGTGTCCTAGTTCCAAATCAAAACTATCGGCTAAGGAATGGGCGGGATCTGTACTTAACACCAATGTGCGATAACCTAACTCTGCACACCGGAGTCCAGTAGCAGCGGCTACAGAAGTTTTTCCCACGCCGCCCTTGCCTGTCATCAAAATTACCCGCATGAATGATTTTATCCTGCCTGAGAATTGTTTACATTTATTTACGCTATCTCTATTATCGATGTTTCAAGATCATAAATGCTAGGGCAGTGCATGTCAGAGGCAGGGGGAAGCAGAGCAGGGAGCAAGGGGGAAATAGAAAATATTACCTATTTCCGCCTTTATACTGAAATTGGCTCGTTGATTATTTGGAAGTATCTGAACGATTTTTTCCCGAAAAACCATGTTGTTTGATCACATCCAGTTGCGAACAGTGCCAATAATCAATGTGAGAACTAATTAAACCTTCAGCATTGAGACGTAATTCACTCCAGCCAGCAATAGAAATTCTCGGTTTCCAAGGTAGGGGACTATTCCAACTGAGCGTCCACTCGGTTTTAATGGTGTCTCCCAATAATTGAATGTCATGTAAATCCATCTGGGGATTGAGAAAAAAAGTCTTGATGAAATTAATCATCAGCTTGTACAGAGTTACACCACGAAATTTAAATACAGCATCTTGAAAATAAACATCTGCTGCATAAATACTATAAGTTTGATTGACAGGAAATCTTTGATAGTCTTCTTTGAGAATTTGAATTATATCCATAGCACCCATACCACCAGAAATATTTGCGATCGCACAGTTACGGTTTTTAAATATTTTACGCTTCGATTTCGTCCCATAGGCGTTCTAGTTGATACCGCCATATAGATAGCACTTGGTCTCTTGCTTCTTGGGTTTGCTCAATTTCTCCCAGTAATCCCTCTGTATAAAAACGTTCTAAGTTTTGCATTGTGAATTGGAGAGATTGTCCTTGTTTTTTAGCTGCTTGGACAATTTGTCTGATGCGATTTTCAATCAAGCGATTAAAGACATCATTTAAACCAGCTTCATGTAAAGCTATCAGGTGAGCGATCGCTCTTGACAAATCCTCACTAGCTAAAGTGGCGTTGTTGTGCTGAAATACTCCCCACATTGCGCCTTGATATAAGGCGTAGCGTACTTCCTGCGTCTCATCAAAGTTTGCTTCGAGGAACTGTTCTAAGAATGGTTGGGCTGCTTCTATGGGCACAATTGGGATTAACACTCGCAACCAAGTGCGATCCTCAGCCAGCAACACCAACAGCCGAAAATTAGCCGTCTCTACTTGCCACGATCCAGGCGCGATCGCTGCTACAGCTGCTGTACCGAACAATTTTGTTAGCGTACCCGCAATTTCTTCAGGTGTCATAGGTTTTTTTAAGCCATCACCTCTAGAGTACAGCTTTCGGCGATCGCAACTGCTCTACCTTGAGGCGATCGCATCATTCAACCGTCAACCGTCAACGAAGAGGACAAGGGGCAGGGGGCAGGGGGCAGAGGGGAGAACCCCATACATAAATTCCGGTGACTCTGAAATAAAGACGCAGTATTTCTTGCACTACGTGTCTCGAAATACATATTTTTTCTTTTTTTCATAAATAAATTTAGTTGCTCTGTATCCCTTTTGGCAGTGGAATTTACTCAACTTTCCCCCCTGCTCCCTGCTCCCTGCTCCCCTGCCTCTTTGGTCAACAATACCAATGTCCAACTTTCTATTAATATCTCTTAATATTTATTCACTTTAATCTTACCAGCATAATCAAAGCGACTTCTGATTAAATCGGTAATTTTATTTTCTAGGCTAGAACTGAGGAGATTATTTTCCGCTAAACTGACATATATATTTAAGTCACAATTAGATTGCATCACATTCAGCAGCTCAATTTGGCGAATTTCTGGATCTTTTCCGCTAAGTTTTTGCTCTAGCAAAATCTGATATACATCCTTAGCCAGAGCGTTTTCCTCTGGTACAGTTTTTCCCTGACGTATTTGACATTTTGGATGGGATGAAGTCGCATTTTGGGGGCTAATATTGTCAGTTTTTGGTGATTGAATCCCTATGTAGCCCAAAACCCCAACTAATAAAAACACTATCAAGCCGACAATCTTTTTAAAACTTAGCCGTTTTTTACTTTGATTTTCGTTTTGTAAATTCTGTTTAATTTCTGCTAATCGCTGTAAAATTTCCTCTGTATTTCTCGGTCTATCTTCTGGAGAAAAAGCCATCAAACTATCAATCAAAGCAGCTAAATCATTTGATAATTTGGGTACGCTGTGACGCCATAGCAGTTTTCTATCTGCTCCTTCAGCTAAATCATTTGGAGCTTTACCTGTTAATAAATGCACAAAAGTACGTCCCATAGCATAAAAATCAGATTGAGCTACAGGCTTACCTTTTTCTTGCTCTGGTGCAACGTAACCCTTTGTGCCAATTCTGCTCAAATTTTTTCCCTTTAAAGCAGCTTCAGTAATAGAGCGAATAGCATCAATACCAATTAACACCAACTCTTCATTCTGGCTTCTGACCATGATATTTGCAGGTTTGATATCACGGTGAAAGAAATTTTTTTGATGAAGATTACCTAAAATGATAGTCAGTTGTTCTAACAAATTAATTGCTTGCTGTTCTGTAAGCGCTCGATTATTGCCACTTTCAATTAATTCTTGTAAATCTAAGCCAGCAATTTTCTCCATAGCTAAACAATAAGCTATCATTTGATTCGGAAAATTCATCGGGAAGTATCCCCCCGGATCTAACTGAGGTAGTCCGGGAAACCAGTGTTTTGCTAATACATAGGCTCCTCGATTAAACCGGGAGATTGCTTCTTCGTTATCTGTATACAACGCTTTGATAACTTTAGGCTTTCCCCCATCGAGCATATCAATGGCATCATAAACCATAGACTCTTTAATTTGCGTTTGATTTAATAAGCCAATCACCCGATAACGGCCATTTAATAGCAAATCAGCACCACAGTCTTGACAATAAAGCTCATTAAAATTTTTGGGCTTATGTAGACAAGTCAAATTAATACATAAGCAAATACTTCCTGGTGAATTAGATGATTTGAATGAGTCAAAAATTGCCATTATTTTAGATTTATTGGGGGATTAAAGACGATGAAAAAAGGTAGATAAATTTTTCTATTTAGGTAAAAAATAAAATATTTTTTGAGCCTACATATATCAACAATATGGGATAATTTTTGCTCTCCCCTAACAGCCAATATTTATCTAAAAATGAAAAATTATCCGGGTTAAAAAGATGGAGCAAGCTCAAGATATTGACTTATTGCGATATTTTTCACACTTTTCCTGGAAATTATTAGTTAGTTTGTGAAGTTTTATTATTACCTTAAGAGTCCGAAATTTAACGTAGTATAAAATACTTTACGAAATTTCTTAGCACATCCTAATACTTACCAATATGTATTTTTGATTATATTACGATCGCTTGGTCAGCACTTGAATCCGGAACAAGCTTGTTAAAAGTTTTACTTTGAAAATATCTCTGATACAAGTATAAATAAGTTATAAATACATCCATCCAGTATTCCCATCACAATAGTCTGTTTATCTATGCTGAAGCCAAAAAGCCAGAAAGCGAAACAAAAAAAAAGTCGGCTTTTCAAGTATGCTCTGTTACCTGTATTAACTTTCATCATCCTGCTGTGTATATCTCATGCCACTAATGCCCAAACCGCTCCCGCAGCGAGTTATAAAGTAGCTGATAACACTCAGTGGGTAATGTTGACAGGATGTTTAGTGTTTTTTATGAACTCCGGCTTCGCGATGTTAGAGTCTGGCTTTTGTCGTAGCGCCAATGCCATAACTGTCTTAGCCAAAAACCTGATTGTGTTTGCTATTGCTACTTTAGCCTTCTGGCTTTTAGGCTTCGGCTTGATGTTTGGTGATGGAAGCGAATTTATTGGCACAAACGGTTTTTTGTTACAAGGTTATGACAATAGCCCAGCGATCGCTAATGATTACCAGGGAGTCTTTGATTCATTAAGCTGGGCGGCAATTCCTCTGAGTGCGAAATTTTTCTTTCAATTAACCTTTGCTGGTACAGCTGCAACTATTGTTTCCGGTGCGGTTGCAGAAAGAATTAAATTCGCTGCATTTATGATTTTCAGTTTTTTCTTAGTGTTGAGCTATTCTATTACCGGTCACTGGATCTGGGGAGGTGGTTTTCTCTACACATTAGGTTTTAGAGATTTCGCGGGTTCAACTGTAGTTCACTCAGTTGGCGGTTGGGCGGCTTTAATGGGCACTGTATTGTTAAGACCAAGGTTAGGAAAATATAGAAAATTTAACCCAGATGAAAAACGCTCTTGGCGGCGAACCAGCTTTTACGGCAAAAAAATCGTTGCTGTTCCAGGACATAACCTCAGCGCGGCTACTCTCGGTTGTTTTATTCTATGGCTGGGTTGGTATGGTTTTAACGCCGGCTCAACACTCACAGCTCATCCTGAGGCGATCGCTCATATTGTGATCGCCACACTTATAGCAGGTGCAATGGGCGCACTTGGCGCTACTTTTTGGTCGTGGCAATTTTATGAGAAACCTAGTCTCTCATTTATGATTAACGGTATCTTAGCAGGTTGTGTAAGTATTACCGCTGCTTGTGCTTTTGTGAATATTCCCAGTGCAGCCTTTATCGGCTTTCTGGGTGGCGCGCTGGTTGTGTATGCAGCTGTAATTTTAGACAAGTGCGAAATTGACGATCCCGTCGGTGCGATTCCAGTTCATCTTGTATGTGGAATTTGGGGAACATTAGCAGTAGGCTTATTTAGCCAAGATCCTAGCACTTATGCCTGGGCTAAAGACTTTTTCACTCAAGAAAGCTCATTAAAAGGCGGGTTATTTTTTGGTGGGGGAACAAATCTGTTGTTTGCGCAACTTGTAGGGATTTTGCTAGTTAGCGAGTTCACAGTTATATTTAGTGCGATCGCCTGGATTGGCATCAGCTATTTTATGTATCTTACCTCTAGTACCTCTGGTTCTCGATTTAAAGTTTTTAAATCCTTGCGCGTTTTACCTCAAGAAGAAGTCATCGGCTTAGATAGTTTATTTGCTGAAGGTAGCGACATCCAACAACTCAAACGAGAATACATCGAAACACAAAAACAAAAACGCTATTGGCAACGTAAACGCAATCTCGGTAAATAATTAAAAACTGTTTACCCAATGCCCCATGCCCAATGCCCAATGCCCAATGCCCAATGCCCCATGCCCACTATCTTTTATATACCAAAAACACCGAACCAATCGGCCCGGGATTTTCTACATAAATTTGATTGTTGTAATACAATCCTGGCGACATTCCCCCATCAAACAAAATTCCTTCTTGAATATTCCCCAAACAATTATTCCGCGCAATACCTTGTAGAACATCATCAAATTGATCGGGGAATAGTTCTTGATTAATCGCAGAAAATTCAATATTGGAATTAGCCTTAGCATCATTCACTAATAAAATCACATAACCTTTGTCTGTGATAGCCGCTAAAGAGCGATTAGTAGCTTGCTTACAAGCAAGTTCCCCCAAATCTGCACAAATATCTTTAAATTTACCATTCCGGTAAAACCTGCCATTACCTCCTACTAAGTTGTAATTCAAAATTTCATTACTTCTTCTTCCCGCCTGAATAGTAGCTTTTCTCTCTTGAGGTTTACCTGCAGAAATACCAAAAGAAGAACGTTTAGTTTTAAAAGCTCCAGAATACTCAAACCCACGAGAAATATTTAATCCTTGGGGTTTATTATCTGTATCTATATAATCAGCATTAATTGCCGCTATAGGTTTTTGTCCATTTAATCGCGAATTTTCATCAGTAATAATTTCGCGAAATTGCTTTGGTATATATTCCTTGCGCAAATTTCCGCGATTATCTTTAGCATAAAGTTTATGAGCTAAACCCACATTTACTTTAAAATCTAATTGTGCCGATCTAGGGTTAAAAATAATTACATGATTTATCCCTTTAGCAAATTTTTTACCCTGGTTATTGGTTTTGAAAAACTCAATACTAAAATTAGGATTCTTGCCAATACAAGTAGTAGATTTCCCTTGCTCTTGCGCTGCATTAGATTCCAGACTCTTACAGCCTGATAATAAATTCAGCAAAACTACAAAAATAGATATTAAGAATAATCTCGACATATTGATATAAATCCAATAATTTTACATAAGTAAGTCAATGCAAATAAACTTAACTATTTTACTAAAAATATACCAATTCAAATAATCTTTGCGACACATCAAAATATTCTAGAGGGCATGGCAGTGCCAGTGCCCCTACAATCTGGTGCATTCTTTTTTCCAATTGGTATTACCTAACCTTGAAACCCTGATAGCAATTCTCTGTAACAATGCGCCTAATAATTACCCCCCGGCTTCCCTGTTCCCCCTTAGAAAGGGGGGACTAAAGGAGGATCAAATTAAGCTCAACTGGGAGCATCCCAAATGTGCAAAAACGCCCTCACCCTATAAGGGTGGGGCTAGAAATACGAAGCCTGCCTTCGCAGGCTATCAAACTTTTAGCCTGCGAAGGCAGGC
>NZ_JACJQG010000035.1 GCF_014696435.1 Calothrix anomala FACHB-343 | reverse complement strand
ATTACCCGAAACTTCAGAAACCTTTATCTACCTTGCTATGATCCGTATTATGGTGAGGCGGCTAGCATAAAATTTGACCCCTAAAAACTTTTCAAACACCCTCTTAGGAAACGACTCACTTGATGGGGGACTAGAAAATGACAGCCTCAATGGTGGAGATGGTAATGACACCCTTAAAGGAAGTGGTGGTAACGATACATTAAACGGAGAATTAGGTACAGATACAGCAGACTACAGCAGTTTGGGTCAAAGCATCACCCTGTTACCTACAGGTGTGGTGAACAAAGGTGGTGGCTTGGGTACAGACCAACTGATCAAAATTGAGAGAATTATTGCCTCTGCGGCTGCGGTCAACAACACCATCGATGCGTCAACTGCAACTGCTGGTGTTTCGATTACTGCCAACTTGCAAACCCAAACTTTAAGCGTCAATGGTGTGTTTGGTGTCGGGCCATTTAGTGTCATTAACTTTGATGATGTCACAGGTACAAATGGTAATGACAGCATCACTGGCGATGCTCAAAATAACAACTTAATTGGCAACGGCGGTAACGATACCATCTCTGGCGGCGATGGCAATGATTTCCTTGATGGTCTAGATGGTAATGACTCCCTGATTGGCGGTAACGGTAATGATTTTATTTGGGGTTTCAATGGCGATGACTTCCTTAATGGTCTGAATGATAATGATAGTCTCTACGGCGAAAGCGGCAATGATACTCTTTTAGGTGGCGCAGGAAATGACAGTCTCTTGGGTGGTTTAGAAAACGACTCACTTGATGGTGGCACAGGAAATGACAGCCTCTTGGGTGGAGATGGTAATGACACCCTCAAAGGCGGTGCTGGTGCTGATACCTTAAACGGAGAATTAGGTACAGATACAGCCGACTACAGCAGTTTAGGCCAAAGCATCACGCTGTTACCTACAGGTGTGGTGAACAAAGGTGGCGGCTTGGGTACAGACCAACTGATCAACATCGAGACAATTATTGCCTCTGCAACTGCGATTAACAACACCATCAATGCTTCAACGGCAACTGCTGGTGTTTCGATTAATGCCAACTTGCAAACCCAAACTTTAAGCGTCAATGGTGTGTTTGGTGTCGGCCCATTTACCGTGATCAACTTTGATGATGTCACAGGTACAAATGGCAATGACAGCATCACTGGCGATGCTCAAAATAACCGCTTAATTGGCAATGGCGGCAATGATACCCTCAATGGTGGTTTAGGAAACGACTTCCTTGATGGTGGTGCGGAAAATGACAGCCTCAATGGTGGAGATGGTAATGACACCCTCAAAGGCGGTGTTGGTACTGATACCTTAAACGGAGAATTAGGTACAGATACAGCAGACTACAGCAGTTTGGGTCAAAGCATCACCCTGTTACCTACAGGTGTGGTGAACAAAGGTGGTGGCTTAGGTACAGACCAATTGATCAAAATTGAGAGAATTATTGCCTCTGCAACTGCGGTCAACAATACTATCGATGCTTCAACTGCAACTGCTGGTGTTTCGATTAATGCCAACTTGCAAACCCAAACTTTAACCGTCAATGGTGTGTTTGGTGTCGGGCCATTTACCGTGATCAACTTTGATGATGTCACAGGTACAAATGGTAATGACAACATCACTGGCGATGCTCAAAATAACAACTTAATTGGCAATGGCGGTAGTGATACCATCTCTGGCGGCGATGGCAATGATTTTCTTGATGGTCTAGATGGTAATGACTCCCTGATTGGCGGTAATGGTAATGATTTTATTTGGGGTTTTAATGGTAATGACTTGCTTGATGGTCAGAATGGCAATGATAGTCTCTACGGGGAAGGCGGCAATGATACTCTTTTAGGTGGCGCAGGAAATGACAGCCTCTTGGGTGGAGATGGTAACGATACCCTTAAAGGCGGTGCTGGTGCTGATACTTTAAACGGAGAATTAGGTACAGATACAGCCGACTACAGCAGTTTGGGTCAAAGCATCACCCTGCTACCTACAGGTGTGGTGAACAAAGGTGGCAGCTTGGGTACAGACCAACTGATCAACATCGAGACAATTATTGCCTCTGTAACTGCGGTCAACAACACCATCAATGCTTCAACGGCAACTGCTGGTGTTTCGATTAATGCCAACTTGCAAACCCAAACTTTAAGCGTCAATGGTGTGTTTGGTGTCGGCCCATTTACCGTGATCAACTTTGATGATGTCACAGGTACAAATGGCAATGACAGCATCACTGGCGATGCTCAAAATAACCGCTTAATTGGCAATGGCGGCAATGATACCCTCAATGGTGGTTTAGGAAACGACTTCCTTGATGGTGGTGCGGAAAATGACAGCCTCAATGGTGGAGATGGTAATGACACCCTCAAAGGCGGTGTTGGTACTGATACCTTAAACGGAGAATTAGGTACAGATACAGCAGACTACAGCAGTTTGGGTCAAAGCATCACCCTGTTACCTACAGGTGTGGTGAACAAAGGTGGTGGCTTAGGTACAGACCAATTGATCAAAATTGAGAGAATTATTGCCTCTGCAACTGCGGTCAACAATACTATCGATGCTTCAACTGCAACTGCTGGTGTTTCGATTAATGCCAACTTGCAAACCCAAACTTTAACCGTCAATGGTGTGTTTGGTGTCGGGCCATTTAGTGTCATTAACTTTGATGATGTCACAGGTACAAATGGCAATGACAGCATCACTGGCGATGCTCAAAATAACAACTTAATTGGCAATGGCGGTAGTGATACCATCTCTGGCGGCGATGGCAATGATTTTCTTGATGGTCTAGATGGTAATGATAGTCTCAATGGCGGAAACGGTAATGATACACTTTTAGGATTCTTTGGTACTGACAGCCTTATTGGTGGTTCGGGTATTGACTTCCTCAATGGTGAAGATGGAAATGACACCCTCATTGGTGGTTTAGGAAACGACTCACTTGTTGGTGGCGCTGGTGCAGATAAGTTTGTTTTTAACAACGTTCTTGAAGGTATTGATTTCATCCAAGACTTTAACTTTGATGAGTTGGACAAAATCCAAATTTCTCAATCAGGGTTTGGTTCTAGCTCTTTTAATGATTTCAACTACGACTCCTTGAGTGGCAATTTGTCCTTTAAAGGAAATGTGTTTGCCAACATAACCAATGAACTTTTTGTTACCTCTTTGGATATTGAGTTTATCGCTTAAAATTCATAGACTCAGTTAGGCTGAGAAATAGCGGCTAGGAAAGCAAGATTTTTATGCTTGGTTAAGATACTTTTATATGGGGCGGGGAGACCCCGCCCCTACTACCCTTGAAATTAGAACACCAAATGCGGATTGGTATTAATTGTGTATTTAAACTCATATTGCTATAAATATAAAGCAATGCCTTTATCCCCATTCCTATCTTTTTTAATCAGTAGGAATGGAGGTAAAGTTAAATATTTGATTATTTCCACAAGATGAAGTTGATAAAAGATTGACTTACTGATTGCAAAAGACAGACAAGATGGCTGCAAGCCGGAGACTAATTCACTTTTACTGCAACATTGAAAGATTCATCAATGGAATCTGGGAAGGGAGATGAGTTGACTGTTGATTCAGTTTGCCTGGGCTTGAGTGTTACCGTTGCGGATCGCCCATGCTAGATCTAATAGTTGAGTCCAACGCTTTTGTAGTTGCTTGGGGGTGCATTTGAGAGTTTTGGCGATCGCTTGATCGCTGTGTCTTGCTGTTTTTAATTGTAAAATTTGCTGTTGTTGCTCTGTCAGCAAACCTAAAAATGTTTGCCACTGTTGCCCAGAAAGACCCAATCTATGCTCTAAACCTGCACCTAACCATTGATGCACCAATTGCCAATGATGTTGCTTGGCGAATTTTTCTACATGGTATTTAAAACGCTGTTGCAGGTAGTCGCGCTGACGGCTGCTTAAACCGAGAATTTGGTCAATTTCCGGTGCAGATAGGTCTTGTAGCTTCAATGTCAAGTAATCTACACAATCAGATTGACCTTGAGCTTCTAAATAATTAACTAATTCAGCAATTACGCGATCGCGTTCTGATTCTTCTGAGGGATCAAAATTATTTTGGGCGATCATTTGGGATCGGAGCTGTTGTACCGCCGAGTTACGTTGGTAAGCTTCCCCTTCTTCGCTCTTAGCCGACTCTACCGCCATTTCAATATCTACGGTAGTTTCTTGGGGTTGGCGACGGGCAAAGCCTTGAGCGCGTAAAATAATTAATTGCTGGCTAGCACTTCCAGGTAAATTAATCCGGCGCTTGGCATATTGTTCTGTAAACGCCATGTATTCGGCTAATTGCAGTTGAGTGCGGGGGGTGTAATCTTCAGCTAATTCATTTTCCCGGCGGAAAGCTTTAATCGCCTCAATATAAAAAGCTTGTAAAAAATCTTCAATCAGGTTGTAACGTCCTTGAAAGCCCATATCTGAGCCAGAAACAGTCACGTGGCGGTAAACCATAGCACCCAAATTGCTATGTAATTCTACACGTCCCCGGCGCGAACCTAGTTGGTAATAACGCAGACACTTTTGCAAACGATGTCTGGCGAGTGTTAATTGCCAAGATTGGATTTCTCCTGAAGTTTGAATGCGGGTGCTTTTATCACAAATGCGTTCCACTTCTCTAGCTATGCGTTTTGCTACCGCTTGCGCACACCCAGGTGCGGCTTTTACTTGAGCTTGGATTTCTTCTAATAGCAATTGCATCAGAGTCTCAATATTGCTGGTATTGCTGGCGGTTACTTCTTTGCTGGAAACTGGGAATTCAAAAGCGGATGTAGAGATTGGCAGATTAGCAAGGTTAGCTTTCATAACTTTCACTAGAAGTGGTATTGCACCGTTATAACAATGTCCATTCAGCACCTGAGTCTAGTCTTGGTTAATAAATTTGGTATTTATCCATCAAGACTCGCCGTGAGCACTGCTCACTTATATGACTGTAAGAAATCTGAAAAAGTTACAGGGTTTCATTGTGTCGGTTTTTTCACAAGCAACCTCATTCAGGTGGCACAGGGGCAATTTACCATGTACTAAAATTTGCCCAAAACGATTGCTGTGCCGTACTTTCTCGCTATCTGCTGTTACCTGTTCTTGGCACCTGTAATTAGGACAATTGTTAAACTGGAGCGTATTTACTCAGATTTTCCGAAATGGAGGAATTAGTCAATGAAGTAGACTCGTTAAACCCACGCGGCTACTTCTTCCCAGCCTA
Source organism: Calothrix anomala FACHB-343 (assembly GCF_014696435.1). Lineage (GTDB taxonomy): Bacteria > Cyanobacteriota > Cyanobacteriia > Cyanobacteriales > Nostocaceae > Aulosira > Aulosira anomala_A. The sequence goes on along the minus strand of NZ_JACJQG010000035.1, from coordinate 84,135 downwards.
AACCTCGTCTTGTCACCATTGGTTCTTCTCCGGTTAAGTCCAAAATTGTAGACACTTGATATGTGGGTTCTTCGCCAGTATCTACAATTACGTCTACCAAGTTATCCAAACGGTCAAACAGTTCGATGCGCGACAAACTAGATTCTGGATTATCTTCCAGATCCTCATCTACCTCATCTGGCGGCAGATGAGCCGAAGTAGAAATAATCGGATTCCCCAATGCTGTCAGTAATGCCAAACATACAGTGTGATTCGGTACGCGAATACCAGTAGTTTTTCGCTTGGGGTTTTGTGCTAGTCTTGGTACCAATTTAGTAGCAGGTAAGAGAAATGTGTACGGGCCTGGGATCAAGCGCTTCATAATTCGATAGGCTGTATCACTTACGAAGGCATAAGTCGCCACATTTGAGAGTGAAGGACATAAAAATGTCAGTGGCTTGTCATTCGCTAGCTGCTTAATTTGCCGTACTCGTTCCACTGCCGATTTGGCATTCAAATCACAACCAATTGCATAGACCGTATCAGTAGGGTAGAGCATTACTGCGCCGCTAGAGAGTGCCGATTTTATTTCCTCTATACGGCGAATTTGAGGATTATCAGGATGGACTGTGAAAATTTTTGCCATAAAAAATTTAGGAAGGAAAACTGAGCGCTTGTCATTATCAAAAAAATATAAAAATGAATACCAAATTAGGCGGAAGTAAATACGACTATGTTAAGGCTGTTATTCGGTAATAATCAGCGATCGCGCTATCAGTCATCAGTTATCAGTTTGTGTACTGTGTACTGTTAACTGATTACTATGTACTGATGAGAAATTCATATATGACTAAAGTTGCTTATCTTCAATGTCCATCGGGGATTGCCGGTGATATGTGTCTGGGAGCCTTGGTAAGTCTGGGTGTGCCTTTGGATTATCTCACTGAACACCTCAACAAATTGGGAATTCACCAGGAATACCAATTAAGGGCAGAACTTGTCCAACATCACGGACAGCAAGCAACTAAAGTTCATGTGGATTTAACACATGAGCATGGGCACCACCACCACGAACAGGAGCATCATCACCATCACCATCATCATGCCCGCCACTTGCCAGAAATTGAGCAGATGATTCTCCAAGCCAAGCTGCCATCGCGGGCGGAGGCTTGGAGTTTAGCTGTATTCCGCCAGCTAGCAATTGCTGAAGGGGCGGTACACGGCGTTTCCCCGGAAAAAGTTCATTTTCACGAGGTGGGAGCCGTGGATGCAATTGTCGATATTGTTGGTACTTGTTTGGGGTTAGATTGGTTGGGGATTGCCAGTGATGACGCAGGATGGCCTTTACTTTACTGTTCAGCGTTCCCCACAGGCGGGGGTACAGTCCGCGCTGCACATGGACGAATGGCAGTACCCGTACCCGCAGTTTTGAAGTTGTGGGAAATGCGGGGTTGTCCAGTCTATAGCAACGGGATTGAACGAGAATTAGTAACACCTACAGGAGCCGCGATCGCTACTACTCTAACCAGAGAGTTTGGTTCACCACCACCAATCACCGTTAAACAAGTAGGATTGGGAGCAGGTTCGGCAAATTTGCCCATCCCCAATATACTACGGCTCTGGCTGGGCGAAAGTAGCAGTTTACAGTCAGATTTTACCAATTATGGGGATGCTAACCCAACCTTAGAAACTATCTCGGTTTTGGAAACCCAAATTGATGACTTAAATCCCCAAGCCATTGGCTATGTATTTGACGCTTTATTTGCTGCGGGTGCAGTAGATGTGTTTACCCAACCGATAGCTATGAAAAAATCCCGTCCGGGGATATTGATAACGGTGATTTGTCATCCAGAAAATTTACCTAACTGTGAAGCAGTTCTCTTTCGGGAAACTACTACATTAGGAATTCGCCGCACCACTCAACAACGCACAATTTTACAACGAGAAATTCAACAGGTAGAAACTGCATATGGTTCAGTACGTGTCAAAGTAGCATGGCAAGGAAAAGATATCATTACTAACGTCCAACCAGAATATGAAGATTGTGCAGAATTAGCGCGGCAAAACAATCTTCCTTGGCGAGAAATTCATCGTTTAGCGCTGCAAAGTTGGTATCTGCAAAAGTCAAATTAATCTCAGGTGCGCAATACCCAAATTGACAAAACAACTGACAACTGACAACTGAGGAACGAAACCCAACATTTTCCGGGGTTTGTTGGGTTTCACTTCGTTCAACCCAACCTACATTTACTGACACGCGTTCGCGTAGCGTCTCGTAGAGAAGCGCCATAAAAAATAGGGCAAGCTTTTTGCTTTGCCCTACAATTAACCGATGAGTAATTAATGGGTAATTAAGTTAAATTATCTCAATGTATCTTTGACTGCATCTGCGGCATTTTCGCCAGCATTTTGGGTATTGTCTTTGAGATTTTCTACGCCGCGTTTGGTTCCTTTAGCAACACCTTCGCCTAACTCTTTCGCAGAGCTACCAATATCTTCACCGAGGTTTTTTACTCTTTGACCAAAAGGTGTGCCTTGACGGTAATTTTCTACATATTGATCTACGCTGTCAATGCCTTTTTCATCAATATTTCTTTGAGCATTATCTCGCAGCGCTTTACTTCTAATTTCTGCGGCTCGTTGAGTATTTTCCGATCTGTAATCTACATCATTAAAGTTATTCATCCCACCGCTAGGAGTGTTGAGTTCGTAACTTTTTGTCGGATCGTAACGTTCAGCATTAGGTGGTTGTGCGCTGGGTTGTGGTGGCTGTGCGGCTACGCCGGGATTATTACAAGCTTGTGTCAGCAACAGTAATGCGCTGGCTACAAAAGCTGTTAAAACTTTCGCCGGACGAATGTTTTTTAACCAAGCAATAACTCTTTTCATTATGCGACTCCTTACGTTATTTTGCAGAATTCAAAATTTAACTAATGACTAATTGCCCTATCTACCCACTGCTGGATCTTTTTGTAATTCAGGGCGAGCGGCTGCTTCATCTGCCTTATCTTGTAAAAAGCCAGAAGCATCTTTGAAAGTTTCTTTGACAGTTTCTAGTCTGTCTTGAATGCGATTACCAACATCTGATTGACGTTGAATTAAACCGCCTGGTTCAGGTTGTTGGAAATTCTTTTCTGTAATTAGTGGTAATTCAGCTTCTTTTCTCGCTCTACCTGCTGGAGTTTCTGCACCGGGGTAAAGTATTTCTGATTCTCGATTGAGGTTACTGGTAGCAATCAATAGTTGTGAATTTGAATCTAGTAAGCTAGCTCGATCCTGTTGATTTTGGTTGCTAGGGTTAGTAATTTTGGGATCGGTGGACATTCTATAATTGGTATATTTATCCCCACCATTTTTGTAAGGATTATTTGCACCACCAGCTTGGACGGCGGGATTTTGGGGATTTGCACCTTGAGCATTTGCTCCACTACAAGCAGTGCTAAACATCAACAATAGACTGGCAAAACATACAGTCAGAATTTGGGTAAGCCGTAGTTTTTTTAATAAAGCTGTCAAACGCTTCACTCATTCCTCCTTACAACTATAAACAAGCCGATTTTCGCCGAACATAATTGCTAGTTCTGCGAGATTTGCTGTTGTTTTAAGTTGACTAAATTTTGTTCAACAATTATCAATAATATGGCGAGTTAATCAGCTTTTCCTCTAGCGTAAGTCACATTTAAATTGCATCTAATACGCGATTCTTATCTAACCCAAGAGAGATATTATATAAGTCAATTAGCTGCGGATACTGATTACAGGCATTTTCGCTATTGTTGGTAATATATAATTTTGTTTAGCAATTAATTTTGAATTTATATTTACTAAGATAACTTTGTTAAATAATATTAACTAGACTGTGAAATTATAAATCCTCATAGTTGAGAGACTTTTGATAAGTAACTATGTACAATCGGAAATGCGACCAAAGCAAAAATTTTCTTTGATGATAAAATTTTATAGTTTGTAGTGGAATTGATAAAAAATGTCACAAAAAATACATCAATTTTTTGGCTATTAACAGCATATTTGATGCATGAATTGGTTGACATGTGTTGATGTAGCTCAAAATTTGAGATGTTCAGCCCAAGAAGATTTAACCGTTAAATTACTGGAATGTGGAAGAAAATTTTACGTTGGATAATTTTAGGCGGAACGCTGTTTTTTTTAGGTAAAGCCTTAAAGGATCATTGGCAAGAAGTAATTAATATTGAAATTGATGCGATCGCCTGGGCGATTTTAGCGATCGCCACTGGTGTCACCTTATTAGCACATACTTGGGCTGGCTGGATCTGGACTTGGGTATTACGGGAGCTAAATCAGCCTGTAAAATCTGTAGAGTTTATCCAGGTTTATTTAAAAACCAACATCGCTAAGTATTTACCGGGTAATGTATGGCACCATTACGGGCGGATTGTTGCTGCTAAAAATGCTACTGGTTCTCTGAGTGTGGCTACTTTAAGCGTAGTCATGGAACCTTTGTTAATGGCGACTGCGGCTTTAATTTTCGTTGTTATTTTTGGCACGCAACTAACATCTGCTGATGGTATTGTGTGGCGGATATTACAATTTCTCTGTTTAGGTGCGATTCTAGCGGCGCTACATCCCGTGTTTTTCAACCCAGTTATTCAGTTACTCAAAAAATTGACGGCTAAAAAACTGGATAAAGATGGTAAAGAAAGCGTAAATCTTAATATTGAACGCTATCCTTTACGCCCATTGTTAGGAGAGTTAGGCTTTTTAGGATTGCGGGGTACTGGGTTTATTTTAACAGTTTTCGCCTTGGGGCCTGTACAGGCTGATGATATTCCCTTGCTGCTGGGTGCTTTTAGTTTTGCTTGGCTGTTAGGCTTTGTGCTTCCCGGCGCACCTGGGGGGTTAGGAGTGTTTGAAGCAACTGCGATCGCACTTTTGCAAAATCATTTTCCTCCAGCTTGGGTGATTAGTGCGATCGCTCTCTATCGTCTCATTAGCATTATCGCCGAAACTGCTGGTGCCACCCTAGCCTGGCTCGACGAACGTCTAACAACTCAACACCCTAACAAATGACAATTGTACAGACGCGATTAATCGCGTCTCTAACAAATGACAAATGACTAATAACTATTGACTTTTATCTAATCGCAGTTGTGAAAATACCCGATAATCATCTAAAGTTTGCGAGTTACGACTAGACTGTGTTTTTTCCATATTAATTAAATTGTATTCAACATTCTCTGCATAAATTGCAAAAGTAATATTGAAAAATTCCAGAAAATTAATAAACCATTTACATTCTTCCTCTGGATAATTTTCGTAATAACTAATTAAATGAGCAATGCGAATTTCTAAATGGCTGCGGGAATTCCGCGATATTAAAATAATCTTTAACAAGACAATCACCAATGTTAAAGGATTACCTCCAGAAAGTAATAAAATAAATAATGGTGAGGGTTCTTTACCCGTTTCGATTGTCAAACAGTCAATTATGCGGTTACAAGTTCTCAAAATTAAGTTGTTATTGATAATTTCTTCATTAGCATCTGATTTCCAGTTATCTAATTTTTCTGATAAATATTTCCGGACATTATTAATTAATTCCTGGTTATCTACAGTAAAAAACAAATATTTTTTGATACTTTCTTTAAACTCTTCTAGAGTCTGATTCGCGGTTTGTTTGATAAATATATTCGCCAGATTTTCATAACTAAACACCCCCTTTTTGACAACAATGGTTTTGATTAGCCGCAACACATTATCGCCTAAAATAGTAGGGTTCTTATAACGTTTATTACTAGAATTAGCAGACTGAGAACGCGCCACATACATAGCCAGTTCAAATTTAAACTTATCTTTCATCTGACGAGAAAGCTTTCTGGCTACTTCTTGCTGCTCTCTTGGTCTTTTCGCATCAAAAGATTGAGCGACTAATAAATAAGAAGTGTAGCGATTAGACCAATTACTATTACCTTCATACTTTTGTGCTTGTTTTTTGTATTTATAAGCTAAATTTTTGAGATCCTTATAGTCTTTACTTTCAACAAAATTTCTCAGCCAACCTTGAAAAACTTTAGTTTGTGGGTGATTACTATATACTGAATTTTTAGAACTTTCAAATAATTTAATTAATTTTTGAATATACTTATATTTTCTTTGAGCTTCCCAATTATTAACGATTATATAAAAGCAACGTTTTATTGTATGATAGAATTCTTTTTCACTACCCAGAAAAGAAATTCCATATATACCTGTAGATTTACCTAAATTAACTGAATCAAGAAAATCGATAAATAATCGTTTAAATTCGTTTAATACCTCATCTGGCGGGCATTTTTGGACAATTTCAATTAAGTAGCTATAGAGTCTTTCCTGTGCAATTTGGTTATTGCTCTGTTGAGACTTGTACTTAACAAAATCTTGCTGTTCCTGACTACCATCGAAACTGTTACTTGTCATCCCAGTGCTAAAGACCCAAAGCTTACTGATTTTATTGTTATCAGCTTAACCTTGGGACACAAGAGCATCAATCTATTTTTCAAAAATTAAATAATTTTTTTCAGAGAATTTATGGAAAAGTAGCAGAAATCCGCTCAAAACTCCAATAAATTACTGTTATATCTCAATACGGTTCAGTTAAGGATAATCGTAGGTTGGGTTGAACGAAGTGAAACTCAACAAAACCTCGGAAATGTTGGGTTTCGTTCCTCAACCCAACCTACACAGTTTAAGGTTTTCAAGGCTCACTGAACTGTATTGTGTTATATCTGTTTTGTTAATTACGCACTTTCCGCTTGCTAGCAATGATGGATCGCAAATTACCTAATTTTAGGGCTTGAGTCTTTAACTATCAACCTTGCAAAACTCTTACACGCATAAGTTGCTAGTCAGGACTTTAGCCCTAGAATTTTCAAGCACTCAAGCTGACCATTTTCTCAGCTTCTAACCAGAGGCTAGCTACAGTATATTGCATAAATACTGAATTTTGCTTGGCATTACAAGAACTCTTGAGTTGTACAGTTTTACTTTCATCTTTCACTAATTTTGCTTGACAGGTATATAGCGCACCTGTAGTTTTCGCAAAAGTGAGTTCAGCTAGTACTGAATTATTATCTAAGCTTTGCTCTAAGATTTTTCCCGCAACTGTATAGTTAAACCAATCCCATCCATAATGGAGAATTAATTCTTTCTCTACAATTTGCAATGGTGTTGGTAGGATACCCCAGCCGCGATAGACTTGGTTTAAACAATTAATATCGCCTGTACGAGTCACAATAGCTTTGAACGAATCTTGTTCTAACGCCCCATAATACCGCCCTTCTGGTAAATCTATCATTGTCGGAGCAAATCTATGTCCGCCAATATGACTAGCTCGCCAAATCCGCACATTTTCTAAACTTAAATTGGCTATAGTACTTTGCGCTGAGAAATAAAAAGGATTCCCATATCTAGCACAGCATTTATCATGGCTACCGTGGGTACAGATGAGAATATCTCTCGTACTACTTCTTTGTTGTTCAAAATCAAGAGTTCTACCTCTTAAGAATTTTTTGACAGTTCCAGCTACTTGCTCAATATTTTCTAGAAGAAATTCTGATTTTTGATATCCTTGAGTTAATCCCTTTTGTTTTTGATAAATCAACAAAGTAGTTTGTTCTACTTTATGGGATTGGTCGTTAGCAATTAACAAAAATCTTATTGCTAGTTTAGCTCGCTTTACCTCTTCTACCAAAGTTTTTAAATTACTTGGTACCCACTTAGAGTCAAAAGCTTCTGATGTCCAAGGTGGAGGACATTCCACTAAAATATAAGTGTCGTAATTGGTAGCACTACCAATCAGTTTTTCTCCTATTTGTCTTGAGGAATCTGCACAAAAAAAAGTATTCATATATCTGTGCTCATGGGTAAATGTTATGGACAAGTTTATAAAAAAGTAAATTTGCAATCCTGGCTACAATCACCATCAATTAGCATTGATGAAAGTTAAGCAAGTAGCCACTTTATATCATTCATTTCTACTCAACCTTCTTCCGGTTAATAAAATTTCTCCAATATAGTTAAAGAAGCGTTGTAACACTGCTTCCGTATTGTCAAAGTTATTTTTATATCTTTGATAGATCAAATTGATAAAATCTATCAATTGCTGTAAAAAGCCTTGCTGAATCTGGCTTAAACAGCCAGCAGCCAAGTTCTGCAAATTCCAGCTACTTAATCCGTGTGGGTAGTTTAAATTACATTTAAACTTTTGGCTAAGTTTATGGTTACTATTTGAAAATTTTATTAACTTATTCATATAGTCATTTATCAGCCCTGTCTCTACATCTGGGGTTAGACTTTTGCTGTTATGCCATGTTGCAGAGAATCTGGGCTGTATAGTCCAGGATTGATAAGAATAATTCTCATTTTGGTAATAGGCGCTTGTGAATTGATGCTGATTGTTAATAGTTTGCAAAACCTTTGTTTTTAGGCAATCAGTTTTGCAGTGTTTGTTGAGGCGCGATCGCGATTTTAAGTTCATATTGAAAATATTTCTCAATTAACTTAGAAAAAAACAAAATGGGATGTAAAATTGAGGTCAGCTATTTTGTTACCTTCACTGAAAAAACAGCAAGGCTAAAAAAAACACCAGTAGAGGCGCTCTAATAAATATTTAAGCTTGGGTAGCAGGGAAATTTTTTCCAAAAAACTGCTATTCGCTCGCTAAGACTCAGTTTTTATGGCTGCAATCTAGCGTTTTATCCATTTAATCTCCTGAAATGGACATCAGGCGCTTGTTTAGATACCTGCTTTGACTCTAGCGGAAGTCAATAAGAAATGCAAGTATTTGGGAATATTTATACATTTTACTAAAAATTTTTGGTTTGTGCAGGCTTGATTAAATCAAGATTAACAACTAAATAAGACCTGAGATTGCTGGTTAATTTAAGTATTGACTGCTTCAATACTAATAATAATAATTTTCAATAGCTGGATATAGTTGTTAGGGGCTTAAGTATGACTTAAACCATAACTCGTAGGGCTGGGGCGGGTTCACAAATATCCTCACTGTACAACGATAATTCTCAATCAACCCGCCCCTACTGACTGTTGACTAATATCGGTTCCCAGCCATTTAGCGACCAATTAAATAACGAGCGCCTAAAAGTAGTAAGAAAATACCATAGAGCTTTTTCATAGTTTCGCTGCTAATAAAAGGCTGATTGGCAAATAATGCGCCAAATAAATTACCTATTACTAAGCCAGCCGCAATAATCGCTGCATATTTGAGATTTAATTGACCGTTGCGATAGTAAACTACTGCGCCTAGAATGCCAATTGGTAAAATTTGGGCAGCAATTGAAGTACCTGTAGCAAACTTTTGATCCATACCCATAATTAATACCATTGCTGGTACCATAATTGCTCCGCCACCAATACCAAACATACCGCCAGCAACGCCAGCTACTAACCCAATTATCAACAATTGAATGAGAATATTAGACATAATTAATAGTCAGGAAATGTGAGATGACAAACTGATTTTCTGGGAAAAAATTGATTTAGGTAGCATTCCATGTACTCCTTTTTGCGGACTATTCACCACTTGAGTAATCCGAAAATTGACTGCTAAACTACACAGTACATATGCATCTTCTGGCGATAAATCAGCGAAACGTTCCAGAAATTCAATCATATTTTTCAGGGCTAATTCTAAAGCTGCGTCTAAGGTTTCACCAAAGCCCATTGTGATGATATCAGTAGGAGTTTCGGCAATTGGTGTGGTTAAATTCCAACCTTGACGCAGCTTGAGCTTGATTGTACCATTCATGGAAGTTTCAATGGCAGTGACATTAACTTCTCCATCTCCTTGGGCTGCATGTCCATCACCGATGGAAAATAAGGCACCAGGGACAAAAATCGGTAAAAATAGGCGCGATCCTGGTTGTAGTTCTCGATTATCAATATTACCCCCATAAGCCCCAGGGGGAATAGAATTTCGCGATGCATCTGGGGTAGCAACGCCCAGGATACCAAAAAAGGGTTTGAGGGGAATTTTAATCCCGCTAGCAGTTGGGAATTCCGCGATGTTATTTGTTAAATCTAAGGGAATAAATCTTAAAGCTGGTTGAGGAAATTTTTCTGGTAAAGCACCCCAACCGCTACGAATAGCATTGAAACCTACAGGTAAACTTGGAGCGATCGCATTTAATTCTACTTCTAAAACATCCCCTGGTTTTGCATCTCGTACATAAATTGGCCCTGTGAGTAAATGCGGCCCGCCAGCAATTTTTCTTTCTGGGGGTAAATTTTTGCAGATGTCGAGAAATTCCGGTGTCATAAATTCCGGTGGGGCTTGCTCGTAAACATAATAACCGCTATAAGTTTCTACCTCGATTGTGTCACCGGAATTAACAGTTAAGGCTGGTGTTAATACATGAGAAAAACCACCAAGATGAACTGTATCTTTGGTGGCTTTTAAAATGTGATGAGTCATATCAATTTTGGATTTTAGATTTTGGATTTTAGATTAAAAAATCAAGTAAATTAGGTACGCGCTTCGGGGCATGGCAGTGCCAGTGCCCCTACAATCAACGATAATCTGTACCTCACAAACTGGCAATCTGCTGTATCAATTTTGGATTTTAGATTACAGCAGTTTTCACCTATTTGAACCACATCTGTCGTATAAAAGAATAGGGAGAGATTGTAGGGGCAAGGCATTGCCTTGCCCTCTGGAATATATTTATATATGTCGCCAACATTATTTAATTAACCAATGGAAATTAACGAGGAAGAATATCATCTAAGCGAATATGAAACCCAGGTAAAAGCGGTGAATTAATTGGTTGATTTAGTCGGTATTGTTGTTGAGTATATGTATCTTCAACCAATTGACAAACTGTAAAGGTAGGTTGTTTGGGTTTACCAATAAATGCTATACCACCTAATCCGCGATAATCTACAATCCAATATTCAGGAATCCCTAATAGCGCATATTCCTCAACTTTGCGCGCATAGTCTGTTTCCCAATTAGTGCTAACTACTTCTACTACCAATTTAATCGATTTTCCCAATGTAATTACAGGTTCTCGTTCCCAGAGAGGTTCACGATTAAGAACGGTTTCATCGAGAACTATGATATCAGGACGACGGACTGTAGCCGCATCTGTAAAGGGGTAAATTAAACAAGTGCGGGGAATAAACCAAGGAAGTTGTTCTGCAACTAGATGTATCCCTATTTGTGTTGCCAGTTTACCACTCACTGTTTCATGAGGGCCTGTAGGTTCCATATCAATTAGTTCTCCATCTACCAGTTCATAACGAGGATTTTCTTGGTAATGGGCGATAAAATCCGCGAAAGTCAGAGTTTTTGGGAAAATAGAAGTCATAAGGTCATTGTCAATAGACAATAAAATTACTTAATTTTGAATTTTGAATTTTCTACTCATCCTCCCACATGCACCCCAGGACGCCTTTGGGGATTCTTCTCAGCGCGACGCAGTACTTCTCTGGTGACTACGGCAATATCACCTTCACCAAACAATATAAACCGCAGTAAATATTGTATGGGGTTACCTTCAGCCCAGCCGAAGTAAGCATGGGGAATTTTACCTGTTTGATCGCGAATATGCAGCAGTAAAGCAGCGATCGCATTTGGTACGGCTGCACTTTCCGCCCGCAGAATCCGATAGTCGCCTACTTGGATACCTTTAACTTTAATGACATCCGCAAATTCCGAAGCATCGGATACCATAATTTCTAAGAACAAAACCGGATCGTGGGCGGGAATATGGTTATCTTCCCTTACCTCTGTTTCTTTGGCGGTATATTCTGCTACGTCGCCTGCATTCAAGCGATTGGCAATGATTCTGATTGCGCCTTGGCTTTCTTCGGCAATAAATTCGCGGGCGCGATCGTCTATTTCAATTCGCTCTACGCGCAGTTCTGTGGAACGCCAGACGCGAGAAATTAAGGAGGTAATAATGATACTGCTAATGAAGAAAGCCGCAATTCTAATCCCTTCTGGTCTTTCAATAATATTAACAACAGTAGTATATATAAATACTAAGGTAATAATTGCAGAGATAAAAGTTCCGCGATGTAATCTTTGATGATGCAGGGATAAGGTAACAGCAAAGGCGGCGGAAGTAATTAATACTAGTACGCCAGTGGCATAAGCCCCACCTTGAGCTTCGACATTTGCCCGAAAGATAATTGTGACAATAAAGGCGATCGCTGTATAAACTAAAACTAAAGGACGGGCGACTCTTGCCCAATCGGGAGCCATGCCATAGCGGGGTAAGTAACGGGGTACAATATTCAGCAATCCCGCCATTGCTGAGGCTCCAGCAAACCAGAGAATCGAAATCGTACTTAAATCGTAAATTGTGCCAAAGGTGTTACCTAAATACTGATGTGCTAGGTAAGCTAAAGCCCTACCGTTAGCTTTCCCACCAGCCGCAAATTCTGCGGCGGGAATGAGTAAAGTAGTAATCAAGCTGCTGGTGAGCAAAAAGAAGCTCATAATTAACGCCGCAGATGTCAGTAGCTTGCGCGTGTTGCGAATTCTTCCTCTAGGGTAATCGGGACTATCGCTGCTGCTACCTTGAACTAAGGGCATAACTGTTACCCCAGTTTCAAAGCCAGATAAACCCAGTGCTAGACGCGGGAATAACAACATCGCCGCACCCAGCATTGATAAGGGGTTAGCATTTTGGGCGAATAATGCAGTTTGCCAATTAGCGATCGCGCTAGGATTAATGAGAATTTGATATCCACCAACGCCAATCACAACCAAGTTTAAGAGCAGATAAGCACCTACTAAAAATACTGCTATGCCGATTGCTTCTTTAAAACCCCGCAGAAAAACTACCCCTAGTAAGGTAATTAATAACAAAGTAATCCCAATCTCCTGACTGTGGAAGAAATCTGGCGTTAGGGGATTTTCAATAATATGGGCTGTAGCATCAGCCGCCGACAGGGTAATAGTGATAATAAAGTCCGTGGCGACAAAGCCAAGCAAGCACAGCACCAGAATTTTACCTTGCCACCAAGACAGCAAGTGTTCTAACATCGCAATTGACCCTTCACCATGAGGGCTTTTACCTGCAATGCGTCGGTAGATGGGTAAGGCTCCAAATAATGTCAGTAAAACCAGAATCAGCGTTGCTATGGGTGAAAGGGCACCTGCTGCTAGTGCGGCAATTCCTGGTTGATAGCCCAGAGTTGAAAAATAATCCACACCAGTCAAGCACATAACTTGCCACCAGGGATGCTGATGATGTGGTTCTTCCTTACGGTAGGGCCCTGGCTTCTGTCTTCTGTTTTCTTCCAGCAACCAGCGCATAAACCGTTTGCTGAGTCTTTTGCGGGAAACCATTGGTTTAGCCATTACATACGCTTGCTTTGATTGCAAAATTTGGCTTTGTCATTTCTTTAAGCCTTTGCCGTCTATTAAAATTTTCGACTACAAAGGCACAAATAATTTATTTCGGTCGTGTATATTATTCGATTTAGCAAAAAATTGCAATTGCTCCTACTTACCTAGGGGGTAGAAGTTGTGTCAATTGTCAATAGTCAATGGTCAATGGTCAATGGTCAATAGTCATTTGTTAGAGACGCGATGAACCCTTGTCTGTACAATTTTCATTTGTCCTCCTTGTCCTCCTTGTCCTCCTTGTCCCCCTTATCCCCCTTCCCTAGCCCCTAGCCCCTAGCCCTAAGCCCTTGCTAATAACGGCGCAGCAGCTAATAAAGTTTTAGTATAAGGATGCTGAGGATTTGCAAAAATTCGCTTTGTTGCGCCGATTTCGACGATTTTACCGCCATTCATCACGGCAATGCGATCGCATAAAAATCGCGCTAACCACAAGTCATGGGTAATAAACAGATAGGTTAGCTCAAATTCTTGTTTTAACTGCAACATTAAATCCAGTACTTGTGACTGAACGCTAGCATCTAACATACTCACAGGTTCGTCACAGATTAATAGTTTAGGACGAGTAATCAAAGCACGCGCGATCGCTACTCGCTGTTGTTGTCCCCCTGATAAATCGGAAGGATAACGCTGATAATAAACTTCTGCGGGTGTTAAACCGACTTTTTCCAACATCCACAATACTTCTTCTTTAGCTTTAGCCGCATCCGCGAGATTGTGAATTAATAAGGGATCGCCTATACTTTGTCCTACCGTCATCGCTGGGTTGAGACAAGCATGGGGATCTTGAAACACCATCTGCATTTGTCGCCGGGAAGAACGTATTTGTTGACGAGATAATTTAGTTAATTCCTGTCCTAAAAATTCGACTTTACCACCAGTAGGTTTAATTAATTGCAAAATTGTCCGTGAAAGGGTGCTTTTACCACAGCCTGATTCCCCCACTAATCCTAAAATTTCCCCTGGATACAATTCTAAATCAATTCCATCGACAGCTTTTATTGTTTGACTTTCGCGTTTAAATAATCGCTCAATAAAATTCGGTTCAATAGTGTAATGCTGCTTGAGTTCGCTAATACGCAAAATTGGCGATTCTGCTTCCCGGTTGGGAACTTGCTGCTGTTCGTCATTAGCGAGAATTAATTCCCCGCTATCATCTACCGCTTGGATATGCAAAGCTGCTTGTAAAAGCGATCGCGTATATTCATGTTGAGGTTGACGAAATACCGTTTGCGTTGCCCCCATTTCCACCATTTTACCTTGGTACATGACGCCAATGCGATCGCAGTATTCCGCAACCATTGCTAAATCGTGGGAAATCAACAGCAAACCCATGTTTTCCTCCCCGCACAATCTAGTCAATTCCTGCAAGATTTGAGCGGAAACGGTGACATCTAAGCTGGTAGTCGGTTCATCAGCCACAATTAACTTGGGATTGAGAAGTAAAGCTAAAGCGATCGCTACCCTTTGTCGCATTCCCCCGCTAAACTCATGGGGATACTGATTCCACCGACTCGCCGGAATTTTTACCTTTTCTAAAGTTGCGATCGCTTTTTCCTTGGCTTGTGCTGCTGATAATTCTGGTGCGTGCGCTTGGAGAGTTTCAACACAATGCTTACCAATAGTCATCAATGGATCGAGGCGCGTCATCGGATCTTGGAAAATTAACGCCACCGCTTCCCCGCGAAACTTCCGCATTTCTGGCGGTGTTAAATCAAATACGTTCTTTCCCTGGAATTTTGCTGTGCCTTCAATCCTACTAGATCCAGGTAGCAACCGCATTACAGCCCGCCCCAAGGTTGATTTACCACAACCAGACTCCCCCACCAAGCCCATTCTTTCACCAGCTTGCAGTGTAAAAGATACATCATCCACAGCCCATTTAAGCTCTTCTCCACTGGGCTGAGGATAAGCAACGCGCAGATTTTCCACAGAAAATAAAGCTTCACTCATAGTTTTTTATCAGCTTGCGCCACGAGTTTTTATATTTGCAAATTTAGGCTAGTCTAGCAGATTAGTAAAACTCGTTTGCGGTTCATATCTGGCTTACAAGACAGGCAGAAGTCAGAAGGGAATTAAAGGGGATCTTAAACCAATTTGGCAGAAGGTACAGAAGGCTCAATCACGAACAAAAACTTTAGATCTTTGCCCTCTGCCTTTGTTGATAATTCATTTTTTGCAGTTCCCTAAAAACAAATGCGTAGTCGTAGCCCGCCTTAAGCCTCGCCAAAAACAATAAAACCTAGCTATACAGCCGCTTATTGCCATACATCGCCATTTTTGAGCAATTAATCTACCTTTTTACCTGCGGAAAACACTAAAATGAGTGCGCGATTTACTTAAATGAGTAAGCAATATACCTTTTCACTTGCGGAAAACACCAAAATGACTGCGTAATTTACCGAAATAAGAAGGCGAAAAGGCTTAATTAGTAGGTGAAATAGTATTTTACCTGTGGAAAACACAATAATGAGAACTCGTTAAGGCTTAACGAGAAGGCGAAATGGCTTTTTGCTTACTTAAAACAAGAAAATGAGTACTTGATTTCGATAAACAAGAAAGCGAAATGCTTTTTTGTTTACCAAAACTTTAAAAATGAGTCCTAAATATATGTAAATGATAAAGCTGGCGCATTTTGCCCATTGTCAGGCAATGCAAGCCAGCGATCGCACTACGTTAATAAAATTAAAATTTAGCCTGTGTTATTGATCAAAGTCCGGCATCATTAGCAATTCAAGGTGCGTTAGCCTGCGGCATAACACACCCTACTTCTTAAACTCCTATATTTGACAATCCGTAAGTCTTGATGTCAGAGCAGAGAGTCTTTTCCTTCTTCCATCCAATCTCATGCTCCATATTGCTCTAGGTAGGTGCCCTGCTGGAGAAGCTAATGTAAATGATAAATCTTCATAAGGCTCCCACTTATTTTTGCTCCGCCATCCAAGACACTCTCCAAAATAGTTCCAGGTTTTCAAATCTAAGTCGGCTTTTCCCCCAACTCTTTCCCATAGTTGCTTCTGGATACTAAAACCAAAGCGTCCGTTACTGTATAGTAACCATAAGCCATCAATAGTTAATAAGTCTTGACAGGGAAAGCTTTTTATATGTTCTACTCTAAGGTAACGTTCTTTTTCTCGATTAGATATTTTCAGCATAACCTTCCAGGTTTCTTGATCAGCTTCTCGCCATTTTTGAGATATTAGTAGATCTTGCAGAATTTTATAATTCATTCCTACTGCTGATCTCAAATTTGGAGGAGTAATAACTTGTATTACTTGAGCAGCAGATTGATAGCGCTCTGTGACATAATCCTGAAGCAAATTATCTAAAATTTGTGCCAAAATAGGAGTAATAATGGTAGCAAATGGTAAGCATTCTCTCCATATCCATTTACCTTTCAACGCATCATAGAGAGAATCATAAACTCCTCCATTTGGTAAACATCCAGTTAATAGTCGAATACAAGTTACTCCCAAACTATAAAGGTCACTAGCAGGAAAAACCTGACCGCGCATTTGCTCAACTGGTGCATATCCAGGTGTACCAACTGTAGTTCCTACTTGTCCAATAATTGAACCAATTGTTTGTTTAGAAACACCAAAATCAATTAATATAAATTTGCCGTCTTGTTGACGACGCATAATATTTTCTGGTTTGATATCCCGATGAATTACTCCGCGTTCATGAATAAATTGCAGAACTGGTAATAAATCATTCAAAAGCTGTATTATCTTTTCTTCGCTAAATGTTCCCTGTTGCTGCAATTCTTCTAATAAATTCTGTCCATTAATAAATTCTTGTACGAGATACAAACGCTTATCCTGTTCAAAATAAGCAATCAGGCGGGGAATTTGCGGATGTTCTCCCAATTCATACAAACGTTTCGCCTCTTGCTTAAACAATTCTGTTGCTTTCTCTAATGCTGCTGTTCCTTGTACTTGCGGGAAAAATTGCTTAATTACGCAAGGTTCATCCATTTTGTCTGTATCTCTGGCTTCATAAGTCTTACCAAATCCACCCTCACCTAAAAGCCTAATCACACGAAAGCGGTTTCGGAACAATGGTGTGAGTGTTTGTCCACAATGAATGCAAAACTTATTGCCATCAGGATTAAAGGTATTTGAGCAATGAGGATTGGAACAGTAGAGCATGTCTGGGAAAATATCAGCAGGTGTATATATTAAGTGTTCCCATTTCTGCTTGCTATGATGGTGTTCAGAGTGCGATCGCTTTTGTTGTGAAGTGAAATAATGGTGTTCAGAGTGCGATCGCTTTTGTTTTGAGTTGAAATCATGGTGTTCAAAGTGCGATCGCTTTTATTTTGAGGTGAAATCATGGTGTTCAGAGTGCGATCGCTTATTTTTATTAAATCTCTAAAGATACATCAATCTATTATAGAAAGAATGGCAGAGCCAAACTGTATCAACTTAACGCGAAACCCAGTTACCGCAAGGAACTGAAGTTACTTGCTAATAGCCAAAGTCATCGTCAGATTCCTAAATATCCTCAAAATCTTGAGTCTACTTCAGTAGACTTGGGCTATTAGCCTTGGAATTCATTCCAAGGCGGTTGACTGTCATTAACCCTACAATCTGTCATCTTCTTTTATTTAATTGGTATTAGAATCAGAATTTGAACTTTGGTTTTCTGAAGTCACGGGTGATTGTGCATCTTGATTTTTAACTTGATTTTGTAAGGCTTTACCAAGAACATAAGAAGTACTGCTAATACCTAATAAACCTAAAATCTGATCGGGAATATTTGTCGGGAAAGCTGGTGGCTGACTACTAGTAATAATAAGTACCAAACTCATAGAAATTACAAAAGTAAATATTAATAACTGAAAACGTGCGAGGCTAGCATCACCTGAACTGTCACTAATCAGTTTATTCAAATTAATTCCTCTTTTTTTCTCAGCATCATAATTCCAAGTACCTTCCCAAATAAATATAAGAATGAATACTTCTAAAACTACCAAAAAAAATGTCAGAGTAAAACCAATCACCAGCGCCAGAATTAAAAAGTCTTTCTGCACATCAAACACGCCCGGAACTCCGTTGTTTCAAAATTGTAGATAACTTACCCCAAAGGTAGACAAAATTACTCCCTCCGAATGCAAACAAAAATTCTGAGGGGATTGGTGGCATACTACAAGGTACATGCTTCAATTTGCAAATCTTGACGCTATACAACACATTCAACAGATAGTATGCTGCGAATATTAAAGTAATTAACAATAGCTGCAATCCATCCGGACTAGATTGATTATTATTTCTGGTAGCTAATAAACTTTTAAAATTAATCTTATTTTTGAATATAAAAAAGCTAATTGAGGATATTAATCCTAGCATAAACAGCCAAAATTCTAACTGAATCAACTGAGATAGAAAGTTGAATCCCCATTGAATTTCCACAATTCAGCCTCTTCTCAACTACTGTCAAGACAGTTAACATACTAAGGGCTGAATTATATTTTTATACTAAAGGTCAGATAAAATTTATTTTAAGATAAAAAAGTTAGCTAACCTTAAAAATTATTCACTTAAACTTACAGCAAAATAATAGCGATCGCTATAGATAAAAAAAGCGACACTAAGGTTTAAATACTCTTATGCAAAGGTTTCCGCGATTTCTCATATTGAGTACGCGCTTTGGGGCATGGCAGTGCCAGTGCCCCTACAATTAACGATTATCTGTACCTCACCAACTTGCAATTTACAGCATATTTCAGGTAGATGAGGTACGCGCTTCGGGGCATGGCAGTGCCAGTGCCCCTACAATTAACGATTATCTGTACTTCACCAACTTGCAATTTATATTATGTATTAACGTTTACAGTGCTTAAAAGTTTTCTATATAAGGTCTTCAAAATTACAGAATTTAACTATCGCCAACAATCTGAGAAATCGGTAATTTCGCAATTTCATCTGTGAATAAATCAGTAAATTAAGCAGTAATATTTACTTGATTTATCCCCTATTCCGCTTAAAGATAAAAATAAATCAATCAGTGCCAATTTTTAACTAATCGTTAAAAGCTATATTTATCAGTGTTTGTAGCTATAAAACAAGAATTACAAATAATTGATATTGTAATTTCTTATCATTATTTTATACCGATAGACATATTCCAAAATCAGGAAATCTTGCCCAAAAGTCAGATATTTAGGCCAATTCTGCGCAAATTTGTCAGAATAGAATTTACCTGCAAAAGTACGTTTTGCAAGGAGTTTCATCTCTATTTCACGACAGAAAGGTAAAAGTATCATGCAGACAACTTTAGAAGTAGTTCAGGCTGCTGTGAATGCGCATCAAAATGGCGTCAAAACCCTCGACCAAGCCATCAAAGAAGCCATTAATGAAGCGCGGACAACCTGCGATCGCAATGGCGATAATTCCCCCAATTGTGCTGTAGCATGGGAAATTGTGGAAGAATTGCAAGCTGAAAAAGCCCATCAACAGCAAGCCAAAAAACGCAAAACCGATTTAGAAAGCTACTGCGAACAGCATCCAGAAGCAGTTGAGTGCTTGATATACGATGTTTAATTTTTTGTTAATTTTCTCTCAAATTAGCGATCGCTGATTTAGTGATATGCTGAATTGCTTCTAAATTAGGCGATGGTGTTTCGCTATCCATTCTCAACCATAAAAGATACTCGATATTCCCTGCAGGCCCGGTAATTGGCGACCAAGTTAAACCTTGATATTTCCAGCCTAAGCTTTCCGCCGCTTGCAAGACATGGAAAATCGCGTCTGCATGGTCGTTTGGGTCGCGCACCACGCCTTTTTTACCAACGCGGGATTTACCAACTTCAAATTGTGGCTTGATTAATAATACTGCTTCCCGTGGCGCTTGGGTGAGTTGCCACAAAGCTGGCAAGATTTTCGTTAAGGAAATAAACGAAACATCAACCACTGCCAAATCGGGAATGGCAGCGTTTTCGCCATACAATTGCTGTGGTTGTAGTTGGCGTAAGTTGGTACGTTCCCGCAAAATTACCCGCTTGTCATTGCGTAAGCGCCAGTCAACTTGTCCGTAACCCACATCAATGCCGTAAACTTGTTTAGCTCCAGCTTGCAGCAAACAATCGGTAAAGCCACCTGTAGAAATCCCCCCATCTAGACAAATGCGTCCTTCTACAGGAATTGCAAAGTTTTCTAAAGCTTTCGCCAGTTTTTCGCCGCCTCTTGAAACAAAACGCGATCGCTCTTTAATCTGAATATCAGCAGTAATATCAACTTCTGTACCCGGTTTATCTACAACCTGCTGATTCACGCTGACTTCCCCCGCCTGAATGAGTCGCTGTGCTAAAGCGCGGGAAGTACATAAATTTCTTTCTACTAAAAGTGTATCGAGTCGTTGTTTAGCCAAATTAACTAGATCGTCGTGAGCATTTTCACTTTAGCCTAAGAACTAATGATTTTTTAACTCCCTGTCAAGGGAGTTAATTGTTAGTCAATAGCGCGCTTAAGTTCTTTAAACATAAGCCTCAGACCATAAGCAGCAGTTTGACTGATGATTAAATTACCGAAACCGCGTTTAATTTCCTTTTCCTTTACAGAAGAAGTTTTACCCGCAAGCGATTGGTCAAGTGACAACTGCATGTTTTGCAGTGTCAAATTGAGAATTGCTTCAATCTGTGGTTGTTGGTCTTTGGGAAGCATGGGCAGTAGGGATTCTTTGAGCGATCGCCTAAGTTCATCCATTGCTTTTTTCTGGGTTCTGCTAAGTGCTTTTTGTTTCCACAGTTCTGGGTTGTCTTGAAACTGGGATTTACGCTGATCGTAAAAATCACCCAGCTTTTGGCCAGTTTCGTTTTTGGGTCTGGCGTGGTGTGGAGCAATGCGGTTAAATACCCACAAGTACAGCTGGGAGCGACAAAATCTTGACCCACCAGTTTTGTAAGCTTCCTTATCACCAGATGACTCCTCATCTTTGGCCATGCCCAGCCGCCGCTTGAATCTGCCCAATGATTCAAATTTAGTAATCGGGTAAATTTGGGAAATAAACAGCGCTTGTTGGCGATCGCCAATTCCGAACTGGGTCATAACTTTGCGGTAGGGCATAAATTCAGGAGCATCGAGCAGTTCCAGAATTTCAGCTACCATCTTGTTTTCCCAGTCCCGTAAATCACATAGTAAATTCGCCAGGGTACGGGTAAAGTCAGAAATTCCGACTCTGTACTTTGGAGCGATGGATTTAGCATAAAGCCGGTCGTAATAACTGGATTTACGCACTGTGTTCCGTTCTCGTCCGGCTAGCCAAGCCCACAAAGGAACCATACCATCATCACCAGGTTTAGTAGCAGATAAAGCAGCTTCGGGAAATTCTTTAGCTAACTGTTGGCGAATGCGGTTAATTGGTGGTGATTGTATGCGGTTAATAGACTGCAATTGCAACCACAATTCTCTTAACCTTGCCACATTTCCAGCATTGAAATGTAAGAAGAACTCATCATTATGCCAGTGTATGAAAGCATACAAAGCTAATGCGGCTGCATCTGCTTGGTCGTTCTTATCAGGTAGTTTATTTTGCTTCCTGAAATGTTTAACCTCAGCATGACCAACCCAGCGAACTTCTATATTTTCCATGCTGCAAATATGCGCCCAAATCCAACTGTAATGTATACCAGTAGGTTCAAGGATAATTGCATCTGGTTTTAATTCTAACAGTGCGTTAATACCCGCGATGTGAGCTTTAAAAGTTAATGGGTCATTATCCTTTGGGCGGCGATGCTTTCTGAAGTATTCTCGAAAGTTTTTTGGAAGATTTTCTTCAGTATTAATCAACCAACCGACGACGCTATTTTTACATACGTCTAAGCCTAATATTCTCATTTCAAGGTTCAGTAATTGGTGAAATTTTGCAGCAAAAACTGTGCTAAAATGAGTCACGAATCACCCAAATTAGTGTAAACAATTCACTTTTAAACTCAAGCACAGTGGAAATAATTAACAGCAGTGGATTCATGAAAATGCGAAACCTTTAAGGTCATTTCTATTGAAAAATCCGTGCTGCTGTTTTATTTCCCTCTGGAAAACCAGAGGCGAGTTGAATTGCGCGACTCAACCCACGACGGTAGCATTTTTGGCTACCGTTTCGGCTACTGAGTCAAGTAGCCATCATCAGGCGGATTTAATAATCATCTTCGTCATCTTCGTCGTAATCATCATCTTCGTCATCATCAGTGGTCACAACTTCTGATTCAACTGTTACAGCAGTTAGAAGATTACGAAATTGAGGCATTGAGGGTGCATCGGGGTTTAATCCTTGTGCTTTTAGGAATGCTGCGGTAGCGTCCCATTCTTGGCGCAATTTGTTTAATTTGTTTTCCAGTTGTGCGACTTCACGAGCGATTTTACTTCTCTCTTCATAAAGTTCATGAGCGGGTTTACCGACAATCTTTATAGCTCGTTCTCTCAACTCATTTGCAACTTCTTCTTCAGTTTCATTATCTTCTAACTCAACAGTCCATCCGTGTTTTTCATTGCTGTAACTACCAATTGAGATAAGAAAATGTGCATGAAATCTTTTAATCTTCATCTTCATCCTCTTCTTTTTCAAAATCAATTTGATTTAATTCGGCAATAGCTTCAAGGATTAAGTCATCGCAAGATTCATTAGTATCAAGATTTAACTCCTCTTGTTTACTTAATGCTGCTAAAGCTAGTTCAATTTTGGCTTTAGCTCTTAGGCATCTATGCCAGATGATGTAGTAATCCCAAGCTGGGTCTGGGGTGAAATTCGGAATGTCAGAATTTATCATTTTGGCAAGCGGTTCTAGGAACTTTCACATTATCAATTATTCGCTGAATTTCTAGAGGGGATAAGCTTTTGTATTGCTCAGTAGCTATTGCCCCTATATGTTGCTTCCAAGCTTCAATTTCTTCGCCTGTTATGTTGGCGAGAAATTGTATTGCTACTCCCATCCCTAGGAGGTTCAACACATACAAATCTTTTGGTAAAGTAACAGATTCATCACTCATAATTACCAAGCATCTTCTGGTTCGGTAGATGTTTGTTGATTTTGAGATGTACTTATACCTTCGTGTATCTGCTGGTTTATCTCCTGTTTCAGGTCGCTTAATTGTTGCTGAAGGATGTTAATTTCATCCTCATATTTTTTAGCAGCATTCTCTCTGATTTTTCGCTCTACTGTTTCCATAAGAGCGGAAGTTTCAGAGTCTATATCATCACCTGGATGCAGTTCTGCAAACATTTCTAAGCGTTTACTTTCGTAGTTATCCAGGTTTAAGACGCGCTGATAACTGATAGTTTTGATTTCCATGAGTTACACTTCAACTTGAGCGTGAGCGAAAACTAGTTTAAGTTGCAGTTGGGGTACATATTTACCCATAAAGTTTAAGTAATGTTCTGCATCGCCACGAGTTCCAAATCCTTCATGAAAAACCCATTTAGCAGATGGGTTTTCTTGTCTGTAAATGTGCCAGGGTAAATTTTGTTTTTGTAGTTGATTCATAGGTTGTTCGTCATTGGGTGTTGGTTATTGGTCACAGAAAAGCCAGCAACCAGTGCTGCTGGCTGTGAGTAATCATGGTTTTGTTGTAAATACGTGACGGACGTAAAATCATGTGTTTTTCGTTATACGTACCTCCTAACGAGACGACTAAGCTTGATATGGGCGGTGTGTGGCGATTTGTTGCCCATGAGAATTTCTGTTGATTACCAAGTCTGCACGGGGTGCAAGTGGTAAATTTCGCGGCGGGCGCTGCGGGGTAATTTTCTTTCTGGTGATTTTCCCCATCAGTTCTTGTGGCATTTCTGATGGGAGTAAATTTTCATCATGTTGAAGATATTCATGCATATCTCGCTCAACTGCACGCGCTAATCTGGGACGCGATCGCAAAAGCATAGCGTTTGTTCTGTCCAGCATCTCAGTGAGGATTTTCACCTGGGTCTTGAGTTGCTCAATTTCTGCTTCTAGTTGGCGAATGCGTTTTTTTCGGGTTACATACTTTGTTTTGGTCATAGTAGTAATAAAATGCCAGCGCTGGCGGGGGTTTGCGCGCTTTTGTCTTTAAAACTGCGATCCATCACTAACTACACGGTAATTAGCAATTTCATGAGTGCATCTGTGCGTGAGCCATTACCTACACGCCAGCCTCTACGGGATTTTCACCCAGGTCTTATATCCACAGTCCACCCTGTCACCAGGTCAGCAATTAGCCCTTGGCTCTATGGAATGCCCTACTAAGGTCTTTTACAGATTGCAGCTGCAATACAAATGCACGTCATCAGCTTTGACTAAGCCACGACTTATATAAGACAACACCAAGTCATCTCTCCCAAATTCAGCCAAACACCATACAGGACACTGGTAGCCTGAATCACCTTTCATCGGTTTTCAACGGCTATTGCATAAAGTGCTACTTTCCTGGTTTTGGTTTCACTTTCAAGGTGAGACACTTTTGGAACCAGCCAAAATACTGTTTCTTACCGAGCCAATCGTTTTGGCTGGTGTTTTTGTTGTCTATGACTAGACATTATGTCTGTATGGGGTGCTACTTGTCAACCCGTCTAGACATAATGTCTAAGCGGGTTATTATGGTAAAGAAAAGAGTGAGCAGAGAACAAGATGGGGGTGAGTCACCCTTGAAAGCCCTAAGAAGTGAACTAGATATGTCTCAAGAGGAATTTGGGCGTTCTATTGGCACAACAGCCAGAACTATCAGTAGATGGGAAGCTGGTGATACTGTGCCAACGTTCACAATTGCCCAGATGAAAGCTCTTGATCGTTTACTGAAGTTAAAAGGTAGAACTATTCAGGATTTACCTGATGACTTTGGCCCACGTGGTCGATTACCACAACCTGAGTAGAAAATGAGCCGCCTTGTTGGCGGCCGTAAATACCTAATCTCATTATGAAGAAATCAGGCGATCCAGGTACAGCCTGCCAACTGACATTATTTGCACTGGAAACTGTGGCGACGGCTGACTGTGGTAAAGTTGACCACAAAAATAGTCATAAGGTAGATAATTCCTTCTCTGATGCTCCTGAATTACCACTTGCCCAGGAGCATTTTATTAAGCCGGGGGATTGGGTGCAGCTTTCGCCTGACTGGATGAAAAAATGCGAAGCCGCGACCAAGGGCAGTTTCAAAAAAGACTATCAGTTTAAATCTGAAAAAGACTTGATTTGTCAGGTAACCTGGGTAGACCCTAGAGCCAATGGCAACATTGCAGTCAGCCGCAATGGCTGGTTATATGTTCCTCATGGCTGTTTCACCGTTCTGGAACAGGATACACAGGAAGTCTTACCCATAGTTGAATACTTGGAGAAAATCGGGGGCGTAGGCGTAGCCCGCCGAAGGCATCGCCAATTCGATGTTCTGGAACGTGATACCAAAAATGCTGTTCCAGAACATAAAACCCCAGGATTTGGATCTACTACTGGCGTTCCAGAACACACTCAATGGGTGGAAGAGTACAGACCATCAACTCGTAAAGCCAATTCTTACTATCGCTACTGCTATAAGCAAAGCCGGAAGATTAAGCATATTCATATACCCGGCGGGAATACGCGATCGCACTTGGCTCAAAATCGCAAAGTTGAGGTTGAAAGTGCGATCGCATCTGGTAACTCACCGGGGGAGATTAAGCATCTAATTCAGTCATGGAGCGGAACCAATGAATAACAAACCCAAGAAAAAAACCCAAGTATATAAAACCGGACAAGTTCAGGAGCATGAAATTGATCTGATTTTTGAAGAAATAGAATGCCCAACCTGTGGTGGTGGCGGTGAAGTGGTGGAAGAATGGGAAGGAAACGAATATAGAGAAGAATGTAGCGATTGTGGGGGTTCAGGAGTTTTCTACGTCTCAATGGACTAACGCCTTTTGCGATCGCACTCCACCCAGCGCCGGAACTCGTTGAAAATTTCCCAGCGTACACCAGCAGTCATTTCACTTTCATGATTAATCCGGCGCTTGTGTTGGCGACGCTTAATTTTTAAAAACTCGGTTATTAATTGCTCTACTGGGTCAACGCCTAAATCTACAGTCCTGGCATAATCCATAACCGGCTGTTCCAGAACAATCGGGACGCGAATTGTTTTGGTTTTTCCATGATGCCAACTGCTACCAGTTGGCCAACTGGTGCTAGTTCTTCCACCCATAACCAGCCTCAACTGCCATGTGACACGGCAATTTTACCACCCCATGCCCAATGCCCCATGCCCATAAAAAATGCGATCGCGTTTCTTTGGAATCAGGGCGTGTAGAAGTGCGATCGCGTTTGTGAATAACCAACAATGAGTTAAAACTCATGGGTCAATCCTAAGCGACGGCGGAAGTAATGCAGCTTCATATTCATCCCAAACCCGGTCAGCGATACCTTCTAGAGATTTTGCTAGGGTTTCGGGGTTGTCCATATCGCCGTTGAGTATTTGGCCAATTAGGTAACCAAGGGAAAGTATCAAATCGGTTTTGTTGATCATAGAGTTGCGATCGCCCCCAAAACTTGGTCTTCAGTAGTGTCAATGTACAGTTGAAGACTTTGTAAACTAGAATGCCCCGTAATTTGTTTAATCACAGGTAAAGCTATTCCACTGCGAGATAACTGAGTAGCAGTAGAGCGCCGGAAACTGTGAGTGCTGTAACCCATATCATCCAACCCAGCTTTTTTAATCGCCCGCCGCAAAGCATCATCAGCAGACTGAAACTGCAAATGAGTACCTTCAATCAACCCAGGAAATAAAAAATCATCATAATCCGGCTGTATTTCCTGCCAGTAGGCTTGTAAATGTTGTTTAAGCGTTTCACTGACTGGTATTTGTCGGGTCTTCTTAGTTTTAGTAGAACCTTTCTCATAAGTAATCTTGTCAAACGGTTTACCAGTACGGAAATAAACATCAGATGTTTTCAGCTTGCAAACCTCACCCATCCTGGCAGCAGTCCAATAACACAGCCGAAAAATCATCCGGTGATTCTTGCCCGGAGTCAGCAGCAAAATTTTTTCATAATCTTTTTTAGAAAAAACACTAGCTTGACCATGACCGTTGACTTTCATAACTCATATACAACTTTTACTATTTAGCAAATAAAATCAGGTATATAGCTTAATTAGCTATTAATTAATAATTCATCAAGTATAGACACAGCAAGCATCACAGCCCCTCAGTAAATCTACAGCTTTTAGGTAAAA
Source organism: Calothrix anomala FACHB-343 (assembly GCF_014696435.1). Classification (GTDB taxonomy): domain Bacteria; phylum Cyanobacteriota; class Cyanobacteriia; order Cyanobacteriales; family Nostocaceae; genus Aulosira; species Aulosira anomala_A. The sequence continues at coordinate 56,599 of NZ_JACJQG010000035.1, read as the reverse complement.
GATGTAGATTTACTATTTTTTTGATTGCTCTTATAAAAGAATTTAAAGAGTTTCAATCATCATCAAAATGGCAGAACCAACATTAACAGACGTTTTCGGTGCTAACGCCACACAAACCAGCACTACCATCACAATTACAAAAGCAGACCTACCAGGACTAACAGCAGGAAGTAACAATACTGCTGAAAGTTTACTAATAGCAATTTTATTAAAAGCGCAAACACCTTTATCACAAACAAACTTTGAAAGTAATTTAGACCAGAGTATTTATATTGCAAATGGCTTCCCAAGTTTTGCTTTTAGGGGAACAAACAACGACCAATACAGAGTTGACCAACTAACAATTAACGCTGCAAAACCAGATACAACAAGCACAATTGATCCAGATGATTACTAAATATGGCGATAGGGCATTTAGAAGGAATTGTTGGTGTAGGGGCAACAGGAACTTATGAATTCAGAGAATTACCAAGTACTGACATACCTCCTAATTCATCTGGACAATACATTGTTACCTACCAAGCTTGGGTTTTCTTCGCTGGAGAAACTGCTTACAAAGTTTTTGTAAACGGCATTGAACCTAATCCCGGATGGGGTTTTAGATACGGTACTGCTGCATGGATTTTAGATCCTTTTAAATATGATTGTATTAACGGTGCTTGCATTCCCAGCAGTACCTATAATACGCCGGGAATTTACCAATCATTATCAGAATGTGAAATTGCTTGCGGTACGGGATGCAATGGCAAGTGTATCTCCAATGCTGAATGGTCAAAAATTGAAGGATTGTCCAGTCAATTGAGAAACAAAAATTGTAGTTAGCAGGATAAATTAAATGAGTGCTTCCAGCACAATAAATAATTTGCAACAAGCCTTAAATTGTGCTGGCAAGTGCGACTGTTGTTCCAACTTACAGCAACAGATTAATGCTTTAAGAGCCGAAATATCTGCATTAAAAAATCAAAGTTCAAATGTAGACGAATATGCCAGAAGAACAGCAAAACAAGCACTAGCAGAAGCTTATCGCGCTTCTGGGCAAGCACTTGCTGCAATGGGTGAAGCCGAAAACATTCGCGCCGAATTAAAAGAACTCAAAGCGATTCTCACAGCGGCCGCGGCGGCTGCGGCAATTGCGGCCGCCGCCTTAGCTGCTGCTGGGACTGCGGCTGCCACTGCTGCTAGTGCTGCAACCACAGCATCGACAGCCTTGGGTCGCATAGCTTCAGTTTTAGACAAAATTGATAGGCTACTGAGCATCATTGACACAATTTTGTTTTTAAAACAGGTAGTCCAAGAAATCCAATCCGGTCAATTGTCACTAGAAACTACTGTTAATGGTTTGCAAATGGCTGTTGGCTTTTTACGAAATCGTGCAGCTACACCAGGCCCGGCGGGTAGAGCCGGACGAGATGGACTTAACGGTAGAGCCGGACGAGATGGACGTGACGGTAGAACCGGACGGGACGGACGTAACGGACGAGATGGACAGCGCGGTTTACCTGGACGTGATGGTAGAGCAGCGCCACCCGGACGCGATGGCAGACCAGCATTACCCGGACGTGATGGTAGAAATGGCATTGATGGCAAACCAGGACTACCAGGACGGGACGCAAGACCAGCATTACCCGGACGTGACGGTAGAAATGGCGTTGACGGAAGACAAGGAATACCAGGACGGGACGGGCGTAACGGCGTTGACGGTCGCAACGGACTAAATGGACGGGATGGGCAGCAAGGTAAAAACGGCGTTGACGGTCGCAACGGACTAAACGGACGGGATGGGCAGCAAGGTAGAAACGGCGTTGATGGTCAAGACGGCAGAACCGTAACCATTGAAGTAACCAAAGTCGAAACCATCATGAGAGAAATTAAGGTTCCTGGGCCAGCGCCCATAGTGATACATGGCAAAGATGGACGTAACGGTTTAGCTGGTCGCAACGGCGTTGATGGACGTAACGGTTTGGCTGGTCGCAACGGCGTTGATGGGCGTAACGGTCGCGATGCTATTCCCTTAAAACCTTATCCCATCCCAAGAAACGGAATTGATGGTCGCAATGGAACCGATGGCAGAAATGGCGTTGACGGGCGTAACGGTTTACGCGGCTTACCTGGGACAAATGGGCGTAACGGTACTGATGGGCGTAATGGAACCGATGGCAGAAACGGAATTGACGGACGTAACGGGGTTGACGGTCGCAATGGAACCGATGGCAGAAATGGTGTTGACGGTCGCAATGGAACCGATGGCAGAAATGGCGTTGACGGGCGTAACGGTTTACGCGGCTTACCTGGGACAAATGGGCGTAATGGCATTAACGGCCGCAATGGCACTGACGGACGTAACGGTACTGACGGGCGCAATGGCACTGATGGCAGAAATGGTGTTGACGGTCGCAATGGCATCAATGGACGCAATGGTACTGACGGACGCAATGGCGTTGACGGACGTAATGGCGTTGATGGACGTAATGGCGTTGATGGGCGTAACGGTGTTGGCGTTGATGGACGTAATGGTGTTGATGGCAAACCAGGTGAGGATGCGGATGTGAAATTTATTCCTGTTCAAGTTCCTGTTTGCCAATGTACTAAGAATGAACAAGGTGAATGGGAAGTTAAAAGAGTTACTGAAACTGTTAAAGCCATAGCTAACAAGACTGGTACAGCAAGTAATTCGTCAACAATCATCGGCGAATATGAGGAATTATTTAAAGCTAATTCTGAACTTTGTTTAGCTAAAAATAAAGAATTTGAAGCTTATTTATCTGTACCTGATTATTGGCAGACTCGCACCCGTCAAAGACCTCAATTAGCTATTCAATATGCAGAGAATTTAGGCAACGGAAAAATAGGTAGAAGCCGATGGACTTTGATACTACCCCACTACAGGTATAACCAAAATCACAGTCCTAATTTCCCCGACTATGAGAAAGGTAGATACAGAGGTATTCAGACATTAAATGATAATTCTAAAATTATTGTCTGGTGTAAAACTGAATCTGAGTGTTTACGAGTATTAAGAGCGCTATTGCTATATGTAGAACCGGATTATTTAAAAGGTATTAAATCACCAGAAACTACTAATTCTAATGAGAATTATAAAGAAGTTTCAGTAACTCCTACACTCTGTCAATTCTTCCCCACAGGTCAAAAAGATACTGTGCCAACTTGGACTAAAAAGTTAAGAGATAAAAAATGAGGATAGTAGAACTTGATACTGTTTTTGTTGTTAATGGTAGGTTAGCCGTTAAATTAATTACGTTTGCTAGACTTATACATTATTCAGAAAAGTATCTGTTACAGTTAATTAAAAAGCTCTTAAAAAAGAGAATTAAAATAGCCTTTAAATGGAAGAGAAACTGGTATATATTTCTTCCATCTACTTCAATAAAATCAATTATTCAAAATAGAGACAATACTATTACTGATAGTGGTAATGATGGAGATAGTGCAATTACCCCATCAGGGAATAGTATTAATACTGACTGGAGTGCAGCTATTGATGAACTACCACCAGCAGTAAATACGGTTTTGGAGCGAACTAGTTTTAGTACCACTGTTGTTAATAATCGGCTTGTAATTCCTACTCCATCATCTGAGTTGCTGTCTTTGACATTAACCCCAAAGACAGTAACTCAGTTTATTCCCCCCAATTTGGGGATGTTTCCGGCTATGACTGATTACAAGTACGGCTATTACATTTATTACGACGAGGACAAGATGTCTACTTTTGATCCAGGTACTTCCGGAACTTTAAAATCTACTCAATTACCTGCTGCTTTTTTTGAAATTTGTAGAGCGTTGGATGCTGCTGAAAATTCTCGCAATGGTGCTAACCCAGGACTGACACCTAGACGTAATATTTCGACTACAGTCAGTTTTGATACGGGAACAATTGCTGTAGCAGCAACTTTACCTGTAACAACTTCTATTGGTGCTGGTGGCGCAATTGATATTGTTGTATCTGATTATTTAGGTTCTACCTATTCAACCTTTGCTAATGGTGGTGGTGACTTAGCCTCAGATACATTACCAGAAGCACTATTAGAAATGGCAAGCTTGCTTGCAGCAGCAGAAAAAGCGGTAACTCCAGCAGAAAATCAGCCTAATAATATTCAAATTCAGTTTGATTTAGAAACTGGAAGTGCAACTATTTCAGGTAACTTACCATTTACCACCTCAGCCGCAACCAATGGTGATGTTACTGTTCATGCCATTGATTATCTCTAAATCTAATTAATGACTATCCACAACTTATTAATAGATAGGTAGGTAATTAGATGGCAGGTAAAAAATTAGGCCCTAGGGCTACTGTTTTGTTTAAATCTGGTACTGGACAAGGTGCTGGCGCAAAATCTCAGTATGTTTATATGTTGCGCTCAGTCGCCGAAAAACTTGGATTTAAAATTGTCCAAGAGGCGACAATTACCCGTAAACCGTCCAAAACTAGCAAGGGTAAGAAAGACGTTAAAGTCGCCGTTCGTGGTTCTGTTGGCGCAAAACGTATTAAAGTGCCCCTACCAGGTACTAACAGCAGCGCTGCATCAAAAAAAGGCGTTGCAGTTAAATACTTGAGTGTTCCAGTTCCCGCTAGCGCTAATATTTCTGACATTAAGAAATTTTTACAAGGTGCTAGTAAGAAGCCGACTAGTTTTGTTAGTCCCAACGGACGGACATATTCACTCGTTACAAAGTGATGATTGAAACACAGCTAGTGTTTAAGAATGAGTATAGGCTGGATTTAAGACAAATTCAGTCTATTCTTTTTCCTTACGTATTTGATAGCAGCGATACTAATTTAATTATTAGCGTTCAAGCAAATCCTACCCGAAATTATAGAAGTGCTGGACGTATAGAACGCATTTTGATTGATTATCCGGGTAGGGTAATCTCTGGCTCTTATATAGTCGGCTTCAGTAATCAAGAAATCGAACTCCCGCCTAAGGGTAGGTTTAAATTAGAATTTTTTCCTAATACTTATTTAGGAAGAACAACAATTAGCATTAAAAAAATATTGTCTTTTGAAGCAGATGAAAATTGATGTTAATAATGCAATTACTGTTATCTCTGGACTGCTTTTAATCATCGGCGCAATTTATCGACTTTCTCAAGTCGAGTCAAATATCAACGCCAAAATTACCAAAGTTGAAACCAGCATTTTAACAACGATGGATCAGCTTGAAGATAAACTGGCCATTCGGTTTCACGATACCGAGAAGAAATTAGATATCCATCTAACTGAATATTCTGAGAAAAAAGTATTTCTCGATTATCGGCTTAACGCCACAGATAAAGCGATTGAGCATAAATTCAACCGCCTTGCAAACTGGATTAAGCAAATAACTGGCTTCCTTGGTAAGGAGTCTAATTTTCAGATCCGCGATGACCAGTTTTAACTCTCTGGGGATTCTATTGTGCCGGATTTAGGGCGATCGCAGTTATCTTCATCTGTGTTCCTTTAGGTTTCCCAGAAACGTAACTATAATGACAAGGCTAAGATATGGGGACAGAACATGGCTAAAACAAATTCCTTTGCAATTCTGGCACCTGTTCCGGAGATGCACTTGCTATCTGCATTGGAAACAATGGAAAAGCTAGAAAACGAACTCAGCGATGAAACAATTAAAGTCGCTTTTGGTAGCATGGCTTTTGAAGTCTTCCGTAAAGCCGATGAATTACGGGGAGATAAAGAAGTAGAAGTATTAATTTACGCTTCTAACTGTGTTAATCAACCGCTAAACTCAGAAGCTGCTTGGCAAGGTTTATATATTGGTCATGGAAATTCGCGCAATGGTAGATATGCAGGTAAATCTCAGTTTCGTCCGCCATCGACTGCAACAGATAAACCTACTTGGGCAATTTTTTGGGAAGTCAAAGAGTTAAAACCGTTAAAAGCACCCATCCCTGTAGCTGCTTTAAAAGTTTTAGGTAAAAAAACTAACTTTACCTCTCGCTTCATTCCCGAAGGGCCGTTACTGATTGAATATTATTAATTTTTGTAACTAATTTTCCTCGCTGCCATCTTCACTCTTGGGGAATTCAAAATTTTACAATTCAAAATTGAAGACCCCCATTGATATTTTTGTATCCGCAAAATTGCTCATTGACAAAAGCAGATTAATTAGCAAATCTGCAAATGTTAATTTATCCTTTAATTTTTTGGATTAATCGCAGTTTTATGTATTACGAAAAAAGCGATCGCTCTTGCCAAAAGTTTTGAAGAGCGATCGCCATTAATATGATTAAGGGGTGGACAATTGCCCGCCCCAGAGATTTAGATATCGGTTTCGCTCAATTCGCGAGTGATATGGTCAAATGGCTCATCAACAAAGGCGGTATTAGCCACGCCTGCTGCTGCTACTTGTGCCTTGACGATATCCTTCATAATTTGTACGCCGCGTACTGTAGGGCCGATGGGTACGCCTAAAGAATTGTAAGTTTCGCGCAACCCTTGTAGTACCCGCTCATCCAATACATTGGTATTGCCAGCCACTAGCGCGTATGTAGCATAGCGCAAGTAGTAATCCATATCGCGCAGACAAGCTGCATAACGACGAGTTGTATAAGCATTCCCGCTAGGGCGAATCAACTCTGGCAATTCTTCAAATAATTTAGCACCAGACTGCTTGACAATTGCAGCTGCATTGGAATTGATTGCTCCCGCAGCTTGAACTCTTGCAGTACCACTATCAAAGTAGGATTTAAGGCTGTCGAGCGCATTCCGGTCAAAATACCGTCCAACTACGTCATAATTCTTAATTAAAGTTGTTACTGCATCGCGCATTCTGGTTTCTCCCAATCAATACTATCTATGGTTTGATATTTATTTGGCTGCTTTTATGCACAGTCATTTTTTGTGCCAATTACAATATAGATTTCGGCACAAAACAATCTATCCGCTACTTAAGGATTTTATGCCAAAGTTGCCCCCTATGAGATGATATGTTTGAGTTTTGTACAGATGTTACAGAAAGGTTAAATAACTCGGAAACTAAAAGAACTGTAACAAAAACTACAAATTTTCTTAATCTCCTATCATTAGGATATTCCAGGTGTGTCACAATTGGGTTCATCTCAGCAGGGTCAGCAAGCTTTGAAGATTCTAGGTTGAGTTTATTTAATTGGCAGAGAAGGAGTAACAATGACAACCCCACAAGAAGTCTTGAAAAGAATTCAAGACGAAAAAATTCAGATGATTGATCTCAAATTCATCGATGCACCAGGGACATGGCAGCACCTCACTGTGTACCATAACCAAATCGATGAGAGTTCATTCACTGATGGTGTACCTTTCGACGGTTCCAGTATTCGGGGTTGGAAAGGCATCGAAGAGTCAGACATGACAATGGTTCTCGATCCAAACACTGCCTGGATCGATCCATTCATGAAAGAGCCAACACTAAGTATAATTTGTAGCATTAAAGAACCTCGCACAGGCGAATGGTATAATCGCTGTCCCCGCGTTATTGCTCAAAAAGCCGTAGACTACTTAGTTTCTACAGGACTTGGTGACACAGCCTTCTTTGGCCCTGAAGCCGAATTTTTCATTTTTGATGATGTCCGTTATGACCAAACCGCTAACGAAGGCTACTACCATGTAGATTCTGTAGAAGGTCGTTGGAACACAGGTAGAAAAGAAAGTCCCAACTTAGGTTATAAAACACGCTTCAAAGAAGGCTACTTCCCAGTACCGCCCACTGATAGCTTCCAAGATATCCGTACAGAAATGCTGTTAACAATGGCAGCTTGCGGCGTACCCATTGAAAAGCAGCACCACGAAGTTGCCACCGGTGGTCAATGCGAACTGGGTTTTAGATTTGGTAAGCTAATCGAAGCAGCAGACTGGCTGATGACTTACAAATATGTCATCAAGAACGTTGCCAGAAAATATGGTAAAACCGTCACCTTTATGCCAAAACCCATTTTTGGTGATAACGGTTCGGGTATGCACTGTCACCAGTCTATCTGGAAAGATGGTAAACCCCTATTTGGCGGTGATAAATATGCTGGTTTGAGCGAAATGGCACTGTATTACATCGGTGGTATCCTCAAACACGCACCAGCATTATTGGGAATCACCAACCCCACCACCAACTCTTACAAGCGTCTAGTACCTGGTTATGAAGCACCAGTTAACTTGGCTTACTCCCAAGGTAACCGTTCTGCTTCTGTGCGGATTCCTCTGTCTGGTAATAACCCCAAAGCCAAGCGTTTAGAGTTCCGTTGTCCAGACGCTACCTCTAACCCTTACTTAGCGTTTGCTGCTATGCTTTGTGCTGGTATTGATGGTATCAAAAATAAAATCCATCCCGGCGAACCTTTAGATAAGAACATCTATGAACTATCTCCAGAAGAACTGGCGAAGATTCCTTCTACGCCCGGTTCTCTAGATTTAGCATTGTCAGCGCTGGAAAACGATCATGCTTTCTTAACAGATACTGGTGTATTCACAGAAGACTTTATCCAAAACTGGATTGAGTACAAGCTAGTTAACGAAGTTAAGCAGTTACAACTACGTCCTCATCCTTACGAATTTTATCTGTACTACGATTGCTAATTTTGATAACTAGCATCAGCAGGCATCAGGAAAGAAAGCTGAAGAGATAAGTTTTCTACCTTTTGCAACTGAATATTTCTTGCTGCTAATTTTTAAGCCACCCCTGAGGGTGGCTTTTTTTTTAAGTTAATCGTTATCAGGATGCAAAACCCCCTTTCAAATTAAGGGGGTTTTGATTAAAGCTGAGACACCTGATTTATCAGTCATGGTGTATTTGTTTCTCCTTGAACTCAGCTAAATTACACTTCCAACCTAACTCATACCAGCGTGGCTACTGCCATAAAGTGTACGCGAAGCTTGGTCTACTTTACCTTGAATAGGATTCCAATAATGAGACATTTCTTCAGGAAGACCAAGTTCTTGTGCGCTACGCATCAGCATCGATTGTTGACGTTTCTTTACTTCTTGATATTGACGCACCATAATTGCACGAGATTTTTCTTCAATAGACATAACCTAGTCCTCTCTATTTTTTAGTTATAAATAATTGGTTTCGTCTTTCTTTTAATTAATATAGCAAACAATTCTGTAACAACAGCTACAAAATAGATTTTTGCAACAAAACTTAACAATAAATATTACTTTATCGCGGAAGAAAACTATATGGCATCAGCCGCAAATGCTTATTATGCATAGGCATCTAGCTTCAGGATGTTCTCCAAAAAGATATAAGCCTGTCTTAAGGTCAATTGCTGGTTTATTACAGTTATTTATATTTGAGGGGGAAATTCTCAGAAAGTCCAAAACCGTAATTTCTGGGAAATTGCCGATGAGTTGATTCTCGAGAAGGCAGGGATTTTACTGAGAAGTAAGATTCTCCAGCTTGCTGCTGTTTGATCAAAGGTAACTAAGTTACCATCAAAAGCAGATGAAAACATAGTTAACAAAAGTTAATCCAACTATGACAGTTATCTATCCCAGAAAATCTCCGAACGGAATGAGCGCGCGCGATATTCTCAAAAGAGTAGTAAGCGATCGCGAATTGCATTTAATTATCCTCAACCGCTACCGATACAGCGAACAACGCAGTTGCAAAGACTTGACAGAGGTAATTGAACAGCTAGATGGACAGCCCAAGGAACTGATTAAAGATTTATCACACCATATATCTGATGAAGCGCGTCATGCTATGTGGCTGACAGATTTGCTGGTAGATTTAGGGGCAGATATTGGCAAACCACCAGGGACTTCTTATATCGACGAATTCGATCGCCTCATAGATCGAGACTACTTCAATACCAAAACTGACTTAGAAGACGCTGTAATTTCTGGGTTAGCAGCGATTAACATTACCGAAAAGCGTGGTTGTGAGTATTTCTCTGCTCACATATATGCATTAAAACAAGCACCACAAACTGAAGAAAATCTTAAAATTCGCGAAACCATAGAAAGGATTTTGCCAGAGGAAGCCGGACATGTGCGCTGGGGTAATCGTTGGTTAGCACAAATAGCAGATAAAAGCCCAGAACATCGGCAAAAAGTTGAGCAAGCCAAGTGCAAGTATGCAGCAATTGAACAAGCGGCTTTTGAGTCTGGGATGGATATTACCTTAGGTGCAGAACTGCGACGAGTTGCTAAGTTAATGGATGTGGCTAATACTATGCCTGTATGGCAACGTCCCCAATACCTAATGGAACGGTTACCACAAACATTGCTAGCACCGGAATTGCAATTCACAAGGCTTCAAGTTGCCCAAAAAGCATGGGAACGAGATCCTCAAGCATTTATGGAGAAATTTGTGCCCATGTTCCTCAATGGCGTTCAAAATAGGGGTTAGGGGTTAGGAAGAAGGACAAGGAGGACAAGGGAGACAAGGGGGACAATTGTACAGACGCGATTAATCGCGTCTCTATGACCATTGACTATTGAGCATTGAATAATCAAGAAAATTTTCGCTACTTCAGTCTTGGTAAATTCAACTAAAGAAAATATTTGTACTTAGGGAACTCCAAAAAATAAATTATGCCAACTCGTAGGGGCGGGGTTACGCCCACCTGTGTCAACTTAAGTATCTCTGACTTACCCAACAGATCGCCCACAGGCTGTAAGCCTGGGGCTAACGTTACAAAGCCCACCTGCGTGGGCTAGATTTTCTTAGCCCACGCAGGTAAGCTCATGTTCAATTAGCCGCACCCTTCGAGGGTGACGGCGGTTTATTGGGTAAGCGAGGGGCTGGGAGTGAGGGCGAAACCTCTTCACCAAGTGGGTTTCGCGTTAAGTTGACACCAATGGGTTACCCCGCCCCTACGAGTTGCGGATTTGGTAAGTTAATGATTGGAATATTTTTTTATTTGCAAGTCCCTGATAGCTGTAGCCAGAGAGATTAAGACATCAAGCTAAAATAAAACCCGGTTAACAGTCAACGGTCAACAGTCAACTTTCAGCAGCCATATCTGCAAACTTGGCTGGAAACCTACAGCTGAGATACTTTAAAAAAAATAAACAGTCTATGAATCTGGAGGGCAGACAAGATAAAGTTAGACGCAGTATTACGTCCAGAATCAGGTTCAAAGTAAATTTAGAAGAAAGTTTATGGAGATGTATAATTAGCGCGTCTCCTATTTAATCGTATATAAACATAACGTTAAAGCTGGCCGAATTTCTGTATTTCTGTACCCTGATAAGGAGCATATGTGGCAAAAATCGAAACAAGATAGTGCAATATTCCGTTTGGCATTACTGCTGGCTGTGGGTACTATGCCTATGGCTGTAAATCTTTTAGTACCAAAACAGATACTGGCACAATCTGCAACTGATGCTCCCGCTTTTCCCTTACCAACAACAGTAGAAAATGGGACTACAGTGCGGATTGATGGCTCAAGTGCCTTGAATGCAATCAACCAAAACCTCAAACAAAGTTTTGAACAGCAATTTTCTGGATCGAAGGTTGAAGTTCAAGCGAATGGTACTAAGGCGGCACTGAAAGCTGTACTAGATGGTAGTGTAGATATCGCCGCATTAGGTCGTGGCTTGACGAAAGAAGAACGGGCACAAGGTTTAGAGCAAGTGCGCTTGTACCGAGAAAAAATAGCGGTGATTGTCGGTGCGGACAATCCTTTTAAAGGTGGCTTGAGTAGTAGAGAATTTGCGCGGATTTTCCGAGGAAGAATTACAGATTGGTCGGAAGTTGGCGGTGTTAAGGGTAAAATCCGTCTGATCGATCGTCCGACAACTAGCGACACTCGCAATACTTTTCGGACTTATCCAGCCTTTAAGGCGGCTACTTTTGCTACAGGTTCTACAGCAACTCAAGTGACTGATGATAATACTGTAGAAATTGTCAAACAATTGGGTAATGACGGAATTAGCTATGCCTTAGCTAATCAAGTATCGCAAATACCTGGCGTGCGGGTTGTCCCCATAGATAAAGCTACGCCCACAGAAGAAAAATATGTCTTTTCCCAACCTTTAGTTTACGTCTACAAGAAAAATCCCAGCCTTGGCGCGGCTAGTTTTTTAGGCTTTGCGATCGCACCTCCAGGACAGCAAGCCATCGAAACAGCCAGAACATCAGAAGCCGCCGCGATCGCTCAAGGACAATTACCTACATTAGCTACCGCGAACGCCCCAACACCAGAAGCGACAACGGTTGCAACTAATACCTCACCTGTATCTGAGGCGACAACTACCACCGCCGATGCAAATACAACTGCTGCGCCTAACGAGTCATCAGTAAATTCTGCTGCGAGTAACAATGGCACTTTACCAACGCCATTGTTAATTCTATTACCTTTGTTGTTACTGGGTGGTTTAGGTAGCTGGTTTGTGTTTTCCCGCAAAAAACCCTCGCCAGAAGCGGAAACAGCAGATAAAGATGTAGAATCAGTACCGACTGCACCACCATCACAACCGATATCTCTAAATACATCGACTGAGGATGTTAGTATTAATGATGACAATGCTTGGGATGCAGAAGCCCCAGCAGCAGTTGTAAATACTTCCTATCCCCACATACCAGAAGCCCCAGCAACTAACAGCGATTTAGCCAAAGAGGAAGAACCATCTCTAGGTACTGAGAATTCTGGGCAGCAAGTAGTAGCATCGGATATTCAAAACGCGGCAGAAGAACAACCGCCGTTAGAGTCTAATAATGTAGATGCGATCGCCACAATTGGCGGTGCCGCTTTAGGAGGTGCAGCCATAGCAGCTGGTGTTGCTGATACAGTAGCAAATTCTACCGAGCAAAATACTTCTATCGGTAACAGCAATTATGCTATCTGGGATGCACCAGAGTCTGAATTACCTGTGATGGATACAGCAGGGACAATTCCCACAGATGTAACCGCACAGACAGCAGACGAAAATTTACCCGTGATTGAAACAGCAGGGACAATTCCCGATGTTGCGGATGTGACGGAACAGACAGCAGGTGAAGATTTACCGATAATTGAAACAGCCGCCACAATTCCCGATGTTGGGGATGTGACGGAACAGACAGCAGATGAAGATTTACCTGTCATTGAAACAGCCGCGACAATCCCAGATTTACCAGACATTCCCGAACAGATAACAGATGTAGACTTACCCGTAATTGACACAGATGCGACTATACATGATGTAGCAGATGTGACGGAACAAACAGCAGATGTAGATTTACCTGTCATTGAGACAGCCGCGACAATTCCCGATACAGCTGATGTTCAAGACTTAGCATTAGATGCGGTTGCAGACGCAGCAGAATCATTCCCTGACGATACAGAAGAAGAAATCATCGAAATCGTCTCAAATTTCCCAGAACAAACAGATGAAACATCTGCAAATGCACCAGAAGATGTATCTCTGGGTAACTTAGGCGCATTAGCTGGTGGCGCAGCAGTAGCAGCTGGTGTAGGAATTGGCGCTTGGGCATCAATTTCTGGCAATAATCCAGATGTGGAAGTTAATGATAATATCAGCGATGCACCAGTAGAGACAGCAGAAGTTAGTGCAGCGACAAATGGTAATGTCAAGGATAGCGTTAACCTCAGACCCCATACACCGAAATGGGCTTATGCATCTTGGCACATTTCTGACAATGAAAAACAAGCAATAGAAGATGCTGATTCCCGGTTAGCGCTGCGACTGTACGATGTGACTGATATCGATTTGAGTTATCAGACTCCCCATTTGGTGCAGCAATATGAATGTGACGATACAGCACAGGATCGCTTTATAGCCATTCCCGCAAGCGATCGCAATTACTTCGCCGAAATTGGCTATGTCACAACAGGCGATCGCTGGGTGAAAATTGCCCATTCCCCGACTGTGCGTGTATTTAGCAACCCCGCTTTACCCGGTGAAGATAATGATGATGATTTAGCCGATAATCTCCAAGACAGTATTACCTTCACACATCAAAGCGCAAAATCGGCTCAAGTCTCATGGCAAATTTCTGATGTCAACAAGCAAGTATTGCAACAATCAGGTCGTCAATTAAGCTTGCGGTTGTATGATGTCACGGGAATCGATCTCAGCTACCAAACCCCGCAGTTTATCCAGCAATATGAATTTGATTCCGCAACCGAAAGTAGCGTCATCGAAATTCCTGTGAGCGATCGCAATTACATCGCCGAAATTGGCTATGCTGCAGATGGCGAAAATTGGATAGCGATCGCGCGATCGCAAACCGTGCGCTTTTTCAGTCCAGTTGGTACAGAAGATCCAGAAAATGCTGGCTTACTAGAGACAGATCGCGAACCGATAGAAAGTACTATTACACTCACACCCCGCACAGCCAAATGGGCTTATGTGACTTGGTACTTTGCGGAAACTGAACAGCAACTATTAAATAATAGTGGAATTTCCCAACTGACAATTAAGCTGTACGATGTCACCCATCTCGACTTGAGTTATCAACATCCCCAGCTAGTACAACAGTACGATTGTGAGGTATTTTCAGGCGATCGCTTTGTCGCCATTCCCAACAGCGATAGAGACTACATCGTCGAAATTGGCTATCAACAAGAAAGCGAACCTTGGGTAACGCTAGCACGTTCTAGCACTGTGCGTGTCTTCAGCCGTCCCTATCCTGATTTTTGGTTTGTCGCCGACGCAGAAATCATTATTCACGGCGCAACCGAACCAGACGCAACCGTCAACATCGCCGGACATCCCATCAAACTCAAGCCAGATGGTACTTTCCATTTCCGCATTCCCTATTCTGACAGCTTAATCGAATATCTAATGACAGCAACTTCTGCTAACGGACAGCAGACTAGAAGCATTCATAAGAAATTCTCCCAAGATAATCCAGAAGTATAGGGCATGGGGCATGGGGCATTGGGCATTGGGGAGCCAGTCGCGTGGGCGGGTTTCCCGACTTGAGCGAACTGGCGTCATGGGAAAGACAGATTCACAAGGTATTCCTCATCAAAAAATTGCTCGCCCCTAACCCCTAACCCCTAATACAACCTTCCCCCACCAGGCTAAAACTCTGGCTGGGGGATTCTTATACTAATTTAAATAGGGTTTACGGCACATCAAAAATATTCTAGAGGGCATGGCAATGCCCAATGCCCCATGCCCAATGCCCCATGCCCAATGCCCAATGCCCCATTCCAATTTTCCCTTTAGCTAATTTAGATATGGATGTACAATACAAATAAAGGTGAATAGACTGCTCAAGCGCTTCAGTCACAGTCCTCTGAACGCCTTGAATCTGCGTGTTCTGTGCAAAACTAACAGTCAATTTGATTGGATAAATAGCAGTCTACTCATAAATATTGGGGAAATTTTGTTAAATCTAACTTGACAATATGTCATAAATTTCAGATATTGCACTGCAAATCTGCACCACCACCAGCGATCAGGTTTATTAGCAGCAATTAACAGTATGGTATTTACTGTTAGGATAGCAGGTGCATAAATAAACCAAGCAGGAGAGATATCTGAAATCTAAAAAGATAATAACGAATTGCCCTTTACAGGAATTTACCTAACTTTGCGGTAAGTAGTGGCAAATCTACAACACCAAGATGGTAAACCTTAATCAATTATTAATTTTTAGCAGCATTGCTAGGCTAATAAATTAGTACTGAATCTTCACTGCTAACTTGCCCAAAAACCTTTTGTACTAGATAATCTAGAGGGATCGGCCAATGAATATTAATACATTTACCACAGAAAAAGAAAAAGATAAACCTCTCAATGAGGATTTATCTGGCAAAGAACAACGGTTCATCAATCATGAACCAGAAAGTTCCCTACTTAAAAAACCAAATTCCACAGCATCAAGTTCACTATTCCAAGGAATTCATCGCGGTCGCGTAGCTATTTTTATTGATGGAATCAATCTCTTTCATGCAGCTTTGCAAGTGGGTTTAGAAATTGATTATCTCAAACTACTCTGTAGATTAACAGAAAATTCCCGTTTATTACGGGCTTTTTTCTATACTGGTATTGATATGTCACGACCACCAGCAATCCGGCTGCGTTCTCAAGAAAAGCAACAGGGTTTTCTGTTTTGGATGCGGCGGAATGGTTATCGCGTCGTCACTAAAGAATTCCAACCTGTAGAGAGTTATAAAAAACCTAATTTGAATGTAGAAATTGCTGTAGATATGATAAATTTAGCGCCCTACTACGATACTGCGGTATTAGTTAGTGGCGATGGCGATTTAGCTTATGCAGTCAATGCTGTAACCAGCACCGGTGCGAGGGTAGAAGTTGTGAGTTTGCGGGCGATGACCAGCGATAACTTGATTGATGTCGCTGACTATTTTATTGACTTAGATAGCATTAAACAATACATTCAAAAAGATGCTAAATCGGGATACAATTATCGCACTTTATCCAATTCTACTGTTTAATAGGACTTTAGAAATGATGGAAAACTTTTGCTAACGACATATTGACAAAATGCGATAAATAATATGTCAGATGATTAGTTGAAAATTAAAATTTGGGAATTTCTCTGCGTATAATACTTTCTTTAATAGAAATGGATATTTTAATAGTTGAAGATGAAATAGATATTGCGGAATTAATCCAATTAACTTTAGAAAAAGAAGGATTTATTTGCCGAATTAGTCGTGATGGTGTCAATGCTTTGCGGATGTTTCAAGAGCAACCACCAGATTTAATCATTTTAGACTTAATGATTCCTGGTTTAGATGGGTTAGAAGTTTGTGCCAGAATTCGCCAAAAACCAGGTGTAAAAGATCCTTATATTTTAATGCTCACAGCTAAAGGTGAGGAAATCGATCGCGTAATTGGTTTATCTACTGGTGCTGATGACTACATGGTTAAGCCTTTCAGCCCCAGAGAATTAGTGGCGAGAGTGCGCGCCTTGTTACGCCGTAGTCTCCGCCAAGGGGGACAAAATCAAGTCAATCGCAGCCAACATTTTATTGTCGATGTAGACCAGCGTACAGCTAGCCGCCAGTTAGATTCCCAACAAGCGGAAGTCTTAGACTTAACAACTCTAGAATTTAACTTGTTAACTACCTTTGTCAGCAATCCCGGTAGAGTGTGGAACCGCAGCCAATTAATTGACAAACTTTGGGGTGATAACTTTTTTGGTGATGAGCGTGTAGTTGATACGCATATAGCGCGATTGCGGAAAAAAATTGAACCAGATCCATCTAATCCTACTTTTATTAAAACTGTTGTGGGAGTAGGCTATAAATTTGATGATTCCACCATGAGCTAAACATTATGAAAAAGGGTTGGCCTTGGACAAAGTCCTTACCTTTAACATCACGCCTGTTATTTTCACACTTGGTAGTGATGGTAGTAGGCGTATTTAGTCTGGTGATCATTAGTAAAATCTCCTCTCCCCGGTTTTTTGTTCTCCACCTAGAACGATTAGAAGATGAAGGGGTAGATTTAATTGATATCCGCACTGAATTAGTGCAAGGATTTGAAATAGCTTGGCAACGCAGTACTCTGTGGTCAGTATTAGTGGGGACAACAGCAGCTGGGGGATTAAGTTACTGGGTATCTCGCCGGATCATGCAGGGATTGACCGATATGGAGCAAATTACCCGACAGTATGCTTCCGGTGATTTTGAAGCCAGATTACCCATATCTGATATTCCCGAAATTAACCAATTAGGTGCGAGTTTTAACCGCATGGCTGATAGTTTACAAGGAGTGGAAACTAGACGGCGGGAATTAATTGGAGATATGACCCATGAACTACGAACACCCCTAACAGTTGTTCGTGGTTACTTAGAACAACTCGCTGATGGCGAAATTGAACCATCAGCAGATGTTTATCGCAGATTAGCCAAAGAAACTAAGCGTTTAGAGCGCTTGGTGAACGACCTGCAAGAACTTTCTAAGGCGGAAGCTGGTTCTTTAGCGATTAATATCCAGCGCGTCAATATTCGTCCTTTATTAGAATCATTAGTAGAAAAATTTACTGACCAATTATTAGAAGATGGCCCGACCCTGCTGTTAGAATGCCCGCCTACACTGCCTTTTGTGTTGGCTGATTTAGACCGCACCGAACAAATACTGGTAAATTTGCTGGGTAATGCAGTCCGTTATACCATTCAAGGTACAATTACCATTCATATTTGGGTTGACTCAAAATACCTGTGGATTGCAGTTGTAGATACAGGTATTGGAATTGCGCCGGAAGAGTTACCCCATGTATTTGAGCGGTTTTGGCGTGCGGATACATCGCGCGATCGCCATTCTGGGGGTACAGGTATTGGTTTAACCATCTCTCAACGGTTAGTTGAACTCCAAGGCGGCAAAATTCACGTAGAAAGTCAAAAAGGACTGGGTAGTAAATTTGAATTTTCTCTACCTTTAGCTTAAGACAAGGTTGGTTTAAGCTAATGGGCGTCTAAATTGCATAACTAATAGGCTGTCAACAGTCAACCGTCAACCGTCAACCATCAACCGTCAACAGCCCTCACGATGGATTGTGCAACTTAAAAGCCCAATTCCCAATGCCCCATGCCCCATGCCCAATGCCCAAATCTAATGTTACGCCTTCAACCTTTCTGGGAAAACTACTCTTATTGACACTCCGTCGCCGTAGAACGGCGAGGATTCTTGGGCTAATCACTGCCCTTTGAGGATTGCTCCCTACCGAGGTCTTACACGATTATGTCTAATCCGAGCTTACTAGAATATCACTTGCTATCTAGTCGCCCTTTTAGTGGACTACTCCCCAAGCGTTTACCCATTTCAGGGTACGTTTGCGTATGCCCTAACCTATCTGTTGTAGATGAGGTATTTCATGTCAGCAGTTAACCTCAAAAGAATTCTCAATAAACCAGAGTTACCATCTTTGTTGCAAAACTTCGCTAATCAATTCAACATAGCGATCGCGGTGGAACTACTAGACGGGACAAAAATCTTGACTATGGGAGAGCATCTGGTTGCTAACCGCTATCCCATTGAAGTGTCAGGAGAAATCATCGGTTGGGTTGTGGGCGCACAACCAGCAACTTTAGTGGCGAATTTGCTTTCATTGCTAGCCAAGCAAGAAGCCGAAAAGAAAGAATTAGCCAAAGAATTATTAGAAAGATATCAGGAAATTGATTTATTTGAAGATATTTCTACTCAACTTACCACTAGTTTAGATCGGCGACAAATTGCTCAACTCGTGCTGCATGAAATGAGTCAATTAATGGAATCTTCTGGCGGTACAATTTTACTTTTGAATGCAGATGCTACAGCTTTTGAAACTTTGGCTGATTTTGGCGATTTCTGTCAGTACAATCAACCAAAACCGGGTAAAGGAATTATCGGGGATATTGTTCAATCTGGTAGAGCCGAATTGATCAATAATGTACCAGCCGATCCGCGATTATGGCGAGAGAATAATATTCAGGCGTTGATTTGCGTACCCTTACGCGCTAGAGAACGGATATTAGGCGCGATCGCTATTGGTGCAGATCGGATCGATGCTTACAAAGCAGAACACTTGAAACTGGCGAGTATCTTTGCTTCCCAAACTGCGATCGCTCTTGAAAAAGCATTACTTTACGAACACAGTATTCAAGCTACCGCCCAAGCCAAAGCCCAAACCGAAAAACTGCAACAAGCTCTCCACGATTTGCAATTAGCTCAAACCCAGTTAATTCAAAGCGAAAAAATGTCCAGCTTAGGACAACTCATCGCCGGAGTCGCCCACGAAATCAATAACCCTGTAAATTTTATTTGCGGTAATTTAAGATATGTTACCGACTATGCCCAAGACTTATTGCATCTGTTGCAGGTGTATCAAAAATTCTTAACTGTTACCCCAGCAGATTTGGAATCAGAGCTAGACAATATCGATGTGGAATTTATTATGGAGGATCTCCCCAAATTACTTGATTCGATGAAAATGGGGAGCGATCGCATCGTCGAAATTGTCCAATCGCTGAAAAACTTTTCCCGCCATGACGAATCTCAAAAGAAACCCGTCAACATTCATCATGGCATTGATGGAACGCTGATGATCCTTCGCCATCGCCTGAAAGCAGCTACCAATCGTCCAGAAATTGCCATTATCAAAGAATATGCCTCACTCCCCCTGATTGAATGCTATCTCGGACAGTTGAATCAGGTATTTATGAATATCCTTTCTAATGCCATTGATGCTTTAGAAGAGTCCATAGTCAACAATCCTGAAGAATTCACTCAACCCCAAATTACCATTCGTACAGAACTCCTGAGCGATCGCTGGGTAGTAATTCGCATTGCTGATAATGGCCCGGGAATGGAAGAGGAAGTCATGCGGCGCATTTACGATCCATTTTTTACTACCAAAGAACTAGGTAAAGGTACTGGCTTAGGCATGGCAATTAGCCATCAAATTGTTGTGGAAAAACACCAGGGAATTCTTAAATGTCGTTCTCAACCAGGACAAGGTACGGAATTTTGGATTCAGATTCCTGTAGATTCGGCAATGGTAGAAGTTGTTGAACCAAAAAATAGCAACATTTCTGACCCTGTCGTCTCAGTAATTTCTCCCACAGAGTCATCTCCCACCGCCGATCCAGAAGGCTTTATTCCCTCCACAACTCCTATGCTCAAACCAACGGATCTGCTAGCACGCCATACTCAAATGTTACAGCAACTTTCCCAACACAATCCAGATGTGGCAGCTGCTACTCCTGAGCAGATTTACGAAATTTTCCAACGCCATCCGATTTCCTTAAAACTTTACGCCACCTTATTGTCTTGGTTTTATTGCCCCAACTCTACCCCAATCCATCATTCAGAGAACAACTATGTCCAACCAAATTGAGCAATACAGCCGTCAGCTATTAGAAACCTGTCCTCTGGGTATGGTACTTTGTCGTATGGATGGGACAATAATTTACATTAATCCCGCCTATGCGGCGATTGTGGGGCGTACTGTCTCGGAAACTCTCAATTTCCCCTACCCCATCAAGCCAGATATATTAGA
Source organism: Calothrix anomala FACHB-343 (assembly GCF_014696435.1). Lineage (GTDB taxonomy): Bacteria > Cyanobacteriota > Cyanobacteriia > Cyanobacteriales > Nostocaceae > Aulosira > Aulosira anomala_A. The sequence goes on along the minus strand of NZ_JACJQG010000035.1, from coordinate 35,708 downwards.
ACAACTCCAACAAACTACTTGCTACGGGACTCATGAACAAAAGTTAATTCATCAAGATGGGCATTTAGTTCCTGTCAAAGTGTCAGGACAAATCATAGAGCAGGATGGAGAATCGCTAATTTGGTCGATTGTAGAGAATATTAGCGATTTCAAGCAAATCCAACAAGAACACCAACAATCAGAAAAAAGCTTAAAACAGAGCGAAGCGAGATATCGTTCCTTAATTAAGACTAACACCCAAATTATTTGGGTTAGTTCCCCCGAAGGAATTTGCTTTGAACTCGAAGATTGGATCGCCTACACAGGACAAACTTTAGCCGAAGCAGAAAACGGCGGTTGGATTGAGGCTGTTCATCCTGACGATCGCGGCTACACTGGTGAAGCTTGGGGTAAGGCTGTCGCCAACCTCAGTCAATATCAAATTGAATACCGCATCCGGGGTAAAGATGGTAACTATCGCTACTTCTGGGTTTGGGGCGCTCCCGTAATTGAAGATGACGGGAGCGTGCGGGAATGGATTGGTACCTGTACCGATATTCACGATCGCAAATTAGCTGAAGCTGAAAATCGCCGTCTCAAAGAAAGATACCGTTCCCTAGTTGCAGCTACCTCTCAAATTGTTTGGGGAGCAACTCCCGAAGGATTAGGTATCAGTAGTGAAATGATGACTTGGATGGCTTACACAGGACAAACGGAAGCAGAAGTTACTGACTGGGGTTGGATTGATGCTATTCACCCTGAGGATCGTCCCCATTCCTTTGACGCTTGGAGTACGGCGGTAGCGAAGCGAGGTATTTATGAAACTGAGTATCGTCTTTTGGGTAAAGATGGTAATTATCGCTATTTTTCGGTATGTGGTGTTCCCGTATTAGAAGCAGACGGAAGTATTCGCGAATGGATTGGTACCTGTACAGATATTCACGAACGCAAATTGGCTGAAGCCAAAAATCAACGCTTGCTGGATATGTTGAATCATTCCAGCGATGCCATTATTGTGCGTGATATGAGCGACAAAATTCTGTACTGGAATCAAGGCGCAGAAATACTCTATGGTTGGAAGCGCGAAGAAGTCAAAGACCAATACATTTACAAATTTATCCAAAAAATCTTTCCCCAACCCAAAGAATTAATCCTCGCCGAGTTATTACAGCAAGGTAATTGGGAAGGAGAAGTCCAACACCTTACCCATGATGGCAAACAAATTACCGTCCAAAGCCGTTGGACATTGCAACGCGACATCAACCAGCAACCCAGCGCCATCCTGGAAATTAATACCGATATTACAGCCCGCAAGCAAGCAGAAATCGCTCTGCGACAACTCAATCAAGAACTAGAAGCCAGAGTAGCCGAACGCACAGCAGCCCTACAAAATACCTTAGCTGAAGCCCAAGGTTTAAACGCGATTTTAGATAACCTCGCTGATGCTTTACTGGTGACAGATGTGACTGGACAAATTACCCACTTCAATCCAGCTTTTTTAACTATGCATGGATTGACAGCCAGCCAACTCAACGGACATTATCGAGAATTACCAATATCCGGTTTAGGACATTTAATTGAGCAAACCCAGTCTCATCCCCAAGAGGTATTTGCGGCGGAAATTGCCTTAGCTAAGGAGAAAATTGGGCAAGCAGTTGCAACCGCAATCTTTAAGAAAACCGTAGAAAATGAACCACCTACCTGCTTTGGTTCCGCCTTAATAATTCGCGATATCACCGCAGAAAAAGAAGTTGACAAGATGAAAACAGACTTTATCTCCACGGTTTCTCACGAACTGCGGACACCCCTAACTTCTGTTCTTGGTTTTGCTTCGATTATTAAAGAAAAGCTCGAAACCGATGTCTTTCCCATCTTGACAACCGACGATCGCAAATTGCAAAAAACCATCAAGCGGGTAGGTGATAATCTTAACATTATCGTTTCCGAAGCTGAACGGCTCACATCCTTGATTAACGATGTCTTAGATATCGCCAAAATGGAAGCAGGGAAGGTAGAATGGCACATGGAGCCTGTAGATCCCAGTGAGTTAATTGACTGGGCAAGCAATTCTACATCAGCATTATTTGAAACTAACGGCTTACAGCTAATTACGGAAATTGAACCAGGATTACCGCAAATAATAGGCGATCGCAATCGGCTGTTGCAAGTCTTGATCAACCTGATATCTAATGCCGTCAAATTTACTCAATCTGGTTCTATTACCTGTCGTCTTAAACAACATCATGATGGTGTTTGTGTTAGCGTCATCGATACAGGTATTGGAATTGCACCAGAAGATCAGCCAAAAGTCTTCGAGAAATTCCGCCAAGTTGGTGACACCCTCACCGATAAACCCAAAGGTACCGGTTTAGGCTTACCCATCTGCAAACAAATTGTTGAGCATCACGGCGGTAAAATTTGGGTAGAAAGCGAACCAGGTAAAGGTAGCACATTCTCCTTCCTCATTCCCTTTTACACCAACGAGCATAAAGCCAGTGCTAATCTCAATCTCGAAGCATTGGTGAAGCAGCTTAAAGAACATGTCATCGTCACCAATTCCGTCTTGCATGAGAACCGCAAAACTATTTTGGTAGTCGATGATGATATCAATATTCGCGAACTGTTGCGCCAACAACTAGAAAATGAAGGCTATAACGTCCGCGAAGCCAAAGATGGGATGGATGCAATCCAGCAAATCAAAATCCACCGTCCCGATTTAATTTTGCTAGATGTAATGATGCCGCAAATTAACGGCTTTGATGTCGCCGCCGTCCTCAAAAACGATCCGCATACCGCAGATATACCGATCATTATTTTGTCAATTATTGAAAATAAAGAACGAGGTTACCATATTGGCATCGATCGCTATCTTACCAAGCCAATTAACACTGAACAACTCCGCAGCGAAATTGGCTCACTGCTTTCTCAAGGTACTTCCAGTAAAAAGGTGTTAGTTGTAGATCGCAACGCATCAACTTTAAAAACCATCTCGGATGTATTGCAAACTCAAGGCTATAACGTAATTGAAGCCTCCAATCCCCAAGAATGCATCAACAAAGCCCTCTCAGTCAAACCTGACATGATTATTATCGATGCTCTTGTCTCCCAAGAAGCTGATTTAGTGAAAACTCTCAAGTTTGAGAAGGAATTGGAAAATGTATTGTTTATTATGCTGTCCGATAATTTCCAAAACGAACGAGGAAGATAAACAATTCAAAATTCAAAATTCAAAATTCAAAATTATATTTGCCCAATGCCCAATGCCCAATGCCCAATGCCCAATACCCAAATAATATGACTCAAAAAATTTTGATTGTTGACGATGAACCCAATATCGTAACTTTAATGGAACAAGCCCTAGAAGCCCTAGAAGATGAGGGTGTTGAACTACTCACCGCCAGAAACGGGGAAGAAGCGTTAGCAAAAATTAAAACTGAAAAACCAAATTTAGTTTTTCTCGATGTGATGATGCCGAAAATGAATGGTTTAGAAGTTTGTCATACTGTGAAACACGATTTGCAAATGACTGATATTTATATCGTCATGTTAACAGCCAAAGGGCAGGAGTTTGATAAACAAAAAGGTATTGATGTAGGTGCCGATTTATATCTGACTAAACCCTTTCGCCCCAAAGAGGTGCTAGAAAAATCAATGCAGGTGTTGGGTTTTTGAACAAGATTTATGAAGACGAAAATTTGTCTTCTGTTTCCCGCAGGTTTCTGGCGGGAAAATAGGGATTAGGGGAGAGCAAATAACTCAATTAATCGGGGATAACTCGAGAAAATAAACTTATATGTTGGCAGAATTGGCTGTTTTAACTTAAAATAAACAATATCACCATAAATATCCATTATTTTGATTCTATACAGGTTGCAATGTAGCATCATATACAAACTTCTTCGTCAAACGATTAAGCAAATTGCTGCGCATACAATATATTGACACAAGGTAGTCATGATGATGTCATATCAAATTGCTAGTTTAAGATTTAGAAAACCTAGTTTTTAAATCATGGATAGTGAGAGACTAAACTCTTATTTTGGTGCTAGTAAAAATCAGCTTTTATCTCTATTGTGCTGAGATTGATGAGACCTATCACTCTCAATCAACAGATTTTTTACTGTCTGTGTAACTGCAGTTGACAGTCAAGGATAGTGAAAATTTAGGTAATTGCTATACAACTACAACCAACTCATCATCGAATATGTCTACCTTCATATTAGCTGCATTTTTGGTCAGCCTATTAACTGCTTCTGGTTGTGCGGCGATCGCTTATCTATTTCCAAATAACCATTCTCAAGAATAATTGCTGCAAAATGTCAAGTATAGTTTACTTAATTTACCACAGCAGAAATGATTAAACTGTGATATTGTCGCCACCTTGCCGATTAATTACTAATCGCAAAACTGACAGTCCCAAAATGATTAAGAATAATACTAATCCAATTGTACAAGCATAACTAATTTCCAAATTGCTAAATGCTTGTTCATATAAATAGTAAACAATTGTTTTTGAGCGATTTAGCGGCCCGCCTTGGGTCATAATATATACTTCTTCAAACACTTTGGTTGCGGAAATAGCGGAAATTACCGCCACTAAAGCCAGATAAGGCTTCATTAAAGGTACAGTAATATCCCAATGTTTGCGAATACCATCTGAACCATCAATGGCTGCGGCTTCATACACATCAGCAGGAATTGATTGTAATCCTGCTAAGTAAATTACCATGTAGTAGCCTAAACCTTTCCAGACAGTCACAGCCATGACACTGGCTAAAGAAATCGGTACGATACCAAAAATTTTCATGGGTGGATTATTATCAGTTAACCAAGGTATCCCTTCAGCCACAATTCCTAAACCTTGTAACAACTGATTCAGTAATCCCTTTTCTGCATACAGCCATTTCCAAGCAATTCCGGCAACTACCATTGAAATTACTACTGGGGTATAGTAAGCTGCTCTAAACCAAGTCATTCCTCTGAGTTTTTGGTTGACTAAAATTGCTAACCCTAAAGGCGCAATTACTAAAATTGGCACTACACCAACAAGATAAATAAAAGTATTAGTCAAAGTTTGCCAAAAAACTTTATCTCGCCACAACTTGAAAAAATTATTCATCCCTATCCATTGTGGCGGTTGAGCAATATCTTCATAACTGGTAAAACTTAGGTAAAAGGCTTGCAATGCAGGCCAAAATACGGTTAAACCTAAAATTATTAAAGCGGGTAGCAAAAATAAATAAGGAGTTAGTCGTTGTTTAATTAACAGCCAATCTTTAGCAGATAATTGATGCATAAAAGTATTTTTTTAGTTTAAGTTTATCATTCAGATCCCCGACTTCTACCAGAAATCGGGGATCTAAACAACGCAAAATAACAAAAATAAGTCAGAGAAAATAACTATATTACACAATAATTGTATTTGAGCAACTAATTAGCGATAAATTAATTATTTGGAGGGGAAAAAGATTTTTATGCAGGTTGCAAGCGCTACTAACGGATGGATAAATACAATTGACTCGGAAAAACCAGAAATCATCGCCAAAGCGCAAAATTTGATTATTAATAACATATATTGCACTTTATCTACTTGTTCTCCAGCAGGTGAACCTTGGGCATCACCTGTATTTTTTGCTTATGATGAACACTGGTATATATACTGGAGTTCGGCTATTGTTTCCCAGCATTCACAAAATATTTATCATAATTCTGGACGGGTTGCGATCGCTATTTTTAATTCCAGCGTGGCTCAAGGTTCGGCAGAAGGTGTATATTTGTCTGGTGCTGCGGCTGAGATAAATGCAGATGATATTGAAAAAACGATGAAATTGCTAGAAAAGCGAGCGAATAAGCAACTTAATCGCACTGTCGCAGATTATTTACATGATTCCCCCCGCAGAATCTATCAATTCCAACCTCAACAGGTATGGCTGACAGGTAATCGCCTAGCAGTTGGTAATCAATTAGTCGATACGAAGATTAAGATCAGCTTATCGAGCTTTTTGAACTCTAAACCACATCTCTAAAAATTAGTACAGTCGGCATTGCCCACCATACACATAGCATATTTCCGGTAAATAAGGTACGCGCTTCGGGGTATGGCACTGCCCATTGGTGTCAAATTAAGTTCTCTGGCTTACCCAACAAATCGCCCACAGGCTGTAAGCCTGGGGCTAACGTTACATGAGCTTACCTGCGTGGGCTAAGAAAATTTAGCCCACGCAGGTGGGCTTTGTTCAATTAGCCGCACCCTTCCAGGGTGACGGCGGTTTATTGGGTAAGCGAGGGGTTGGGGATGAGGATAAAACCTTATCAACCAAAAGGGTTTCGCGTTAAGTTGACACGTATGGGCACAGCCATACCCCTACAATCAACGATTATCTGTACTCGTGACAAATTACGAATTACGAATTACGAATTATCACTTGCTTCCTTCCAGTAATTTTGGTGTTTTTGTGCTGGAACCGTATAGTTCAACAAATCTTTTAAACAGCAACATGGTTTGATGATTAGAAGCTAAACTAAGATGAAATAAACGCTCAATATTTTTTTCGTAGAGATTGCGCAAATAAGGTAAGTCTTCAAACAAAGTTAAACAAGATGCAAAATGCAATAAAACTTGTAGTATTGGTTTCGGCCAGTCTAAATCGCTGTAGATTTCTATAAATAGATGATGCTCTCGCTGAGATAGCGGTAATGCATAAAACATTACTGTGATTCTTTTACCATTATAGACGGGAATACTTAATTCAATGGTATAGGGAGTATGTAAAATTAAATCTACCTCAACTATCGGCTGTCGCCAAATTCTTAAAGCGTTTAATGGAGAGTCTAACACTGTTTGAAACTTGATTGTACCACCGCCATCTGTCTTCTGGAATGAGCTAATATTAATTACTCTTAAATTATTCAGACTAAACTTGTGGATAGTTTCTAAATGCTTTAAGTTCAACAAATGATAAATCTGGCACAAATAAGGCACTGGTAAAATATATTCCTGACTGATCATGTGCCGCTTTTTTAACTCAAAGCGATTATCTTGAGTCGGGCAAAGGTATCCATGAATATTCTGTGAATCCGTTTCTGGTCTTAAATACAGCCAACTTAAAAAGAAGAATGAAGCTGTAAATAATTGGAATACTTCTAAAGCAGATATATAACCATCAGCAAAAGCGGCGAAGCTTCTATCTGTGATGCCAAAAAGCCATGAGGGAATTCCCGCTAGCCAAACGCCATTTTTAAGTCTGGCTATAAAAAGCGCTAGTTCAAATTCTAGATTATGCGGATTATTTTTGGTAATTTCCGTATCCTTTAGGGGAGAATTTATAGGCATTTTAATTTAAGTTTTAGATATTTCTAATTACGCATATTCTAGCTATGGATAAAGTTTGAACCCTCTATCTTTAGCTGGAAATGTGCGAAGGAAGATGTTTAAGACTATTTGTTTGTGAAGCTGTATATTTTTTTATTTAACGCAAAGGTACGCTAAGGTTAGCGCAAAGGTACGCAGAGTTTTTTGGGTTCTATATTTTTGGAGGGTTTTGGTATAAGTAGGTGATTTTATGGGTTGATAATTTTAATGGATGAATAATCAAAGGAGGTATATCTATGAGTTGTTTACTAGATAATAAAGAGTAAAATTGAATACAGTTTCAGGGGGAAAGAATTGTAGTGAAAGTAACGGTAAATTTATAGGCTGTAGATGAGAAAAGACGAAACAGCCGATAGTTGTTGCTTTGGCAAGAGTTAGATGATAGCGATCGCTTGTTGCTAACCTGATATCAGCAACATAACTATTTCTAGCCTAACCTATAGAATTACTGGCTCGAAGGCTGTATGATTTTTAATTATTTTTAGAAAAATTCCCCTAAACCCGGCAGCAATGACTATCCGCCATGCAAATGAAGATGACTTACCTGCTATTGTAGCAATTTACAATGCTGCAATTCCTAGCCGCATGGCCAGCGCTGATTTAGAGCCGGTATCGGTAGAAAGTCGCCTGAATTGGTTTCGGGGGCGATCGCCTTCGCATAGACCGCTCTGGGTGGTAGAAGAAAACGGTATAATTGCCGGATGGCTGAGTTTTCAATCTTTCTACGGGCGACCAGCTTACAATAATACTGCGGAAATTAGCATTTACATTCAGCCAGACTTTCAAAAATGTGGTTTAGGGCGAAAACTCCTAACACAAGCTATTGAAAAAAGCCCTAATTTAGGTTTAAAGACTTTAATTAGCTTTATTTTTGCCCATAATCACCCCAGTTTAAAATTATTTACCAACTTCGGCTTTAAACCTTGGGGACATTTACCCAATATCGCCGAACTCGATGGTATTGAACGCGATTTAGTAATTATGGGCTTGCGAGTGAGTGATTAAAAATGGGTATTGGGCATTGGGCATGGGGCATTGGGCATTGGGCATTGGGCATTGGGCATGGGAAGATTGATTTTTATGGTTCTTTGTGAGAATTAAGACTTTTGTTAAAAGTCTAATGACTAATGACTAATGACTATTGACTATTGACTATTGACTATTGACTATTGACTATTGACTATTGACTATTGGCTAGGAACTAAATTATGTCATGGATGGAATTAAGCCTCGATACCACAAATGAGGCGGTTGATTGGGTATGTACGCTATTGGCTAAAAATAATTTTACTAGCGACGTTTATATTAAAAAGTATACAGAAGTCGAGAGTGGGGAAATTGCAGCAGACTGGGCATTTACTATCAGTTTATACTTACCCAATGATGTTTATGCAGATATCCAAGGCTCAGAAATCGCGCAATTACTCTCGCCATTACAGCGCACGGGAATGGCTACCGATTTGCAGATGGCTGTGGTAGAAGATAAACCAGCAGATACAGAAGTTGCGAGTTCGCTGATACATCGGATTGGTGAAAGGTTTGTCGTGGTGTCTACTGATACAAATTATACTTCTAAATATGAGGAAATTACTTTAAGACTTAAACCGAGCTTGGCTTTTGGTAGTGGTTTACATCCAGCAACGATACTGAGCCTCAAATTACTTGAACGTTATGTTACCCCTGGGATGAAGGTTCTGGATTTAGGTTCTGGTTCCGGGATTTTGACTGTGGCGATCGCAAAATTGGGCGCAAATGTTTTAGCTTTAGATAATGACAGTATCGCTGTTACAGCAACTCAAGACGCTGTATTGCGTAATAATGTAGAGCAACAAGTCACCGTCACCGAAGGTAGTTTAGGATGTGGTAGCGATTTAGGACATTGGTTAGGGGGAGATTCTATTAATAATGTACCTACAGTTACCGCGACAAATCAATTTAATTTAATCGTTGCTAATATTCCCGGTAGATTTCATATTGCTTTAGCTGCTGATTACCAAAAAGCGCTATGTACCACTCATATCGATGGTGGATTAGTAATTTTAGCTGGTTTTACCGATGATTATGAGGAAGATTTAGCTGTAGCCTTCACTGATTTAGGATTTGAATATGTCGATTGTGAGCGACAAAATGAATGGGTAGCACTAGCCTATAGATGGAAATCAAATTAAGTAGCTTTGGGGGAATAAACTCAAATATTTTATTAACAGTCTCTAGGCTTGTAATTCTTACACACGACAAATCACAGCCTTAAACAGCTATCTTTAATTGCGCTGCCATAATAAAACCAATTCTCTTAAATGAAACCCAAAATTTAAATCAGCCAATTCTTTCTACATCTCAGGTTCTTTTACTGCACCAACCTATTTATTCATGGTGTTGGCATTACTAGCACTTGTTCGCCTAAACCATTTAGCTGAATAGTTGTTTCTCCCAAATCCAAAACTAGTTGATTTTGATTTTTAGTAGTATAAGCTCCAAAATTTCCCCCCATTTGATTTAGCAGTTTGCTTAAATCAGCTAAATCTTCTAAATTTGTCACGCGCAATGCACCCAGATGTCCATAACGATTAGTTTTATCTAATCCAGCTTTAGTCCAAGCTTGAGCTACTTCCAAAATATTATTGATATAAAGCGCATCATTTTCTGGGTTAAAGTCTACAATTACATCCTTACCGCCATCTTTACCATCAATATAAAAAACATCATTCCCAGAACCGCCTGTTAAGTCATCATCACCTTTAGCGCCTACTAGTAAATCGTTACCATTTTGAGCAGATAGTCTATCAGAACCATCTCCGCCAATTAATACATCATCTTTATCTCCACCTTGGAATTTATTGTTACCAATATCACCAGAAATGAAGATACTAGATTGAGATTGGTTGGCGAAATTCTTATTACCAGCAACGTTAGTGACTACAATATCATAAGCACCTTGTTTAGCTGCTATAGATGCTTTATCGGGACTGGTAAAGCGCGTCCAAAAATTATGATCTGCATAACCTAAATCCTCAGTGCGCTGCAAATCTTGCCAAGCTAAATTACCTAACTCGGTCAAAATTTCTGTGTTAGTACCATTAAAATAATAAGCATGACCACCTTTTCCATAGGTCAAATCATTATTATCATTAGCAATTCCTACCCAAGCAATTCTGCCAATTTCCCGTGACTGAGCTGCTACCATCATATTGGAACTAGCTTGAATAACGCTTCTGCCAATATTTTCTGAGCCATATTCGCCTACTATCATGGGAATATCTTGCGCCTGGAGTTGATCGAAATAAGCGCCAATATCTTTATTTACCCACTGATCGTAAACATGGATAGAAAAGACAATATTTTCGTTACCTGCCATAATATTTTGAGCAGCGTTAGCAATTGTCCGGGTGTGATAATCTTGTCCCCAAGCTTCTCCATCAACGACAATTACATTGTTAGCACCTTCGCCTCGGATAATATCAATTAATTGACGATGATAATCTGCCCATTTTTCCGGTTGAGCCTTGCTATTTCCGGGTTCGTTATGTAAGTTAAACCAAACATAAGGATTATCTTTAAATTCTCTCGCCATTGCGCGCCAATAGTCTTTGAGAATTTCCCATTGATCGCCTTCGTAATATCCACCGATGCGATCGTGAGCGTCAAAAATAACTACAGCACCTTGACTTGTATAGACATCAACAATTTTGTGGTTAGTTTGATAATTATCTTTTGCTGGGTGGGGTTGATTATAACTACCTAATAAATAGTTAGGAACTCTGATAGTATTAAATCCCCAACTTTTTAAATAAGTATCATAACTCCGATCCCATGTAAAGGCATTGATACCTTTGGCAATAAATTCTTGTCCGTTGGGGTCATAAATTCTATTACCAATTGTTTTAAAGTTAGCAAATTTTAAGGGTGGTAAGGTAGCATTGATATTTGTTTGAGTATAATTGGTGCCGATAAGATTAGAGCCGTATTCCCCTGGTATTCTGGAATCCTGATTGCGGCTTTGACCTAACTTAGCCCCAATATTCTTGCCATTATCCTCATTTCCAATCATGCGATCGCCTGTGTCAAACATGACTACCGCATTTTGAAGGGTATATATATCTGTAATTTTCTGGTCTATTGTTTCATTATCCCCTATAGAACCCAGTTGATTATTGTTGGTTAAATCATCCTGAGGATATCTAATAGCATTAGAACCCCAGCTATCTAAATAAATATCGCGTATTTCATCCCAAGTGAAACCATAGAGTCCTTGGGTAATAAATTCTTGTCCATTGAGTCCAAAAATTTTATTTCTGATTACCTGAACGCTGGAGAAGTTTGAATTGCTATTTAGCATTTTATAAAAATCTGATGAATAACCATCCAATATTTACAGCTTGAACAAATTACAACAATGTCAGATACACTTATTTTATTTATTCATAAATCTCCTGATATTTGCTTACACGCTTATTGGAAAAATTTGAGATTTTATCTATATATTTAGCCAAGAAAAGTGTTGAAAGAGATAGCTATTTCTTGAGCCGCATTAATATGTTTCACAACTGAATGTAGAGAATTTAAGCAGGTTTGACAGCAAAATTAGAAGTAAAATAACCTATGCGCAAGGAAACAATAAATATTGATATTCACTAAATTAATTAATAGCCATAATACTGTGCTTTATTTTTTTTTAATAGACTAGCTTCCTAGGTTTGTTCCCAGCCACGGAAAATTTAAAAAAGCTGTCTCCAAATAGCAATAATACTTAAATAGACAATAAATAATTATACTAATTTTGTACGCGAATATACAGCAGATATTACCTTACTACTATGCATTGTATGGCGTAGCGCAAGCCTAACTCCCCTGCACTCACCAAAGCTGAACGACGAGTAGAAAGAATGCAGATGATCAATCCTCAGTTAGATCTTGGCAAAAGTTTCTCAAAAAGGTGAGCTAAACATTTATTCTGAGAAAATGCTGATGAGTATTGCCTCTGTCTATGGCAAAAATAGTAATGAGTATGGCTGGGGGAACGCGCAGATCCGATCGCAAAAAATCACGTATCGAGACAAACCAAACAGATACATCTGCAGAATAATTGTCTAAGCTGTATGACTTACGGTAGATACTATGATGAAAACTAACTCTCTTTTGATAGAGAGAAATTCTGAGTATTTACCTGATAATAATCTTGTGTGTAATACATCATCTTAGGGCTTGAAGTCACTCCAATCAATTCTGGGGTGACATTTTTATTATATTCTAGAGGGCAAGGCAATGCCTTGCCCCTACGATGTGTAACATTTTTTCTGGTTATTATTTACCTTGTTTAGATTTAACCAGAAGATTCTGTAAGATACTCAGCATCATCAAAATATAACTACTGAAAATAGCTATACTTAAAGTCTGAAATGTAGGTAAATGATGTGCTTTAACTAATTTTTCCAGCACAATTTTTGCTGCAATACTAAAAACTAAACTAGCTATAAAAGCTATGATGTTCTTAATCAAAGCATTTTCCTAAAGTATTAGATGCAGACTTTATTAATTAATAAAATATATGTTATATAAAGACTGTGATTGACGTTACTTAATAACTTCAAGAAAGTTTTATTTAAATTGACTTAAGATTTTTATCTCAGATAAATAGGTCGGCGTAATTAAATATATAGCAGATTGCCCGTTGGTGAGGTACAAATTATCGTTGATTGTAGGGGCACTGGCACTGCCATGCCCCGAAGCGCTTTTCTGGGATGGGCGTCGATGCCCCCTACAGCGTGGTCTATTTACCTGAAAATAGCTGTAATATGCAATTTTAGCGTGCAAACACAGGATTAAATTTAAACTGTGCTGCGAATGACTTCGCTAATGGTTTGACTAACTAATTTATTATTCCAATAGCTACCATGTGCTTCGCCACCCCATAATAATGGCAATAATTTCTGTCTAAAAGGCAAATTAAATACATTGCCTTTATCAGTGATGACATCTTTTATATCTACATAGTCCTTGCTGCTGGCTAAAAGCATCGGCTTGAGTCCTTCTAAAGGGTAAGCAATGGGATCGCCGGGATGAGCAAAGTTACGCCAAGCTAGGGGTTTTTTTCGCAAGTTATATAAGTTGGCTAACAGGGTGCTGAGTTCGGGTGTAAGATCGTGAGTACTAACACCGTTAACGTTACCGCTAATATTCAGCAGACTAAATAATGCTAATGGTGAACCTAATGTGTGAATACTAGCGATGGGAATTCCGCTTTGAGGATTAGGATCTATCCCAAAAAGAATATTACGCAATGATTTGACGCTGTTGCGTACCGACTCATCTAGAATGGGATCTTCCCAACGACGCGCGAAGAGAATGTCAAATAAGATAACTGTACCCCAACTATGGGTAATGAGATGTAAGCGATCGCTTGTTTGTACTCCTGTAAGTTGACTAAAAGCTTGCTGTTGAAATCTTTGTACCACCTGTGTACCCACATGGCGACTTAAGTAAAGTGCTGCATCCCCGACAAACTCTAGTATTTGTTCTGTACGAAAATCTCTAAACCAAAATTCATTCCACTTTGAAGAAGCTTCGATTCTGGTGACTAATTCCTTTTGTGCGGGTAAATTTAAATCTCCCCAGAAAAAGAAAATTGGCTTAATCGTCCGCGATTTATCGGTAATTGACTCCTGAATGCCCTTCACTAGAAGCTGACATAATCCTTCAAATACCTTTTGATCGTAAACTTTTACCCCATGCACAAACAAAATATAATCGGTAGGCATTTTACTAGTCCTCACAACGACTTTAATATAGAATCCAACTTGTGAGCTAAAAAATGCGGATGCGATCGCAAAATATCACAAAATGGGGCATTGGGCATGGGGCATTGGGCATGGGGCATTGGGCATGGGCAAAGACGCGATTCATCGCGTCTCTACAATTGTTCGGTTTTTATTCGCAAGTCTTTTAAGGGGAAAGTTGCCAAATTTTAATTGATTTGTCACCGCTACCACTGATGAGAGTTTTGCCATCTCTGCTTAAGGCTAAAGCGTAAACTCCGCCTGCATGGCTTTTTAGCTCATTAACTAATTTCCCTGTCTTTAGGTTCCATAACTGAATGGTATGGGATAATCCACCAGTGGCAAAGGTTTTATTATCTGGACTAATAACAATAGCGTCAACGCTACCAATCCCCACAGTGAAGTTATGAATTAATTTCCCGGTTTTGACGTTCCACACCTTAACGTTTCTACCATCAGTTTGTTGTAATGATTGATGGGTGTCATCGTAACCGCCATTAATCAGGGTTTCTCCATCAGGGCTGATAGCTAGAGACATGACACCGGATGCTCTTTGTTGATCGTAGAAAGGATTGACTGGCTTAGGTGGGGTTAAGGTACGCTTTAATCTACCTGTGCTGAGATTCCATGATTGAATGGTCGCATCTTCGTTACCAGTAAACAAGGTTTTGTTGTTGGGACTAATGACTATGGCGGTGGCGACTTTTCCCGGTTTTAAGCTGCGAATTACTTGTCCAGTCTTCAGGTTCCACAGTTTAATTGTTTTGTCGTGACTGCTGGAAGCTAAGATTTTACCATCGGGGCTGATGACAACGGATGCTACCTGATTTGTATGTCCGTTCAAAGTCCGAATTAACTTACCTGTTTTCAGGTTCCACAGCTTAATTGTTTTCTCCCAACTGGTGCTGGCTAAAATCTGCCCATCTGGGCTGATTGCTAAAGACTGAACTCTACCGGAATTTCCCGTTAATGTCGCGAGTAATGCGCCTGTTTTGAGGTTCCATAGCTTGATTGTTTCGTCATCCCCCCCACTAGCTAAGATTTGCCCATCTGGACTCAGAGCGATCGCGCGAATTGGTGCGGTATGTCCTGATAATGTCCGGATAACGGGATTTTGTGACTGGGTTTTGGAGGTAGGATTAGCGGTGACTGGAGTTAAATTAATCGCAGTATAAGCAGTAAATAAGCTTAACGTTGCGGCTGTAATAGCTTTCCAGATTATGGTTTGCGGTTTCATCTTAGCTAAGTAAATCAATTAGTGTACATAGACTTCATCAGACTACCCACACAAATCGGAAAAGTACTTTCCCTGGTTCTTTTCTATCTCAATCCTTCGGCATAATAGGCAAGGTAAACTGTTGAAACTGGCTGTTTTGCAAAAGAATGTCCTATGCCGAATTTTTTATTAGAAGTTGGTACAGAAGAACTACCCGCAGGTTTTCTCGGTGGGGCGTTGGCACAATGGCGATCGCTAATTCCGCAAAGTTTGGTTACAAATAGTTTAACTAGCGATGCTGTGGAAGTTTACGGTACTCCCCGGCGATTGGCGGTATTAATCAAGGGTTTACCTTCCCAGCAACCAGATAGGGAAGAGGAAATTAAAGGCCCTCCCGCCCAAGCTGCTTTTAAAGATGGACAACCCACACCCGCAGCTTTGGGTTTTGCGAAAAAGCAAGGTGTGGAAATCGCCGCGCTACAAATTCGCCCTACAGATAAAGGGGATTTTGTCTTTGTCAACAAAAGTATTCCCGGACGACCGGTAGCGGAAATCTTAACAGAACTGGTTCCTCAATGGATTTTAGGGTTAGAAGGTAAGCGATTAATGCGCTGGGGTGATGGAGATGTGCGATTTTCGCGCCCGATTCGCTGGCTGGTGGCGTTGTTGGATGCGGCGGTATTGCCGATTGAGTTGGTAAATGCTTCTAAGGTGGTGAAGAGCGATCGCATTTCTCGCGGTCATCGTGTCTTGCATCCGGAAACGGTCACAATTTCCCAAGCTACAGATTATGTTACCACGCTTCGCTTGGCTTCTGTGGTAGTTAATGCCGAGGAACGCGCGAAAACGATTCAAGAACAAGTGCAGGTATCAGCCGCTAATTTAAGTGGAACTACGGAAATTTACCCGGATTTATTAGCGGAAGTTACGAACTTAGTCGAGTATCCCTCAACAGTTGTTGGTAACTTTGAAGCCGAATTTTTGAACTTACCTACTGAGGTGATTACCACTGTCATGGTCAGTCACCAGCGTTATTTCCCGGTTTTCCAGGATGAAAAGCATCAAGCATTATTACCTAACTTCATTACAATTTCTAACGGCGATCCCAGCAAAGCCGATATTATTGCGGTAGGTAATGAAAGGGTAATCAGAGCCAGACTAGCTGATGGGCAATTTTTCTACAAAACTGATTTAGCCAAGCCCTTAGAAAGCTTTTTACCACAGTTAGAAAAAGTCACTTTTCAAGAAGATTTAGGTTCCCTGCGGCTGAAGGTAGAACGCATTGTTAAAATCGCCGCCCAAATCGCCAGCCAGCTACAATTACCAGAAAATCAAAGCCAACATATCCAAAGAGCCGCCTTACTCTGTAAAGCTGACCTAGTAACCCAAATGGTGTATGAATTCCCCGAGTTACAGGGAGTAATAGGCGAAAAGTATGCGTTAGCTAGTGGAGAAACGCCAGAAGTTGCCAAAGCGATTTTTGAGCATTATTTACCCAGGGGAGCCGATGATATTTTACCTGCAACTCTTACCGGGCAAATTGTCGGTTTAGCCGATAGATTAGATACTTTAGTCAGTATTTTTGGCTTAGGTTTAATTCCTAGCGGTTCCTCCGATCCCTTTGCTTTACGGCGAGCAGCAAATGCGGTAATTAATATTACCTGGGCAGCAAATTTAGGCATAAATTTAGCTGATTTACTAGAGCAAATCACCACAGATTTTGTTGCTAAATATGACAAAGATAAAACCCAATTAATCGCCAATTTGCGAGAATTTTTCTTACAGCGTATCCGTACCTTATTGCAAGAAGAAAAACAGATTGATTACGACTTAGTCAATGCAGTTTTAGGCGAGAATGACCCCGAATATACCGAACGGGCATTACAGGATTTATTAGATGTCCGCGATCGCGCTTTATACCTGCAACAAATTCGTCGTGATGGTACTTTAGATACCATCTATGAAACTGTTAACCGTTCCACACGTTTAGCGGCGCAAGGAGATTTAGATACACAACAATTAGACCCCACATCCTTAGTGCGTGAGGAACTCTTCCAAAAGTCTTCCGAAGCAGCTTTTTACAAAGCCTTAGTCGAATTAGTGCCGCAAACACAAGCCGCCGCGCGATCGCGCAATTATCAACTGTTAGTCACAGCCTTAGGCGAAATTGCTCCTACTGTGAGTAGCTTTTTTGATGGTGCAGATAGTGTTTTAGTGATGGATTCCGATCCAGCAATTAAGCGCAATCGGTTAAATTTGTTAGGACTGCTGCGCAATCACGCCCGTGTTTTAGCTGACTTTGGTGCGATCGTCAAAAATTTGTAGCCCAAATCAACAAAAACTAGGTGTAATTTTTGCTCAGAAACGCTACCATTATTAATGCTTAACCAGGGAACGGTGCTATACACAATCTATGCCTAGAGCCTCTATCATTGGATTAGGAAAATCCGGGATTGCTGCGGCGAGATTGTTGCAAAGGGAAGGCTGGGAGGTGGAGCTAAACGATCGCAACACCTCCGAAACCCTCCTTAAACAACAACAAGAACTTGCTACAGAAAACATCACAGTAAAACTAGGGCATTCCCTAGAATTAAATGATGTCGATTTACCGCAATTAATAGTTGTTAGTCCTGGTGTTCCCTGGGATATTCCGGTATTAATCAAAGCCAGAGAATTAAGTATTGAAACTATCGGGGAAATGGAACTGGCTTGGCGATATTTGCAAACTAAACCTTGGGTAGGTATTACCGGTACAAATGGTAAAACTACCACCACAGCTTTAATCGCCGCCATTTTTCAAGCTGCTGGCTTAGACGCTCCCGCCTGCGGTAACATTGGCTACGCAGCCTGTGAAGTAGCTTTAGCAGAAAAACTACCAGATTGGGTAATTGGCGAAATTAGCAGTTATCAAATTGAATCTTCCGTTACCCTAGCGCCCCGCATTGGCGTCTGGACAACATTCACCCCAGATCACCTCAGCCGTCACAAAACTTTAGAAAATTACTACAACATCAAAGCCAAGCTCTTGCAAAATTCCCAATTGCAAGTATTTAATGGTGATGATGCCTACTTAAACAAAGTCGGCTTAAGTCAATGGACTGATGCCTATTGGACAAGCGTTAAAGGTAAAGAACACCTCATCAGCGATAAAGGCTTTTACATTCAAGATGGCTGGGTATTCGAGAAATTAACCGCCACCGCCACACCCCAAGCAATTGTTGAAGTCTCCGCCTTGCGCATGGTAGGAGAACATAACCAGCAAAACCTCCTCATGGCTGTTGCAGCTGCGCGGTTAGGAGAAATCGAAATTGAAGCAATTTCTCGCGCCGTGAGTGAATTTCCCGGCGTTCCCCATCGCTTAGAATATATCTGCACTTGGGAAGGAATTGATTTTATCAACGACAGCAAAGCCACCAACTACGACGCCGCCGAAGTGGGTTTAGCATCTGTGCAAAGTCCCGCAATTTTGATTGCCGGTGGTGAAGCCAAAGCCGGGGATGATACAGGCTGGTTAGCCAAAATTCAAGCCCAAGCCGCCGCCGTGCTATTAATAGGTAACGCCGCCCCAGCCTTTGCCAAAAGGTTGCAAGAAGTAGGTTATGATAATTACGAAATTGTCGAAACAATGGAAAATGCCGTCCCCAAATCGGCAGAATTAGCGCAGAAATATCAAGCTTCGGTAATTTTACTCTCTCCCGCTTGTGCTAGTTTTGACCAATATCCTAACTTTGAAGTACGCGGCGAACATTTCCGTCAGCTTTGTTTAGATTGGGTAGGTAATCGTTAGAGCCGGGTGAGCGCGCCCCAACAATTTGGTATAAATTATCATTTTGGATCGTGTGAAAATGCGATCGCCTAGAGAATCCATCCCATCGCCCGACAATACAATTGTAGGAGCGGGGTATTGCTCATTGGTGTCAACTTACAGCAGTTTTCACCTATTTGAACCACATCTATCGTAGGGGCACGGCACCAACAATCTTTTGGTACATACAATAATTTTACTGATGCCGTGCCCCTACAGCGTGGTCTATTTACCTGAAAATAGCTGTAAGCTAAAAATCAATACAGTTCAGTTAGCGCCAAAAACCATAATGCGATCGCACCTTAATCCAATCGGTGCGGAGTCCCTTGTCTGACACATCACACCTCGATATCGATTGCAATCAACACAACATTGAAGACAATCAACACAACATTGAAGACAATCAACACAACATTGAAGCCAATCAACACAACATTGACGCGAATCAACGCAACATTGATTGCAATCAACGCAACATTGAAGACAATCAACGCAACATTGAAGACAATCAACGCAACATTGAAGCCAATCAAAACGACTTCAAGAATTTGTTATTTAGAGCAAAGTGCCTTTGATTGCCATACCAATTTTAAAAAAGAATGCCACACATGGTAGGGGCACTGGCACTGCCCATACGTGTCAACTTAAGCTCAAAACTTTTCTCTATCTCGTTTCCAGCCTCCGGCTGGAAATGCGTATTGCGAGGCTCCGCCTCGTTTTCTGAATAAATTGAGGCAGAGCCTCAGGATCATCGCTCCCACGCAGAGCATGGGAGCCAGTTAAGCTCAAAACTTTTCTCTATCTCGTTTCCAGCCTCCGGCTGGAAATGCGTATTGCGAGGCTCCGCCTCGTCTTCTGAATAAATTGAGGCAGAGCCTCAGGATCATCGCTCCCACGCAGAGCATGGGAGCCAGTTAACGAGATAGAGAAGGCTTTTGAGCTTAAGTTGACACGTATGGGCAATGCCATGCCCCCCACCCGCATCCATGATTTACGCGCAATACCCTGTATCTGCATCACAACGCAAAAATTACATAAGTCCTCGCCCACCAAAGATATATATGAAAAAAGCGAGGAAAAACACCCATGAGCAGACAATATATTTTGCATTTGTTGCCAAAACTGAAACCAGCCTCAGCCAATATTCACCCAAGCTTTAAACTAAATCCCATCTAGCTCAGTATATATTCTGAAAATAACTTAATAATCCTAATTATCCCCAATCCAGACACAGATTCACACCCAAACGCCTGGATAACTTGTCTACCTCCCGATTACAAATACGGTAGGGGCGGGTTTACAGATATCCTTGCTGATTAACGATGATCCAAATAAACCCGCCCCTACAAATTACAAATTACGAATTACGAATTACGAATTATGCTTAAGCTTTACACTTTAACCTGCTTGCTGAGTGTTGTTTTATTATCCGAGTCAGTGGGAGCAAAAGCCACATTTAAACAGACGCAAATCGCCCAACAACCAACCACAACACAGCAAGATGCAACCCGCGCCGCAGCGATAAAAGCAACTGAAGAGGGGTATATACTTTACCAACAAGGTACAGCCGAATCACTGCGACAGGCGATAGAAAAATGGCAACAAGCCTTGGTATTGTGGCGGAAAGCAGGGAATAAGGAATGGGAAATTTTTACACTAGTTGGTATTGGTAGTGTTTATAACGATTTAGGAAACAAACACGAAGCCCTCAAATTCTTAAAATTTGCTTTGCCTTTGATTAGGGCAATGGATAATAAAGCAGGGGAAGCTACTATACTGAACAATATTGGCAGTGTTTACAACGATTTAGGAGACAGGCAGCAGGCTCTTAAATTTTTGAACTTGGCACTGGTTTTGAGAAAAGAAGTGGCTGATAAAGCAGGGGAAGCTATTACCCTCAACAATATTGGTTTAGTCTACGATAATTTGGGAGACAAGCAGCAGGCACTCCAATTCTACAATTTGGCTTTGTCTTTGAGTCAACAAGTGGAGGATAAAGCACAAGAAGCTACTACTCTCAGCAATATTGGTAGTGTTTACAATGATTTAGGAGACAAACAGCAAGCTCTTAAATTCTTGAATTTGGCACTAGCTCTGAGAAAAGAAGTGGAAGATAAAGCAGGGGAGGCCACTACTCTCGACCAGATTGGCACGGTCTACAATGATTTAGGAGATAAGCAGCAGGCTTTCAAATTCTATAATTTGGCTTTGGCTTTGAGAAAAGAAGTAGGTGATAAAGTAGGCGAAGCTACCACTCTCAACAATATTGGTAGTGTCTACCATGAATTAGGAGACAAACAACAGGCTTTCAAATTCTACAATTTGGCTTTGGCTTTGAGAAAAGAAGTAGGTGATAAAGCAGGCGAAGCTACTACTCTCAACAATATTGGCAGTGCCTACAACTTATTAGGGGATAGACAGCAGGCTCTTAATTTCTATAACTTAGCTTTGGCTTTGAGAAAGGAAGTAGGTGATAAAGCAGGCGAAGCTACTACTCTCAGCAATATTGGCAGTGTCTACCACTTATTAGGGGATAGACAGCAGGCTCTTAATTTCTATAACTTAGCTCTGCCTTTGAGAAAAGAAGTAGGTGATAAAGCAGGCGAAGCTACTACTCTCAGCAATATTGGCAGTGTCTACAATTCATTAGGAAATAAACAACAGGCTCTAAAATTCTACAACTTGGCTCTGCCTTTAAGGAAAGAAGTAGGTGATAAAGCAGGCGAAGCTACTACTTTTAACAATATTGGCACTGTCTACGATGAATTAGGAGATAAACAGCAAGCACTCAAATTCTACAATTTGGCTTTGTCTTTGAGAAAAGAAGTAGGTGATAAAGCAGGCGAAGCTACTACTTTTAACAATATTGGCACTGTCTACGATGAATTAGGAGATAAACAGCAGGCACTCAAATTCTACAATGTGGCTTTGTCTTTGAGTCAGCAAGTGGACTATAAAGCACAGGAAGCTACTACCCTTGGTAATATCGCCAGTCTAGAACGCGATCGCGGAAATCTCCAAGCCGCCCGCACTAACGTAGAAGCAGCTATCAAAATTATCGAAGACTTACGTACCAAAATCGACAGCAAAGAACTTCGCACATCTTACTTCGCCACCCAGCAAGGTGTGTACAAATTCTACATCGACTTGCTGATGGAACTGCACAAAAAATCCCCATCACAAGGATACGACGCATTAGCCCTACACTACAGCGAACGTTCCCGCGCCCGCAGCCTCATCGAATTATTAAACGAAGCCAACGCCAAAATTATTAAAGGCGCAAACCCAAAATTATTAGCAAAAGAACAAAATTTACGTCAGCAAATTGATGCTAAAGATACCCTGCGCATAAATTTACAAAATTCAGCCAATAAAAACGATCCCATTACCAAAACCGCAATTGCAAAACTGACTACACAAATAGAAAATCTCCTCAACCAATACCAAGAAATTCAAGCAAAAATTCGTACTTCTAACCCAGCATACGCGAAATTAAAAAACCCAGATCCAGACAAAGATATTCTCAAATTACCGCAAATTCAACAACAACTAGATCAAGACACCATACTTTTACAATATTCCTTAGGAGAAGAACGCAGCTTTTTGTGGGTGGTAAGTTCAAATTCCCTCGATACTTACGAACTTCCTAAACAACAAGATATCGAAAAAAGCGCCATCAATTTATTTTGTTTAATTAGCGATAACCGCTATAAACCCCCTTCTGCAACAGATAAAGAAAATCCTTGCGCTAATCTCAAAACTCAGCAAATTAATATCGCTGCTCAAGAACTCACGCAATTAATTCTCTCACCTGTAAAAGATAAACTCGGTAAAAAACGCTTAGTCATTGTCGCTGATGGTGCTTTACAATATATTCCCTTTGCAGCGTTGGCTGATTTAAATGCTCCCCAAAGTTCCACCACGCCAAAACCTGCAACAGAAACACCAAAAGATAATGACTGTTCTAATCGGAGTATTTTTCGTCCCTGTTACTCAATTGAACAACAAAATTGGAATTATCAACCCCTATTAGCTAACCATGAAATTGTTAGTCTACCTTCGGCATCAAGCATAGCCTTTCAACGTCAACAACTCGCTAACCGTCAACCTGCATCTAAAGCTTTAGCTATCCTCGCTGACCCAGTATACAGCGTTGACGATCCGCGATTAAAAGCCACATCAACAAAATCAGATAAATTTCAATCAAATTTAGAATTAGAACTCGAACGTTCCGCTTTAGAACGTTCCGCCAGAAGTTTAAACCGCAATGGTTGGCAAAGGCTCGTCAATACCGCCACGGAAGCCAAGGAAATTTTAAAACTCATCCCCACAGAAAGCAGTTTAGAAGCTTTAAATTTTGATGCTAACTACAATTGGGCAACAAGTAAAGCTTTAAATCAATTCCGTATTTTACATTTTGCTACTCACGGCTTTGTCAATCAAGACCAACCAGCGTTATCAGGCATTGTACTGTCTTTAGTTAATCAACAAGGTAAAGCCATTAGCGGTTACTTGCGGTTAGCAGATTTGTTTAACCAAGATTACCCCGCAGAGTTAATTGTCTTGAGTGCTTGCGAAACTGGGTTAGGTAAAAATATTAATGGTGAGGGATTGGTAGGCTTGACACGCGGCTTAATGTATGCGGGTGCAGCAAGGGTAGCGGTATCGCTGTGGCAAGTTAGCGATGAGGGTACGTCAATCTTAATGCAGGAGTTTTACAAGCAGATGTTACAGCAAAATAAAAAGCCTGCTGAGGCGTTACGTGCAGCGCAGTTGAAGTTATGGCAAGAGGGGCGCAGTCCCTATGAATGGGCGGCGTTTACGTTGCAGGGGGAGTGGAGGTGAGGAGGCAGGGGGGCAGGGGGCAGGGGGAGGGGGACAAGGAGGACAAGGGGGATAGGGGGGTGTTTTTTTTAAATGAGGCGGAAGATTAGGGGGTAGCGGTAGGAGAGATTGCGATCGCCTAAAATTTGGGCGATCGCAATAATTGGCATAATTATACTGACTACCCATAACCCAGCTAATAAAACAATGCCAATGCCGACGAGAACTAGCAAGCCAAAGATAATTCCGTAAATGTAAAGATTAATATGAAAATTTAGGGATTCTCTGGCATTATCTTTGACAATGGGGTCGTTGCTGATCAACAAAATGGCGATGGGTATGCCAATAGAAACAATTGTCGAGCTAAAAAATATCGCTCCATGACTGAGGGCTGATAGCAGCTTGCGTTGTGGAAAGTCTTCCATGAATTACAATCCCTGTCATTCGGTTCACCCTTTGATTTTATTGTTCCAAATTGCGATCGCCATCACTCTCTAAACATAATTCCTCATACCATTTCATACCAATTTAAATTGGATACAGGGCAGATGAGGTAAACTCATAGCAATTTAAATCATGTTTGCGGCACATCAATATATTCTAGAGGGCATGGCATTGCCCATACTTGCCAACTTAAGCTCAAACGCTTATCCTACAAGCCTTTATCTCGTTTCCAGCCTCCGGCTGGAAATGCGTATTGTGAGGCTCCGCCTCGAAAGCTGATAAATTGAGGCGGAGCCTCACGATCGTCGCTCCCACGCAGAGCATGGGAGCGAGGTAAACACCTCATATATTTTGCATTGCTAACCCCTAACCCCTAACCCCAACCAGCCCAATAAACTCAAAACCAATAACAAGGGTGTTAACCAATCTCCCCAACGCACATATAAGGTTTGTGTCTGTCTGGGATAGATGGTTTCGGCGTGAATTTGATAAGTATTATATTCAGATATCCACAAAGTTTTACCGTGGGGGTCGATAAAACCTGAATATCCGGTATTTGTCGCCCGCACTGACCATCTATCAGTTTCTATCGCCCGCATGATATCCTGTGCATGGTGTTGGTAGGGCATGGCGGCTGTATAATGGGCATCGTTGGAGGAACTGAGAATAAATTGTCCCCCGGCGGCGGCTTGTTGGCGGAAGAGATAAGAAAAAGCTGAATCATAACAAATACCAGCAATTACCCGCCCAAATGGGGTATCAAATACTTGATTTGGCGAACCGGGTACTTGATGTTCGTCTAGGGGTGAGAGGCGTTGAATGATTTGTCCTAAAATCGCCTCAAAGGGGATATATTCGCCTAAGGGTACTAGTTTGGTTTTGTCGTAGCGGCTCAAGGCTTCACCTTTAGCTGTGTAGGTAAATAAGCTATTGGTGTAACTGCGCCCCCGTTCCCCAAATGCGCCAATCCACGCAACTACGCCTTTTTCTTTGATTGCATCGATGATGGGGGTTCGGCTTAAGTTACGCTGGAAAAATGGTAAGGCTCCTTCTGGGGTGAGGACGGCATCGACTCCTTGATCTGCTAAAGTTAAATATCCATTGGTGTAACCTGCGATCGCTCTTTGTAATCCTTCTGGTTTAAGTTTAATAATGTTGGGAATGTTACCTTGCACAATGCCTATTTTTAAGGCTTGTTCTGGAGTTTTGCTGAGAGGAATGTTGTATAAGCTAAAACCGATTAGGTGTAGGCTGATAAATAATGCGATCGCTAGTGCAGAGTATTTATTAATGAACCGCAGAGGCGCGGAGGACACAGAGGAGATTTTGTATTTAATCCAGGTTTCCGCTATTAAGCCATTAAAGGCAACGATGGCGGCGGTTATGGTACTCGGCCCGGCGAGTTGACCGAGGTGTAAAATTACTAAATTATACGGGCTTTGGGTGTATGAAAGGGAACTCCACCACAAAGCGCCTGCACTCCAAATTCCTTCTAAGGCACACCAAATAGCTGTACCAATTAGCACTCGTAAAAGCGGCTTCTGTGTGGCGAAACGCACCATTAAAGCAGCCCAAGTAACTACTATTGCTGCACCCCAAAGGGTAACGAATGTCAAACAAAAACTGGTAATTGCTAAACTCGCTAACCAAGGGACGCCTAGCCAATCCATTGGGTGTATACCAGTAATCCAGAATAAAGCTAATCCGTGATAGCCAATACCCCAAAATAAAGGTAAAAGGAGAAATTTTCGCCTTTTAACTGCTAATTCCTGGTTATGTTTGACAATTAATACCCACAGGGGCGCGAGGGCTATCCATGCGAGGAACCATGCACCTACAGGGGCTACAGTCAGCCCCATTAATACCCCACTGATGAGGGATAAAATGTAAAGGCTAACAGATGAAAATAGCTTTTTTATTTGATAATTCATAAGTCTTGCAAAATAGCTTCAACAGTTGTTTTGAGTTGAGGCAAATTTTGCTCTATCACACCCCAAATTCGATTTAAATTTACCTTTGAATAATCTTAAACCCGCTATTTGCTGCCAAGGTACATCTGGATTAGCGGCTCTAATTTCTTAAGTATTTCATCAATTCCCATAGCTGAATACCAATTCAAAATTTAGAAATAATAGTGTTTGCGGCACACTAATATATTCTAGAGGGCATGGCATTGCCATGCCCCTACAATCTGCTGCATTCTTTTTTTACAGCAATTTTCAGGTCAATAGACCACGCTGTAGGGGCACGGCACCAGTAAAATTATTGTATGTACCACAAGATTTTCGATGCCGTGCCCCTACCACAGATGTGGTTCAAATAGGTGAAAACTGCTGTAATTGGTATTAATGAATAAATAATTACCGCTTGGTAGTTGTTCAGCATGAAGTTTACCTTGCTGCTACACCATCCAAGCGGTTTGATAGCTCACCTATTGATTTGATTAGGTTTATCAGAAGTCGGCGGGAAACTCCATCCTCTTGTGGGTGGAGAGGGATAGCTGCCCGCCGACTTGGGGCATTGGGCATTGGGCATTGGTAACTCTTTGCTATGCCCTATGCCCTATTCCCCATGCCCAAAAACTTCATCCCCTTGTGGGTGGAGTTTTTTATTCTGCCTCTTCTAATTCGCCTGTATCGCCTGTATCAGGAGGAACTATGGCTACTCCGGTGATGGCGTCATCTTCGTCTAAACGCTGTACTCTGACGCCTGTAGCCGATCGCGATTGGACGGAAATTGCATTCACGGCTTGCCGAATTATAATACCGCGATTGGTGACCATCATGATTTCATCGTCGCTGTTGACGATTTGCAAGGTGGCTAGTTGGTCTTTGGTTTTGCGGTTTTTGAATTTGGTAGCCATTAAACCTTGACCGGCACGGTTTTGCAAGCGGAATTGAGCAACTGGGACGCGCTTACCATATCCACCCATTGTAATTACTAACACCCAAGGGCCGCTAATACCGTTGGTTGTCACTTCTGCGGCTTCTTCGTTGTCGGTGTCTTCGATTTCCACGATTTCTTCAATATCGGTTTCGACTTCTGTGTCTGTACTGAAGGTATCGAGAACTGCTGCGGGGAGTATATCCATCCCCACTAATTCATCACCGGCTTTGAGTTTCATGGATTTGACACCACGAGTCGCCCTACCTAAAGGACGCAGTTGTTCGTGGTTACATCTAAAGTGTATTGCCATACCGTGACGGGAACCGACGATGACGCTATCTTCTACTCTGGCGCGTCGTACCCAGCGTAGTTGATCGCCTTCTTCTAAGGAAATCGCAATTAAACCGTTGGCGCGAATGTTACTAAAGGCTGCGAGTTCGGTTTTCTTAATATTGCCGCCTTTGGTGAGCATTACCAAGTATTCTTCACTGGTAAATTCATCGACGGGGACAATGGAGGTAATTTTCTCTTCCTTGGGAATGGGTAGCAACTGCACAATAGGCGTACCGCGACTGGTACGGGAACCCACGGGAATTTGATAAGTTTTTAAGCAGTAGACGACACCGCGATCGCTAAAGAATAAAACGCTATCGTGATCGCAGCAAGTTAAGAAATGTTCAATGGTGTCATCATCTTTAACTTTGGCGGCGGCTTTTCCTCTGGTGGCGCGGCTTTGGGCTTCAAAGGTGCTAACGGGCATCCGTTTGATGTAACCTTGCTCTGTGAGTAAAATCAGAACTTTTTCGTTAGCTATCAAGTCAAGGTCATCAATTTCACCTTCTGCATGGGTAATTACCGTGCGTCGGGGGGTGGCGAAGCTGGTTTTGATGTGGGTAACTTCTTCTTCAATAATTGCCAGAACTCGTTCCCTTCTTGCCAAAATATCCCGCAAATCGGCAATTTGCGCTTGTAAATCTTCGTGTTCTTGACGAATTTTATCTGCTTCTAGGGCTGTTAACCGCCGCAGTTGCATTTGTAAAATCGCGTCGGCTTGGACTTCTGAGAGTCCGTAGGTGGTGATGAGTTCGCCTTTGGCTGTGGGTGCATCGGAAGCATGACGAATTAGGTTAATAATGGCGTCTAAATGTGACAGCGCAATTAATAAACCTTGTAAAATGTGGTCGCGTTCTTCAGCTTTGCGCAGTTCGTAGCGGGTGCGGCGATTAATCGATTCGATGCGGAAATCGAGGAAGACTTCTAAAAATTGCTTGAGTGTGAGGGTTTGGGGTTCCCCGTTCACCAAAGCTAGCATATTCGCCCCAAAGTTGGCTTGCAGTGGGGTTTGCTTGTAAAGGTTATTTAAAACTACTCTGGGGTAGGCATCGCGCTTGAGTTCGATGACGATGCGCATCCCATCGCGATCGCTTTCATCGCGAATATCTGCAATTCCCTCAATGCGTTTATCGTTTACCAACTCGGCAATTTTCTCAATTAATGCGGCTTTGTTGGTTTGATAAGGCAATTCGGTGATGATAATTGCTTCTCGTTCCGGCCTTCCCCTTTGTTCAACGGTTTCAATATTCGCTACGCCGCGCATGGTAATGGAACCGCGCCCGGTGGTGTAAGCTTCTTTAATCGCCCCCGTCCCCAAAACTTGCGCCCCGGTAGGGAAGTCGGGGCCGGGGATGTACTGCATTAACTGCTGATTGGTGATTTCTGGATTGTGAATCAGGGCGACTAATCCATCAATCAATTCGCCTAAGTTGTGCGGGGGAATGTTCGTCGCCATCCCCACAGCAATCCCAGAAGAACCATTGAGGAGTAACTGGGGAATTCTGGCGGGGAGAACGGTGGGTTCTTGTTGGGAACCATCGAAGTTATCGATGAAATCAACGGTTTCCGATTCGATATCATGAAGTAAGGCGGTGCCTGTTAACGCCTGCAAGCGACATTCTGTGTATCGCATTGCTGCTGGGGGATCGTTATCGACGGAACCGAAGTTACCATGACCGTTGATTAAGGGCGATCGCATGGAAAAATCCTGCGCCATCCGCACCAAGGCGTCATATACTGCTGTGTCGCCGTGGGGGTGATATTTACCGAGAACTTCCCCAACCACACGGGCGCATTTGCGGAACGGGCGATCGTGCGTTAAACCTAGCTCGTGCATTGCGTAGAGGATGCGACGATGCACAGGTTTCAGACCATCCCTGGCATCTGGCAGCGCCCGACCCACAATCACACTCATGGCGTATTCCAGATAAGACCGGGACATTTCGTTCCGCAGATCTGTCGGGATAATCCTCTCCTGTGAGGTTGTCATAACCTAAATAACTCCAAAAATCGCAGATTTTAGCCCTAATAGTTGACAAAATGCAAAATTATTCTAATTTACTCTTGAATAATTGCTATATTCTGGTACAATTCTAGCACATCTTGTTTTTTCTTGTCGGGAGAGGTAAGTCCCAGGGCTAAAAAGCAGCTAAAAAAGAAAACGGTCAATGACTGTACTGGAGAGGGTTTTAGCCGAGAGTTAAGCGCATCTAACTAAAGAGCTTGTCAAATATAAGGAATTCAAAATTCACCGCCAAAAATAAGCTAACGATTATACAGCAGGCGTTATAGCTACACAGAGATATTAAATCAGACCCTTGGCAACAGAATTATCTTGACTAAACTATAGACATGTCCGAGCAAATATTAGATAAATATCTAAATTATTAGCAAATATTATCTTCATAGGTTTAAGCTCCCATGAGATTCCAACAATTACACATTGGTGACTATTTTCGCATACCAGGGATCAGTTTTGGTTGCGTCTATCGAAAAGCTAGTACCACATCTTGCAGCTTAAATTCTCTATTACAACCAATTCGTCCTGGGACGACAGTTATACCTTTAAATCAGGCACAAATTGCTAAACATATTGCTGACAAGCACAATTTCTGGAAAAGTTTACAGGAATAGTAATTCGATTTACTAAAGCATTGTCAGCTAGTTGGATAAATCTAAAATCCGCCCATTGAAGAACAAATGGATAAATCCGCTATATTGAATTAATGTTGCCACCGAATAAATCAATTCACAGCCTTTTATCCTTCTTTAATTTGGCGCACAAAAGAATTGGCGACTAAATAGAATATTATTAGGGAAACCTGTTACACCAATTCACTAAAATCAGCAAACAGAGCCAAATTCAAAAACCCTGGTAAAATATGGATTTCTTAATTTTGAATTTTGAATTTTGAATTTTGAATTGGTATTAGCAGTAGATAGTCACATCTTCACCGCATTCATCTGCTAAATAACTTAAAGCTTTGAAACGGAGTTCAACAAACTGTTCGTAGAAAGGATTGAGTTTACATAGAGGCGGAATGTAAACTAAAGTGCGATCGCCAAATTTAATTTCTCGCTCAAAGGGACAACTGGCGGGAATGAGGGAACAGATGAAGTGTGCGAATCGAGAATTATTTATTTTCAAGGATTCCAGATGGCGGCGGATTGCTTGTAGGGGAAGCTGAAGCCAATTAAGTGAAGCAGATTTGGTAGACATCATTTTGTGGCGAGTGAAAGAACTTGAGCAGGAGTGACTACAACTTTTTCGATTAAGAGTCTATCGGACTCGGAAGTATTTTCCATGACGATAGCTTTTGTACTTTCATGAAGGAGAATTTTACCTTCCGCATCAAAACTAAAGTCTTGGCTAGGAATAAAGCCTTTTTGAATGAGTTTTTTGAGGACAAATCTGGTAACTTCTGCTAACAAATTAGCGTAGGGCTTCCAACCAGATAAATTATCTAAAACCCAATGAAATGTATCAAGATTAGTAAGAGATAATTCGAGGACTGCTGCTGTTAAAAAAGACTCTGTATATTGCAAACCCATGCTGCTATGTAACTGAGTTACCCAACATTCTGCCAATTTTTGATCTTTGAAATTTAAGATGTAGATTGCTCTTTCAAGATGGAAGTGAAATAGTTCTAAGTCTTGCATACAATTGCACCAATGAGTTACAGCAAATCAATCTAACCAACTCGTTTAAGGGGAGGAAGTAAGGTGGAGGTGAATTTGAACTCCACCCTGGATTTAGGTGTTATCAAGTTGGTGGTTTCCTACTTGGTTTTAACTGTAAAACTCAAAAATGCAGAAATTGTGGAGATGAAAAGAAATTAGCCAATTTTCTGGAAATCGATTTTTCCACCCAATCTTTGCAAAAATGTTGGTAATGACAAGGCTAGAAGCCTTGCAGCTTTCATTGAAAGCGGCGGGAAACTCCGCTCCGTGGGTGCAAAGGGTGCGCGCCCCGCCGCTTGGGGCATTGGGCATTGGGCATTGGGCATTGGTTATACCAATTTAAATAATGTTTGCGACAGATAAATTCTTTGTAGGGGCACGGCATCCACAATCTTTTGGCATATCAAATATCTTACTGGTGCCGTGCCCCTACCCATCTGTCGCGTTCTTTTTTCAAAATGGTATTATGTTCTTTCCCATGACGGCAGTTTGCACAACACTGGAAACCAGCAACGCACTGCCATGCCCTTACAATCAACTATAGGATTCCTATTTGATTTTTGAAATAAAACTCAGTAAACTTTGATTCCTTCTTCCCTGTTTCCTGTTCCCTGTTCCCTCCCTACGCTAATATCTTTCTAATAACAGCTTGACTTCTGCATCTAATTCCCAATCTTTCATTGCTTGCCATTCGGCTTGACGAACTGCAACAAAAGCTTGTGCTAACTGGGGATTTAAGGCAGTTAATAATACATTATTCTGTTTCAGGTGCGCGATCGCATCTCCTAAATTTGTCGGTAAGGGATCGATACCATTTGCTGTACGTTGTTCAATAGATAAGTTTCCCGGATCTTCTGTCACTGGATTTGGTGGTTCTAAACCTCGCTGTACGCCATCTAATCCCGCCGCGATGACTGCGCCTAAGGCTAAGAAAGGATTAGCTGATGCATCTACGGTTTTTACCTCAAAATGACTCGAACTACTCAAACCCGCATCGCTAGGAACTCTCACAGATGCTTCCCGGTTATCTAATCCCCAACAACGAAAAGCACCACTCCAAGTATGAGGACGGATGCGACGGTATGAGTTAACACTAGGGGTGGTTAATGCCATCAGTGCTGGTAAATGCTCTAAAATACCAGCAATAAATGCTCTACCTATTTGGGAAACACCGCAGACACCTTGAGTATCCGGTAGCAAATTTTTGCCATCGCGCCACAAGCTGAGGTGGATGTGACAACCGCTACTGGCATCATCAGGAAAGATTTTTGGTAAAAAAGAAGCTGTAAGATGATGTTGACGCGCGATCGCTCTGACAGTTTCTCTAAAAGCAATTTGCCAGTTAGCGGCTTCTAAAGCATCAGTGTAGCGTATAGAAATTTCTTGTTGACCGGGGCCTGATTCCGGGTAATACTGTTCTACGGGAATTCCCTGAGCGATTAAGGCATCAGCTATACCATCAATTACTTCTCGATTAATATCCATTGATTGCGTCGCCCCAAATACTGTCGAGTCTGTCGGCGCAATGCCCGTATCTGTATGTTTTAATAGATAAAATTCATTTTCAAAAGCCGCTTGAATTTCCAAACCTTGATTTTTCGCCGCCTCTAGCATTTGGATTAAGAAATTTCGCGGACAAAAAGCCCAAGGTTGCCCATCAAGTATCATATTTCCTAAAACGCGGGCATGACCGGGAGCATAAGGCAAAGGCGTCAGACTAGCCCAATCGGGTACTAAGCGAATCTCCCCTACTGGCGCTACACCACTATCAGGCGCGATCGCATCATACATGACAGGTATCCCCTGTTCCCCAGCAGATATGCCTACACCATGCTCAAAATAGTGAGACAACATCTCCACATGAACAGCCTTACCGCGAATCACATTGGCATTATCGCACCACAGAATCCGGACAAACTTTACACCAGCTTCCTGAAGAGATTTCTTAATCTTTTTAAACGTATATTGTCCACTCATAGCTTTTAGTCAATAGTCATTTGTTAGAGACGCGATGAATCGCGTCTGTACAATTATCCTCCTTGTCCTCCTTGTCCCCCTTGTCCCCCTTGTCCCCC
This sequence comes from Calothrix anomala FACHB-343, assembly GCF_014696435.1. Lineage (GTDB taxonomy): Bacteria > Cyanobacteriota > Cyanobacteriia > Cyanobacteriales > Nostocaceae > Aulosira > Aulosira anomala_A. The sequence goes on along the minus strand of NZ_JACJQG010000035.1, from coordinate 2,320 downwards.
TTCCCCTAGCCCCTAGCTAACCGCAGACAAAACATGCGATCGCATATCTTCCACTAATTGATGTAAATTACCTGTATTCAGGCGATAACTCAACGGGTGAGCAATCAACCGCGCTGTACTTTCATACAAAGTTGTAATTTCTACCAAACCGTTTTCTTTTAAAGTCCGTCCTGTAGAAACTATATCCACAATCGCCTCTGACATTCCCGTAATCGGCCCTAGTTCCACAGAACCGTAAAGCGGCACAATTTCTACAGGTAAATCCAAACTTTGAAAATATTCACGGGCACAGTTAACATACTTAGAAGCTACTCGACCATGTGCGGGTAAATCTAAAGGTGATTTGTAAGGGCTGGATGCTTTCACAGCTACAGACATCCTACAACCTCCAAAATGCAAATCTACCAAATGTGCCACCTGGGGCTGTTTCTCCCGCAGCACATCGTAACCGATTATACCTATTTGTGCTTGACCATATTCAACATAAACCGGCACATCCTGACCCCGCACTAATAATCCTTTCGCTTTTCCGCTAGCGTCAACAATTTGAAGTTGGCGGTTTCCTGAGTCTAAAAAAGCGCTAAAATCCAATCCTACAGCTTGCAGTAGGCGGATGCTATTTTTCAGTAGTTCCCCTTTTGGCAATGCAACAGTCAACATTATCGTTTTTGGTATCCTTGGCATATCGGCGGTTCATTATTGAGAATATCTCGATATGCTCACCACAAGCATTATTGAGTTTAAATAACAAAAATATAGTCATGAATCAATTCAAAATTCAAAATTCAAAATTCAAAATTAAAGACAGTAGAGTGAGCATTGCCCACCATATCCGGGTTTCGTAAACCCTTACCATTGACAAATGACAAATGACTAATGACAAATGACTAATGACAACCCTTGTCAGTATTTTCGTTACGCGCCCTAGTTATGAAAATTTTATTAGTTGATGACGAAATTGAATTAACTGGCCCCTTGAGTCGCGTCTTATCCCGTGAGGGCTATATTGTAGATGCGGCTGATGAAGGCATCAATGGTAGTAATCTGGCGCAAACAGGCAATTATGACCTGTTAATCTTAGATTGGATGATGCCAGGAAAGACAGGCTTAGAAATTTGTCAAGAATTACGCCGCCAAGGTAAAACCACACCTGTATTGTTTCTCACCGCTAAAGATACTTTAGATGACAGAGTTGAAGGTTTAGATGCAGGTGCAGACGATTATTTAGTCAAACCCTTTGAATTGCGGGAATTACTCGCTAGAGTCCGCGCCTTGTTGCGTCGTGCTGGCGCTGAGACATACAGTAATCCTACAGGACGTTTAATCGTCGCCGATTTAGAATTAGATATTGACAATCAAATAGCTTATCGTCAAGAACGAGTAATTGAACTATCGCAAAAAGAAAGTCAATTGCTGCAATATTTTATGGAACATAGCGGACAATTATTAACTCACGCCCAGATTATGGAAAATCTCTGGACAGATGAAGAACAACCAAGCAGTAACGTAATTGCCGCCTTAATTCGGCTTTTGCGGCGAAAAATTGAGGTTACAGGCGAAACGCAACTAATTCACACCGTTTATGGTAAAGGTTATCGCTTTGGTGTTATTACAGGCGAGTAATACCAATTCAAAATTCAAAATTCAAAATTCAAAATTAAGTCATAGATAATTGTAGGTTGGGTAGAGCGCCAGCGAAACCCAACATTTTCCCAGCTTAGGCATTAAGGGACTTCCAAATAAAAAAATATACAACTATTTATTGTGGGGTGGGCGTCTCGCCATTGGTGTCAACTTAACGTGAAACCCTTATGCTAACTGGCTCCCATGCTCTGCGTGGGAGCGATGATCCTGAGGCTCTGCCTCAATTTATTCAGAAGACGAGGCAGAGCCTCGCAATACGCATTTCCAGCCGGAGGCTGGAAACGAGATACTTCCAAATAAAAAAATATACAACTATTTATTGTGGGGTGAGCGTCTCGCCCGCCCATAGTCAAAGGCTGGCAAGATGCCCGCACTACAAATATTAAATTGTTCAACTTATTTCTACACGACTCCTTAGGTTGTCGTAAAGATTGCAATCAACGTTGTATTTATCGCAATCAATGTTGTGTTGATTGCAATCAATGTTGTATTTATCGCAATCAATGTTGTGTTGATTGCAGTCAATGTTGTATTTATCGCAATCAATGTTGTGTTGATTGCAATCAATGTTGTATTTATTGCAATCAATGTTGTGTTGATTCCAATCAAACAAACAATTATCCAACTTATTTAATCCAATTTTTCTCTCCTCCCCCTGCCCCCTGCCCCCTGCCCC
>NZ_JACJQG010000034.1 GCF_014696435.1 Calothrix anomala FACHB-343 | reverse complement strand
GTTATTACCCGAAACTTCAGAAACCTTTATCTACCTTGCTATGATCCGTATTATGGTGAGGCGGCTAGCATAAAATTTGACCCCTAAAAACTTTTCAAACACCCTCTAATGACAAACTACCCATCTACCTCAGCAATAACTCAAGCAGAATTAGATAAGTTACTGACGCAACTGCAACAACTGCGCTCCTCAATTACTACTGCACGGGAAACAATTGCACCACTAGAAACAAATCTCGCAGCAGCTTACAACGAATTTCAGGCAGTTGTTGGTACATTACGTCGCCAGTCGATGCGCTTACAAGCAGAAATTGCCTCCCTTCGCAGCCAAATTCAACGTTTCACCCAGGATGAAGACGATACGCAACAGCAAGATGTCGCAACTGATAATTTTCTCTACCAGGAAGAACAAACAACAGAATTTAGCCTCAAAGACCCAGAAGCAATTGATAAAGATATGCTACTGGAGCATATTTTTCGGTTACTAGATCCTGATGTCAATGCTGAGGATGCAGAGTTACTGGCCAATCTCCAGGGTTTATGTAGCGATGCTACCGTCAGTTTAGGCGATGTTTTGGAAGAATTACCTTGGGGAATAGTTTGGACAACTCGTAACTCCCAAGAAAACTTAACACAGCAATATCAGCGTCTGAAGATTTGGGAGGGAGCGTTAAACCGACAGCTACAAAATTTAAAGCAAGCAACAGAACGTTTGTATAAAGATGCACGTTATGGACTTTGGCGACAACAGCAAAAAAGTCCAGAACACTGGCATAATTTTCTCAATCAATGTATTGAACAGCAGCAAGACCAGAATTACGAATTGCAAGCTGAGTTAGACAAATTAAAAGAGGAGTGGGGGCGTATTACCAGCACCAATAAATTATGAGTAGTAAAGACTACCAACTTAATTTACCTGTACCAGTAGGGGGAGAAGATTTGCCCATCCCCGTTGCTGATGCTGCACCGCAACAAGAACAACCCAGTGATAAAGCTTTTTTGGAGTGGGGTAACTTAGTTAGTCAGCGTCATGTCCGTCACTTAGCTTTTGACCTGACACAAGAAAATTTATGGTTGGCGACTGGGGGAGGGATACTGCACTGGAAGCTGGAATTAAATCGATTTGTGAGATACACCAGCGAACATGGTTTGCCAGGTAACTCAGTGTTAGCAGTTAGCGTAGATGGTATGGGTCAAGTTTGGGCTACTCACGAACAATTTGGAATTTATTATCTAAAAAATGATACTTGGCGACCTTACCGCATTCTGGGCGAGGTAAAGGTAAGTTGTTTGACCCTGGACTCTACTGGTAGACTTTGGGCTGGAACTGCTAGCGGTCTTTATGCTATCAACACTCCAGACCGCAAACCCGCTATCGAATTACCCCCGGCTGGTTTTCCTCCGAGAGTAATGTCTATTGTTGACGAAAATGATATTTGGCTGTGCAATGCTCAAGGCGTTTATAATTACAAAAATGCTAGTTGGATGCGTACCAGCGACAGTGTGCAGCCGGATGTTCTCACGCTAGCTCGTCAAGGTGAAAACCTGTGGTTAGGCACTTTTCGCGGACTGGTACGCATTGACTTATCAACGAACAAACTACACAAAATTAATACTACATATCCTGGTGAAGTTACTGCCCTAGCTCCCCATCCGCAAGGAGTTTGGGTAGCTTGTGGCGGACAGGTGGGTTTAGCAACAGAAACTGGTTGGACACCCTTGACAGAAAAGCAATTTAATGCACCTATTACCAGCTTGCTAGCAGGTAGCGATCATCAAGTATGGATTGGTACTCATGATGGACTCTTACGCGGAGAGAAAAAACAAATATTTTTGCACTTAACGGACAATCCCCCTGATGTCATTGGGTTAGCTTCCCGCGAAAAATCTCCACCCACTTTCAGCAGTTTAGTGCAAGCACTATCAGTGCAACAATTTGCAGACCGTTCTATTTTATGGATAGGGACGGCACAGGGCTTATTTCGTTATGACTTATTTACCGAAAGTTGGCGACGCTATGGAAAACTTGCTAGCCAAGATATCCGCGCTATCATCACCAGCCAAGACCAAGAAACTGTTTGGGTTGCGAGTTGGAATAGTGGTTTACATAGCTTAAAACAGCAGAATGAACTGCAAACCGCTCCCAATATTTCAGAGCCTATTTTAACCCTAACTATTGGAAGCGATCGCTACTGGGCAATTGGCTTAGATGGTCTTTATCACTACAAAGATTCAGCTTTGTTACAAGTAATTTCCAACAAGGAATTACCCGTTAGGGGATGGCTGCAAGCAATTACCCAAGCTGTTACAGACCATGTTTGGCTGGGTACTTCAGCAGGATTGTTGTTATATAAAACTGATACAAAACGACTGATCCCCATTACTGGTAACTTAGGTAGTGCAGATGTGCGATCGCTACTAGCAATTAATAGAGATGAATTAGAACAGGTTTGGGTGGGTACAAGTCAGGGGTTATACATAGGCAATGTTGACAACTGGGAACCAATACCTGAGCTTGACAATCGACTCATAACAGCTTTGATATGGGATAAGAACAATAGCAGTTTATGGGTTGGGACAGATAAGGGGCTATTTTGTTTACTGAGTCAAGGCAATAGATGGAAAATTAACGAATTTAACATCCACAATAGTGGCTTAGGGGCAAATCGAGTTATAGCACTGGCCATCAGCACTGGTGAAGATAAAGAGACTAAATTATGGGTAGGTACAGCTTGTGGTTTAAGTTGCTACACATATTAAAAAATCTAAAATTAAAAGGGGAGTAGACAGTGAGTGAGGTAGATGTTTTAGGGATTGATTTAGGGACAACTAATTCAGCCATTGCCATTTGGGAACCAGACACAGGAAAAGCGAGAGTTTTATCCAACTCAGAAGGCGATCGCCTCACTCCCTCCGTTGTCATGTTTGATACCCAAACAAATCAACACATTGTTGGTAAATCAGCATTAAGTTGTATTACAACTCACCCTAGTGAAGTCATCTACTCCGTAAAACGCTTTATGGGCTGTACCTTTCGTGATGAACGGGTACGTAACGACCAAACTCAAGTTACCTATAATATCGCCGAAATGCAGCAGAGCAAAGTTGCTATTCTTGTAGGCGAAGAAACTTTTACACCTCCGCAGATTTCTGCTCAAATTTTGCGTAAGCTGAAGGAAGATGCTGAAGCAACTTTAGGTAAAACAATCTCCCAAGCTGTGATTACTGTTCCGGCTTATTTTAGTGAATCTCAGCGTCAGGCAACAAAAGAAGCTGGAGAATTAGCTGGTTTGCGAGTTCCGCGAATCATTAATGAACCAACTGCTGCGGCTTTAGCCTTTGGTTTGGGTACAGAACCCCAAACCGTAGCAGTGTATGACTTGGGTGGTGGTACATTCGATATCTCAATTCTGCGGATTGAAAAGGGTTTGTTTCGGGTAAAGGCTACTAGCGGCGATACCCATTTAGGTGGGGATGATTTTGATTTGGAAATTGTCACATGGCTGAAAGCTGCGTTTCAGCAGCAGCATGGTGTAGATTTATCTATTGAGCAAGATAGTGGCGTGCGATCGCAGTTACGCAAAGCCGCAGAAGCTGCCAAAATTGCTTTAACTAAAAGTACAGAATATCAAGTTAGCATTCCCAATCTTTTCACCATAGAAAGCCAGTGTTTGGGGCTAGAAGCAACATTAACTCGGACTGAGTTAGAAAAACTTGTGCAACTTTTGATCAACCGCACCTTAGATATCTGTGATGCGACTTTAAAAGAAGCAAAGTTGGAAGCTACAGATATTGATCAAGTGTTATTGGTTGGTGGACAAACCAGATTACCTGCTATCAAAGAAGCATTACGCGATCGCTTCGGTTGGAAAATCAATGATTCTGTCAATCCAGATGAAGCTGTAGCTAGAGGTGCGGCGGTACTGGGCGCAAGATTATGCGGTTATCTTCGGGATGAGGTGAAACTCTGGGATGTAACGCCTTTGTCTTTGGGACTTGAGTTAGCTAACGGCAAGATGGATGCAATTATTTGTGCCAATGAACCAATACCAGTTACCAAGTGGCGTAAGGGTTCCCAAGCTTTTACTACTCAGCGCGATGGACAAGAAAGTATCCGCTTCCGCATTTACCAAGGTGAACGACCAATTGCCGGGGACAATGAATTTATCGGTGAAGTAGTTCTCAACCTAGCTACTGCACGTCCGGCGGGGGAAGTTCGGGTTAATTGTAAGTTCACAGTTGACCACGATGGCATTCTTCATGTGTTAGCGGAAGATACCAGCACCGATGGACAACCTGTGGAGAAAACGTTTGACCGCTTTTATCGCTTGACTCAGCAAGAGGTAGAAAAGAAGCTGGAAGAAGCGAAAGTGCATGAAAATGAAGACGCTGTAACTAATCGGATTTTTCAGTTAGAAGAAGAGATAACCCGATTGCAACGCGCGATCAATCAAGACAAGTCATCTGATAATTTTTTACTAGAAAATTTAGGAAACTTGCAAGCTGCTATTAATAGCCGCGATGTCAGCCAAGCAGAGGAACTACTTGCCGAACTTAAAAGCAAAATAATCAACTAACAGTTTGTGTAATTTCCGGTAATCGCAGCAATAAATTTGTATAAAAATAAGAAACTTAAATACGAAATTTTGCAACATGACTCACAATGAGCGTCACTGGACTGTGATGGTTTACATGGCTGGGGACAACGGTAAGGTTTTCGAGCAACTTCAAGGTAAACGCTTGATGGCCCCGATGGAAGCACAAGGCTATCAAGACATTGCAGAAATGGAAGCAGTTGGCTCTACACCAGAAGTGGCTGTGTTAGTGCAGTTCGATACTCTTTCTGATAGAGAACACACATACCGCATATATATTCGCCCTTCAGAAGAACCCAGGCAAATTGAGAATATCCCAGAGCAGAATATGGGCGATCCTCGCTCCTTACGGGACTTTATTGTTTGGGGAATTGAGAATTATCCGGCAGAAAACTATGCGGTGATTTTGTGGAATCACGGTACTGGCTGGAAAGAAGACGATATTTATGCTTTTGCGCGCTCGCGTGGTGTTGAAATTCAGGCAAGTCAGGATGAAGTGCGATCGCTTACCCGAAATCATCAACGGTTGTCTCGTGCTTTTTTCCTTTCGTCAATTACGGAAGTGCTGCAACTGGAGGATGAAGATTCGCGGGCGATCGCATTTGATGATTCATCATTAGATTTCCTAGATAATGCCAAACTTCAGCAGGCTTTTCAGGAAGCCGAAGCAATTACAGGTAAAAAAGTTAGCTTAATTTGTATGGATGCCTGTTTAATGGGCATGGTAGAAGTAGCTTATCAGCTGCGGGCTAATGCTAATTATATGGTTGCATCGCAAGAGGTAGAACCCATAACAGGTTATCCGTACACAGCAATTTTGCAGAATTTAACCGCCTATCCAGAAATGACATCAGAGATGTTGGCAAAGTTAATTGTACAGGAGTATGGGCGTTACTACGAAGGAGAATCGCGGGGTAGTGTAACTCAGATTACCCAATCAGCAACAAATTTGAAAGTGGTTGAGAAACTAGCGGAGGCGTTGGGAAGATTGGCGGATGTTTTGCATCAATTGCTGACAGACGAAGATATTTATGCTGAGAATGCTCTTTACAATGCTCAACGTAAAGCGGTGCGTTTTAAAGATAGTGACTTTGTAGACTTGTATGATTTTTTAAAAGTTTTACGGGATAGATATGCTGGGGAAAGTAATGTATTGACTCAAGTCATTTCTGAAGTGATGGATTTGATGATTGTTGAAGTTGAACCGCAGTTAATTTTGGCAAATGTGACTTCAGGGGTGAGATTTAAACGTGTGAAGGGTTTGTCGATTTATTCGCCAGTTAGAGGTTATTGTCCGTTTTATGAGAAATCAGAATTTGCTGGTTATGGATGGGGACAGCTTATTCGGTTTCATAACCATGTGGATGAAGAGTAAAGGTTTGTATGTCAAGAGTTATTAACAGGTGGGGCATAAAAAATTAAGCTTCCTAATGCCAAGTATTTTGTAGTTAATCGCTGTTAATTTGGTATATATTAACATTTTGCAATTAATCTGAAGGGAGGGACATGTTAGTAAAATGGTCTTGTAATAGCTTATGTATGAACTTATATTGTCTTCCAATTCTTTGCAAAATTAATCGCTCAGTAGCATAGTCCAAAAAACGGCGATAGTTCCAAGGCATCTCACCACGCCAATATTTTTGTAACCTACCCAGCGCCTGTATTTCTTCGATTGAAAATAGGGTTTGACTTTGTTCCTGAAGCGTTCTTGCCAAACAAGTTAACCAAATCCGTGTTTGTCTAGCATTAGGAGGTTTGTTGTTCAAATATGCTCTACTGTTAATATTCCGTGTTAACATACGCCCTATATAAGCATCTAACAAATACTGAATCCGGTCTGCTGTAGAGTCTAAACGCTGCCATTGTTCAATAGATATTTCTTGAAAGGCTAAAACAGTAATGCTGAGTAGTAAGGGAGTCTTTACTAACTCTAGTAAGTCTAAGTCATTACTGATAGTTGACCAAAGCGCTATATAATTTATAGACGTTAGATAATCACAAATTTGATTGTAAGTCAAAGGCTGTAAGTAGATAGCACCATTAAGTTGTAACTGAGTAGCGTAGTTACTATATTCTTCACTCCGACTACAAACAATTAGATAAAGCGGTCTAGTCTCGCCTGATAAAAATTTATTGATTGCATGAACGCAAAGTTCTTGACGCTGTGGCTCAATCTCATCTAGACCATCAAGCAATGGTAGTAATTGATGATTATTTAAACACTCTTGGCCAAACTTTTTTGAGACACCATATTTAGATTTGAGTTCTGCCACTAACCACTCGGTTATAGGCTGACGATCATCTATCCAAGAGGACAAGTTAAATAAAACTGGATTGGGATAATCAGGCACTTCTTCTGCACGGCTGACTAAAGCTTGAGCCAGTTCTAATTGTGTGGTGGTTTTACCTACTCCTGGCGGACCCAGTATTAACAGTTTCCCTGCTATTTCTTGGGAGTCAAAAACTTCTAAAATTGTTGTGGTATCTGGGAGAGGTTCAGCAGGTTTTAAGCCAATTCTTATCTCAGCATCCCAAGGGCGTTTTACTTGTTGAGGTTGCGACTCCTTACCCAAATTAATCAGCACGGCGTTGTGTAGAGATTGCCTTAATCTTGAAGTAACTTCTTCCTTGACTGCGGCTAGTAGTATCCGTTCATTCTTTGGTCGTGCCGGGTTGCCTATTGGGGTTGTCTGCTGCCCGAAGAAAACATTCCAAATATTACCACCTATTCGCTGGGCTTCTATAACTTTATCAATTTTTTCAATTTCTTCTGTGGAGGAAGGACTAATATTATTATTAGCACTATGTTTTGTATGAGTGTTGGCATCATCTCCTGAAAAATCCAAAATTTGTTTTGGTATCTCTAAATTCACTCCAGCAACTTTGACTCGCTCATCGCTGATATTTAATTTGCTCAATTGTGCTTGCGCTGTCTCCAGGTTTCCATGAAAAAACTTACCTATTCCACGTGCATAAACTAATAATGGCTCAAATCCTGCATCCATTAAAGGTTCTGCAAAAGTTTCTATCAATGGGGTAAGACGAACAACCTCCGCTATATCCTCCTGCTTAACTCTTAAACTGAGTATCTCTGCTAATTCGCGTGCTACCTCACCCGGCTTAGTGTATACTAACGCTGTCCACTCCTGCACCTCCCGCAAATCCTGCGTATCTGCCTCATCATCAGTTAATCGCTGCGCTACATAATCTAATAAAAATTCCCCTAGTTCATCAAATCTTTCTTGCCCAGATTCCTCCTTCAATTCCCGTAACAATAAATTGCGGTCAGCAATATCCATCTCATACATTTCATAACCCACCTGACGACATAACCGCGACAGCAATACATGAGCAACTGCTACCCAAGGGGCTTGGGGAACAAAGTTTGCCCAAATTTGGTAAAGTAAATCAGGTGTCAATACCAAAGGAAACGCCGCATGACGAGCTAAGTTGCGGTGTGCTTCCCCAAACTGCTGGGCAAACCCTTCAACCCGTCTTTGGGCTATTCTCATCGCACGGCTTTGGTTAATATCTGCCGTCACATCAGCCATGAGTAAATTACCTCCCCAGCGATATATCGGCCCCGCAACACAGTAATTGCCGCATTCATTCCCTGGGGACTCATCTCAAACATCGGCACAAAACGGGCAATTTCCTCAGCCGTAGTTTGCCGCCAGCATTCACTAGGCATCGGATTCAACCAAGCAAAATAACGCACCGACTGCTGTAACTGCTCAATCCATACCTTAGTATTATCAACCCGTTCTGCGTCAAAATTCCCCCGTGCTGCTCCGGCATCGCTAATAATTAATACAGCCGCTCGTTCGCCTATTTCCGCCAATACTTCAGAAACAGCCTTGGCCTCAAGCATCGCTGGATGTCGATACAAGTATTCATCTGGGTAGTCGTGAAAATAAAATACATTGGTTGTTCTCAACCGTCCTCCCCGTTGTGCCGTTTCCACTAACTGCCGCGATAAATCGTGAAACGGAACCATTGAGCCTTCCTGGTCAATTAATAGCACCAAATCTGTACGATTTGTACGCGGTGGCATCATCACAGGTTGCAGTAAAATACCCTCACGCCCAATTTTTGCCACCGTCGCTTCCACATCTAATTCTGTAGGTACTCCTTGGCGCACCGGACGACGCAGATAACGCCAGCATTGCTTCATTTGTCGCTTAGTCACAGGGAAATATTCTGTCAACAGCATATAACGAGGGCGTTTGCGTTCCCTATCCCTGCGAATACTCCGCACCGCTTGGACAGCTTGCACTGGTTCCGGTGTAATAGTGGGAGTTGTTTCTAAATTAGAGATTACCTCGTCATCAAGTGGAAATTCTTCAGATGTAGCTGTTTCAATTGAGTCGGATTCGTAATTTTCTGGTGTAAATGATTCTGAAATTAAAGTTGAAGTGTCATTACTGGATGTAGCTTCATTCAAAGATTCTGGAGAATGTACAGGGTGTAATTCGATTTGGTTCCACATCTCCCTAAATAAGCGTTGAATCAGGAGATTTTCTTCTTCAGATTTTGCCCACAACATACAGCAAATCTGCTCTAATTCCTGACGACTATTGACACTAAACCCGGCTTTTAAACTATGCACAACCACCAAATATTCTTCAACTCCCAACGGCAAACCATGTCTCTGTCGCAGGCTGTTAAAAATATCTAGCAGTGGTAGTTCTTCAAGTTTCATATTTTTTTAAATACCGCAGATGGTCTTCCCATTTCTTCAACAGAACTTCTGGAAAAGGTATTTCTCCCTCTAACTGCTTTAACACCTCATCTTCAGGAAATTGCCGCAACACTGCAAACCAATCTAACAACTCACTGGTGCTAACTTTTTTACCTGCTTTCCCCTTCTCCATTTTCTGCCGCAATTCACTAAAACGCTGTACAGCAGCTTTTACTAAATTGGGTGAAGATTCTGCAAAATGTGACTTTACAATTTCTTTTAATTGTTTTTCATCTGGAAACTGAATATAATAAAACAGACAACGCCGCAGGAAAGCATCTGGTAAATCCTTTTCATCGTTGCTAGTAACGATAATAATTGGAGGGTAATTTGCTTTGACTTCTTCCCCCTTTTCTTCAATTGTAAATTTCTGTTCATCTAACTCTCGTAACAAATCATTGGGGAAGTCAATATCAGCTTTATCAATTTCATCAATCAAAACTACGGTGCGTTTTTCATTTTTAAATGCACGTCCCAAAGGCCCCAATTTAATATAGTTATCTAAATCTTTGACTTGAGAATTGCTTGCTTCCCCTATGTGAGAAAGTTGAGCATCATGCAAGCGTCCAACCGCATCGTAGGTGTAAAGTCCATCTCTGGCCCTGGTTGTAGACTTAATAAACCAAGCTTCATAGGGTAAACCCAATTCGGGTTCATTGGATTTACCCAATTCGTAAGCTACCGCTTGCGCTAAAGTCGTTTTACCGCATCCTGGTTCACCTTTAAGCAATAAAGGGCGTTTTTCTAAAAAAATTGCCAGATTAACAGCTTGAATGAGTTCTGGTGATGGTAAGTAAGGAGAGAGTCCGTACTTTTGGCACTCTTGGGGTGAAATTGGCTTGCCTTCATAAGGTTTTTTGCCATTGGCAGTGAGTACACTTGCTAAATTTTGATACATTGGGTAAAAACCTTTTCACAATCAATACTAAAAAAACTACAAATTTCTTCAAAGACAAATTGGGGAATACCTTGACAAGACTTTTGAAACAATATTTCGGATGTAAATTGATCAAATTCGATTTCTATATCACTACGCTGCATCACAACTTCTGTTATCCATTCTTCAATAATTTCCAGGGTAAAACTATCTACTGTGGGTAAATATAGAGGTATTCGTGGATCTAGAGGTGGAGAAGTTGTTGTTGATACATTAATATTTGACTGGTGTACTTTGCCGCCATGATCTACTAAAAACATAAACAAGTGTGTAGATTTTTGAGGTGGATTTTCTTTTCCGATATTTACCAATGGCTCCCAAAACTCCTCCAGCCAAGCGGAAAAAATTTCTGGTTGTAAGCAATCTACTTTATTAAATATGAAAACCACATCTTGAGTTTGCCAGCGCTCGCAGATTTTCTCCAAAATTTCGGAGGTGGAAATTGGATCTACACGAAAATAACGCCCTAACTGCATCCATAAGCGGTCTATCTTTCTGTAACCCACATCAAAAACAATTGGCTGATTGTTTTTCAAACTTGGTTTCATCCGAAATAACTTAGCCAGCAAGAATTCCAATCCACACTCAGGTTCGTTGTGAACTAAGAAGCCTGCTGTGAAGTAGCTTCTCATTACTTCCCTGACTATATTTGTCTGTTGCTTAAAATCCACTTGTAGCAGTAAATCAAACACTAAATGCGGTGGTGTAGAAATAGTTTGGGTTGCTGCCGATGGTAGAAATTCTACAATCAGTGCATCAATAGTGGCTTGGACATCAATGCCCACATCCTCACGAATTACCTTTAATAATGCATAAAGTGCGGGTTTACCAGAGGATGTTTTACCATAAACAACTAATTCATTCACTAAATTAGGAATAAAATCATCTGTAGGTGTATTAAAAGCTAGCCGATACTGAACAGGCGTATTAGTCCCCAATGCCCTGAATAAATACCCCCGACGCTGGCTTTCATTCTCCATCAGGGGTCTCAGCAGGTGCAATATTTTTTGCATTAATTCGCTGTTTACAGACATCGATTAAATCTATGTACTAAACCTTAATTATTATGTCAGTAATGTTCAATTTGCTTACTACTCTGTCTCATCTGTAATACCTTCAAGGAAGCCAATGATTGCTTTCCCCCAAGGTGTTTCTTCCGCAAAATGCTCACCTACTTTTAGAGAACCTTTCTTCACACCGTTCCATAGGCGTTTGAGGCTCCATATCTTCTGCCATCTTTGGGGTTGAGTACGCTGGATTTCTTTAAACTCAGCATCAATGATAGCAGCAGCTTGCTCCTCGCTGGCGTGAGGATACTGCTGTTGCAATTTTTCGATCAATTGTCTCAAATATTCTAATGATTGCTTGATATCTTGCTCATTAATATTGTTATTCTCAATGTAAGTATCAACTTGCTCAAAAATTTGCACTCTTTTGGCGTTGGGAAAGTTATATTTAGACTGTTGCTCTGGCATAGTTTTGATAATTTTATAGATTTCTTCTAATCTTGATTCTAATCTAACAAAATTCTGACTACTTGCTTTTGTATCGTTATCTAAATGAATAGATGGAGAACGATAGGTATATATAAAAGATTTTAAATATTCTAATCCGGGAAATACCGAATCTTCCATAATCACTACAGGGGGAAGTAATGAAACTGGATTGTTATGGGTATGGATTTGCTTATATTTGACATCAATTACCCAAGAAACAAGGACAGCGCTTCTTTCCCAGTGGGAGATTTTTGTCTGCTTTTTAATAAACTCTATTAAAGAACGAGGACATTCATCTTCAAACACCAAACCCAAAAGACCATTTGGCATTCTTGGGCCAGGTTTTAAACCAAAATCATAAGATACAATTTGCGTAATGTTGAAAAACCGATCGCGTAGATCCACAATCTGCTTTTCGGTGAAGCCATCAGCTTTGGTAAAAGCCACTAAATCTACTGATAGGGGAGTTTCCTTCAAGCCTATAAAGTTAAACTCTGCAAACTCTTCGTTTCGAGATAAGTCATAAACTTGTTTGTCACTAATCAAACGGGTTCGCAGTTCAGTAATGAAGCTCATTTGCTTGGATCTGCTATGTTTGTCAGTTTGAACTGAACTTGACCTTTCTTTTTTTGTCAGTTCTTTTATAATCTTTTGCTGTAAATTATCAATCTCTAGCTGTTTGTCTACACCTACATTTTCACGAATAACTTCTAATAATGCACAAATTGCAGGCTTTCCAGGGGCAATTTCTCCAGATAATATCAGTTCGTTTACCATTTGGGGAATGAATACATCTACAGGTGTATCCCATACCATATGGTTGAAAACGGTTGCATTAGTCCCTAAAGCAATGAAAAGATAAGATCGACGTTGTTGCTTATCCCACATAAAGGGTCTAAGGACAAGCAATAATTCTTGAATGATTTGCCCACTGAGTTCTGCCATCTAAATTATCTCTGTAATCTTGCATAAATTTCTGGTGCGTTGTTTTTCAGGTCATTTAATAATGCGATCGCACTTGTTCCTGCATTACGTAAATACCTTTGTTGGGTATTTGGTTCTACTAACATACCACCGCTATGGTGAATACCAACCACCTGAAAATCATTATCGAAAACAGGCGACCCCGATGAACCTGGTTCTGTACTAGTAGTATATTGCAATACTTGATTATCGGCGTAAGCAACAAAGTTATTCTGTATGGAGATTTTCTTCAAATGCCCACCTGGATGCTGAATAATTGCTACGCGGTCATCTCGCCGCATTAATTTACTTTTGAAGATTAAGGGTTTGCCGAAGTCGGGTACTTCTTTCAGGGTTATTACTGTATAGTCCAGTTCTTCGTTAGTGTAAAAAGCACCTCCAGATAAAGCCCCAATAGTCTGTGTTGGGCATTCTTTACCGTTGATATCCAGTTGATAGTTGAAGCTAAAATTACTTTTTTCCCCTACTTCCTGGCTGTTGATAACGTGATTGTTCGTCATTAGTAAATCGGGTGCAATCATAAACCCTGTACCCGCACCTTTAGGAGTAGCAATACGCACTACAGCTTTGGAGGCTTCCAGAGCCAAGTTTAAAATGTAGATATCGCGTAATGTATTTTCCCCAATAATCTTTTCTTTGATATCAGCGGTACTATCCATTCCCTTCCAGTTGCCAATTCCACGGCTAGGACTGACTGGAACATCAAGCGGGTAGTTCTGAAAGAGTTCTACGATAAAGTCTTTATCTTCATCCCCAGTGTAAGGCTGAATATAGTTGAGGAAGACAGCGAGGGCTTCTTTATCGTAAGCGACTCGTCCAAATTGAGCTAAAAATCGCACCACTTCCACAGAAACACCCATCGGCGCACCATCCAAATCTAACCGCGCCAGGATAATATCTGCTTGGGCTACACCTTGTAATGCACCTGCGACTAAACGACGGCGATCGCGCACGTTAGCAAAGTCTGGTAAATTCTGGACTATGCGCGTTAGACGTTGAAAGTCAGATGTGGATAGCTGGACAGTCACTGTTACTGTATCCTATGAAACGAGCTAATAACCTTTTAGTTTAGAGCAAAAATTTTATGGACGAGCAACGGTTGAACCTTTCGTTTGAATGGTATGGTGTTGTTAATCTACGTCGATTGTTGACGAGTGCAAATCTACATCCAGCAATTCAGGTATAAGATGATTAGTAAAGTTCATTTTTCACGTTTGCGCTTTTCGATTTCGGTGATGGGTAACAGTAATGTATCCACAATTTGCTTTTTGACTTCATGAGATACTTCACTACTGCTATTGAGGCATATAACCAGTAACTGATTTGCATTATAGTAGTGGTCTAGTAATCGCCAATGATCCTCAGAAAAAAAGTTTAGATTATGTCTAATATTACGGTAATTGACTATCAATGCTCTAAGCTTATCAGCCCAGGCTTGACCTTCTTTTACTGCCCAATTTATAAATATTTCACTACTTTTGACAGAAAATTCTGGTAGTAAACTTTTAATGTTTTCTAGGTCTCTTTTAAAATTATCTTCTAATGGATAATTAGTTAGTGTTTCATATACTTGAAGAAATAATTTATTGCCCTCCAAGTAGTCATAAAAGTTTTGATATGGTGGAGTAGCAACTATCCAGTAGGCATTGTATAGAAGCAAAGAAAGTTCATAATCTAGCATACAATCAAACGCATATTCAAGATTCATTAATGAATTAATATCAAAATCAAAATTTTGGTTTGGTAAAATATTTAAAGTTAGTTTAATATCAAGTATATTATTCCGATTGATCTCAAAATAAAAAGCTCTAACTTTTGTATAATGATATGGTACATTAACAGACTTAGCTTTTTCGTTAACGCGGTCAAGAAAAGTTTGAATGTATTTATCTGCACCTAAATTGTTATCAATTTCTTGCTTCATTAATTCCAGTAATTGCTCACGATTAATAGATATCTCAGTTGCGAGAATAAAAACTTCTCTATAACGTAATTCAGAGATATGTTTGACTAAGATTTGCCAGTCAGGTTGATCGCAAAACCACTTGGCTGCAAAATATTCTTGAAATGTTAAGTGAGAAAAAGAGTAAATTCTCTGTGCCCGTTCTACTATTAAACCATGCTGTGCTTCTATTGACTCAAGTACTGTTTGACTATCTTCTAGAGAAATATTAAGATACTCAGCTATGTAACTCAGAATTTCATCTTGTTCAAACAACATATATTGCTCTTGTTTGAATTTACGAACAGCTAAATAACTTAGGAGTTTCCGCTTCTGTTCAATAGATAGATTCTTGTAGACTGAATAACGCTTAATTCTCCTTGAATTATCCCACTTTGAAAGTAGTATTGCTAATCCTTGTTCATAAAGTTCAGATTGTTTCGAGTAAAATTTACCTTTGTCATCAAATACTCTACAAGTTAAACTTAGCAAAATTGGAGTAACTGCTAATTCTTTAATTTTTAGATTTTCTGGCGAGTTAAATAGCTCTATCAACCTTGATGATTTTGTTTCAGCCTCTTGTAATCCATTCCGAGAATTAGCCGCAAACCATTTGTGAATAAAATTTACTATCTGTTCTGAATTAAAATCAGCAACTTCAACATAGCTAAAAGGATTTAATCTGTATTTTTGCGCTTGAACTCGACAGGTAATAATAAAGTTGTTTTGTTCGTATTTTTTTAGAAGAGACTCAATCTCATCTACTACTTCATCAATGTTTTCTGCCGGAACTTCGTCAAGTCCATCCAGTAGCAATAAAAACTTACCTGCTGAAAGTAGTGTTATCACTTCTTGTTGAGAAGCAACTTCCTGCAAGTAGGAAATTATATGAAAGTCTAAACTAAAATTACTGACTTTTTTAGCTTGTCTGACAAAATCTCTAAGCAGAATTAAAATTGGTATGTGGTTAGCTAGTAAATAGCCTTGATTACATTCAATAGCAACGTGCTGCAAAAAGGTAGTTTTTCCCGATCCCGGTTTTCCTAATATCATTAATTTTGCGTATTTCTTTACCGCTTGAAGTCCCGTGACTCGCTCGCGCACTTTGGATAAACCAAAACGATTAAAATCTTCTCTTTGGTCACGACCCCGTAACAACTCACCAATTTCTAAACGAGAGTAGCTACAGGGTTCCTCAAGAATATTGACATCAACATAAAGACGGTCAATTTCTACTGGATGGGCGATATCTAATAATTGTATGGTTCCATGCAAGTTTGGGATTTTATCATATAGACCTTTCCTTACTTTTTGCACAAGCCCATCAACATCGTTGGTTGTAGAAGCTGGTAAATTAAGTTGATGAATAAGTTTATCAATACGTTGCTGAACATTTTCATGGACACTCATTTGCGATCGCGCATATTCCAATACCGCGCAAAGTGCTTCTCTACCAGCAAAATCTGCTAGCTTACTCAACATATGGGGTATAAAAGTTGCTACAGAACCACCCCAACTAATGTGTTGCAACGCAGGTGCATCGTTACCCAGGGCGGCGATTAGGAAAGATTGGCGTTGTTTCTCAGACTCTACAAATGGTCTGAGGATTTCTACAAATTTATTGATAGTGCTGGGGTCTAATTCCACCATCGACTCAACCTTTAATTTATGTCAACTTTATAGGTGACACGCTTAAGTATACTGTAGAAAATACTGATGGTTGTATGGTTGTGAGCGCGATCGCTTCCGCATCCGTTGCTGGGGTAGTCAGATGCTTGGCTTCACTTGTCGGTGTATCCTTTAAAAAAGGATATTGGTTGATACCAACTATAAGTGCTTCTCTTCTCATAGCTAAGAATTTTAACCGTATAAAGTATTACAAGCAACCTACTTCAATGAATTCTTCCGTTACCAAAACTCTACTAGCTCTGTTACTGGCGCTGAAAAAACTGGAAATTCCTTTGAGCGAAGATGAACAAGCACTTCTGCAGGATGTAGGACAGCAACTAGCTCTCGATCCTGATTACTGGGAGTTTATTGAACCAGAATTAATTACTATAATTCAGGCAAATTCTACTTTACATCAGCTTTTTGAAGCAGGAAAAGTCAAATTAGACGCTTTAGACGGTCGAATCCCTAGAGAATTGTTACCAAGCCTAGCTTACTTAGAGAAAGAACTATTCGGAGAGACAAAAGAAATTACCACCTTTGACGGTCAAATCAAAGGTGAACCCAACAATCAACCAAATCCGGTAATTAGCCTTACCAGTTCCATCCTGCGTCTTTCCAACCAAGACCACACTGTTAAGCAGCTACCTTTTATACAAGAAATCTCCGACTATGTAGAAAACTATCGTTACTTTAATACTTACTTTGCTAATCCTGATGAGCGCACAACAGTTCCACCCAGCGAACCCTTAATTCACGGACAGACTTATTTATTGCTTGTAGACATCAGCCCAGAACGAAAAGGAATAGAGAGTGAGCCGACTCCATTTCCAGATCAAGCCTTGGCTCAGGTGTGGAATGACTCGGAATCCCTACCTCTAGATTTAGCGGTGGCTTCTAAGGACTTTAACATTGATACAACAGTCAAAAAGCTAACCCTACCCCGCATCGGTGCATCGGATATTGTCCAGTTCACCGTTAAACCTAACTTATTTGAAAGTCGGGGCTACATTCAGGTGGACTTGTTATATCGCGGATATCTGCTCGAGTCAAAGCAACTTGCAGTCCTCATCATCCCCGTAGCAGGTACAGCAATTCCGGAGTCACTGCGCCCACCTCAAACTGCTACCATTACCTTTACTACCACTGACTTGCTGACTCATGACAAGCTAGCACTGCTTCCTGAGCGATTCTTAACTGTAGATGTACAAGTTGATACACGAGATGGTAGCACTGATCTGCGCTTTCTGGACAGAACACAGGGCAATCAAGAATTAGTATCTTATAGTACAAATTTACAATCTGGATTAGGAAATGCGATCGCCAGAGTGCGGCAAAAATTGCACTCAATGGCGGCGACAAAAGAGGGTTATCAATTTAAAACCCAAGGTGACATGACGCTGTTGAATGCTTGGCTACCGCAGTTAGCTGATGCAGGAAGATATCTATATCGCTTACTTATCCCTGAGAATAAAAGCCTAACTTTAGGTGATGATCAAGGGGAAAAATTACGCGCCGCCTTAAAACCTGATAGCGTTATTCAAATTAACCCAATTAACCCAATTTTAGGATTGGGAAAGGCGACAATTCCTTGGGGGTTACTATATGAACGCAAAATCATGCCTCCAGTCAAGCAACTTCACGTATGCGAAGAATTTCCCCATCGTGACGTAGACTGTACTGGTTGCCCTTTGAAAGATAATTATAAAGTTGTTTGTCCCCATGCTTTTTGGGGCTACCGCTACGCGATCGAGCAACTTCCAGCTTGGACAAGTAACGAAGGTTTGCAAACACCTAGCCTAGTCTGGCAAATTGCTAATAATCAACCTTTGTATATTAATTTCAACGTCTGGCGAGATTTTCGCTTTTGGCAAAACCACTTGCCTAAAATAAAACAACTCGGTTCAGTGGAAATGCTGATAGCTCAAGAAATCATCGAACTGGAAAATATTTGGACAAGCTACAGTTCTCATTTAGATATTGTCTATTTTTATTGTCACGGCGGTATAGATGAAATCGAAAATTTACCTTACTTACAACTGAGCGATGACAAAATCTATAGTAATTTTATCGAAGCCTGTGGAGTCAACTGGCAGCATCGCCCTTTAGTTTTACTCAACGGTTGCGCTACTGGGGATTATAGCCCAGAAAGTTACATTAGCTTAATTGATGACTTTCGTGCAGCTGGTGCTAGTGGTGTAATTGGTACAGAATGTCCCGTACCAGAATTATTTGCAGAACTTTACGCCTTTACCTTACTGAAGCGGGTATTTCGTGGCGAACCTTTAGGAAAAGCCATGCTGGCGGTACGTCGAGAAATGCTTCAGCAGAACTTCAATCCTTTGGGTTTATTGTATTCATTGTATGCTCCTTACGAGATTGCCTTAGCTCGTGCAATTACCCATAATTAACTGCTTCACCCAATCATGAAACGCTGGATTACTGCTGCACTGTTGATTTTACTCATTTGTCCTGCACCGGCTGTGGCTCAAACTAATCGCAAAATAGAAGTTGATGCTTTAGACAAGCCTTTAGAAATTAAAGGTTGGCTGGGGGAAGAAAATGCTTTAATTAGCAACATTCGCTTAACAGCCTCTGGCGAAAATATCACCAATTGGACATTGCTCCCCTCAGACTTAAAGCGAACTGAAGGCGATGAAATCATTGGTCGCCAGCAGGTAGAGTTAATTGGGGAACGCAAGCTAGAAGCAGGTTTACCAAAAGATTTTCAAGTGAAAGTTAATGGTGTCAAACTACCAGGAACTTATCAAGGACAAATTGAAATACTGTTACCCAGTCAAAAGCGGTCTGAGGCGTTAATAGTTCCTGTCACAGTAAAAGCCAAAGCTAGACCCGCCTTAGTACCTGTCAAAGATTCCGAACAAGTGCAATTGCAATTAGTCCGATGCAGTTGGGATTGTGGTTTAGCGCATCTGTTGCTTCCAGACAGCGCATTTCAACAACAACGGCTAATTTATTTAGATAACCCTAATCAGGCAACTATATCCCTCACCAGTGCTGAAGTAATTTTACAAGGAAGACAAACTAACTATCAAATTACTAACGCTGAAGTAGAAGCACCCCCAAGTCCCCAAACTTTAGCTGCTAATAAAATTATTAGTGTGCCTTTGAAGTGGGTGCGATCGCAAATTCCCCCCGATAGATATACTGGCGCAGTTTACTTAACAATGGAAGGTCGAGAAGGAAGACTATCAATTCCCATAGATTTAAGTATGCGAACTGGCCCAGCTATGCCAATTTTAATTTTAATCCTGGGTATTATTTTAGGTCGGTTGTTTAAGTATATGCAAGAAAAAGGCATTCCCCAATCCGATGCTTTGGCGGAAGTCTACAAAGTAGAAAACACAATTAATCAGGCTGACCAAAAAGACCAAGAAATTCTCAATCCAATGGTTACAAAAGTCCGCAGTTCTGTTAAGCAAATGGATTTAGAAACCGCGAATGCAGATTTAGTTAAAATTAAAGAACGAAAGAACTGCTTAGATAGCCTCAGAAAAATCGAACAGCAGTTAGCAGGTATGGAACAAGACCCTGATGTCGGTGGTGAGAATGGAATATTAGCCAAAATTAATGAGGCTCGCAAGTCGATTAAATTTGAGAAAGACGATCAAGCTCAAGAACTTTTAGAACAAATAAAGAATAGTCTGATCAAACTCAGTCAAGTTATGATGGGAGCAAACCAACAACCCGATCCTACTTTAACAGCAGCTGCAAATGAAGCAGCGATAGCTAAGAATTCTGCTGAAAGTGCTACAAAGGTGCAGAAAATTCCCGCAGCTAAGTTTGCATGGTGGCGACGACTTTTGATAGTGACAGCAGGAGTATCTAATGAATTGCGAGCAGAAGCAACATTGTGGGTGGTGCGACCGCTATTATCTTTAACTTTATTAATAGGATTATCGTTAGTAGGAATCCGCGCTTTATATGTAGAAAAGGGGTTAACTTTTGGTGCTAACCCCTTTTCTGATTATTTAGAATTGATACTTTGGGGATTGAGTGCAGATGTTGCTAGCCGGAGTTTGAGTAGTTTAACGGACGAAAAGTAAGAGTATATATTAGCAGATTATCTTGAAAATTTTCACTAAGCTTCATTCTAAACAGGTGCATGAGGCCCCACATCACCTCCTTCAAACCGTTCATTCTGTATTACACGATTATCCAAAAGAACAGCTAGTTCTTCTGGCGATTTTATCCATAATCTCTCAATTGTGAATTCGGGTAGAGATTCTAAAGATTTCTTAATAGTGTTTTCTTGTTCTTTAGTTACAGGTACGGGTATATCTGGAGTACCAACAATAGTAATCATAGGATACAATAGTACCTCAGCAAGGTTAAAACCAAAGCTACAACGAAATTTATCTATATAATTCCAACTAGCTTGAATCCAAGAGTATGGAATTATCTTTTCATCAATTTGTCCAAATAAAAGATATTGCAAATCTTCATTAAACAAGTTTTCTTGACTTCGACTAATTTTAAATAAGTTAGCACTTTCCTTATTATAATCAACCTTTTCTTTTAGATCTGTTATACCTAACTCACTTCTGATTAGTGAAATTGCTCCTGAAAATAAGATTCTATTCATAGAATTTATAATATGAATTTAAAAATTCAACAATCTTGCTCAAATATAATTTATTATACAATATGCTTGCAAGCAAATTTTCGATTGATAAATTACAATAATTTATTCATTGATGATAAATCTATAATTTAACTTTACAGCATAGATTTATTTCTTTACTGTAAAGCCTCTTCAGAATAGTAAGCTCCTTGCGTAGTTCCCAACCAAAGATGTTTATCTTTTCCCAACACCATAAAATGTATTTCGTTAAATTTACCGTCTTTTATAGAAATCCTATTCCAATCCTTGCTGGTTATATTATGTAGATAAACGTCACTTTGTTGAGTTGCAGCTAATATTATCTGTTTTTGAAGTATAACTATATCTTTGATCGTAGTCTCTAAACTTGGCAAATTAAATAACATATCGTCTTTCGTGCTTGGAGTATCTATACCCTGAGTAATTATGGTAATATTTCCGTAAAAGCTTCCCATTGCTAGGGAAAGTGACTGTTCATCAAATTCTAAAGCAGTCAAGTCAGCAGTTTGTGTCGAAGAAAGAGACTTGTGCTGTGCTTGAGAATAACACTGTGTTGAATCTATTTTTTTTCTTAAATTCCAACTGATAAGGCCTTGTGTACTTGCTATCCATACAATGTCGCGGTTGGGATATACTAATATTTTGTCTACATGTAATTTAGAGTCTGGTAAATCTTTACATAGAGATTGGATATTAGTTATATGTTGCCATCCTTCATAAGATTCTCTATAAATTCCATTATTGGTTCCTACCCACAAGTGTCCTTTTTTGTCCTTGCTTAAGCTGAAAATAGTTGTTGGCTTGACAATTGTTTTTACTATTTGAAAGATTACTCTATCATTAGTATAAATACCATGCATTATCCCTTTGTCTTTGATACCAAGCCAAATATCTTCTCCTTCTGTCCAGATGGAACTCACTTCGCTGCTAATAAAATATTTATTTAAAAGTTTTTTAGTTTTTAAATTGTATTGCCATAAGCCTAACCCTTGTTTTTTGTTATTATATACTGCCAGCCAAATCATTTTATTGGTTAAAGCTATCTTCTTAATTAAAAAATTTTCTGTGCCTGGTATAGGAACTACTCTGCTAATTTTTGTTTGTAAGGTTTTCTGAAATTTTTCAGCTTGTAATTGTTCGGAGACACGCCACAATTGAAAACTGACCATAAGCGCAAAACCTGCGGTCATTAATAAACTGAATACTAGTTTAATAACAGTCTGTTTCCGTTGGCGATCGCTTTGTTGTTGTTGGCGATCGCGTTCTTGCTGACTCGCGTCAATGAACTCAAAACTCAAACCTGATAGCGGTACAATATCAACGTGTTGTTGTAAAAACTTCTCGGCTTCTGCCAATCTCAACCCTGTCAGCAAGTAATCAACAGGCTTACCTTTATCTTCCCACTCCTGGGCTGCGGCCTGAATTCTGCGCTCAGTTCTAATCGCCTCTCGATTATTATCTAGTAAATTCTGCAACCTCAACCAATGGCGAATCAAGGCTTCATGGGCTACATCCACTACCGCCAGTTTCTCTTCACCTCGGCGTTGTTCGCTAGTCACAATTAACTTGGCTTTTGCTAGTTTTAGAATTACTTGCTCTACCAACTGTGCAGATGTACCCAGAGAAATCAAATCTCGCTGCGGAACTTGCTTGCGCGTATCTGGTGTACCTTCCCCTAACTGAGTCAAATTAATAAAAATCAGATCTGCTATTTTTTGTTCTGCAACTGAAAATTCTTTGTAAGTTTGTTCTGCCAAATTTTCTAGAGTTTTTCGCACTCCGCCTAATTGATGATAACTATCTAGTTTCAACCAATTTAATGTTTGTCTTTGCCAAAGCTGCTCTAAAGTATATGACAACAAAGGCAGCATTCCCGGTTCGGCTTCTTGTGTGGATTGTTCTGCTGTAATTCCTAAATCCTGAAGAATAGCATTAATTAAATTCTCCTCAATCTTCCGCCCTAATTTTGCGGCTGGTTCGCGAATTGCTCGCTGTAACTCTTCCACAGACATGGGAGTTACCATCACTAAATTACTTTCAATTAAATCAGCCAGTTCATGATATGCCGCACACTTACCTAAAAAATCATCGCGCATGGCAAATATGAGGCAGAGTTTATCTGCTGTCTGTTGCAGCGCCCCTAATAAACTAACAATAAACTGCTGGCGATCGCTTGAGTTTTGGCACACCGTAAAAATCTCTTCAAATTGATCGATAATTAGTAGAGTGCGGGGTGATCGCGATGCTTTAATTAATCTTGCTAGTCCTGTTGCTCCTTCATTTATTGCATCTTCGGCTATTTTCAACTGTTCTGCACGCTGAATATCTGTGGCTGACTCATCCAAAAAAGCCGTGGCTAAACTTACTAAAGGTTGTTCTCCGGGAGTAAAAATCCGAATTTTCCATTCCTCTGTTCCCGGTAATCGACGCTGTCGCTGTAATTGGTAAATCAAACCCGCCCGCAACACAGAAGATTTACCACTCCCCGATACCCCCAAAACTGCTAAAAAATTTCCCTTACCCACCTGAATACTTTGAATTAGCTTTTGAGTTAATAGTTCTCGCCCATAAAAATAATCAGCATCTGCAACTTCAAAAAAGCGTAACCCTTTGTAAGGACAAACTCCATCGGGGATATCGATCAGAACATCTTCCCGTTCACCAGTAAGAATAATTTCTTGGTTGGGGTTATACCATATCGGCTGTTGGGGAGTATCCTTCAGGGTTTGGGCAATATACTCAATCAATTTGTCATTGTTAACTAAACCATCTGGCTGTTGTCTGGGATCTAATCCTTGCCAAAGTGCTTTGGAAAATACCCCATGCTTACCATCAATATCTTCCTCAGCTAGTTCAAATTCTCGCGATGCAGCCATAAAAAACCGCGTTTGTTCTTGTAGTGATGTCCCTAAATCTGAAGAGGCAAAATTGAACAGTTCACCACTGTAGCAGCAATCTAGCCAAACAATTTGCTGCTTGACTGGGCTTTTTTGCAACAGTTCGCGCAACCATCGCAGGGAAACACCCCACTGATTTTTTCGCGGATCGACATCACTGCTAGCCAAAAACCCTTCAGTTACACCGCCGCGATTTTTACGTAAACCATGACCGATAAAATATAACAGGGCTGTTTCGGGAATACTTGCGCCTACTGGGTTAAATAATTGAATGATCGCATCTTCTAAGGTATCAGACTTGACCAAGCCCTCAGATACGACTTGACGCTGTTCGCCCTGAAGCGCTTCTGGTAGCCGCCGCACGCGAAAATTACCATATTCTTCTAATCGTTGGGCGATCGCTTCGGCGTTGTTGGCAGCAGACACAAGATGTTTGGCTTTGCTTGTTGGAGTATCTTTGAGAAAAGGATACTGATTAATCCCGACTACCAGCGCGTCTCGATTCATTCGCTTGAAGCATACTCTATTCAGTATATCTTTTTAGGTTAAAGTATAATAATATTTTACTTATAAGTAAATTTTACCATTACGTAACTTTAATTAAAAGTAGCGTAAGTTAGCTTTTTTTCATTTCTGGCGGTATCCGCTTCAGGATTGATAGTCATTGCTTCCTTTTTTTGGCAAAGCGATCGCCTTTGTGGATGATGATTCAATACAGTTGAGTTAAGGAGAATCATAGGTTGGGTTGTAGCAAAATCCCGTTCGCCTTTGGCGTCCCGTAGGGAAGGGTATGAAGCTAAACCCAACAACTCTGGTAATGAGTATAATTTACCATTCTCCCTATTCGTGCAACATTGCCTATCGGGAAACAAATTTGGAGTTGATTCGCAAAGATACTCCATCTTCCGATAAATCTAATTTTAATGGTTGAGGATTATTTTTTAATCGCTCATAGCCATCTATCCATAAAGAGAACCACAAATATTTACTCATTACCTGTTTTAAAGCATTGATTCTTTGTTGTGTTGGTGGATGGCTGCTATTTTCTGTGTAGTCGGAAGGTAACCGCGAAAGCAGGTTAAAGACTCGAAAACCTCCATTTACATCATAGCCAGCCTTAATCATATAGGTGTAACCAATTTCATCGGCTTGAAATTCATGCTGGCGACTTAATGCTTGTATGGTTCTTTCAAATTCTTGTTTTTTCTGGATAATAATTCGTTGTTTGATGACATCTTTTGTAGCAGGTAATATGGGAGTTTTCGATTTTCTTCTTTCTTGGACAATCCAATTGTTATATTCTGCTTCTGCTTCTTTGAGTAATCTTGCTTTTAAACTAGCTTCAGCTTCTTCTTGCTGTGCAGAATGGCGTTGTGTATGGTGCGCTAATTCATGACTGATAATAAAAGCTAAAGCTGCATCATCACCATGTATTTGGTCTAGCAAGCCTTTGTAAATTACGATTTTATTTAACTCACCAGCGTAGGCATTGATATTATATTCATCAGTGATTTGTAAGCGCCAGGGATGGTCATCAAGTCCATTAGCACGAATTACTCTGTCTGCTACGCTGTAAACCCATTGTAAATTAGTCTTTTTAGGTTGTACTCGTGGGAGAGAGGTAGAAGGATTTGTAGTAGTTGACAGTGATGGTAATGGACTTACTGCTTGCGCGAAACTTGGTGTATTGAAGTTTAGTAAAAAGCTGCTACCAAGACCTAATGTGGTGAAAACGATGCTGCGAATGTATGAGGATGCCATAATCGTAAATGCCTATTTGCTTTGGTTGAATCCCTTTGATTATGTTTACGATAAAACAACGGTATATTTACGCAATTTAGATTTTTATATTGAGATATTTTATTACTAAAAAAGCGGGCAAGATGCCCGCGCTACAAGTTTGAATAAAAAATATTTAAGAGAACAATTATTTACAGCATCTTCCTGTAAATGAACCACAAATATACCTCACTTCTATTCTTCTCTCCTTTTAAGAGAGAGGCTGTGATTTTCTCTCCAACGCTAATAGGGAAGCGGGTTAGGTCTCATAATTGTGGTTTAAAGACATGAAAACTGCTGTAAATAATTACTTTGGCTGCTACAAAATTTGAAAAGCATTAAAAAATTTACTAGCGTCACCAACAGCAGGATTTTCAACGAAGAGTAAATATATGCGTTGACCTGCTAAAAACACTCTAACTTTAGTAATTTTTTGCCCCTCTTGATATGTATATTCCTTACCAGGATAACGACCTAAGGAGATATTGCGAGTTTCCAGTATTTTTTTATATTTATCTTGAAACTCGCTGACAAATGCAGTCAATAATTCGTTGGGATCAACTAGACTAATATCCATCCGATACTGTCCGTAAAAAATCCCATATTTACTTTCATCTGTTTCTGCTAGTTGTGCCTCCATAAGTATATATTCATTATCTAATTTCATGGTCATGACACCTGGCTCAACGGGTAAGATACCAGAGAAATTCCAGGTACTAGAGGAAACATTTTTCCATCCAGAAATGGTATTAGCTTCTGCTAAAATTATTGGCGATTCGGATTGACTCGTTTGGGTTTTTGATAAGCTAATGGCTTGTGCTTTGGGAAGACAAACTGAAGTTCCTAACACGAGGATTGCCAGTGCCAATTTCCATGTTTTCATGATTATGTATCTCCTATGAATATTGTCGATGTATTGTTTTAGATGTCAGTTATATTGTCTGAACCCTTTCATAGGAAGATACGAATTTATTTACGTGCAATTACGCAGGTGATAAAAGATTTATTTTGATTTTATTGAAGAATAATATGATGTTTTTTTAGGGTATGTGAAGGCTACAATAAAAAGCGTGAAGAAATCAATCTATATTGCGATCGCACACCAGCACCCACAGATAAAAACAGCAGATTCGTTGATATCATACGATCGCACACCAGCATCAATAGATAAAAACAGTAGATTCCTTGATTTCATGCGAACAACTTACGTCGCGCAAGCTTCGCACCGCACCTATCAAATCTGCTGGTAATATTTCAGTATATTTTTATACAAATCTAATTACTGAGAACAGATAATATTCTTCAATTCTCATTTTTAATTTTTTGTACAACCAAAGTTCTAGACACTATGTCATGAAAGGCTTGATTTTTTTCTGTGAAAAACATCGCGATAAAGCTAATTCCCAAAACAAAGCTTAAGATAATTTTGGAACAATTTCTTGAGCTTGCAGCTTTAAATGAGAGTCGATCGCCATTTAAGTCTGTCACAAAAATCCCCATTGATTGTTTACCAATAGTTGCCTGTTTTGGAGAACTTTCCATTAGCGTATAGTAAAGCCAAGAAATTGTAAAGAACAACCCATACGCAAGATATTCAGGAATTTCGTCAATTGTGATAAATAAGCTGTAAATTACAGCAAAAATCAATGCGATTATAATAGTAATTATATATAAAATAATTATGTCAAATAAGTGAGCAAAAAAACGCTTGCATAAACCCGCAGGTATGTAATTACTTTGCATTTCAGAAATCCTTTTTGTCTCCAAAAGGTAGAGTAATCGCAAATGCTTTATCTATTTATTTGGCGATGACTTCTACTGATGAACCCTTTCATCAGAGATGACGAATTTCTTTCAATGTAATTACGCAGTTGGTAAAATATTTTTTGGGGTTGGGTAGTCGTGTTAGCGCAACGCACCGTTTCCAGATGATTATAGTTGCGGCGATCGCAAGTTTTGTGAGCAATGCAAAATTAAACGCTTTTACGTCGGACTCCAGTCTTCAATAATTAATAGTTGTGAGTAAAGTTATATTTCTGTAAATAGAGTTGGTTCTACATGAAAAAAGGCACCTAATTTTTGAGCTATCTCTGGAGTTATATTCTGTTTTGCTTCTAAAATATCACTGACTAATTGTTGTGACCCTATGTATTGCTGTAAATCATCTATAGTTTTTCCTGATTGCTCAAAAAGAAATGAAAGCAAAGATTGAATATTGGTCGGCTCATTAAAATGATATTTTTCCTTTTCAAATATTTCAATTAAAGTAATTAACAACTGATATAATTCATTTTCTTCTGGGGTTCGCTCTTTGTGCATTAACTCTTCTACAATTGCTAAAGCTTTTTCGTTTTCATCTTCAGTCTTTATAAGTTTTGGCACATGAGCTACTAATAACTCTTTATATTTTTCTATACTAAAAGTAAGGGTCATTTTTCCAATACTCCTTATCATATTCTGCGTGAGTTAGGATATATTTAATATAAATCATTTCTTCTCCATAATCCATGTTAACAATCAATCGGTACTTATTCCCCTTAATATTAAAGACAGTGAAATTTCCAACTGCCTCAGCTTTTGGAAAAGCTTCTTGCACTTCAACTAAATTTGACCACTTAGCTTTGCTAGCAGTTTTATACCAATATATGAGTGCTTCCCGGCTATCTGCATGAATTTCTGCATATTCTCTTAAAGCCTTAAAACTGATGACGTGCATTTATCTAAAAACCATTTGCTATAATTATACATGAATTTTATTTTCAATTTTTTAGCGTATTTGCTTATTACATCAAGCTTGTTTTTATTTTAATTGAATTAACATCTTTATTTACCCTCAACGTTTGATGTTGTCACACAAATGTTTATCTTCTGCGCTGACATCGGGGTTATTTTTCAGGTAGTCGTAGGGTGTGTTGTCGCGTTAGCGCAACGCACCATTTCCAGATGATTATAGTCGCTATGATCGCAAGTTTTGTGAGCAATGCAAAATTAAACGCTTTTACGTTTGACTCCAGTGTTCAATCTCTAAATCTTCGATTTTATCGAAATATCTCCCATTGTTAGTCACAAGAACCAAATCGTTAGCGATCGCGAAAAATCGCCAAACATACATCAAGAAAATTTACCCATCTATTGCGTTTAGAACTCCGACTTCTTCAAGAAGTCGGGTTTCTGTTTTATGTCGTCACACAAACGTCTATCTTCTGCGCTGACATCGGGGTTATTTTGCAGATAATCGTGCAGCCAGTTGCAACCTTTTTTAAGCAAATAAGCTAGATTGTCATCTTTGAGGTTTATTTCTTTCAAATTCTCTGAACTCCAAAGTCTTCTACTTCCATCAATATGGTCTAAACTCCAAAGTTTAATTGTTCCATTATCGCTAGCAGAAGCTAAAGTCTTACTATCTGGGCTGAAATTGATACTTGAAATTGAAGCACTATAACTTTTGAATGTTAATATTTGATTACCCTGATTGTTCCAAAGTTGGATAGTTCCATCATTACCAGCAGAAGCTAAAATCTTACCATCAGGACTAAAGGAGATATCTATAATTGATTTTGTATGACCTGTCAATGTTGCAATTTCCTCACCTTGATAGCTCCAAATTTTTATTTTACCTTCATCATCAGCAGATGCAATTATTTTACTATCGGGACTAAATATAACGCTTTGAAGCTTTCCAAGATGACCTTTCAATATTCTGAAGTTAGTGCCGTCTAGATTCCTTAAAGTAATTGTCCCGTCGTAATTTCCGACAGCAATTTGCTTGGAATTGGTACTGAAACTAACAAGATTATCAGGTATAGTGTTCCAATCCATAGCCTGTATAAAATATTCTGTTTCTTTATCAACATTATTTAGGTAAGGATAATTGGGCTTTTTTTTACTACTAATACCCCATACATTTTTTTGTTCATTTCTATTAGCATCATATGCAATAGTTTGCTTCCAATTACTAATTTTATCTGTTATTTTTTGTCTCTTGAAAGTTTGTATTAAGTTGCCATTTAGGTTCCAAAGTTTAATTATGGAGTTATCGTAAGAAATAATATTTTCCCCATTAGGACTAAAAGTAAGTCTTTTTTCAGTACCCGTATCACCTATATCAATTTTTATGCTCTTTGATAAATGCATTTTTTTATCAACTTTCCCCCAAAATTGAATTATCCCACCATTACTAGCAGATACTAAGGTCTTACTATCGGGAGTAAAATGAATATCTGTAACTCTATTATGAGCTTTTATTGTCTCTAAATATCTCCCATTCGTACCCAAAATTTTAATTTTTCCTTGCTCCTCAACTGCGGCTATAGTTTTACCATCAGGGCTAAAAGAAATTATAGAGCCATAATTATTATTGATAATAACTATATTACCTTTTTCTTGAGTGGTAATTTTTTCTTTAAAAGCGTTAGAGAATTTAAAGGCATAACTTGCATCAGTCTGTAAGCGGTTACGCTCTCTTACACTGCCAACTACTTTCGTTAATGTTTCTACAACTCGTTGAATTGTATCTTTTGAAATTCCTGCTGAGGACTTAATTTTCTTAGCAATTTTGACAATTTCTAACAATGCTTCAAGTTCATTGTTTGATGCGAAAAGTTTTTCTGCAAAATAACTACCTGAAACTAGTTCGGAATTTTGAGACTTTATAGCTAGAGTTCTTGCTTCTCGCCATTGCCACCCAGCAAATACAGCAAACCCAGAAATCACCAACAAAGCACAAAGCAACCCAGCAATAACACTCCTCTGCAACCTCTGTTTCTGCTTCCTCTCCCTCTCCCGCAACTCCACACTCTTCTCAATAAACCATCGCTGCGGTTTACTAACTTCCCCACCCCGTTGCTGCAACCAAACCTCCGCGACAGCCAAAGTCGCACCCCGCAACAAAGCACCCTCATCCTTACCACTCTCCACCCATTGCTGCAACGCCACCATCAACCCCTGTTGCCAAATGCGAAACTTGCGGTTCTCCTGCATCCATCCCCGCAACCGTCCCCAATGGCGAATCAAAGCCTCATGGACGACTTCCACCGTTTCCTCATGACTCAACTCATCCCGGTTCGTCACCACCAACCGCTTATCAGCCAACCGCGTCACCAAATCCCAATTCTCTCCCCCCACTTCCTCACTCGTCGCCAAATCCCAATTCTCTCCCCCCACTTCCTCACTCGTCGCCAACCTGCGGGTATCTTCCGTACCTTCCCCCGGTTGCACTAACTGAATAAACACCCGTTGCGCTGTTTCCCGTTCCCACTCGCTCAAGTCTGCATAAACCATTTCTGCATAATTAGCCAGCGCTTGCTCCACCCCGCCAATTTTCTTATAAGCTTGATGAGTCAACCTTCCCGCATATTGCTGCTTCCACAACTGAGTCAGGGTAAATTCCAACAACGGCAAACGCCCATCCCCATCTTCGATATCATCAATTATGGTATTACACAAACCCTCCTCAAACTCAAAACCCAATTGTTTCGCGGGGAGTGTAATGGCTGCTTCCAATTCCTTCCGATTCATCCGCACCACAGGCTCTAGTTGATACTGTTGCAAAGCCCGCCCAAAAGGCTCATAATCATCCAACGCCCTAGATAAAAAATCCGCCCGTAAGGTGAGTAATAAAGTAAAAAATGGTGCATTATTAACCGCTTGTAGCAAACCATCCAAGAAAATTTTGCGTTCCTCTGCATCCGTACACAGAGTATAAATTTCCTCAAATTGGTCAGCTATCAACAAAATCCGCTTCCCCTCTCCTCCCAGGAGACGGGTTAGGGGTGAGGTAATAAACCTTTCCAAACTTGTCGAATCGCGCTGTAAATTGACATCCAATTCCAACTCAGCCAAACGTCGCTCATTGTCTGGTAAATTTAACGCCGAAACCAACGCTACAGCCAAAGCAGCAAAGGGATTTTTACCGGGACGAAACGATAAAATCAACCAATTATTAATAGTATCCCCACGCAATTGCGGAATTAACCCAGCAAACACCAGCGAAGATTTACCACTACCTGAAGCACCAACTACAGCCACCAAAGGTTTACTATTAACAGCAGTAACTAAACTCGCGGTTGCTTTATTTCTCCCAAAAAAATACTCAGCATTTTCTTCCTTAAACGCACTCAAACCTTGATAGGGACAAAAAGAAATTATCCCCAAACTTTGCCAAGTTGGTGGTGTTTCCGTCTGATTTTGAATAATTACCGGAAGCCAACTCGCACAGGGAAATTCTGACTCTAGTTTTTGTAATTCAACCCGCGCATTTCTCACAGATATATATAGAGACTTCCCACTAGTAAACTCTTGCAGAAAATACTTCAAAAACTCCTGTGCAACTTTATCCGGTACAGGTTCCCGCATGACAATTACTTGGGGAATATGCAATTGTTCCAACTCATAAGCAATCCCCAAACCATCGCAGGAATTAAAAAATGCAATTTGCAAACGTCTTTGAATAGCAACTTGCAAAGCATCCCGCAATTCCCCCATCGTCAAACTATCGTGATGATTTATATAAATCCTCCCCTCCATCATCCTCTTAGCCCCCTCCTCGCTAGCGGGGAGGGGGTTGGGGGTGGGGTTCTGGGTTCGAGAATGTCCAGAGAAAAACAAAATATCCCAACCAATCTCATCTTGCAAATAATAATTTAAGTCCTCCCGTGATGGTTGTTGTAATAAAACAATTTCCGCATCATCACCACAGAAATTATGTAGCAGCTTTTTATCAGCTTCAATATCAATATTTGAACTATCACCCAAAATAATTAAAATTATAATTTTTTCTCGATAAGCTCGTTCTCTCCGTTCTGCATTTGGCGAACTTAAAGCCACCTCTACCAGAGGAAAATTAATTAAAACCTCCCATAAATGCCAAGGTAGCTGACGTAATTCATGACAAGAAGTCGTAATTATGATTCTGATTTCATCTTGGGGATTGAATTCTTTGAGAGAATTAGCAATAGAAATAAAAGATTGTGCATTCAGCCATTGATTAAAACTAGCAAGTAAGTTGATAGATTCTCTCGTACATTCTTGCTTTAAAGATTCCAGATCAACCTGACGACTCCCCCCAGATTTAATTCTAAATTGACTGTAGCGACTGTAATATATTTCGTGCCAGTTATTTAATAATTGCGGAATCGTAATATTTTCCGGTAACTTAGCTGTCGTGGTTCGATAAGCGCGTTGTCCTTCATTTGCGATTTCTAAATTAACTTGAAACCCTGATTCAAAATTGCCATCAAATTTTAAAATAACCAGCTTTTTCATAGGTGATATAACCTAATACATTTGCTTTAAATATCATTTATACTACAATCTGTAATAGTGCGGGCATCTTGCCCGCTAATACCAATAAAGAGGATTCCTGCTATTATCAATCAATACGGTTCAGTTAGCGTTAAAAACCTTAATAGGCGTAGGTTGGGTTGAGGAACGAAACCCAACACCAAGGCGGCTTTGTTGGGTTTCGCTTACGCTCTACCCAACCTACAATTATCCTTAACTGAACTCTATTGTATTATCAATAGAAAGGATTCCCACTACTACCAATAGGGAGCAAGATGCTCCCACTACTTTAAAAAACAATTTACGATGCAAAGCCTGTTTTATGATGTTCCCATACAGAGGATAGAAACCAGAAATTGATAGAAA
The DNA here is from genome assembly GCF_014696435.1 of Calothrix anomala FACHB-343. Lineage (GTDB taxonomy): Bacteria > Cyanobacteriota > Cyanobacteriia > Cyanobacteriales > Nostocaceae > Aulosira > Aulosira anomala_A. The sequence goes on along the minus strand of NZ_JACJQG010000034.1, from coordinate 58,120 downwards.
TTTTTAATTATCATACAACAAATTCCTGGGTTACTTTCGACTCACCTAAAATTATGTCAACACCAAATTCCTCATTTAATTCTGCACTTAATGTAATCTCCACCCAATCATCATGCTGTCGAGAAGTAACAGCATCTACTTCTTTACCATTTTCATCATTAACAACCAATTTTAATCCGGTCGGTAAAGCAACACTTTTCTCTCGATCAGGATGAACTTGTACAATAATATCTATTTCGCCCTGATTTTGATTTTCCCCATCAATTATCTCTTGATTTTTGGGATTTAACTTGACAAGCAAAACCACAGACTCGCCATTTAACTGCAAACCAATATCAACTTTTTTGCACCTCGTTACACTAAAATTTCTAGCGAATCTAAAACTCAGTTCTCGTGGGTTAAAGATTTCTTCCACATTTAACCAACCTTCTGTAAATACTCCTTTCATCCATTCGCGAATATTGACTTTTGCAGTTGCTTCTTTTGCAGTTAAATAATCGAGTAAATCATCAACAGGTTGTAATTGACTTAAATGTATCCTTGCTAGTTGTTGAGTAGTAAACCCTAAAATTTTGGCTTCTCTCAAAGACTGATTAAACTGCACTGCGATATATGCAACTCTATCTGCTCTTACCTCGGTGGGAATTTCCAAATATTCCGCATCTGATAACACCGGACGACATTCGATTTTACCAACATTCTTTACTTCCAAATCAGCTAAATCAATTAAACTTAGCATCCACGGATTACTATTATCTGCATTTGAACCCTTAGTTTCAAACCCCATACAATCAAGATAATAATTGACCGCATACACAGCTAAAGTATTGAGATATATTTTTTTCCCATCCTCAGTATTTGATATTCCTTGTTTTCTTTGATTCGCCTTTTCATGAGCTTCTATACTCAGAGGAATTGTAAAAGATGTTTGTTCGTGCTTAGTGTTCATGATTTTGATTGAATATGGTTGTGCAAGTGTGATTTTTTGTTAGTAGTAAATTCAATTAATTAGTGAATTACTGTAAATATCTACGAAAATAATCGAGAATATTACGCTTTTTAGCACTGCGTTGATATAGTTCGGAAAGCCTGGGAATTGGATGACCTAATTGTTTTGATATCTCTTCCCAACTTTTTTCATCAAAGCGCATCAATATCACTTTCTGTAAATTAGCGTTTTTATCTTCGCCAATATAATAATTCTGCAAAATCTTCTCTGGGTCATTTCTTACGAAGTCTTTGACTGCTGAAACTTCAATTTCATCACCATTAATCGGAATATTTTTATCTTTGCGTTCGTTGGCAAGTTCAAATATTTTTTTATCCGCTCTGGATAATTCTTTACTAATAGGTTTATCCGAGTTATTTTTACAATCATCTAATTCATCAAGGGATAATATTTTTGAGTTTTGGGTTTTATGTTTATTTAAAACATCATGAAATCGCCAATCAAATACTTTATTTACCCAAGCCATAACGGGATGTTCTGGATGATAATCTTCAATTTTCTTGCAAATCTCTAGATAAGTATTTGCTGCTGCTTCGCTATACATATCTTCAAAATTAGGTAAATGTCGATATTTGGAAAACTTTTTTAACTTCCCAGAACTTTGAATTTTGGCAATTAATTTATTGAGAACTTTCCTTCGTTCTGCACTTTTTTGGGGATGGTTTTGTGCTGCGTAAACTAGCTGACGCAACTGTAAATCTAAATCATCATCCATCGAAATCTCCTGCTGCACCTCGAATGCTTGGTATTTTGTTGTCATCATAGATACATAAAATACTGTAGGGTAAATGGTTGTTTGAGCTTTGGGAAATTTGCACCTTCGACGCGAGCAACGCAACACCACGCGGTAAAATATCCCAGGTAGCCAGCTTTTCGCGGGAATATATTCGACTTTTATCGATGCATGGTAATTCCTCCCCAACCTCTTTAAACCCTTCTACGAAGGAGATGGGAAGCTTTTACGCAGTTTTTGGGAAAATATTTGAAAATTATTTCTGTAGTATGAGGTTACAGAAGCAACAGAAGTAGGAGCGTTGGTGAAGCCTCTCGGAACGAGAATCGCGCAAGTGCTGACTTGTCAGTTCGCAATACATCTCCAAACGATACGATGTAGAGCAGGAGGTTATTAGTCAATGGCTGTAGAAAATTATAGTTAATATCGCTTCGCTAAAATAAAATCATCTCCTGCCACAATATCAGCTATGACCTACACCCCACCCAAACTTCTAACTTTCGAGCAATTTATCGCTGAATATGGGGATAATCCCCGTTACGAACTTATTGACGGAGAATTACGCGACATGGAACCAACTGGCCCACATGAAGAGGTTTCAGGAAACATTGCTGGCAGAATTTATGCTGAAATTCTTCGTTCTAATTGTAACTGGTTGATTCCCAAAACTTGTTTGATTAAACCACCAGCAGCAGAAGCGACAGCATTACGTCCAGATGTAATTGTTTTAGATAAAATCAAACTTAATCAAGAACCACTTTGGCAAAAAGAGCCTATTATTTGTATTGGTAATACGATTAAATTGGTTGCCGAGGTGGTAAGTAGCAATTGGCAAGATGATTATGCAAGAAAAGTGGAAGAATATGCTTTTCTAGAAATACCAGAATATTGGATTATAGATTTTCGTGGGTTAGGTGGTTTGCAATTTATCGGAAATCCTAAACAGCCTACTTTTACAGTCTGTCAATTAGTTAATGGGGTATATGAGCAGCAACAATATCGCTTGGGTGATGCTATTAATTCTTATTTATTGCCAAATTTAGAGCTTAAACTTGATGATATTATGCCATAGCGATCGCTTCGTTGAGCTAACATGACTGTTTCCACTAATCGCTGATAAGCATTTGACTGTACAACTCCCTCTTTTGCTTCAGCAACTTGAGCCAAACGACCTCTTAATTGTTCTTCAACATTAATCGCAGTTGTTGTTAGTTGTATTTTAGCTGCTAATAGCTTTGGAATTAGAATGGGGTGATTTCTTCCATAAAGACTCAAGTGGTCTGTATCTAAAATATAAATCGTCATTACTCATCTATCGTTGCATTTGATTCTTTGCGAATAGCAGCTAGTTTATCCATAAAATCGTCAAATGTTGGGTCGTCTGCAAATATTCCTGCATACTTCATCTGAGTTGTTTCTTGATGAGAAATTTCTTGTGGGTTAACTTCAATGGTTACAAACTTACCTGTCGCTAATTGCGCTTGTAACGCAGATTTCGCCTTGGAAATTGCTTCTTCTTCTGTATTCGCTTCTACTATTACATTTGGCAATCCAACCACTGATGCAATAAAGTTATCTTTTTGACTTTGGATAAAAATTTGGTACTGCATAATTATGTATATTTTTCGTCAATAAAAAATATCTACAGCTTATATTATAATCAATTGCGATTAATAATTATGACACAGTTTGAAAAGCTTCTAAACTCTGTTAAAGCTATAGCAGTCTAAGCGATCGCGTTTTTAATTCAACCCGTACCGTACAGCGATCGCACTTTTTATTGAGTTAGGATATCATCACATAAGTGCTTATCTTCTGGGTTAACATTGGGGTTATTTTTGAGATAGTTATGTAGATGATCGCAACCTTTTTTTAGTAAATCAACAGGGTAATTATCACTGATATCTGTATCTTCTATATCCTCTATTCTTAATGTGATACTTTCATCAATACCTACTAAACTCCACAGTTTAATTATTCCATCACTGCCAGCAGAAGCAAGTATTTTACCATCTGGGCTAAAACTAATGTTTCTAACTGCACCACTGCGATCTTTAAGTGTTAAAACTTCCTTACCTTGATTGTTATAAAGTTTAATTATTCCATCATTGCCAGCAGAAGCAAGTATTTTACCATCTGGGCTAAAACTAATGTTTCTAACTGCACCACTGCGATCTTTAAGTGTTAAAACTTCCTCACCTTGATTGTTATAAAGTTTAATTATTCCATCACTGCCAGCAGAAGCAAGTATTTTACCATCTGGGCTAAATTTGATAGTTGAAATATTACCAAATTTCCTACCATCTGCAGCCAACCAAATAAATCTTTCATCATCATTTTCTCTATTTTTAAATGTTTTTAATTTTCTACCATTTGTATCCCAAATAGTAATTGTTCCGTCATCATTTTCGGAAACAATTTTTTTACTGTCATAGCTGAAACTAACAAACCCAAGTTTCCTTAAATCTGAATATAATAGTTCAGGAGTCGAAAGTGAATTTGCATATTCTTTGCCTTTTATACCCCATAACGTTTTTTCCTGTTCTTTAGCGAGAGTACTTAGTTTAGCTGCATAATCATACATACTAGCTTTTACAATTCTCGGTTTCTTGATTGTTTGCAAGAGTTTTCCATTTTTGCTCCAAATTTTAATTACTTCGTTGTTAACAGATGCTAATTTTTCACCGTTAGGACTAAAATCCATATATTCCGACTTACTTACATCGATTTTAATTGTTTTAAAATCTTGCAGTTTTTTACCCTTTTTTATCCAAAATTTGATTGTTCCATCATTGCTGGCAGAAACTAAACTTTTGCTATCATGAGCGAAATGAATGTCTTGAATTACACTACTATGAGCTTTAATTGTCTGTAGGTGTTTACCATCTTTATCCCAAAGTTTAATTGTCCCATCATTACCAGCAGAGGCTATATTATTGCCGTCAGGACTAAAAATTACATTACTAATACTTATTACATAATTCTCGTCACTAGAACTAGAAAGCTTATCACTCTGTAAACGGTTACGTTCTCTTACGCCGTCAACTACTTGAAATAACGTTTTTATTATTCTTCTAGCTGTATCTTCTGAAACTACTTTTGAATATTTAAGCTTTTTAGCTATTTTTACAATTTCTAGCAATGCCTCAAGTTCATTGTTTGATGCTAAAAGTTTTTCCGCAAATAAACTACCTGAAACTAGTTCGGAATTTTGAGCCTTTATCGCTTGAATTCGGGCTTCTCGCCATTGTAACCCAGCAAAGCCTGCCAAACTCAACGCTAAAACCAAGCCAGCAGCCAACCCACCAATAATAAACCGTCGCTGTTTCTCCTTCTGCTTTCTCTCCCTTTCTCGCAACGCCATACTTTTCTCAACAAACCATTGCTGCGCCTTACTAACTTCCGTTCCCCGTTTCTGCAACCAATCTTCCGCCACAGCCAAGGGTGCGCTCCGTAACAAAGCCCCATCATCTTTGTTACTATCCACCCATTGCTGCAATGCTACCTTCAATCGTTCTTGCCAAGTACGAAACTCCCGGTTATCGTCCATCCATCGTTGCAAGCGTCCCCAATTTCTAATCAACGCCTCATGCACAATCTCCACCGTATCCTCAACTAACTCATTACGGTTTGTTACCACTAATCGCTTATCCGCCAAGTGCGTTACTAAATCCCAATTATCTTCCCCCACCTCATCACGAGTCGCCAACCTGCGGGTATCCTCAGTACCTTCCCCCGGTTGCACCAACTGAATAAACACCCGTTGCGCTCTTTTTTGTTGCGACTCACTCAACCCAGCATAAACAGCCTCCGCATGATTTGCTAAAGCCTGCGTCACCCCACCAATTTCTGTATAAGCTTGATGCGTCAACAATCCCGGACGTTGTTTTCCCCACAATTGCGTCAAAGCAAACTGCTGTAACGGTAAACTACCTTCCCCCGAACCCACATCATCAATCAACTTATTAACCAAACCCTCCTCCAACTCCACAGAAAACCTCAACCCAGGTTGAATAATTGCTTCTTCTAATTCCTCACGGCTCATCGGCGCAAGTAAGGAAGGGGGATAATCTTGTAAAGCCTTGCCCAAAGGTTGGTAAGACATAGCTTTACCTAAAAAATCTGCCCTTAAGGTAATCAGCAAAGTAAACCAAGGGGTATGATTAACAGCATTCAGCAAGCTATCAATAAAAATTTGACGCTCTTGAGCATTTGGGCAAAGGGTGTAAACTTCCTCGAATTGGTCAATAACTAGCAGAAGATGAGTAGGGGATAGACTGTGAAGAATATCTGCGATAATTTTTTGTAGCGCAGAAATATCGCGTTTTAAGTCAATTTCTAGCTCTAATTCCTGTCTACGTCGTGAAATTTGAGCATCTGACGAAGTGAGAAATTCCGCCGCTATTCCCCTGAATTCTTCCAAGGCTATAGCCAAAGACTCAAAAGGGTTCTTACCCGGACGAAAAGAAATAATTTGCCATTGGCGATGCTCTTGGAGGGAATTGCCCATAGAGCGATAAGCCGGAGGCATGACGCTACGCGTATCGCAGTCCAAACCACCATTATCCCCTACAATATTATGCTGCCGCAGTTGGGGAATTAACCCAGCAAACACCACTGAAGATTTCCCACTGCCAGAAGCACCAATTACTGCAACCAAAGGTTTACTGGTAACATCAATTACCAATTGCTCAACAAACGCTTCTCGTCCAAAGAAATTTTCCGCATCTTCTTCCCGAAACGCCATTAAACCCCGATATGGGCTGCGAGTAATGCCCAAACTTTGCCATGTTGGCGGCACTTCTAACTGATTTTGGACAATTACAGGTAACCAACTGGCACAGGGAAATTGTGACTCAAGCCTCTGTAATTGTTGTCTTGCATATCCCACAGAAATACACAAGGAACTACCACCTGTAAACGACTCTAAAAAATACTTTAAAAACTCCTGTGCAACTTTATCGGGAACAGGTTCGCGCATGACAATTACTTGGGGAATCTGCAAACTTTCTAACTCTCTTGCGATTCCCAAACCATCACAAGAATTAAAAATTGCTAATTGCAATCTTTTGGCGATCGCTGGCAGCAAAGTATCTCTCAATTCTGCCATCGTTAAACTATCATCATGATTGAGAAATATGCGCCCCTGTGTCCCCTGAGTTTGAGAATGCCCAGAGAAAAACAACATATCCCAACCTATTTCATCTTGTAAATAATTATTTAGTTCCTGCCGCAATGGTTCTACAAGGGTGACTATTTCTGCATCACCACAATATTGTTGCAGTAGTTGTTCATCTGCTTTAACATTTATTCCTGTACTATCACCCAGAATAATTAAAATCCTAATCTTTTCTCTAAATGGTCGTTCTTTGCGTTCAGCATCCGGCGCACTTAAAGCAACTTCAAAAGGTGTAATTCGGAAATAAGGTATAGCATCAAATCCGTTCCACAAATGCCAAGGAAGTTTACGTATTTCTTGACAATCTGTACTAAGAATTACTCTGATTTCATCTCCCCTATCCCAATCTTGTTGAGATAAGCAATTTATAATCGGGTTAAAAGATTGTGATTCCAACCATGAATTAAAAGAATTAAGTAGATTTTGCGTTCGCTCATCGCATTTTTGTTTCAAATCATCAATATTTACATTCCTAGCGCCACGTTTTTTAATCCGAGTTCGTTCATCCAAACTGCGGTAAACATCACGCCAATTTTGAAAACATTGAATAATATCAAGAGCAGATGCTAGTTCTCCTCTGATTCTCAAATCAGGACGTTTTCCCTCTTCGCCCACTTCTAAAGTTACTTTATATCCTGTAGAAAACTCACCATCAAATTGAAGGATCACTAACTTTTTCATAGTCGATGCAAACAGCTTGACTTTGTTGAAATTAACGGGTTTGAAAGAAACGCAGAGATTATTGGTATTTTATTACACAAGCAGTCAAATCTGACTTTTGATTCTTCTGAAGGGACATGATGATTTTGCTCCCAGATACTTCAAATCCTTATACGTATAAGGCGGGGAGTTTTTACGCATAGTGAAAGGATATCAAGCACGATTAATTTCAAATTTCAAAAACCCTCAACATCTTCTCCTCCCACACCACCGGAGCCTTCCCCAAAAAGCCAGTCGTTATCACTATCAGCATTACTTTCGCCATCCACCTGAAGATTTAAGGAAGGTATTAGCTGTTCAATTTGGCTTTCAAGTCGGGAGATTGCCTGCGTTAGAGAAGCAAGTTGCTCTCTATCCTTCTTAATTTCATTTGAAATCCCCACCCGCAATTGATTCAACCGCTCCTGGAGGGTATGCACTTCCGTTTTAGTTGCAGAAGGAATTCTTACCTTATCTTCCAGGGTGGCGATTTGAGCTTTCAAAGCTTCAATTTCGGCAGCAGTTGCACTATCTGCATCATCTAAACTCTCTTCCACAAGTGCTTGTTTAATACAATTCAGTACAAACTCTTTAAAAGTTAAGCGCAACTCAAGAGCACGCTGCTTGGCCTGCTTCACCAACTCCCGGTCTTCTTCAGACAGAAGTTTTATATTTATCTGCGGATATTCCACCAGTCCCTCGCGCTTTTGTTGTCCAGAAATGATTTCTAACCAGTTCTTTAACCATTTGCTTCTCTGTCTAATCTTTACTTACTTCCCCCACTTTCATCTCTCCCCCTACTATCATCGCATACGGGATATCCACGGATATACGATATAGATTATTTTTGATGATGTTTATGTGGTGCTTGGGAAAGAATTATCATAAAGATACCGGGAATTGTGATTCTCGGCATCATAATTATCAGTGGGGGTTGAGGAATTTTATTATGGAAAATTTACCCGTCAAAAGCGTGGAATCACTTGCTGTGGAGGTTGTGACTCTACCACTTGATGAAGCTCGTGTCGCGCTTGTGGATTATTATTTCCCCAACCGCCAGAAAATTAATTCCACACAACAGCTAATTGAGCTATGGGTGCATTCTGTCACTATCAAAAGCGACCAAACGCGACGGGCATATCGGCAAATTGGTTATGAGCTTGTCGATTATATGCAGTCGCGGTTTGGGATATCTGATTTGAGGATGGTAACCTTATTCCATCTACACGCTTATCTGGCTTGGCTCAAGGATGAAAAGCCAGTACGGGGAAAGAAAAATACTTATGGAATTAGTAAAAATACTGCGGCTAAATACACGGCGGCGATTAAAAGTTTGTGGGAGTGGGGTACTAGAGCTTCTATTGGTTATTTTGCTATCGACTTGGGCAAGGACTTAAGCATCCAGTGGGATGATAAGCTCGCAGAGCGGATTCTCTCGGAACGCGAGATTGCTAAGTTGGAAAAAGCGGCGATGGCAGTAGACTTGCAACACAATACTAATAAGATGCATTGGCTGCTGTTTACTCTCATGTTTTACAGTGGGGTGAGGGCAGGAGAAATTGCGCGGCAAACTTCTGATTATGGTAAGCGCATAATTACGCCGGGGTTATTTTGGCGGCAGTTTCGGGAGGATGGGGACTGTCTATTATTAACTGTGACGGGGAAACGAAATAAAACTAGAACCATTAGTCTCGATCCGGAGACGAGTGCGGTACTACTGGATTATCGTGGCGATGCCAGCAATGATCAGCCGGTGTTTCCTAGTCCCAGTCGGCGGGATAGGGGTAAACCTTTAAGCGATCGCGGGTTGCGACTGATGATGGAGGAAATTTCTGCTTGTGCGGGAATTAAGTTCAGTGCCCACTTTCTCCGCCACACTCACGCGACGCTGGCTAAAAAAAATGGAGCTTCTGATTTTGACTTGCAAGCAGATTTGGGTCATGCTTCCCCAGCGACAACTGCAAAATACATTCACCATGTCGGGCGTGTTGGGACTTCTCACGCACTGCGTAAAAAAAGCAAACATTAGCTAAATTTTTTTTGTGCGAACTCCAGAAGAGAATTTGAACTATATCCTGGCCGCTTTTAGGCTATTGTTTTGTATTGGCTGTTGGGGTTGTTGGTAGCGGTGGTGCAGGAAGTTTCAAGCGATCGCTATGTTGCCACCAAAAATCAGATGAGTCTACCGTTGGGGGTGGTATAGTCCGTCTTTAGCATTCCATTCCCAAGCTGTACTCATTGGGTCGCGGTGACGAGACCAACTCAAAAATTCTTTGGTGCTGAGTTTTTCTCTTTCTGCAATCAAGCTTTGAGGGCTAACACCAAGTCTTGGGGCAAGATTTTCGTTTGTCCTGGGTTGTAATTCAACTTGGGGTTGTTGGTGTGAGTATGTTTGTCTGCGAGGTCGAGAGTTGTTGTATCTACCAGAGGCGTTAGCGGAGCTTATCGTAGATATCGCCCGTTCGATTTGCTCTAGCTTTTTGGTAATCGTTTCAAGTTTTGTTTCTACCGAGGAGCCTTGATCTGCAAGATGGGATTCCAGTTTCAGCAGATGCTTCTCTAGCTGTTTAACTGGTTTACTGCCTGCTGTTATATCGATATCATTTTTGCTATCAAATTCTTCTATTAATTCCTCTAAGGCTTGCAGCAAGGCAATTGTATGCCCTTGCCTATGTAGTTTTGATAGTCGCCGAACCACCTTAATTAGTGGAACGGGCACACGGATCATCTCGCTGGGTGGGGACTTTTGGTCAGGCATTTGATATCATTTTTGATATCGACGTACTGATTGTACAAGGTTTGGCAGAAGGCTAGAATCTACTGAGTATTAATTGCGTCTATCTTTTTCAAGATTGTCACATATCGACACAATTTTGACAGGAGCAATGTAAAAAACCCCTAGTAAATTAGGGGCATAAATGGCGATTGCGTGGTGGTAGAGGCTATTGCACTAAAATTTGACGGCTTAAAATACTCATGAATTCACCAGGGTTACCAGTTGGTAGAAGTTTGCTCCAATCACCAACCTGGGCATAACCAATAACCTCTAAGTAGTGGATTGTGCTAGTCACAGCTTTAGAAGAACCAATTAATAGATGTTTGAGTGGTTCTCTTTGCGGAACTGTATTGTCAGACGCTTGATTTTGTCCGGGTGGATTTGGATCTTCGACACTAGATAGGAAGCTTTGGGTAATCATGATTCACCTGTGTTGAGCAGGAACAGCTATCACTCACAATAAAATCTCTGTTGTCATGGTGACAACTAAATCATGCACCTATGACAACAAATCATTACAGTTTGTATCGTTTTTGCGGCGACGCTTTCTTGCCCAGATTTCTCTGAGGTGAGCAGGTTCATTTTCAAATTGAGTCCACAGAGCATGAATTTCTGCCAGTCTGCGTTTGTCAGCTTCTGACGGTTCTCTACGATGTTCACCTTGGGAAAACCAATGAGCTACTGTGCTTTTAGAGCGTCCACATAACTCTGCAAGTTCTTCGTAATTGACAGCCCAATGCTTTAGGAACTCTTCAGGCTCCATCTGTTGCTCAACCTTAGCTTGATAAACCTTAAACAGTTCCCAGTGTCTTCTAGTAGGGGTTTTGGCTGCAATCATGGTGACAATTAGCGAAATGCACGGGTGACAACATAATAATCATCATATCCTGCTGGGCAACAAAGCAGAGTCACCGAAGATGTTCCCAAGCTTCAACCAGTACCGTTAAGGGCGATCGCACACTGGTTGTTTGTTTTGAGGCTTACGCCTCTTGGGGTAATGAAAGTATTATCTTATGAGCTTAAAGCCATGAAAAATGCTGAACAAATAACTGCTGAACTCAAATATTTTACGGGTTCGGAACTCATCTACAAACACTGGTTAGGTATTCAATACACTGAAGGGGTTAAATATCTAGCTGATGCGGCTAAAGCTTACTGGCTAATTGATGCAATTGCTTCATATCAAACTCAAAAGTTTCTCTCTAATTCCCAGCTACAAGATTTCCAAATTTGGAGTTTGTTAGTAGAAAATCAATCAGGCACGTTAATTTGTGAGTGGGATACAGATCAGGAAGTACTACGCCAAGAAATTGAATATACAGACTTCCCACTTGCTACCACTAAACTTTATCTAGTGCAGAAAGTTTTAATGTTACCTACTGAAAATTGATTTCAAATAAGCTAATGCGCGTTCCAATTTAAGGGCGTAACAGCTTAAGACAACAAAAATTGTCATTACTGAACTGCACATTAATTTGAAATTAAACTCGCTCTTATGTTGAAAATCACACAATAGCTAAGAGCGAGTTTTTGTTAAGCAATCAGTTATGAAAAACAACGACATAACTCAGCTAGAGCTTGATTTTTCTGTCATTAAAGATGGTACAAAAGTTAGGGTCAAGGGATATGATTGCCATCACTTATTAGACCTTACAGATATCATTGGAGTAGTTGATTCATATTGCCAAATAACGGGCGATTATTTCATCTATTTCAAAGGAATGCGAGGAATAGTCCCTAATACTCGTCTCATTCTCATTTATAGGCGTGAGCAATTGCAAGTTATTCCAGGTCGTCGTGGCAGATGTAGTTGGGAACGTTTAGTTAAGAAGAAATCGAATTAAAAATCTTCTCCCGAAATTAGATGTGAAAGTGCCGTTCCGTAGGTTAGCACAGTAAATGCGTTTACACGCATCAGTCAAAAGAATTTTATTGCAGGAAAAATGAAAATTATCACACCGAAGAGAATACAAGATTTAGCAGTGTGTAACAAAAAATTGGAGTCAGTACGACAAGAAACAATAACTGATTCCAATTCACCAGAATCACGAGAATTAGCAGTTAGGGAAGCACTTTGGCAGGAAGAACAAGCTTATTACCATGACCGATTTGTTTACGATGACAGATTTTAGTCTTCTGACCATTTGCAAAATGGCGCTCAAGTAATTTGGTGTTCAAAAAAAAGAAAATCCGTACTTTATCGCTAACGCGATTAAAGGAATTGATATTGATGATTTGGAGCAAAAAATATGGCAAAAACAATTGAATTTAGTGCGGCTTCGTTTCCTTCCATCGTGCTGCGAGAAGACTTGGCTCATACCTGGAACGATATTGGTATTTCTCAACTTTCAGATGCTGAACAAGGTGCTTTGTTGAATTTACTCGAACACTTTGGAACAGAGTTATTACGGGATTTCGATGTTGAGCGAGTGCTGTTGGTAAAAGCAGCTAATGGTGTCCCTCAAGGTGTGTATGGCCCCGCTATCTTTCGGGATGATGATTCTATAGTCCTGAAGCTGGGAGCTAATCTCTTTCGGGTTCAACAGATGAGCGATCGCCTGATACTCGGAAACTTGAGAGGCAAAGTCACGGTGACAGAGGAGAAAGATGCTGCCGGAGTAACCTATCCTAAAGCTTTCTGTTCTTTTGTTGCTCCCTCTAGAGATGTCTTTAAAATTAGCATTTCACTAGCGACAAAGGAATTAAACCTCACATCGGCAGACCTGAATGCAACCTTAATTAACGAAGAATCCCTAGTCCCTTTCTTACGGCAAGTTCCCTGTGGCTCTTGCATGAAAATGCATGAATTGGGCTTGGGCGAATTTCAGGTTCAAGGTATCACGGAAACCGAGGGAGAGTACGGCACAAGTTACAAACTTCACCTTGCTGATGGTCAGTCTGTCTGGGCTAGGGGTAACGTTGCGTTGCTTCTAGATTCTGGATGGCGACCTACTCCTGGTGAAGCTTTGTGTCTGGTGATTTCTCATATTGAGCAAACAGGAGATAAGTACAGTGTAGATTGCGCTTTGAGATTGCGGCTTCCCAGCTTGCCTAATCAAAGTAGCAGCAATCATCACTATCACAATACAGCGATCGCTGTAGAAGCTTCACCTGTCATAGATGACGAAGACATCGAAGACGATATAGGTTTCTAGCTGGTTTATCTCTGTTCTTGTTCAGGTTTCGTTTCACAACTTGCTAAGAAAAAATCACTCCGTTATTGCCCTTAACGGAGTGATTTAGTTTGGCGGTGCTTACGCACCAAAGATTTTGAAAATTCTCCTTTTAGCTTAAAAAGTGAGCAATGAACTAACAACATATATGCGCTCACTTTTTGGAGAAATTTTGCTGACTAATTTACAAAAATAAGAACGATGACACAAGTAATAACCTCTCCCACAATACCCGAAACTTCATCGAGTCTACTAAATGTTGCTACCGTCAGAAAGCATGACCTGAGAACCTTAAATAAAACCAAGGTGCGATTCAAAATTAGCTTGAAAAATGCCACAAAGAAAAAAGCACCGTCCTGGCATCAGGTACTTTCCGGTAAAAGTTCTTTCCAAGCAGATTCTACTGTTACTACAGACCAAAATACACAAGACCTGGAATCAGACCTGGAAAAAGTTACACGCAGTGAAGTAGGTTTGCGTGGTATTCCAGTATTCAGAGCTTTAGAAGATGCTGCTGCGGTTTTGCGAACAGAAATTGAATCTGTCAAAGAATGGACTACCCCAGATGGCTCTGTCATGGTTTGTGCTATTGAATTGGCGCAAATTGTGTGGACTCAACTACTGCATATTCGTGACGAACTAGCTCCAGCACTTCGCACTGAATTACATACAAAATACGAGCAAGGATTGGCAGAATATACTGGACGACTTGATAAGTTCCTTCAGTTACAAGCATGGAATTTAAATGCTGAAGATTATGAATTAGCCCGCAACGAAATGCTGTCAGCTTATCCATCCAGAGAAGAAATTGATGATTATCTTCAAGTTACCATTGCTAGACCAGAAATAGTTAAACCACTAGCAACACAACTATCAGAAGAACAGGCTCGTATTTTAGGAGAAATTACTCGTTATATCGAGCAGTATGACCAAAATCTGGAAAGAAGTTTAGCAACAGCAGCAATCTCATCTGGAGAGAAACTTGCAGGAGAACTTATTGAGGCATTAGCAGCATGGGAACCAGGAAAGAAACCAGTACGGTTTCGCAAGTTCATTGAAAAACAACTTAAGAAGGCACGAGTATTACTGCTCAATGCTGATAACAGTGCTGTGCCTTCATTAACTGTCTTAATGAACAACATTGAACAGATAGTTGAGGACACGAAAATATCATCAAAAGAGCAATTATCAAGACGGTCAGAACTGGAAAATAAAATTGCTGAAATTTCGGCTTCGATGCTGCTAGAACAACAAAAACTGAGAGAAATTGCAATTACTGAAAGTTCCTTGGATGACCGTTCTGATTGGGTAGTGTTCGCCACTTCTGAAGATTAGAGATTGGGTACTGGGAATTGAGATTTCGCCAGTCCACTAGTACAACACGGCGTAAATAGCGCAAAGTTGAGCCAGTGTGTTGGACGGGTTAAGAGGCTTAAAGCAACTGGCGTTGGCGGTGTCGGTTTCCGTCCCGCCAAACTTTGTAAGAGAAACCACCCATTCCAAATCAACGAAACGCTTACGCTGTATTGATTTTGAATTTTGAATTCACGGCGGTACTAGTCCCATAGCTCTGGGGAATGGGGCATGGGAAAGAACATACCAATGCCCAATGCCCCATACGACGGGGCGCACACTCTACGCACCCACGGTCATTGAGTTTCCCGCCGCTTTCAATAAATCACCAAATGTAAGGATGTTCATAATTTATGAGCCATTTTTCGAGCATAAAAACAACATTAATAGACAAGCAAGCTCTTGTCGAAGGACTAAAGTCACTACTGGCATCTCATCAGATAGATATTCCGGTTGAAATCTATGAATCTCCAATGCAACTATTCAATGATTACGACAGGCGAAATACAGATGAGGGAGAAATCATCATCCGTCGCACTTACTTAAAGACTCGCAATCGTGATGCTTTAGTTGATGTCGGATTTGCCAATAACCCAACTATAAATGCCTACGAAATTAAAGTAGATGCTTGGGATTTCAATCAAAATTTATTGGGTAGCGTCTTTGGCAATGTGCGAAATTTCCAAGAATCAGTGCAACTTGCTCATAACCAAGCTTACATCAATATCCACTATCCTCCAGAAATTTGGGATTATCAACAATCTACTCTCGATGATGGCAGCTTACAAACAACTCTTACTAAGAAAGTAAGTTTAACTGTCTCAAATTCAAATGGTAACGATTGGAATAATTGGCAGTAATAGGAGTGAAAAATGTCACAAACTCAAATTATTATCAAACAGAAAAAGGGGCAACCTTTACAGGTAGAAGTGGTAGGTGTACCTGACTCTAGTTGTCGAAACCTCACGCAACCTTTAGAAGCACTCGGACAGGTTGAGGTAACACCAAAACCACAGATGTACGTTGAACCTACGATTACCACATTCTCAACCGTTGAAATTGACGGGTAAGTAGAAGCTAAGAGGAAGCGACTACCTAAGAACGCTTCCTCTTAGCTCAATGATGTTTTGAAACCAAACCAAATATATGACATTTAACACACAAGAAGTTATCACTTCGTTTCACGCTGGTTGTGCCACAGTAGCAATCAATTCTCCGACAGCTAGCGAAATCAACATCACTAATCAGCTAATTGTTGATATTGCTCTACGGCTTGGTATGGAAAGTTACATTTGGGATATAGCTAAGTCTTTGCAGAAAGTAGAACCAAAAATGCGTTCTGGCAAAGTTACGGGACTTCCTAAAACACCTGCTCCTAATTTTGATACCAAAGGACATCCCATAGAAGCACTCCTGAAACACATTGAGGCTGAGTGTGCTAACAACACAAGTGTCCGAAAACTTTTCATCCTCAAAGATATTTACCCCTTTATTACTGGAATCAACCCCAATCCAGTATTTGTGCGTCTGGCGATCGATACTTTTAATGCAGCCAAGCGTAGCTCCCATCGGCTGGTTATCCTGCATGACAATTTGAGGACACCCAAAGTCTTCCAAGACTTGATTGCAGATATGCACAATCCTAATCCCACACAACAGGAAACGGAACACATATTTGACACACGAGTAGAAGCATTGAGAAAAAGTGCGATCGCTCAAGGTGCAGAACTGCCCATACACATTAGCCCATCAGATAAGAAACGCCTCATCCGCGCTTTGCAGGGGATGTCTTATGAAGCAATAGAAGATGCCGTTTCTCTATGTGCCACATCCTTAAGAAAGGTTGATGTTGGGGCAATTGAATTTCTGTCCAAACACAAGCAAAAGAAATTCGCCGCCAAGGGTATTCGGTATGCAGAATCTCCTGATGTGGCTGTACAAGGATTGCCAGCAGTTACAGAATGGGCAGAAACGATGGCTGCACTGCTAGAACCGGAAGCTCAAGAGAAATATAACATCCCCTTTCCTTCTGGGGCGTTATGGGTTGGTGTGGGAGGTACTGGTAAGACTTTGTGCGTCAAAACCATCTCACAACTGTGGGGTCTGCCTAGTTTAATTATGGACACTGGCAGTTTGATGAGTCGAGAACTAGGTGCAAGTGAGGAACGATTACGGGAATACATTCAAGCCGCAGAAGACCTTGCACCTAGCATCCTGTTCATTGATGAGTTTGACAAGCTCATGCCGGGCGGGAACGCCGTAGAATCTGACAGTGGTACAAGTGCGAGAATGTTTGGCTATTTCCTCACATGGTTTGAGGAAAAGAAAAGCAGTGTATTTGTAGCAGCAACCTGTAACCGACCTTGGGGAATTAAAGATGAAACTCTCAGGCGATTCACGAAAATATTCTATGTGGATTTGCCGAATTTAGCAGCCAGAAAAGATATCTGGAATGTACAGCTAAATCACTGCAAAGTTGCAATTAAGAAACCTGAAATCGAGAGATTAGCTGCTGTGAGCGCGGATTATACAGGTGCAGAAATTAGGAAGATAGTTCAACAATGCGCTAGTTACTCCTATGCCAAAACCCGAAAAGTCAATGTGTCTGTTGAAGACCTGTTAGCAGAAATTCATAGGACTCCAGCACAATTTAAAGCTAACACCAGAGAACTAGAAGAACTGCGAAAATGGGCGCGTTCTGGGGGCGCAACATGGGCTGCACCTGAAACTGAGGCTGGCGATAGAAATCGCGATCGCTCTGTCACTTTTCATTCAACCAGTGAAAATTCGCACAGCGACATCATTGATTTTTCAGATTTCAACTAAGTGATTCTACCCCGCTCAATATCTGACGAAATGATTGAGCGGGTAACAACTTTATTGGTGTTTAATTATGGCAGATAAAACTCAAGCTCTCAAAGTCCAAAAACTTATTTGTGTCCGCCCTGGAACAAACAATAACAAATATTGGTGCGGTTATGTAATGCCCAATGGGGAATTACTAGTAGAGTACGGACGGGTAGGAAATACACCCCGTACTCATGTTTATGCTTGCGGTTCTAGCAATGCAGCTAATCACAAACTAGCCACTTTAGTTTGGGAAAAAACTACTCAAAAAGGCTACACTTTTGCAACAGTAGATACTGACACGAATCCTCAGCTTGATTGGAGTCAATTTCCAGTTGATGCAGTAAATCAACTCCAAGAAAAATTATCTCAAATTCAAGCTATAGGAGATAAAATTTCCAGAGATACGCTGATTAAATTTGACTCACTTCACGGCTTGTTTATCACTGATTTAGGAGCTATAAATAAATCCACAATCAATAGAGCTACTCAGGCATTAAACGCAGTTGAAAGAAGCTATAACCAGGATAATAATAGCTTTAATGATGCTGTAGGTGATTATCTGCGTTGTATCCCGTTACCAGTTGGCAGAAAACTAGATGCTAGAGCAATACTGGGAACAAGACAATTGATTACTCAGCAGCGACAAATTCTGTCTTTACTACAAAATGGATTAGAAGCAATAGAGAGTTTACGCCAGGAAATGCTCTCTATACAAACACAGTCTTCATCAGATTTATTAAATGACCGTTCTTGGTGGGTAAGGTGGGGAATTGACTCAGTAAGTCCATCATTATCCACCGACAACTTAGACAATCGTTCCTACTACGTCCAATTTAATTAACTAAAGAAAGGGAGAAGTTAGTCGATTTCGTCGCTAACCGACAAAATAGCGATCGCTGTTTGGGAATAATTAGAAATGGCGATCGCTTTAGTAATGACACAAACTAATAAGGTGGCGATAAACTTTGATACTATTCACCACCTTATTAGTTTGAGGATTGATGATATACTTACAGTTAGCATCATCACTAATATCCACCAATATAGAGTCCCCCTCATTAATCCCTGTTTTTTGAGAATAAGTAACACCATATTTTTTATAAGTTTAAAAACTTGTGATTGCCGAGCGTTCGCTCTAAAATCATTCAGATATTTTATAATAAAATCAGGAAAATAAATTTTTATGAGGTCAAAAATATGACACACTCTTCACCAGAAAGAATTGTCAGACGTGGGAGAGTATTTCCGGAAATTCAATGGACAGAAGCACAAAAAGCTGAAGAAAAAGCCAGAAGACAGGCATTTTATGAGCGTTGTTGGGTGATTTTTGAGCGTTTAAAACCAGAAATACTAGATAAATACTATGGTTGGTATATTGCCATTGAACCTGATAGTGGTGATTATTTTATTGATCGGGATCAAGAGGTAGCAAGTAAAATGGCCAGAGAAAAATATCCTAATATGATTCATCATATTTTTGGCATTAATGAAACCGGAGTTAGTGGCAGAATATGATTGAGGGGAGATTTGGAGATAAAGGTCAAGTTTACTTTGAAATTGATTTAATTGGAGGGGATGACTTCAGTTTTCCTGTAGAAACAATGTTAGATACAGGATTTACTGAATTTTTAGCTATGAACAAACAAGATGTACAAAGTCTTGATTGGGATTTTTTGCGTCAAAATAAATTAAGAACTGCTCAAGGAGAAACTGAATTTGATGTTTATATTGGTAGGGTAATAATAGATAATCAAGAGTGGGAAATTCCTGTATTTGCTGGAGATGAAATCCAGGAAATTTTACTAGGTTCTCGATGGCTAAAATTATTTATATTAGTCGCTAATTATAGTCAGAATATAGTAAGTTTAGAGTTAATTTAATCAAGAGTTTCTACATAGATACTTGCTATTACTCCTGATTCCTTGAGATATAAGTTTACTTCTTGAGAGAATCGCTCTCACTTGCAGCCTGCCACAAGCCTTACGGCTAAAAAAATTAAAACGATTCAAGTGAGCGTTTATATGGCAGAAGTGTTAGTGTCACCACAATTTCAGGTAGTCACTCATATACAAACTGGGGCAAAAACAGGCAGGATTTACTTTCCGGCATTATTCCTAGCTGAATTTTACAGTAGTGTTATCAAATGGCTGCAACGGCAAGAAATCCACTTTAGCGAACAAGACCTCAAAAAATATGGAGATGGTTCTTTTCGCCTCTATTTTAGAACAGCAAAATCTCCAGAAATAGAATATTTCGAGCTAATAGCAATACTGAAAAATCTACACAATAGCTATTCCTAAGAGTCTCGTTATTCTTCCTAAAATACACAGCATGGAGAAGAGTAGAGAATTTTGTTGAAATAATTTCTCCGGAGTGTGATGAGGAAATTTATTGTTAGTAGATGTAGCTTTTAGTCTGTGTGCAAGCTATTGGTGAAATACCAGTGGCTTGCTTTTTTAACGCTTACGCGCTGCTGAGGAATGAAATTTAAATAGCCATTGATCGATAAAATGTGCAATATCACCACAGACATCGACCGTGAAATTGACTTTTTGATGCAGGAGCGCGATAGGTTAACACTATATTGGTTTGAGTTAGGCGAGGCTGACCGTACCTGTAATTTACCACCATCGTATTCAGAAAATTACTGGTATCTGCTTGGCTGGCATGACAGAGATTACCAGATAGAAATCGCGTTTCAACCAGAATCCTCAACTTTTGAGCATTTCTAGAATCAGTAACACCTCTAGCTTGTAGCTGGGGGTGTTGAAAGATGTGCAACCCCTGACGGGAAAAGAACTACAAAAAGTCAGCACACACTTCACGCAATTTTATTGGAGACACAGAAAATGCAAAATACTCAAGACTTTTTGACAAATGCGATTTTGGCGATCGCCACCTTATATGCAATCTTGATGATACTTGATTTCTTTGCAGGTTTAGTAAAGCTATGGAATGCTTGCACTCAGCAACAAAATAATACGGCATACCAGGTAAACCACAAGCAAGTGATAGATAAAACTACAACACCCGCTTCTAATAAACCTGTAAATAATCCAGAATCCCTATCAATTCCAGTAGCCGACAGCACCGCGCCAAGTATAACAGATAATATTGACACTGAATCCCTAACGCTTTTAATAGAAAAGCTGCCCCAGCCTCGCATTCGTACCGCAGCGCGACGTTTAGGGATTGCAGACAAGGTGAATGGTCATTACCAGCGATTGGCGATTCTGCGGACACAGCTCAAAGCCAAGTTAACATCCCAGCCAAAGGAAGTAGCACGGGTACTAAGTGAAATGACACTACAAACTTCTACTAGCAGGGCAAAAGTTATTGCTGGCTAATGGAGTCCGTACTCTTGTTCCACATCAGCCAGCAATTTTTCTTGTAACGGCGAAAGGTACGGCTTGGGTTGTTTCCCTAACCCTAAGCAAAGCCAATCTACTGCAATATCTCGGTTTTCAATTTCGTGCAGCCGCCGCAGTCGCGCACACAGTTGTTGCATAAATTGGCAGTCATTGTCTAACAGTTCTAAGGACTTGAGATGTTCTATTTTCACGGTATACTCAGCATCCCAAGTCTCCAGAGTGCAACTATAGTCCCCAACATGAGTGATGACACCCCAACAACCACTCTTGCCTTTAAGTTCTGGGTTGTCTTTGGGCAGTAGAGTACATACTTCCCCAAGGCGGTAAGGATTAGGCAATTTGGTTCTTTCTCGAATTTTGTCCACAATATCCTGAACAATACGACCAGAGGGAATTTTACCACCAGCAAGTTCTACTGCCTGTTGCCAAGCTTGACGTTGTTGTTCTGGTTTCAAGGGAACCAAAGGTCTAACTTGGCGTTCGCTCGTTGGTAAGATTTGGGAACCATTGGTTCCCGTTTCATCTGAGTTCCCAATTTGGGAACCATTGGTTCCCATTTCATTTGAGTTTTTAATTTGGGAACCATTGGTTCCCATGAGATTGTCAACCACAAAAGAACCAGCTATCAAGTAGTTCACATGGCGGTGAGTGAAGCCAAACCGGGAACGACAGTAATCTTCAAATGTTGAGTGAGTCGAACGGTACAAACGTCTATCTCGTAGTGCTTTCAATGCTTTAGCAGCTATGTAAAATGCTCGTTCAACTTGCCTTTCTAAAAATATGCGATCGCTCCACTCTTCTGTGGTAAGTTCGGAGCTACTAATTACTTCAACTGGTGTAGTCTGGTTGGCTTCTAAGTCACTATTGGGGGGTAGCAGGTTCCTCTCACTGGAGATGTTGGACATCTCGCTCATACTTCTACCCCCCCTAGCTTCAAAAAAAAGTCACTATCATTTGATATCTTTGATACCTTACCATAAACTATAAACTTATGGTTTACGATTTCGGACAAACTGACAATTTATAGTTGAGGAGAGTTGAAGGGCTGAGGAATTGATGAAAGTTAGAAGAACGATAGATGTAGAAATCCCCAGTCTGGGAAAGAGAATTAGACAAGCAAGAGAAGCCGATAAGCGCTCTTTAGCTGAAATATGCCGTCAAATTCCCATGACAACTATGAATTGGTACAAAATAGAAGCTGAAGAAACAAAAGCTTTGCCAATCGAAACTTTACGGCGCATAGAAGAGGTATTAGGAGTTAATTTTAGTATCAACTTTGATGAATAACCCAGAATTAATTTTTTCAAATTCACGCTTATGAGTGAGTTAATTATTTTAGGATCTGTCAATTCTCATGTACCTGACTGATGCATAAAATGACACAGCAAAAAATAAATCTCACCCATCTCAAACAATATCTCAAAAGTTGTTCTCAAGAAGAATTGATTTCAGACATTGCCGAACTCTTTAAAAAGTTCCCATCAGTGAAAGATTATTACCAAATTAAGCTCTATCCCCAAGAAGATAAAGAAATTGCTACCAAGTACAAAAAAATTATTGAATCGGAGTTTTTTCCCACTCGTGGATTGGGTAAAGCTAGACTGTCTGTGGCTAAAAAAGCTATTTCTGACTACAAAAAAATCTGTAAAACCGATGCTGCTCTGATTGATGTCATGCTTTTTTATGTAGAGCAAGGAGTCAAATTTACCAAGGCTTATGGGGATATTGATGAGCCTTTCTATCTCAGTATGGAAGGGGTATATGAGCAGGCTGTAGGAATTATTATCAAATCCAATTTAAAAGATATCTTTCAACAGCGTTGTCGAAAGATTATGGAAAATACATCAGGAATGGGATGGGGATTTCATGATACTTTGACTGAAGTATATCAAGAAGCTTTTTGAAACTTTATTACTAATTATTTTTATAAAAATTATTCTTTGTGAGTCTAGTTGCAATTAATGCTGTCTCAGAATGATTTCCCTTGCGGAGCGTTTCTTATTGCAGGCTCCTCAATTATGGGGCTAAATAAAAACTGATACCGTTTCACTTTAAGAGTGATACAAATAGCAGCAAGGGGGTAGGGAGCAGGGGAAAATAATTAAAGACTAATAATTTGTATCAAGTATTTCGTAAAATTGTATGACCTAGCGTTCGTATTCTAAATCTTTTGTTTTTACTGTAACGGCCTTCTGAGTTGCAGTCGCTCTCTGGGGTAAATTACGCCTATCAAACTCTCCATTTTCTGGAATGTATGCTGCCACAGGTATTCCTTGATGATCTGCATAGTTAATAATTCCAGATGTTTCTATGCTGCTGACACCAATAACGATATCATCCGGTTGTTTTAAAAGCTGCATAGCAATTTTTACATTGGCTGCGGTAGATAAGTCGATTTTAATATCTTCTCGCGCAAGCGCCAGTTGTTGAATTGTCAGCAAAACTGATGAGGAGTTTTCTGACTTGTATGGTGAAGCATTCACAAAGTGAACTGTATTACAACCTCGCTCAATTGCTCGGTCAACAGCACGCTTTACCATATTACACATAACCATATTGGTTTTAGCTTGATGTGCTTGGTCAACCGGGGCTTCAAAAAATACGACAGTGGCAATTTTATGCTCAATCTCTTCTTGCTTTTTAGGAGATGCGACAGCTACTTTGTCTTTACGCGAATTTTGACTAACTTGTTCTTCTATTTGAATTTCTGGATACTTAACAGTCGCGGGATCAATGACGATATCTACATAACTAGCAGGGGCATGACTAACAGTACCAACAATCGTAAAACCATGAATTTCTCTACCAACCCTCGCTAATCTTTCTTGCAAAAAACTTACTGATTGTTTGTTTAAACTTCCTAATATTTGATTTCCAATCTTAGCAAAAACTATTGGTGCTTGGTGAGGGTCTTTTCGCTGCACTTCCAGAGTTATATTAGCTTGCTCTCCTTGCCATTGATGAGCAGCTAAAGCATATTTATTAATATTATCAATCTGTAACTTATGATGGGAATTTTTTAAACTTGTGACAATAACACTAGTACTAGGAGAGGAAGTAATAGCAGCGATCGCTTCACATCCAGGAAGCAGATGAGGAGAACGAGCATCAATAGTACCAAGTTTTCTACCTTCGACTATTATCCAACGAGCAGTCAGGCATGGGTCGCGGGGGTGAGCAGCATTCTCAAGTTTAATGGCAACCTTTTCACCTCTAAAATTTCTGTTAGCACATTCATTAAACTGAGTTCCAATTACTCTCATATTAGTAAATTGTAACTGCTTCAGTTGAGCTAATACCTCATCGTTGAACAGAGAAAACGCTACACTAGCTCGACGTAAACCAGAATATTTTTTACTTTCTTCTGTATGACTTACATCGTGAATAACTGCTGCTAACTGTAACTTTTCTACTGCCGGAAGATTATTTTTGATAGATTCTATATATTCTTGATTTTGCTGTTTTAAGGCATCTATCATACCCTCACTAATGCCAAAATTAAATTTTATACTACCTTGATTAATTATCATTCCTGGCTGTGGATTATGCTCTTGAACTGATTTAAGACTAATTGTGCCAATTGGTACAACTGTCTCTGCTCCATCAGAGGTATTGTATTTAATACAAGCCAACAAATGATGTGGCATTTTAAGAGTCGGTTTCCTCGATTTTATCTGAATATTTATTTCTGTAGTTTTCCAAAACTCTGGGTTTTTAGCAGGTTCATAGGTAATTAAATTAGTAATTTCTAATGTTCTCCCGCTAGTTGGAGAAGTAATTACCATATATGGGCCTATTTCTAGCTTTCTCTGCTCTTCTAATTCAATTTCTTGTTTAACTAATAAGTTATAATTATTTTTTATCTCTTGAGCATACTCTTTCTGAACAGGGGTATATTCAACTCCTGGATACAAGTTTCTAAAAGTTTCAATGGGTTGAGATACAAGTTGATTTGGTTCAAAAATTTGATTTGTCTGCTTAATCATTAAATCAATCGGACTATAGCCATTAGTCTTCATACTTCTATTCGTAAAAGCCTCTGGATTTTTTTTATCAGCCAACCACTCGATTTCTTTGTAAGCCGTTATAGTCTGACAGTATTGAATAATAGAATCTTCAGGTCGTAAAGCACTTTTTGGCCCATCAGCCGCTACTTGTAGCTCATTACCTAGTTCAGCTAGGCAATCTTTCAATAATTTTTGGATTAACTGCAATTGATTTTCGACTTGATTATTATCTATAGGCGCACTTTGTAGTTGAGTAACTTGACTTATCTGCTGAAGTATTTTATCTGGAATTTGTAATTTACCTGCTTGGTGTTTAGCCAGTACCTTTCCTAAATGCGCCGATACTTGACTCAGATATTTATTTTTTTCTGGGTGGGGTAGTGCATCAATTTCACATTGCAGTGCTACATTTTTTTGAATTTCATTAGCAATAATCCCAATTTTATTCTCCATTGCTGATACAGCAATTTCCTCAAACGTACCTTGATAAGGAACTTTAGCTTTCTTGACGATATCGGGATAACGATTTTCTGGCAAGTTTTTTTCTTTCACTTCTGCTGCTAGCTGAGGAAAGTCTTTAGCTTGAGCAAAAGCCAGTAAATCACCATCAAAATCACACTGCATATTTTCCATTGCAGTTTTAGGATGTATGTAGACACAACCATCTAGCATTTCTGGCAGATGCTTGTTTTTTAAAGTAATGACACCATTCGAGTTAATCAATGGCGAACGAGTAACTATAATTTCTTCTCCATCTTGAATATAAGGTATACAGATTTCATCACTCTGTAAATCTAAACTTGGTTGAGCCAGACCAGATGTAAATTTGATAGAGCGTCCAGTGGCAATTTCAACCCATTGTTTACGCACAAAATTTTGAAGTTCAGCGATGATTTTGGGATGTTCAATAATCTGGCAATAATTCTCTAAGTCAGTTTTTAATAACGAATACATTAATAAATCTTTTGGTTCTTGCTCTAAAGATTCACTTTCTTGGATGTCTCCGCTTTCACTACCCGAGCTTAAAGTATCGAATATGGCAAATTTGTCTTCTATATCTGCTTCAATACTTATGATTTTAGATAATAAAGCTTTGCGGCGTTCGTAAGTTTCAACATATCGCAGTGCCAATCGCCTGGGGTCTTTTTGGTCTTGAGCTAGTTTTTCTGCTTGCTGCTTGATAATGGGCAATATTTCTTGCTTCACTGCTTGAGGATAATTGACTAAAATCTGAGTTCCTAAACTGTGTTCCCGATATTGAGCCACTGCTTTGACACCCAAACCAATGGTAAGCATATATTCTCCTGGCTTAATGGCATCTTCTCCTTTTCTACCTTTAAAGGAAGAGGTTGCCAGTACCATGTCGTAGCCTGTTTTAGTACGCAAATTACTTGTTTTTAGACTGCCGCCCATTCTAAAAAAAGACTCTCCAAATTTATCTAACCTTGCAGGTGCAAGCGTGCCTTTAGCAATTCGCATCTCTGGACTTTCTTGTTGGGGTTTGATACCAAGTCTGAACTGAAAAGCACGCAGTTCTATATTATGGGCTTGAGCAAAATCTTTATCTATTAAACCTTTACAATCACCGACCAACATTTTGGCATCGTTGTTGGCTATGACACCGCCATTTTCTCCGGTCGTATCATCAATTACCAGAATTCTCACGTTTCGTAATTCTTGAAAAGTTCGGCAGGGTGTGAAAGGTAAAGGGTAAGCCGCTCCATCTGAAGGGTTGGGGTAAAGTTGTTGGCGGACAGTAGGGTTGTTGGCAAAAAACATCCTCTTACCTGCCGAAAATTGTAGAGTCATGCCGTTATGCTCTCCTAAATCTTCCGGTACTGTAGCTTCGGGATAAGCTGTACCAATGCTAAACTGCACACCTGGAAATAAATATTCAGCAAGTGTGTTCTCAAGTTTTTCTTTTACCCCTGTATCTTGCTTAGTTTTTGTATCAAAATGATTTAGCGTTAGAGTCATATAAGCATATTAGGCACTATTAAAAACTTTTGTGAAGAACTCAGTTCCGCAGAATAAGTGAAATAATTTTTGATTTTTTCCACGTAGCTTGCTTCTCGCGGAGCGAGTATAAATTCACTTGCTCTGGAATATATTTAAATTTTGAATTTTCAATGCAAAATCTAAAATTCGGTGAATACAAATTAGAATAGGAGTTGGTATCGCACAAGAGGCGAAGCAGATGGTTAAGCAACCAAAAACAAGTAGATACCAGCTAGTAGCATCGATGACTGCTGAAGAACTGCTCAGTGAAGGGTATGTAAGTCTTGATGACTTATACGACCCTAATGAAGAGCAGGAGAAAAAGGCACTTATAGAAGAAAAACAACAGGTGAGAGAAAGCGGTTGGCAAGAAGAGGGGGAAGAGTTTTAGCCAAATGCTGAATTAAGCAAATTCTTATAGCTAAGTAAGTCGGCGCAATTGATAACTGACGACGGCTGTCATTCTTACAAAGTTCTGATGCCTGCGGCAAGCCGCTTCGCGTCTACGGAGGAAACCTCCGCTCAGACTTTGCGCTTTGTCCTTAGTCATTTGTCAAGTCTATTTACATAAAGTACATAGTTGGGTGCAATTACCGACTTACTTAGTTACAACTTTACATCTGAGTTTACGAGTTTACGTCTTAGTTTAGAACTTTATTGTTTGCGTTCACTCAACAAACTTACGCTTCTCCGGCGGGGTAGCCCAGATAAGGCAATGCCCTGACTTGGCCTTACGTCCGTATTGTGACAAGACGATCCCTAACTTTTGGACATCCTTGAGACATTCTCCATTTTCTAGGTAGCCTTTATTCCAGTCAATTAAATTTTTGGCAAACTTCCCCTCTTTGGACAGCGCCCAATTCATTGCCTCCAATTGATTCCAAGTCAAGAGGTTTGACTGTACATCTGTATATCCTCCACCCAGTATCCCAGTAATCAAAGGTGGGACGCTCAGTCCCATAATGAAGCCCATACCCAGGATAAAAAACATTAAGAGGGCGGCAGGGAATACGGCGGTGAGAATTTGTCTTCCCTCTGCTAGCTGTGCTTTGTGAATGAGGGCGTGGGCTGCGCGGTCTATAGCAACCTTCTGCCGCTCGACTGCTACGTGTTCCACTAGTTCCAAGTTACGAGCTAAGTCCCGATTCCAATTCTTGAACAGCAATTGCAAAGTGTCGGGTGCATCTTTCAGCATTGCTTCTAATTGTCCGGTAGCAACTAACACTAAGAATAAAGGGTCGTCTTGGGATAGACCGCTACTAAGGGCAAAATCCATGACTCGGCGCTTAAAGGCTTCGCTTTTTCCCTGCAAGGCTTCGGCTAGCAATTTATCGGGAGTCAAAGGTACGGCTGGTTGGTCAGTAGGGGTGGGAAAAAAATCTTCGTCAAATCTATCTACTTCTTTGCTTGTCATTGCACTAACCCCGTACCGGCAAAGGCTGCATAAGCTTCTTTGAGGAAGTTCTTGACTCGTTGCTTTGATATTACCTTGAGATCGGGATGGGCGATCGCAGCTTCAAAAGTCACTCCCAATCGGTCAACCATGTTACGCTCCCAAAAGGGAAACTTGGGAAAGTCCATCACGATAAAATTATATTTAGTTTGAGCGGCTACAAACTCTGGCATCTCCTGAATATATTTCCAGTCATCGCACAATCCCAAATTTCTCACGAATACATGGAGCATACTGTCTCCCAAATCTTCTAAAGACTTGAGGAAGAAATTTACGGAATCAACCCCACCGGTACACACAAACCATTTAACGAATTTAATCGAATTTTCCTTGCCTATTTCAGTCAGATCGTTATCTTTTATCCAATTAGTCACTTTTGAGTAAACTTGAGCAGGCAAGTTTACAATTACTGAGTTTTCAAGTGCCAAGTCAAAAATTGTGTCTGCCTCTTTAGCTAACTTGTCATCATCGCTGAAATATGCAGTCTCTACATTGTCGTAAATATTGACAATATCCTGATTACTTGTATCCGCATCTACAATTACCACATCATGACCAATGGCAGCGCAATATTCAATAAATGCTCTAGATAAAAAAGATTTACCTGCGCCTCCTTTCTCTCCATCTACAATGTGAATAGTGGTAGATAGTTTAAATGTTTTTTCTGGATTGTTTAGATTAACTTTGGCATCATTTAGGCTAACTTTGCCATCAACAGATGTTGTTAGCTGCAACTCATCTGGATTTTTATTGGCTGCTAAATCTGCTTCAGCTTCAAGGAATATAGCAGGATTACCAACATTTTCTACTTCTAGGAATAAATCTTCTCTAGGATCTACGACATCCAAGTCTTGGATATCACCTTCTAACTGAATCGAATTATCTTCTATTTCTCGTTCCCAAGCGACATCTTCTATTTTGAGATTTTCATTGATTGTAGACATAACATCATTTTCTACTTTGGAGTTTGATGACTGGTTAAGGTTGTCACTAGCAAAATTATTAGCATTCTTTCTTGGTCTGCCTCTTTTTCTTTTTTCAGGATTGGGAGTTTGTGCTGTAAAGTTCATAATGCCAATTAATTAGTGATTCAAGTAGTAATTGGAAAAAAAATTCTCACCTATTTGGTGAATTGGTGTAGTGAACTGACTTACCAGTTTTCAAAAGAATTGATGTCGTAATCAAAGCTTCCTATCATCTCTTTTTGTTCCTCTATAGTGGGAGGAGTTTTTACGGCGTGAGTATTAGATTTAGAGTCAGTTGATAAAGGCGATCGCTCTGTATTAAAAGTCAAAAGTAAATTATGAGAATTAGATACACCTGCTGCGCTGTAAATTTGCGTGAGTTGGTGTAGCAAAGTATAGCTAGCATCACTGACTACTCTTTGTTTAGTAGCTTCGTCGCATTCTGATGAAGCAATAGCCAATGGTAACCAGAATGCTCGTAGGGCGAGCAGTATCATCTCTGTAGTACTTGTAACACTACTAGTGGCAATGTAATCGAGCATTAAAGCATCCATCTTGTTGCGCGGCTGATAGCGCCACCGAAAATTCATCCGAGCCTGGTTAGACATGGCTGACAACCTCAGCATGACGAGCAAAATGCTGTTTCACTCTTTCGTCAAAATATAAAAATGCTCCGTAGACATCCGCCAAACGACTGGCAAGACAGTGCTTATCTAAGCTTTTGGGAACCGAAACACCAGTAAATATGCAAGGTGTAGCTGGATAATGCGAATTCAATTCTTTTTTTATGTAATCCGCAGTGCCACCACAAAATAATATTTCTTCTACATCCAGTGGCACAACCTGATCCAGCCAACTCGTAAGGGCTGTAACGTATTCATATCGGGCAATTTTAATCGCGTTTACAATTGTCGTTAATTCAGATGTGCGCCCTTCCCTACTTCGAGAACGCAACACTCGTACTAGGGGACGAGTATCAATCTCAGATCCTGCTTGGGCGATCGCTCTCGTCAAGCGCTCTACAGTTTGGCCTGAAGTGGCAGTGACTACTTTTTCTAGCATCCTTACCATCCCTAAGTCAGAAGTTTTTCCTTCCTTGGAAACAATACCCCGATAGGAAATCAAGACCGACGTATTACGAAAGCCCACCATCACTACTACACACACTTTCTGCTTCAATACCTCTCCCATGCGCCTTTGGTGAGATAAATAAATTCCTGCACCTTCTGGCAAGCATTTGAACATCACGCACTCTACCTGCATCGTCACACCACTAGCCAAATAGTCTGCACTATAAGTACGTAGTAATTGTTCAAATTCCACTTTGTTCTTAAACTCTCCAGGCGGTAACAGAACAGAGAGTGCAATTCTTATTTTGAGTGGTAACCGGAGTCTTTCTTTAATTACCCAAATTGCTGCTAAAGTTTTATAAATCGCCCGCTCGTACTTCAACTCAACTAGTCCTGCATTAGCGTAGTACTTATTTTGAGCTAAATATCCTACCGCCTTTGTCTGACCATTAACAGACACCCACGCCCGGTTCTCTGGATCGGTATCTCCCATCAAATTTTGTTCATGAGTTTTAATGGAATCCTGCGTTATATCTCCTACTTCCGGTTCCATAAACATCGAGTGCGCTTCTGAACCTCCATACAGAGAATAAATTCCTTTGGTACCGCTCCCCCCAAAGTCCAGAGCAATAATAACTAATGGAGTAGAGTCAAAATTATTGACAGTTGCAGTCTTTCTTTTCATGGAAATCAATCAAAATTAATTTTTACATGCTGTATGTGGAGACATTTGGAGCTTAATGATTAATGAGACTTATGGATTTAGCATTTTTCGCGTGCAAAAGTTGGCTCCAGTTAGCTCCTCTCAAAATAAATTCCTTGAAAAATCTGTAAAAGCTTGACAGCAAGACTTTGAGGCTCATGTTACCTAGTTGTATATTCAATATCAGCACATAAAAATAATTCAAAGTTTCCTTCAATAAAAAATGATGTGTACCGTCCAGATTAAAAAACGAAAAAAATTTTCGGGCACTCATAATTAAAATTGTGAACTCACTACACAATTGGTGGCAGAGAAATTCCCAAAAATTATTTTGTTTACCCTGAGAAAACTTGGATTTCATCCTATCTACCAATTTGAAAATTCCTCTCGTGAGCAACCAGGAATGATTATTAGCGTTACTTATCAATGAAAAATAAATATTTTGCGGTTGAACGTCCACTAACTCAACTAAGCTGTCCATAAATTCAAATATTACTTTCTTCTTTTAGTAACTAACTTTTGATAAAGCCTTGCCATTGAACAACAGACAGATTCTCTACTACCCCAGATAGCAGTAAATCAGTCTGTATAAAAATAGATCCAAGCTATATTAAGTTACTTATCTACCAGAACCAAGATAAAAATACTGAAACCATTGTCTGGCAGGAATTACAGCAACTAGGCGGAAAAATAATTTTGTGTATAATTACACTATTTTTGCAAATATGGTATTGCAAATTGTAACTATCTATAGCAACTATAACAGCGATGTTATCAGTTAAAATACACAGAAATTTAATAAAAAAATTGACCCTGATTTTTATTAATACGTAAGACTAAAGGTAGATTTTATTGCAATTTTTATTACCGTAATGTGATAATTACATCCAATGAAATTATGTAATTGATGTCAGCTGTCGGGCATACAACTTGCAGCGTCAGGGCGGGCTTTCTGTCCTAACGCTACTTGCTACAAGTCAGAAGGGTGCAGTGGTTCTCTTTCAAGGATAGGTATTTAATTTTCCGAGCAATAATTGAGAATATTTTCAATTATTGAACAAAGTTTTCAGGTCTCAGACGATGATTTTGGTTTTAAAACCCAAAAAATTGGTCAAATCTGAAAAACCTACCCTTGAAAAGCAGTGGTTCCCCCACAAGAGATTGAAAAAAATATTTGTTTGAATTAAAAGCGTGACAGCTGATCCACAAAGTACTTACATCACGCGCCAGTGTTATGTCGCTAGCTGTCTGTAGAATACAAAAAATTAAAAGCTGGGGATTGCTAGGGGGCAATGAAGCTCACACAGCCAGAGCAAGAAACACACTCAATGCCAACCCAGAAGTAACAAATGTTACGCTCTTTGGTAATTCTGACAACGCCAATTTAGTAGCCTTGGTGAAAGACAAAATCGGGTTGCAGAAAATCCGCTCGAATGCTGTTTTGGCAGTGGAGATGGTACTGAGTGCCAGTGCTGAGTATTTTCGTCCTGAAGGACTTTTTCAGGCGGGGACACAGGATAAACAGCGTTTGGAAAACTTTACACAAGCAACACTTACATGGTTGTGTTCTGCTTGGGGCGATCGCCTGCTGAGGGCTGAATTACACTTAGATGAAATTACACCCCACGTTCATGCTTACATTGTGCCATTGGACAAAAATGGAAAGCTCAACTGTCGTGCATTGTTTGGCACTAGAGAAAAGCTATCCCAACTGCAAGATAGTTTTGCTGATGCTGTTGCACATTTAGGTATTTCCCGTGGCATTAAGGGTAGTGCTGCTACCTACACCTCAGTTAAGAAATATTACGCCAGAGTAGAGAGCGATTCTGAAATTCTCGATTTAGAAAGCTATCTGCCTAAACCTCGAATACATGAAGCAAGTGAATCCTATCGAGAACGGATGATTGAAACTCTCAGTCCAAAGCTAGAGCTGATCAACTACCAATTGAGCGATCGCACTCGCTTGCTCAAACAAAAAGCCGAATTAGAGAAAACGGCATTAAGAAGCGAAAAACTCAGGGCTGGTTTAGAAAAAGAATTACTTGCTCTACGCCAGGAAATGAAGGTTTTACAAGATTTACCCTTGGAATCTGTGGCTGATGAACTGGGGTTAAATCAAGACAAGCACAATCAGAGTAAGTGGTTGTCAAACCATCACGCGATCGCCATTAGCAACTCTTCGTTTCACGATGATTTGCACAACAGCATTGGCAAAGGTGCGTTGGAGTTGGTAATGCACGTTAACCAGTGTACTTTCGATGATGCAGTTGTCTGGTTGCGCGATTGCTTTGGGGAAGAAGAAATGCTGGCTGCGGTTACTCACCACGCCAGAAGAGAAGCTTTAAGTATTGCCCAGCAGGTTCCTCCATCTATATTTGTAGCGCCAAAAGAGGATCGCAATCGGTGGACGGAAATTGAGCGATACTTAACACGCGATCGCTCTCTTCCTCAAAAATTGGTACAAACTCTGTACCAGCGTGGATTGATATATGCAGATAGTACAGGTAACGCAGTATTTTTAGCCCGCAGTCTTTCTTCTGAGGTGACGGGAGCATATTTGCACCCGCCTAGAGCTACTGGTGATGCTTTTAGTTTTTGCAGTAGGCGACGCTTAATATCTCAGCATGGTTGGTTTCACTTGAGTATGGGTGGAAACTTCAACAGCCCCACCATCATGGCAATGTTAGTTTCTACACCTATCGAAGCTATGTCCCTAGCAGCGTTAAACGCTCCTCATCAAAAGAGAACTCTATATTTAGTATCTGACAGCGAAAACGCACCTGCACCTGTAGAATTTCTCAAAAACGTACCCACAGTAATTGTAGCTATGCCCAAGGTAGCAGCAATCACACTTCAGAGATATATATCTCATGCCAAACAGTTAGAACCGAGAACTTCTTGGAATCGACAGTTGCAAGAACTTCAGGGAGATACAAGCTATGTCACGTTGGGATGACGAACGAAGGGAAATGATGTTACATTCTCTTTTCATTACTTT
Organism: Calothrix anomala FACHB-343; assembly: GCF_014696435.1. Lineage (GTDB taxonomy): Bacteria > Cyanobacteriota > Cyanobacteriia > Cyanobacteriales > Nostocaceae > Aulosira > Aulosira anomala_A. The sequence continues at coordinate 23,783 of NZ_JACJQG010000034.1, read as the reverse complement.
TAACCCTGTGGCATATCTGCTGGGAATGGCAGCGCTGGGATTTTTGGGGGGACTATACATCTGGTTCAAACCAACATCAAATATGTCGCCACAACCAAGGCGACTAGAAACTGCTACCGATTATGTTGATTGGGGCTACAAAATCATGAATACCGATATGCCAGAAATAGCCAGAATCAATCCAGAGCGTCGTCAAGCTAATTGCAAAACTGCTCTACAATACTTTGAAAAAGCGATCGCTCTAAACTCTAAATTAGCTTTTGGTTATCAGGGAAAAGGAATGAGCTTAATTTGTCAAAACAACAAGCAGGCTGGTAGACAATCACTTGCTCAAGCCAAAGACCTTTACTTGAAACAAGGTAACAAGCAAGAAGCTAATAACATAGACATAATTCTTACAATATATAGTAATCCGATTTAATTCGCAGAAATTATTTGCTTGGTGCGCTTCTGGTGCGTCGGCTACGCCCTAAGCGTAGCTATGCCGCAGGCTTTACGCGCAGTGCAAGCGCGATAACACGGGAACAGGGAAGAAGGAATAAAAGTGTACCTAGCTTCACAAAAATAAAATAATAGTCCTATCTATAGGAATCCGCTTTGATTCCTGAAATTATTTGCGTAGGGAGGGAACAGGGAACAGAGAACAGGGAATAAGGAATCAAAGTATACTGAGTTTTTTTCAAAAATCAAATATGAATCCTATAAATAATAGATATTTACTTATTTAATACCGCCAACCACGGAATTATTTTTCAACTAATCTCACTTTTGTGAGATTTTTTATTAGATTCAATTAGGCATACATAAAATATAAATTTAAACAGGAAATGAAATATTTTTTATGATAGAAAAATCAAGATGTTTTCTTTACGTTGTATAAGTAATTTATTTAAAAACTATTTTTTTATATTTTTTTAATTTTCGATTTTTCTTATTTGCCTATACTAGTAATAAGCAGTTGTTAAGCTATGCTTAAAACAAACATCGGCCACGACTATTATAAATTGGACAAAAAACAATTTAGTAGTTAATAGCCAGGTTTGTAGAATTGGGAAAAAATATCTTTAATTGAACTCGAAAATTAAAGATTTGAATGCACTAACGAAATTTTTCTTAAATAAGTTTCGCTTAACGAGACAGTTATTTATATTTGTGAATTTCATGCTTACTCACAGCAATTAATTGCTTAGAGGCAAAAGCTAAATTTTTTCTTAACTATGAGTATCAATATTAAAAATATGCAGACTTAGTACTGCATAGAGCAAGCCTATAAAATAGGTTTTCTACAATTTAAGGATGACAGGTTATGAATCTATCCACAGCCATAAAGCCAGAAACAACAATAAACCATACAAAAACAGAAAGTTTTAAAATTTCAGAAAATATTGCTCCACAGATACCAAAAACAATTAATATTCGCTGGTGGTGGAAGCACCACTCTTGGGCAGCATATGAATTAGTAAACGGTATCAAGGTCATGAGTGATAGGCAAATGGCCCTGATTGTTGGGCAATCTAAAGGAAATGTCAAAAATTTTGTCCAGTCAAATAATTTGCAAGTAATACCTGTACAAATTCCTAGTAAAGTCATAATTCAAGGTCATACATTACCTACAGTAGCGACTTATTTACACCAACTCCTAAAAGAAGATAAGTTAGAGCAACATCCGTTATCTTTGAGTCGTAATGAATGGAAAGAACTAATCAAAGCATTGACAAATAACGATGTACAAAATAGAGAGCCACTTGTACCAAACCCTAGATTTTTTAGTAGGAATTATCAAATTGTATCAGCCAAGCCAATTCAAATAAAATTAGACAACAACATGACTTTAGAAATTTTAGCCATGCCATCAGGAGAATATCGCATTGGCTATGATGAAGGCTTGAATTGCATTCAATGTAACCCGAATTGGTTGCTGGAAGATTCTCCCAAAAAAGCAAAAACTCTTGCACAATTAAAGTTGTCGCCATCTCCTGTAAAATGTCTTATTCCTGCTTCAGACGGCATTAAACAGATATATACTCTCAGCTGCGATGATTGGTTATCTATATGGGAGTACTTTGCAAATAAGGGAAATAGACGAGCTACTGCTATTTTGAAAGCTTGTGCTAAAGAGAGCATTAGCTTTAGAGTTGCAAAGTTGTTATCTAGTAGGTAACAGTTTTTAAATTTCTGCTTTGAAGAGGAATTAAAGCCACCTCAACTCAAGGTTGACTTTCTTATACTTGTCGCGGATCTTCATCCGGTGGATGCCAACCACCTTTGATCCAAAGACGACGTGCTTTGACGATAGATCCTTCGTTATGACGTTCATCATTGAGGTCTAAACGATTACAAGTAGCGCGTCCTGTGGAAGTAATGCCAATAATTTTTAGACCATCTGCTGACCAAATAAAGTGCTCATACCACTTTTGCTGACGTGGATTAAACAGAGGTAGCATCTGACCTGTATCTGGATCAATTCCAGTTGTGAAGTTATAACGATATCCATTACAACGTTGACAAGCTAACGCTAGATTATCGGGGTCATCTGAACCAGAAAGTGATTGTGGAACAATATGGTCAATAGAAAATAGAGCGGCACTTGCTTCTTCTAAAGAATGACAGTATTCGCAAAGAAATTTAGCTCTTTGTCTGACTAATTTTTTAGTGGCATCATTGACTGTCATGATTCAGAAATAATTTTGGCATTGAGCAAGGTAAAAATTCTATCAAGTTCCAATATGCCTGCCAATTCAGCATCTTCTTCTGAAGTTAGCAATCCGGCTTTTTTCTTCTCAGACAGTTCTTCAAGCCGAGACTGTAATTCTTCAGTAAATTTAAATAAATATATGTTCCTAACTTGAGTGAGTTTGATTCCAGATTCTACCCAGAATGAGGGTTGAACCATCATTTGAGTAATCATAAGCGGTGTGTCTCGTTTAATTGAGCGGATTGGTCGTATTGTAACAGCGAATCCTCTTAGGTTTGTTTGAGTTTGAACAGTAGTTGATTAACTGTAGATAAGCGATCGCTTGTTACGGTTAACTGTGAACACACGGTTCTCCCCAATATGTAGTAATCGCTGGAGCAAAAACCGAAGAGTCTTTTGTCGATGCGGGTTGACAAATATACTTGGCTCGATTTTCTATAGCCAGTATTCTGTCGGTATCCCTGACGTAGAGTGGTACTATCATTTCCCTTTGTTCCAACAGTTCTGACAACCCAATATGAATGTCCCGTCCCTGATGAAATAATGCACGCGCTGCTTTTTCTACCATTCGTGCTAGTTCAGCACCGTTACAGTTGATGGTTTTGTTGAGAAGAATCCGCCATTCTTTCTCAGTCAGGCGATCGCCACCATTGCGGTATCGTTCGTCAAATCTCGCTAGGTGCATCATCAGAATTTCTTTTCGCTCTATCGCTTGAGGAAAGCCGACGTAGAATATTTCATCAAATCTGCCAACCCTGGTTAATTCTGGTGGTAGTGCATCGAGTCGGTTAAGGCTGGCTACGACGAACACAGCACTCTGTTTTTCTTGCAACCAAGTGAGCAGGGTTCCCAAGATTCGGCGTGAATCAATATCTTCACCTGAAGGAGTGGATGCTGCAAACAATTTATCCAATTCATCAAAGTAAAGCACAACGGGAGCGCAAGCTTCTATACGCTCTAGCAAGCGTTTGAGATGAGTTGCACTACCACTCACTACTGCTGCGGTATCCATACACACAAGGGGAAATCCTAAAGTTTTGGCACTGACGTGCGCCGCCAGAGTCTTTCCTGTCCCCGGTGGCCCCACTAGTAAGCAACCTTTTGGAAGGGGAATATTGGCAGATCGTGCTTCGGGAGCAAAATCTAGCTTGACATTTTCTAGAAACTTCTTGAGTAAATCTAAACCACCAAAGTCAGCTACGTTTGAGTGAGAAACGAAGTTTAGGTTGAAAGCACGAAAGCGGTTAATTTTATAATCTAGTAAGTGTAGGGCTATTGTATTACTATGAAACTCTGGACAGGAATTAATTGCTATTGCACATCCAGAACGTATTTCCTCAAGAGTTAAACCAGAAGCAGCATTTACCAAAACAGATAAATCAGAATTATTTGGTAAATCGGTTATTTTTTGGGATAAAGATTTCCTAATAAAATCATCTATGATCTCATGTGAAGGCAACGGTGTAGAGAGATTTGGAATCAACTGAGTCAATGACTGTGGTAGTTCCACATCATCCATTGCTAAAATAATTAAATATTTTGGATTATTGGTGTTTTTTAATTCATAATAAATATTAATTATTTGCGATGTTATTTTAATTGCATGATTTTTCAGATATGATATTGAATCTTGCTGAATTAAGGATTGCAAATTTTCAAAAATAAAAATACCATTGATTTCAGAATTTAATAAATCATCAAAAGCTGCAAAGATTGCATCATCACGAGGCTGTAATTTACTGGAGTCTACAGTTGGAAAAGTTACACAACGCTCAGAATCAAATTGGACTTGTTTAAAACATCCCCAACCAGCATTCCATAAATAAAGAGGGAGATTTCTGTTAATTGCACATTCCTGGTGAATTTGCTTTAAAACTGTCATACGCTCTGATATTGAAGCGGTTATGCAGACTATAGGTATGCCAGAGTCAATTAATAGATTCAATTGGGATAGGTTCATGGCTATCTCTCTAATTCATTACTGTTAATTTTTGGCGATGGACTACGTTCTACCGTAGGCGATCGCAATGCTGTTGATTCCTGTTGGCGTTGGTAAGCAGGCTGTAATTTGGGTAAGATTTGCTCGAAATAAATTAAATCTCGCTCACTCATAGAACTTTTGAGTTGTCCCTCAGATTTTTCTAATACACTTCCACGTCCATCTTTAGCATAAATATTCACTTTTCCATTGGTAGTTGCTTGCCATTTATAAGAGAATACGCCATCAATTTCTACATCTCTTTGGTGAGCGATCGCATATTGCACAAGCGCATTAGTAATCTTATCTATCCGAGCAAAATACTCAGCTTCTTGCTTACCTACAGGAGTAAAGGAAGCAGGAATAGGTTCATGGCGTTTAAGCGATCGCATTAAAGCATTAATATCTTGAACATGTGTAGGTTCCAAATTTCTAGCTTCCACCCGTACACCCAAATTTGTAGAACGAAACTGCATTAAAAGTTTGCCTGTTTCTGATTCCGTAATTTTATACAATGAACCATCACGAGAGATTTGGTATTGAGTCGCTTGGTATTCTAACGCTCCTGGATGTGTCTGAGTATGAAATAAGGTTTTTAAAGATGTTGCAATTCGGTATTGTTCTGAATGTTGTTTAAATTCTTTAATCCCCATCTTCACAGCATAATTCACACTATCTACTACAAGTGAGACATTATTAATTGATTGCTGCCACCAGGAAAGATTTTGCGACTGTTGTAACCTTTTTTCAATTAAGGTTTGATACACATTTTGCTGTTGTCGTAATGCTTTTATTTCTGCTTGTAGCTGGACAATTTCATTAGCTAGTAAATTTTTTAAAGGGCTATCTTCTAAAGCTTGAAGAGATTGCATTACTCGTGTTGAACCTGGATTATTGGAGAAGTCTTTATATTCCTGTACTTCTTTATCATAATTATTACCTAACAATTCAGGATTAGTAAATTCTATTAGATTATCTCTATTGGTAGACTCGTCCGCATCAAGCATCTGGTAATTTTTTGTAGATTTGACTACTTCAGGGTTGATAGACTCGTCCGCATCAAGCGTCTGGTGATTGTTTGTAGATTTAACTACTTCAGGCTGTAATAAATTATTAATAATTACCCTACCCTGTTCATCAGATTGCAAAACAATGCGTCCATCTAACTCAACTGTTTTATTAGTCGCTCCTTCTACCATACCTCCCACTCTTGCAGAACGCAGTTGTTGTAGCTGGACAATGATTTGAGGATTTAAAAGTTGTCCTGATAATCCCGAAACTTCATCACGAAATTGATTTTTATCATGTCCATAAACAAGTCTGTTACCATCAAATATTTTTAATCCTTGGCGCTGATTATCATGTTTGGCATTGAGTAAAGTTTGCAACAAAACTTCTATGATTTGTTCGTAATGCCTTTGAATGGCAGCAGCTTCTCCAGATGCAACCTTAAATATATCAGTCATGGTGATAACCTCCGCCAACTTCTGTCAACAATTGCAGTCGATTGATAACTACCTCATCATTTACGTAAAAAGCTCCAAGTTCTCCATCAAATAACCAAGCAATAAATTCACTTTTATCGAGAGAATTACGAGTGCTTTCATAAGAAATAGAATTCAATACTCTACCTGCTAATAAGCCAAACTGGTCAAATATTTCTATAGTCTCTGGGCAATAATTTACATCGAAGAAAGGCTTATTCGATGCCTCAATAACTATGTGTTGCCACTGCGGATAACGTGCTAAGACAGACGAAACTTGTTTACTCCAATTAACCTGTGAAGATTGCATTCCTAAAACCCCTAAAAAACATTGGCAAGTTCTTCTGGAGAAGGCAGAGAATTAGATTGTTCAGGGATGGGAAATAATTTTTCAGCTAATTCACGCCTTTCCATAAATTGTTGAGAACGTTCAGAGTCGCTAATTTGCACAGAATTGTTTTGAATCAGTCTGTCTCTAACAAAATCCCACTTTCCTTCCGACCAGTTCATCTCAGCAATATCAGCAGCCGGAACTTTCATAGTCTGCAATATGGGAACATAGGCTTCTGTGCCGCGAGTGTAAGCTGGATTGATAATTACCGCCTTACCCGTACTCATCTTGGCAAACTGTGCTGCTTCAAATAAATGGCGTTTTTGATGCTGTTCGTTAGTGCTGTGTGAAGCACCTCCCTTTCCTGTACTGCGCGATTTGGAATTAAATTTAATTTCCATCTCACCCAAGTAGTCACTGAACAACTTTGCAGATTCCGGATCTTGTGGGTTGAAAATAAACTTGGTGGCTGTACCTCCCAAGATTGCCCGTGTCAGTTCCTTACCATAGACTTTTTCTAGCTGGGCAATGTTTTGATATCCCAAAATCCCTACAAAACCGTCTTCACGGCTTTCATTCAACCAATTAACAAGGGCTGGCAAATACAAGGTGGGCAGTTCGTCTAAAGCCACTACTAACGGGTCTTTTCTGGGTAGGATACGGGATACATTGCGCGTAACAATCATGTGCAAAATAGCCGCCAGCAGTGGACTGATAATGTCACGGTTGTTCCTGTTTAGCCCAAACACAATTAGCTGTTTACCATCCAAGTCCAGTGGTAATGTTGTCTGACCACAGAATGCGCCCACAAAGTCTTTCTTGAGGAATCGCTGAAATATACGCTGCGCGGTTCCAATAATGCTGGCAGTAGTTTTTTCAGAGTCCTTGACGCTGATTAGCTGAGATAACGGTCGTGTTGTCCAAATTTTCAGCTTGTCCTTGGAAGCAGCTTCTAATCTTACTGGCAGATTGGGTAAAGATAAAATTGCTTGCGCCATCATCAGATCGCAATATTTGTCATCACCGGTTAGAGTTTTAACTGCCTTGGTGAGTAGTAAAATACCCTCAACCAAACTATCCCCGGCTTCTTCAAAGAATTTATCGCTGCTGGTATTACCCCCACGGTCGAAGTTACGTGAAATGACGCTGGTAATTTGACCTGCTGCGATCGCATCTTCCTCGTCTTTCAGCAGATCTAAAGGATTGCAGGTTTCACTTTCAGGGAACCCCGGTGCAAATATTCTGACGGTGTAACCGCGCTTCATAGCGTAAGCTACAGCCCGTTTGGTCTGTGCGGGATATTTGAAATCATACGCACATACAGGAAACCCCTGGTCAAAAGCGCTACGAATTAAAGGGTCGATTACAGAGAATGTCTTGCCGGAACCTGCTGCACCTATAACGGCTATTCCTCTTTGGACATCAGGAACGTACAGAGTAGAGTTAGGCGATATTAATTTGTGTAATTTTTGATTCACAGTTGGTTTTGTCTTCAGTAAACCTGCGGTACGCCATTCATTTTCAATGCGCGATCGCATTTGTTGAGGTGTACCAATGTAAAGTGCCGCCCAATTGCGCGTAGGATTTAATATCTGCTGTTTGGCTTTACGTGCAGCCAAAGATTTTTCACGACCACCACCCCAGTAACTGGTAGCAAGTTTACCTTTGCGATTCCCTCCCGAAAGAACTCGAAAAATAGCAAGGGCAATCAAGCAACTCAAAAGTACCAGACCAGACTGCGATTTCATCAATTCTGTCAATCTTTGAATTTGTAATGTCTCTACTTTTGCAGACGGTACTTGAATCCCTAAAGAGTAATTTGAAGTTAAATTTTTCATTAGCTTGTATTATATAAATCTAACTTTTATTTGCTACTAAAAAATTCTTCGTTCAACCGTATAAATATTTGATTCTGGTAGCAATATTTGGTACGAGATAGTATGTTCTCATTCAACGTCGGTTGCGTAACTACCAAGCAAGGAAATTCACCAGCTATTGTGTTTGAAGCACGCATTAACTCTTCTTTGGGTGGTAAGTTTGGATTAGCGATTAAGGGCAAAAGCAACTTACCGGATTCGTGATAAATCAGATAAAGACAACCACCTATACCACAAAGCTGAGGTGAGCGTAAATCAAATATGTATAAATCTCCTGCACCTTGAGATGGGATTTGCATAACTTTGACTGATTTGTCATCAATCCTAGCTATGGAATTCAAAGATAAGACTTTTTTAATAAGAAATGGTGGTGCAATTTCTTTGGCATTTCTCCATGTTGTTGTACGATTGTTATTGGCAATATGGGCTTTGAATAAAAATGCTGTAACAAGTAAACTAAAAATAGTAGCAATAGCTAATATTGCTTGATATTTAAAAAATTTTAAGTTTGTAAATTTATTCAATTTCAATTGCATATAAGACTCCAATTTAAGTTTTGAAAATATTCTGAGACTGAAAAACGAATTTGATTAAATTTTTATTTAAAAGTTATGGCTATTTATTACGTATTATGCTAAATGTCTCTTCGCAATAAAAATGAACCCCTGCTATGCAATAAAAATGCACATTATTTACTAACATTTTAGTAATTTGACAGAAATTTAGGTTTTTGACTTATTTTTTCAACCAATTTTTGAGATTTAACTAATAACTTGGAATGACAAGTAATGAAAAACCAAAATTACAGAAATTAGACAGGATTCCTATAATTTAAAAACAACCCATTAATTGCAGAGCTTGAAAATATTTAGCAGATGTTTTGTTGCCATATCCTCTGACTGATATTTTTCCATCCACATCACTGACAGCCGTATCGATAGGGATACCTACACCAGCAAAATTCATTTGAGCAGCACGTTCAATTAATCGCTCTCCTCTGAAAGGTTTGTCAGTTGTTGGGTCGATTTGTTGAGATGCGCTGTTCAGTAAATTGGTGATATCAGCTTCAATTAAAGTTTGTTGTTCAGCAGGTGAAAAATATTGCATCATATCTTCACCTGTAACTTTTTCGCCTGCATCCAATCTGGATAGAAACTTTGCACCGCCAGACTTACTTAAAATAATCTTTCGCACATCTGGACGATATGACATAAACTGCATTGCACCCAGCCCACGTCCACAGTTACCGGATGAGTCGCATACATAATTACCAACTAAGTTGTAATTTTCTTCAACACTAGAGAAAGCAGCAATCAAAGCATCGATATTTATTCCTGATGAATGAATATTCTTGCAATCACCTTTAATTGTGGGCAGTAAATTAGACAACTTATTTGTTGAACTATCAGGAGATTGTTTAAATCTAAATCCCGTACTCTTCAATCCTGTGCTTATGGAGACTGAATTAGAGCTTCCTCCGGCAATTAAACCTAAAAATATAGGTTCTTTCTCTTTAAAAGTCATGAATGGTACTGGCCCAATAAAATAGGGTGTACAGCCTAAATCTACAAAAGTATTCCGCATACAAACCCGGAAGAATAAAGCTTGAGAAATCATGCCGTCTACTTCTGAAATATCCCACAGTGCGACTTTGAAAGCATCACCAAAGGGATGACGACCTGTTGGTTCTTTACCGCCATTCACTGAACTGAGGATTCCTTTACCACCCTTAACTAATTGATATTTACCACTAACCCAGGCTTTACCTGAAATCGCAGATGAACCGGATAATTCTATGTGAGCGCAATCTTTTTGACATGGCACAGTGAAGCCTTCTTTATTACTACCAGAAATTGTGCGATCGCGCTGTTGTTCGTCGGTTGCAAAAGCAATATCAACAATACCTACATTTCCACCCACAGCATTAATCGGATTAGGAAATTGAGAGAAAGGTACATCAGCCAATCCAGGAATCTCATTAATATATACACCTTGCCATTTTTCAAATGCACCAATTGGTGTTGTTACCAAACCGGGAATAGAATCCAAACTATAAGATGCTAAGTTCAAAGATGCAAACTGTAGTTTTCCTAAATGCGGGGACTGTTGCAATAGCTTTCCTATTGGTTGATTGGAATCAAAAGAAGTTTCTAGTTTTTGAGATAATAAATCCAAAACTGGTTTAATTTCAGCAATAGGTGTATCTTTCAAATCAGGAATAGCATCACTCAAACTTTCCAAAGTTTGGAATTTCATTACGCCAAAATTGTCTAAATCAACTTGACTTAAATCCAAATCAACAGTTTGGGCAATATCACTTATTGATAAATTTTGAAGTTTGAAAGCATCATGAAAGTCACCTAACATCATGTAAGAATCAGGTGTCTGTCCAGCATTCCAACTACGCGAAGGGTCGTATCCCAACTTTTCTGCCACACCTGCTGGTACTTGAAAAGAACCAGATTCGGCAATACCAGGCATTTTAGCAAAGGTAATTTGATTCCAATTAGGCAGACGAGTATTTTGCCAATTGATTGTAGTGATTTCATCTGTTTTTAACTGAGGATTTGATAATCCTTGCTCTTGTGATGAAATTAAAGTTGTACCAGAAATTAAGATAGTTAAACTTAGCCCAGATATCAAGCTAAAAGGAATTTTCAGGAATTTCATTGCCTTAATTTTAAATCTTATTTGAGTAATTTTATTGATTTACTAAACGCTGCCTCAAAGTATTTACAGGAGTAGTTTGTCCCAGTTCTATCAGCCGATTAACTAGCTGCAAAGTAATACCAGCTTTCCGGGCAGCATTAGATACTGATTCTCCTGACTTCACATTTGTTAAAAAGTTTTTTATTCGCTGCCACAAGCGCGATTCAGGCGAAATTAAACGTTGTTTTTGGGCAATCTCCAGCCCCCGACTTATAGCTTGTAAATTTTGATATTGCGGTAGTAGTTCTCTAATTTCAGGTTCTTCTTGGGTGTGAGGTGTGACCTCGATTGTGTGATATTTGGGTTTTGTATTAGCTGTAGCGACCCGAAATAAATACACTCGCCGCCCAGAGTTACCTTTTGCTACTACTGTCAGCAAGCTGCTATTCATCTTCGGCAACTGCGGCATATCTATTGGGTTGATCCGTCGCAGATGTAATACTGTTGCCCCTGGAGAGTTACACTCACGTCCCAAGCCTGACAAACAACCATCAACATCAAGAGAAGCGATCGCTGGATTATCTAACCAAACTTTCTCTACTATCTCACCACTGGAGATAAAGGAAATATTGACTCCATACCCCGGCGATAATTCAATTAGAGGTATTTCACTTCCACTCTGCCCAGTGGCTGTCTCCTGTGAAATACGTCGCAGTCCTTGAGGAATTTGACTGGAACGAGATGTTTCCCCTGCCACCACTGGTAAAAGGCTAGTAGCAAAAGTCAGCACAGTATAGATGGAAGCGGTTAAAGTCAAATTTTGCAGAAAAACTTTCATCGGATTCATACTGAGTAAATTAGGGCATGGGGGAGGCAGTTTAAAATTGAAAAGATTGGTTGACAAAAACCTGAATATCTGAACCTGCGCGGACGTACCAAACTGCTTTTCGTTGTTCGATTTCTCTTAGCGATCGCTGATTGCGTTCTAAAATTTGTTCAGTCAGTGGTTCAAATCCTCCTTCTAAAACTGCACCCAAGATGTTAGGGCCACCTCGCCTAGTAGAAGAAAAAGTAGTTGTACCACCAAACCCAGTGGAAGTGGAGTATTGTTCGTCTTGAGGTTGATTGAGTACTTTGCCCACTTTAGCCAAAGAACCAACTACGAATGTTTCTGCATCTCGTGAAGCAATTTCGCCACCTTTATCATTCGACTTTGATGCCATTAATGGACGACCGGAGTTGCCGCGAATAGTAATTGCTCCCGGTGGCAGCACATACTCCTTACCTTCCATCACAATTTGGGTTGCTTCCAGTTGCACAAGTCCTGATTCTTCAATGTCTCGTACATGGACAACAATTTCAGTATCTCTTGGTAAGCTAACAAAACCATCCCCTTCAGTTAGCGGTTCAACAAGTTGGACAATAAACTTGTCTTTTTGAGCCGGAGCCACTGATTTTGCATCAATATTATTAGTTGAACGTTCACTCCAAATTAACGGAGTAATTAACTTTCCAGATGCAGTTGCACCCACCGTTAGTTGTCGCACAGGTATACCTGTAACAATTGCATTTTCTTCTGTGTAGAGTGGTTCTAGAGAATCGGCAGTTTCCACAATTGTGTTAGCAACAGCTAAAACTGGGGTGGCACGAGGAATTATTATTGGTGAATTTCCTTGTCCGTTTGTAACAGTATCTACAGCACTATTATTCGGTTGTTCGTAAGTTTTGGTTGCCAATTCATTGTTAGTCGCAATTTCACTACTGCCATAACTTCCTAATCTATTAATTGCCGCCCATTGTTGCATTGGGTCGGTAGATTGGTTTGTACGAGGCGGTATTGGTATTGTGCTTGTGGTATTTACTGGCACGTTACTTACAGGTGCTTGATTCCGAGAAACTGTTGTAAAACGAGGCGAATAATATTCTCTTGGTGTTGTTTGACGAGGGACATAAGCAACTTGAACTGGACGAGAAATTGGTGATGGACGCACATCAGGTGGAGTCTGGTTGACTGTAGTTCGTTTATTTAACTCATCCTTAGTTTGGTTACGTGCTTTGGCTACAGAAGTTTTGGGACTTTTGGAACTTTCTAAAGATTTGATTTTTTCTACTTGGCTTCCTAACGCTAATTCTGCTTTTAGCTTCCCTGTTTCTACTTCTTGGGGTTTTATATTATCAGCAAGTTCTACTGTAGGCTGGGCAGAACCTTGCTCCACAATTTTTGGTGCTGCTTTTGGTCTACCGGAAATAATAATATTTAAAAAAGTAGCTCCTACACCGAATATCACAAACAATCCCAAGCCGACAACACCAAATTTAGAAAATGGATTAGTGGAAAAATTTTGTTGTGTTTTACCTAATTGTGGGTCATCAAATAACTCATGGGGTGCTACTACATTTGGCGGAGATACTTCAGCTTGATTTTCGGTATGTTCAACTACTTCTGAAGTTATTTCATGTTCATTCACTTCGGAAGTAGTTGTTGAAGTTACCGCCGGATATACATAACCGAGTAATCGCGCCAGACTTTCTTCATCCCATTCATCATCAAATTCTTCATTGAACTCTTGTTCAAATTTTTGGTTAGCCGTAGCAGGTTTTTTTTCTAATTCAAGAATATTTGTAGGTGTTTTACCATTTTGATGCTCAGGCATTATAAATTCTCCTGTGGTAAATCCCGTATTGCATAAATTTCTAAACCGCTAGCTCGCATCTGATAAATTGCTGCTGCTAATCCATCATTTGTTGTAGCCATATCAGGAGCTTCAACGGCTTGTACGAAGATTTCTTTATTAAAGGGAATTACTTCTCCCAATTTATTTCCTTGGTCAAATATGCTAAGGTTAGCAACCATTTTGACTTTCCACTTACCCTCAGCAATTTTGATGGGAGGTTGAATAGAAAGTGGAACTAAAACTACTTGCGTTGTTCCCTTGAAAACTGCTGGTGGTGTAATTTCAGCTAGTATTTGCAAAAACTCTTTACGGAAGTCTTCCGATAAAGCATGGGATGCTTGCCATGCTGAAGAAGTTACTTTACGATTTCCGTTACTTGAAGAGCGAATATCTATACCAGGATCTGGTTTGGGTTTAGCAGCTTCTTCTACTGTGGTGGATGGTAGCGTTCCTGACCAATTCATCATCAAAGTCATTGTGTCAGAAACAAAATGTAAAATAACTTGAGGAGTACGTTCTAAACTACCTATTGAGGCAACTTTAATTGATTTGCCTGTTTCTAATTGTACTAGAGACGGAGGTGCTTTCTGACTCAACTGTGAGTAGGAACCATAGAGTAAGATTAATACAAAAAAAGTAACAATATGTAGCCCGAAAGTACCAACAGCAAATAAAGCTAAAGTATCACCAGTCGAAAATCTTGTAGAAGCGGAATTTAAAAATCGCAATCGTTTTCTTTTGGCATTTTTTGAATCTATATTTTTATCGAAAATAGTCATAAGCTATCCTTAATACGCACAAAAAATTTAGTTATCCGTCATTTTCAGTAGTAGAAGCAAATGATAAATGAATCACCAAAGTATCCTACAGCTAATGCAATACAACGGCTAAATGAAATGTTTCATCTCACTCAATATGGACAAGATTGGGAAATTGAAGTAGCTGATTCATCTCGTATTGCGGAGTTCTGTGATGGTTATGAGAATTTTGTTTTAGACTCTGAGGGAAGATTTGCCTTGATGTGTTTAATCATTGCTTCCTATGATGAATACCTACGTGAGTATGGACAAGACATTCGTGATCCCAGCTTGGAAGAACGAATATCCCGTTTGATAGGTAAGGATTTCTACTTACATAAACACACGTTGGAGTATTGGTGCTTGCACAATGTGACTGCTGAAGAAGAAGATTGGGATAACCCTGAATGGGTATTTGCAGTAACGCCAATGATGCGTAAGATTTGGAATTCATGCCAACAAAGATAGCTCACTAAAATTTTTTAACCATTCTCGTAACTACAGAAGAAAGCCCCAAACTAGCAATACTAGAAAAACTTCTAAAAATCGCCATACCGCCACCCGCAGCCAAAACAACAGATAAAATTGGTGCGAGAATACCAATAGCAAAGGCGAAAATCATAGGGTCGTTATTATCAGCATTCAGCACCATTGTGGCGACTAACCCAGAAATAATATTGAAACAAAGCTTGATCATTCCCACAGAGAAGAAGCCAGTTAACCATGCAAAAATCGCTTTTTGACCAACGGGAAGTAATGAACCTCCCACAGCCAAAGGCCCTAACAGTGCAGTTAATAGCATGGAAACTTCGACTATCCATTGAAAAGCAATACCAAATGCTAATAACCAACCACGCAGAGTTAATTGAAAAATGTTGGTGTTAAATAATTCGCCAATACCTTTCATCCAACCGGGGCGATTATCTGTTTGAGTTTCAATTTCTTGGGCTTGCCCAGAAGCCTTTTGCAAACACTCAGCTTGTTGCTTCGGATCGGCGATCGCATCGCACTGGACAATTAATGCTTGAATGACATCGGCGTTACCAGTCTTCAGCATTACTTGCTGATATGCTTCTTGGAGTTGGATAGAAGCAGAAGTAGTTGTCAGCAGAGTGTTGTTTGTTTGATTAATGATGGCTCTCAATCCTTTAGTGGCGATCGCCAAAGGTTGAGCATTGTTGGCTAGCAGAACTATCACTACTATGGGCCAAATCATTTCAGAGAAAGCTTTTGAGTTATCACCATCCACTATTTCCCGCGTCCATTGGACAATGAAAATCAGCAGAGTGCCAACAGCAAAGAAAACTCCTAGTGAGGCGATCGCACTGTACAATCCTCCACCGAGTACGTCATCCCAAAGTTTTTCCATTGTCTGTGCGATCGCTTCACTGGCAGCTGCACCATCTTTAGTAATGGTGGAAGCTGCTTGCCCTGGATTAGGAGTTTGGCTTTGTGCGAGTATCAATTCATATTTCAATAATTTCAACAATCTTCGCCCTCCTTCTGACTCGAAGTGCTGTAGACGCTGCTGCGACTTCTCACAGGTGAAGCCAGTGGCATTGCTTTTCCAGATTTGAAGCAACTGGCGTTCCTGAATGCTGAGTAAAAGTCAAGGGTTATTAATTATCCTCCTTGTCCCCCTTGTCCTCCTTGTCCCTTTTTCATGCATGGCGATGAAATTTTGTGCTTGGGGCTGCCTCTTAGAACAACCGCGCTTGGGCTGCTGTCCTTAAATTGTTAAACCCCTGATCCACCGTTTGTTTCTGATACGCTTGCTTTTGACCATCTAAAGAACGGGAAATATTTGTCAAGTTGAGGTTCGCCAAATTTTGAGACTGCCGTAATTTCAATCCATCAGCCCGCATTTCTCCTAAAATTGCTGCGGTTTGGACATTTTGTTGAGCAATTCGCTTCATAACATTCTGGGTGACAACTTCATCTTGAGCAGCATTAGCATCTACATAAACTTGTGCAACTGAATTTTGGGTTGTTTCAATTCGCTCTTTGGTGTGTTGTTGACCTGCTTTGCTAAGAATGCTATCTGCTTCTGTACGGGTAATTTGGCGGTCAATTTCATTTGTGGCTCGTTCAGCCGCCTTGATGGCACTATTTGAAGTAGCTGCACTATCCTCAGCCTTTTCCCTGGCTGCATTAGCATCTGGTAAACCCAATACACCCATTGCTTCCGTAATCGCAGCTTGCAAATCTTTACCTAAGAACTTCGTTAAAGGTTCCAGTTTTTGAGCCAGGGAGGAAGCATCTTGAGTGAATGGATTCAATTGCTGTCGCCATTGCTCGAAGAATCTTGCAGAGGAGCTATCTTGAAAAATTGGTAATGAAAATGCCTGAGCGCTAGTGAATCCAATTGCAGAGACGGCGATCGCTCCAATAATAGTAGCTCGCTTAATTTTGTGCATCACTCCTCCTTTTTTGGAGATTTACTTTGTCTCAACCAAATGTTTGGATAACTCTGTCAAAGCCACAAATTTATCGGAATGCTGAGATAAAGCAGCAGTTCTTTGCTCTTGTTCTTCGGGATTGTTTGCTACTGCTGCCAACAAATTAAAGGCGGGATAGTAGCGACAAAAAGTAAAAATCCCGTTATCGTCTAGCAGCCATTGGGAATAAACTCCTTCCTTTTTTGGGAAAAAACTTTCTGTAGCATTGCGAGAAATGATTTCTGGCGGATATTTCAAAATGTTCGCAAAGCTATCAACAGCAGTAGGTTGGATACGTCCAATCAGTCGAGTGGTTAGATTTTGGAAAATCTTCGCACCTGTTGGAGATTGGGCAATGGTATCAGGGTCTTGAGCAGATAAAATTACTCGGATTCCGGCTTTTGCTCCATTGGCACACAGTCTACCCACCAGTGCGGCAATCGAATCGTATTCAAACAGGATAGGACTTTCATCAATAAAAAACACGCTGGCTGGGGCTGCTAAGGCTCGACGCAAAGCTGCACTGTAAGCACTTAAACTTAAAATTGCTGCATCATCGTCATTGGATAAGTTACGCAGCGCAAAGATTAATAGATGTGCATCACTGCGGAAGGTGGAAGGTTGAGCCAGAGCTTGTCCAACTCTACTAGAAAGCCAGAATCGCAATCTTAACTTTATGGTTTCTAGGGCTGCTTTGATATCGCCCCCTGAAGAATCTAGCTGTAAACGCTCATAAGAACAAAAACTTAAGAAATCTTGCAAGGTGGGCATTGCCAGCCATTCTTGTGAGCCAAAACCATTAATGTAGGCAGCAGCATAGCGATCGCGGATTAATTCATCGTTAAAAAAATCTTTCAGTGCCAGAGCAATAATCGAACGTATAGTGTCCGTGAGTGTTTGCGATACATTGGTTACACCCCGACGCGTACCCACAACCATTGCTAGTATTGCCGTCGCTAGGAATTCTTTATAATCCTCAAATCGTTCTTGCTGCAACTTAGGTGGGAGAGAGTGTAAATTCGGCAATTCAAATAAATTACTTGATTCTTTACCGATATCAAAGTAGGCTCCATCATCACCCATAAATTGGGTGTAATCAGTAAAAGTACTGCTGCCATCAGGCTTAGGATAATCCATCGCTACCACCGGCATTCCATGCGCTAAAGCTTGGGTGAGGATGCCCGATGCTAGGACGCTTTTACCTGCACGGGTAGTAGCGAATAGCCCCAAGTTCTTGTGCTGGGTGTACAAATTGAGAAATACTGGCGTTCCTCCTTCTTCGGCAATGAGTTCCAAGCCACTATCATCTCGAGCTTGAGTTCGTACTAATGGCATGAACCCAGGTACTTCACTGCTCAAGTAAACTAGCCGTCGATTAAAGGGGACGGTCATTAAACGCTCCCAAGTGATAGGAAGAGTCTGCAACCACATCCGCCACGGATATTCAGTTTCGCGGACTACCCAGGCTGGACGCAAAAAACAAGATTGCAAATATCGACAGGCTTCATCTAATTTTTCACGGGATGAGCGATAGACCAAAAACACGATCCCAGTATGAATGGGAACAGCACCTTCATAAAGTTCTTCCTGAGCAGCAATTGACTTTTTGATATTGACTAAAGACTTGACATCAACGGAATTTTTTTCATGTGCCAAAACTGCGCTTGTATTCGCCTGTTTGGTTAAGCGCTGCATATTGGTTTTGACTAAAGTCTCATTAGCCCGCATCAATTGGCAGTAAATTTCGGTGTCATACACCCGTTCTCTGGATAAAATCTCCCAGAGATAACGCATCTGGTGTTCCTTGTCTGTCCAACCGCCAGGTTTATCAACAAAGGTTAGCGCTCCAATATATTTGTCTAGTAGATGCACCCAACGGCGATCTGCAACAGGAATCGATGATTCGGACTCCATTAACATGGAAGTAGGCGCAACTTCTGAGTAAATTTCTTCGCGCAGTCCCTCCTCATCTAAAATCAAAAGTTGGGGAATTGGTCGCGGTGGAGTCGAGTTGAAACGTTGCCAGAGAATTGCCCAAAGTTCTTCAGCATCGTAGGGGCGAACATTTAAGCCCATTTTGTTGGACAGCAATTGTTCCCAAAGTTGAAAGCCATCAGTAAAAGATGCGTGCAGCAGACGTTCAATGCGAAGAAACTGCAACTCGTTGATTTCGCCAGTGAAAGATTTCCATGAACGCTCTAGTTTTGAGAGCAATTGTTCTATGACATCGCTGGTGCCAGTGGTATCTGGTTCTACTGTATAGGTACAGTACAAGCGCAGGGTTTTGGGTTTGCGGATGCCGAGTTTCGTCAATTCTTGAGTACGGCAGCGTTCTCCCATCAAGAGATATTGTAATTCTTTGTTGGGTGAGCGATCGCTCAAATTCTTGAGTTGTTGTTGCCTGAAACTATCATCAGTAAACGAACTTAAATGTATTGTCAGCCGTTCGCCCTCTGGCAAATCTTTCAAACCTGATTCAATAGCATCAAAAACTGGGTCAATTTGTTCAGTACGCAACGTTGAGTGAATCCCAGCACACTCAAACCCAAAGTGAATCATAAAGCTGTTAGTACCTTTACGCAGTACGTAAGCACCAACGGAGCGTCCTTGAAGGTTAATTTGCAACATTGTAACTAGTGCAAAAGCATCTTCTAGAGGTGTTAAACGAACCTTGCGTTCCCCATTATCAACAATGCGCTTACCAACTTTCGACTTCACCGAAATATCACCTCCTAAGTCAACCCTTTTGGGGAATTTAATTAATATCCCATCCTGACCGAATTTTAGATTTTAAATTTTGGATTGTTGGCGTAGCCTCTGTGTCAGGAGAAGATTCAAAATTTAAAATTTCAACAGGTGTCAAGCTCCCGAATTAATTCGTGGAATAAATCCATGCATCGAAAATTTTTAATTAAAGCTACTGCGGTGGAAGGGTTCCCGCGCTTGTTGCAAGTGGCGTGCATGGGGTTAATCTAAAATCTAAAATCCAAAACCTAAAATCCAAAATTGATTGACTATTTTCTAAATTTCAAATTTGTTCGCAGTTTTTCTGTTTTCTGACCTTTTTTAGCATTGGACTGCAAAATTGGTTGATACAGCACACGTACTCGCGTCCAATTAGGAGTAGCTAAAAACTTTGATAAAATTCTCCAAGCTCCGTTAGCAGTCAGCACCCACCAAGTCGAAATTCCCCAAGTTGCTAGAGTTAGAGTCCAAATCCAGTTAAGTCGCAAAAATCCATGAAATAAATAATAGGAAACTCCAGAAATCACTACCCAAGGAATTAATTGATCGGATGGAAATGGCCCAATGTTAGGCTGCTTACCAATAGTGGTATTAACAGTGCGTGTTTTGGATTTACTATCAACCATTTTCGACCTCAACCAGTTGTACCGCCACTGCCAATAATTAAGTTCGCCAAGATATCACCCATAGTCACTGCAATTAGAATAATCATTGGTGTTCGGGCTAAATTCTGCCAATCTTCGTCTTGACGAGCTGATTGTATGACTTTTACTAAAGAAATTCCCAAGTAAATCAAAAATAAACCACGCAGCACGTTAAATACTAAAGGAATAGCTTGACCAGCACCTGTAAAGTTTGATGTCATCCAAGTTTGTGCATTTTGGAAGAACTGTGCTTTTGCAGGAGTTGATAGTGCATCTAACAATGAAATAGTTCCTAGCATTGTCAATGCAGGGGTAGTGAATTTATAGCGCCGATTTAGCTTGGTACAAAAATTAAGCAGACCATCTAACTCACGCCGCCAAATAATTACTGCTGTCCCTAATGTTGTTAAACCAAATGTTAAAAAGCTCAGGGGACTGTGGTTGATGATTACATCCAAGACCATTGCCACATTTGCAGTAATTACTAAAGGATACAGATTAGTCGAATACTTCTGTTTGTGGCGTTGTGGATACAGCTTTATTGAAGACATAGAGAATCACAACAAAGTTTTCTATATCTTTAATAACTTGTATATATCCTAATAATAATCAGCCTAATGTGAGAAGATGATCAATTTATTCTTTATCAGAATTTATGATTTATTGTGGATAAATTGATTACTGAAAATTAGTTTTTAATTGTGTAACTCTACATAAAATATATAATCCTAAGTAATTATAAATATGGATGATATTCATAAAATAAAGTAAATATACATAAAATTATTTTTAAATTTATACATCAATTTTGTGTAGTCTACACAAGGAAGTGGCTCTATCAATAGGTAGAGAACATTCATATCATTAAATGATGAAATTCATATTTGGTAAGGAAATTCGTAATGGATACGCTCGCCGCAGGCATCGTGTATCCATTGAGCCTACGAACCGAATCTCAAGAAGAAAAACTCTATTTGGCCAGAGGTTTCAAATTTTTATTTGACGAGAGTAATACAAGAGAGTTACAGGACTTCCAAAAATTATTTTATTTGGATCGCGGAGGCGATGAATAGGCTCTTTCTCCCCCAGCTTGCCCTAGCGATGGAATAGTTATTTACTTGGAAGTCCCTAGTGCCTTGGATCTTCTCGATTTACGGAGTATCTTTTCCATGTAAAGCGATCTCCCATTTCCTGGCAGTAATTTTCTTCTATCCAATCGTATAAATCTCGCCCTATCTCGAATGCTCTGTTTTGGCTTGCTCCTGCTACCACTGGAGAAAATATGTGCCCTTGGAAGTGTACAAATACATCCCAAAGCTCTTCTTCCTCGGTAAAGTCTAAGTTTTCGGATATCTCGATGATTCCGTTTTTATAAAGTTCTGCTGGCATTACACTAGTACTACAAGATTGATTGACTTCAACTATTTAGAAAGATTTAGTTATTGCGCTTACTTAGCTGCTGCATTACAGAAAAAGAGTGCGATCGCACTCACTACAGATTGTATAAAATCACCGCCTCCGATAAAATTTGGCGTATTAAGGAGAGATCTAAAAAATCTTTTATCAAAAATTGTGAACAAAACCTGCATTATTACACTGTTTAACCAAAGTGGTGGTGTTGCTAAAACCACACTTACTCAAAATTTAGGCTATCATCTGGCACTTAAAAAACGTCGTGTCTTGTTGGTAGACATGGACCCACAAGCTAGCCTGACTACTTTCATGGGGCTTGAACCCGACGAATTAGAGCAAAGTATCCAACAGACAATTGTTGACAACAAGTCATTACCTATTTATCCTGAACTGATTCACGGTATGGCGCTTGTCCCTGCTGATATTAACCTAGCGGTTACTGAAATGCAGTTAGCAAGTGCGATCGCCAGAGAATATCGTCTAAAAAATGCACTTGCCACAGTGCAGGACAATTACGACTTTATTCTGATCGACTGTCCCCCTTCTTTAGGGTTACTCAGTGTTATTAGTTTAACTGCTGCTACTCACATTCTTGTTCCGATACAATGCCAGTTTAAATCATTTAAAGGGACAGAACTTTTACTCAGTACGGTAGCCCAAGTCCGCAGTCATACTAACCCCGGTTTACAATTTGCGGGGTTTGTTCCCACAATGTTTGATGGTCGCACTGCCCAAGAGTCTCGGACTGTTAAAGCTGTGCAAGAACAACTATCAGATATTGGTACTGTATACCCACCCATCCCTAAATCCATTGCCTTTGCGGATGCGTCTGAGCGTAGAGTACCTTTAGCATTGTTTGATAAAAATCACTCTGCCGTCAGCGTACTCAAAAAAATTGCCAACAGTTTAGATAAACTCGAAGTAAAACAGTGAATAAAAAGCGTAACGAACCCTACGCCGCCATCAAAAAACCGGTCGAACTGCTGTTTGGTAGCAGTGCAGATACCACGCAGTCTGATAAGCAAGCCAATGCTAGTTCCACTATTGACATCACTAAAATCAAGCTGCCTGACTCGCAACCCCGGCGCTATTTCGATCCCCAAAAGCTTGAAGAACTATCACGCTCGATCAAAGAACTGGGTATTCTCGAACCTCTGTTAGTACGTCCACTGCCTGGGGGATATTATGAATTGGTAGCAGGGGAACGACGCTACAGAGCGGCAACAATGGCAGGATTAATCGAAGTACCTATTGTTGCAAGGGAAATGGACGATGCGACTACATATCAAGTACGCCTCGTTGAAAACCTTCAACGTGAAGACCTCAACCCCCTAGAAGAAACTGAAGGTATCCTCGAACTGTTAGCATTGCGGTTAGAAATCAGCGTTGACGAAACCGTCAAACTGTTGCAAAAAATGGATAATGAAGCTAAAGGTAAAATTACCCGTAACGTTACGGGTAACTCTCAAACTCTGCTTGTTGAAGAGGTATTTATAGCTTTAGGACGCATGAAGTGGGATTCTTTTGTTCGCAACCGCCTTCCACTGCTTAGTCTGCCGCCTGATGTACTGTCAGTTTTACGTTCTGGGAAACTTGAGTACACTAAAGCACGAGCGATCGCACGAGTTAAAAATGAAAAAACTAGAGATGAACTGCTAAACATAGCAATTGAGCATAATCTATCCCTGAGCGAAATCAAACAGAAAATCCAAGTTTTTGAGCAGCAGTCTGAATCGCGCTCATCTTCTCAAACAGAGACGACAGAGCTCAAAGAGCGTGTTGATGATACCCTGCGCCGATTCAAAAAAGCTAAATTGTGGGATGACCCCAAGAAAAAAACACAAGTAGAAAAACTGCTGGCACAACTCGAAGCATTAATGCAGCAAGAGTAATGCTTCACGAATAATTAATTTTCTAGAGAATCCATTTGATATGTATGCCTTAGCTAACAACTGTACGTTCGCTCATTTTTGAAGGGAGAGAGGAATTAATGCCTTGAGGGAAAAGCCTTCCGGGGTATTTTCTAACCCAACGGGATTATGCGTCAGTAATCAAGG
>NZ_JACJQG010000033.1 GCF_014696435.1 Calothrix anomala FACHB-343 | reverse complement strand
CTGTTGACTGTTGACTGTTGACTGTTGACTGTTGACTGTTGACTGTTGACTGTTGACTGTTGACTGTTGACTGTTGACTGTTGACTGTTGACTGTTGACTGTTGACTATTGACTATTGACTATTGACTGTTGACTGTTGACTATTGACTATTGACTATTAATTAGTAAGACCAACTATCACCATTAACATGGGGTTTGCCGATTATTTTAAGATTGAGAGATTCAAGATAAGCTATACCATGATTGATTTGAGCCACGCTTCCGCGAATTTCTAAGTCAAAACGTCCAGCGCTATCTGTGTTTGCTTCTAGCATTGCACCAGTAATGTTAACAATTAAGCCGTAATCAGAAATTAACCGGGAAATTACTGGCTCATTTAGGTAGGATTTCGGAATATATACACATACACGAATTTGAGTAATCTGGTTTTTGTCATGAATTGATGCGATCGCAGAACTAAAAACAGAAAATTTACTCTTGGTTTTCAATTGAACTTGATTAAATGCGGTCATATTACTATAAATCAGTATTTCAAAAATTTTTATTAAACTCTTTGTAGTCCCTAGCCACTAGCCCAATCAGGCCAAATTGGTAATCCTAATTTTGTGAGATAAATTAGACTAGAGCGGATTTGCTTGGTTTTACCCCATAAATCTAGCTCAAACCAGCCATCATCTTGCATATTGGGGTGAAGGCGCGCACCGATGATGTTGACTGTTAATCCATAACGAGAAACTAGTTGAGAAATTATAGGTTTCTGGTGGTAATTTTGCAAAATGCAAAGCTGTAGACGTAAGCGATTAGTTTGACCATGAGATAACCATTTTTGATATTCTTCTGACAGCCCTGTGATTTTTCGCGATCGCGATCGCAAAAATGTGGTTTCATGATTAGGAACTAGATTTTTCTCTCCCTCGCCCAATTCCCACTTCATCGGATTTTCTTCCAAATCCCGGTTATTCATTTGAATTTGGTTAGCGATCGCTATTTGCACTAAATTTACACCCAATTCTTGCAGGTAAGATAAGCTATTGGTTAAATGCTGGGGATTTCCCGATAGTTCTAAGTCAAACCAGCCATCGCTGTCATCATCTGATACTAATGATGCGGCTGTAATGTTGACTGTTAAACCATAGCGCGACACTAACCGCGAAATCACAGGTTGTCTGTGATACTTTTGCGGAACTGAAATCCGGCTATGAACTGGGGGAGATTTTTTCGCTTGACGAGGAGACATTGGCTTAACCTCCCATCATCACTGAATGGTTTAGGAACAATGGGACAAATAGACAATATTTCTCATCAAAAACATTTAGTTTCGCCAAATTTGCCCGACTGGATATGAGTCTCATTTAGATTCTCCTCTTCTAGGCTGCTTTGCAAACTACGATAAATCTATCGTATTATAGTATTTTGCTTAATGTAAAAAATATTGCCACAAAAATCACAAAAAAACAATCAGTGTTAAGAACTGTGTTTTAGCGAAGTGCTGAGAAGTGCGATCGCGACCAAATTAGCCCATGATGAAGATGAGCGATCGCCTGCATCTAGACATAATATTAATTCGTAATTCGTAATACCCTGCGGGAAGGCTTGCGCCTACGTAATTCGTAATTAAGACAAGAGTTAAAAATTCAAAATTCAAAATTAAAGACATTTTCATTCGAGGATTTAAACCCCAACTGAAAACCTGCTACGTATAAACGCATGGGTCTTCAAACCTCGGAATTAGGATAATTTTAGAAAATAGGTATAAATATCATCTATTATTTAATTTTAATTAATGCTATTTCCTAGCAAATCATCAAAATTTATCTAAATTAAATTAGAGTATGATTGTTAGCTAGGGCAATATCCTCTAAAACCTGGATATTGGGCAAATTATATCCCAAACCACAAATGACAAATGACAAATGACAAATGACAAATGACCAATGCCCAATGCCCAATGCCCAATGCCCAATGCCCCATGCCCAATGTCATAAATTGAATAAAAATACTGAGTATTCGATTTAATAAAAAAATTTACATTCTGGCGATCGCTCATTAGAAAGAATCAAATAATACAGCAGCCATCACAAAGAAATTTCTAATTACGCAGGAACGATAAGTAGCCAATAATATAGCCTGCTGTTGTCAATCGCAAATTTTTGCATAAATATACATACTGGCACGCCAACAAAAACTAAGATATTGTGTTATTTGCGTAATAATCGGTTTTAGTGGAGAACAGCCGCTAAAGGTAAAGGGGAAACTTGGGTATGAATTCGCGGTTCATCAAGAAAACAGTTGCTAAAGCTAGCCCAGCCGGAACACCCGCCGATGCGTTCACTGTTCTAAATTTATGCGAGGTATAAGATGACAACTCAAACTCATCCTTCAGTGTTGCAAAAAACGGCTAACTTGACTTTATCAACGCCTGTACAAGCAACACTTTTCGTTTCCCTATGTGCGTTGACACTGTGGACTGTTTATTTTACAACCTATCCGGCAATTCACGATCGCGTACATAACCCCCGTCACCATACCCTGTTGGTACCTTGTCACTAAACAGTTAGCAACTGTTTAAGCACCCCCATATCCTCGCTAGGATTGGGGGAAGAATCTGCGTGAAATCCAGCGCACAAGATTCTCCACAATTTACAGCAAAAATGAGTAATTGAAAACTTGTAATACCAATTCTTTAAAATTCAGCAATAAATCCAAACTCAGAAGCCCCTTTAGTATCTGGCTTTGCTAATTTTGAATTTTGAATTTTGAATTGGTATAAGCTGGGTTCACAAGGTTTGATACACTCCACTATTACTGTAGAAATTCACAGTGAAAATGTCGAAATTTAAGCTTTATACACTCATCAGTGCTATTTGTATGGTGAGTGTAGTTTTTTATAGTTTTATCGGCTTCTCCGCATCCCCCGCGCCAGGAGTGCGACTGGTGAACCCAGCACCAGCAAGCAAAGTTTTACCCTTTGAAGCGGCATCTAGTACGCCCCAATCGCCAGTAAAATTAGTTCTGCGAGCCGAAGACGCTACAGGTAAAGCTTTAGAGAACGCTAAATTTAACCTGGAAATTTTTAACCCACCCCATAATCCTTGGTTTACTACAGATTTTCCCATAGTCGAGGGAACCAAGCTTCTAGATTTGGAAACTATCGCCCCTAAAGGCGAGCTAGAAGTTCAGCAGATGTTACCAATTCGGGGGAATTACCAACTTAAGGTGAATGTTACCCCCGTTGTTGCCAATGCTTTTACACCAATTCAGCAAACCCTGACATTACCAGTAGCTGAGAATTCAGTAAAATATCGGAATTTTGCGATTCTCGCTGTGATTTTATTACTAGTTGGGCTAGGTGGCGGTTGGGTAATTGGTGGAAGACAAGCGATCGCACCGGGAGAAATTGCACCAGCGCGAGTGCGATTATTATTAAGTGGGTTGACTGTGGTGGCGATCGCAGCTCTATTATTTGTTAACATCAGTGCAGAAGTTGCCCAATCCCAAGGTGCAGGACACTCACACAGTCACGAGCATCAAGAGCATCACGAGCATCAAGGGCATCACGAACATGGTTCTACAACTGCGCTACAAGTTGATAATTCGGGAATTGTTCGTCAACAAGGTTTGCAACTGCAATTATTAGGATCTACTAACACCAGCGTTGGTGAAACTGCGGCTTTGCAATTAAAAGTAACTGATGAAAAAACTAATCAACCAATTCCTGACTTACTTTTAAATATTACAACCGTCATGGTTGAAGATGGTTTTGTGAATTTTGCTTACAAAACTGTAACCGATTCCACAGGACAATTTTCATGGGAACAAGGGTTTTTTGATGGCGCACCCCATAAACTACAAGTAGAAATTGCGCCTCAACCCAATGCTGAACGTCAATTTAAGCCATTTCAGCTAGAAAAACTTATAGATGTTGAAGGAGTCGCACCACCTTTTTCAGTGCGGTTTATTAGTTTGGCTTACATGACAGCCTTTGTCATTGTCGGATTGTTGATAGGATTGCAACTCAAACGGAATTTACCTGTGCAAAGTTAACTACTGCTGAAACTGCTATCTCAGCACTTGTGTTTGCTGATAGCTTTGGGTGTTTCGTTTATAAATTTTTAGGGCAATGCCAGAACTTACGCACTCAGATCCCCCAACCCCCTCCCAGGGGCTTTAGACTTCATTGGTGTCAACTTCAGCTAAAAGCTATATACGGCGAGTGTTGTACAAAAACCCTCGCCCTTATCCCCTCTCCCCTTCTCCTCTACGGTGTACACAGATCTCTGTGCTAAGTGCAAAATGTAGCTAGATCCCCCTAAATCCACGCCACTTGCTACAACGGGGGGAACCCCCGCAACGCAGGGCTGCCCCTTAAAAAGGGGGAATTTGATTCTCTTCCCCCCTTTTTGAAGGGGGGTTAGGGGGGATCAAAACGTTATCGGGCTAGGTTATAAGACTTGTGTGTACACCGTAGCCTTTTTAAGGGGGGTTAGGGCGTGTTTTCAAACTATAACCATATGATTTAAATTGGTATTACAAATGACTAATGACCAATGACAAATGACCTTTCATGCAATACTTCCCCGCTTTCTCGCTTCTTTATAAGAAGTACCCACATTTCTCAAACCAGCTTTAATCATTTGCTTCTCCAGTAACGCAAAAAAGCGCGTTTTATCGCCACCACGTACCACCGCTTGATTATGAGCTTCAGCGATCGCTACTGGATAACCATAGCCTTTTTGCACCTGTGCCAGCATCAGTCCTAAGGCTTGGTCAAACATAGCGGTATTTTCTGCTACCCAGGCAGGTACTTCTATCCGGGCAATTTCGGTACCGACATGAACGTAGCAAAAATATATGTTTTGGTCTTCGTACAACTCCAAAATTCTGGCATTGCTGCGCCACAAGGGGCCGCGCTGTCCTGGTTTGAGTTGAGTTGTCCACAGAGAAGTATCGCGCAAGGGTTCAAAGACTTTACAAGGAACCTTTTCTAATTGATTGGGGCAATAACTTATACAGTCGGGTACGGGATGGGGACAAGCTAACAAGCGTAAAAAGTTCATCCCTTCGACGTTACGAGAAGCGCTGAGATATCCCATCAAGGGAATTTGGGCGTCACGCATTTGCTGCCAAGCGGCGATAATGGGGGGTAAAATGCGATCGCGGGCATCAAGGGGTAATTGTTCTAAAAACCAGTAAATTAAGGAACCATCCACCATCGCCAGGGTAGGTACTTCTCCTTTTACCGCACAAGCTAGTTCGGCTAAGACTGTGGCTTCGCTAGCAGTACGGCGATAACCCATCCATTCTTCAGTTCTAATTCCCCACTGCCGAGACATATATAAATCTTCGGGACGGTAAAATACTTCTGGCAGACTATCCAAGAGTGGATGGCGATTTTGTCCGTAATGTAAAACGACTCTGCCAATATTTAACAGATAACAGTAAGCAATTTCATGGTGGTTAGGCGCAATTTGCGAACCATCAGTAGCAATTACAGTATGAATTTTCGGCGGTACTGGAATCTCAATACAAGTTTCTAGTGGCTCTATGGGTGTAGCATTAGCAAAGAGAATGCGATCGCGCCATTTCTCCTGACGAGCGATTAAATCTTGTTGTTCGCTATAAGCTTTGTGTAGGTATTGTTGAGCTAATTCTAAACGTTGACGACTTGCAGCAGCTTCTGAAGAAAGATGCTGACTTAAACCTTGCATTTGTCGCGCTAGTTTTGTCAGGTCAAGCATAAAATGTTATTGGTCATTTGTCATTTGTCATTGGTCATTGGTCATTGGTAAGGGTTTCAAGTCTATTTACTTTTTGTCATATAATTTAGTTTATTTTTACCTACTTACTTAAATCACTGTTTGAAGCTGGACGGAAGTAGTTAAATTTTAACGGAAATGAGCATAGGGTACAGGGCATGGGAAATCTTATTTTTCAGTGAGATGCTGATGATGGGGTTGATTGATACTTCTCTATTCCATCGTTTCGCCTAAATATCTTGAACATTGGTGTTCGGAACTCGGCGTTTTGAGTAAATCTCTTGAACGTTGGTGTTCAGAACTCGGCGTTTTGAGTAAATCTCTTGAACGTTGGTGTTCGGAACTCGGCGTTTTGAGTAAATCTCTTGAACATTGGTGTTCGGAACTCGGAGTTTCGTGTAAATATCTGCAACCATCATGGAAAAAGCCGGAAACTTCTTGTTTATTACAGGATGGTTGATTCTCAGAACTCCAAATTTGAACTTCTAAGCTTTGATTATCGAGTTTAATATTGGTTAAATCTAGATATTTTGGCGAAAATGCAAGAAATTTACTTGAAATGAACCGCCAAGTGCGCATTAGACACGAAGCGGTTATTGAGTAATTCTAAAAAGATACCCGACTTTCGAGAAAAGTCGGGTATCTCTGTGTTTAAGGGATTTCCAGTTGACATACCTCCTCACCCTAAAAGTGTGAGGATTCCTTGACGTTTCACCGACCAGTGCTTGCAAGCAAGTCTTACCCAGTCTCCGCGTCCGTTTAAAGTCTCCCAATGCCCTATGGCGACTTTTAGCTGTAGAGTACACAAGTTCAAAAAACTTGTTTGCCTCCAGGGTGGCACACTGCCATTGCCCTTCAGCCGTATCCGAGTTTGCTCTCATCCCACCTGTTTCAGGGCGTAAGTATTGAGCCTGGATATCTGTTTGTACCAAATCCTACCACAAAAGTCGTCCTACAAGGACGAGGTTTTAAACCCATTTTTCTGATAAAAAAATATCCCAATCATTAACTTATACCAATTGGAAAAAAGAATGCGACAGATTGTAGGGGCACTGGCAATGCCATGCCCTCTAGAATATTTTGATGTGTCGCAAAGATTATTGAAATTGGTATTACCAAGCCCGCAAATTGTAGGGGCGGGGTTACCCCGCCCCTACAATTTGGGATAATTTATTTTCTGGAGTTCCCTAAGCGTTAGACAATGATTTACAATCCTACTAATTCGCGAGATTCAAAATCAGTGAGTTGTTGGGCGATCGCTAATCTGGCTTCTAACTTCGCTACACTAAACTGGTTACGCAGATATTCCAAATGAGCGATCGCATTTGTTTTTTCTGCGGTTAATCTCAGTTGGGTATCTATGGCTTTTTGATATTCCTGATTTACCAGCAGAACTTCAAAGCGCCGCGCTTTGCGTTGTGCATCATTCTTTAAATCCATATCAAAAGCAGCGCTACGATCTGCGTTACCTTCAAAGCGGTTAATTTGCTGTTGCACTGCCATCAATTGCGAATCTAGTTCATTAACTCGATGAGCAGCTTGAACTATTGCATCCGGATAATAACTCAGTTGCATAATTAAATAATATTAGGTAAATGGGCATGGGGCATTGGGCATTGGGCAAAGACGCGATGAATCGCGTCTCTACAATTGTCTTCCTTGTCTTCCCTAGCCTCTAGCCCCTTATCATCTCTGTTCCTACGCCACTTCCCGTAATTGAGATGGTGGTGTCATCTCTGGAAATGAAAGGGAAAGTTGTTCGGCTTGTGGTACCGCAGCTTGTTCTAGTACAGTCACTTCGATATTCACACTCACTAAATAACTTCCTGTATCTGCACCAACCGCATCAGCGATTATCTTGGCTATATCTGGGCGTTTTGCTGTCAGAGGATCGCGTAAAATACACCGATCCCATTCATGCTTTGCAGTGGGGTTGAGGTTGAGAATGTAGTGCTTCATCATATTACTCATCGTTAATTCTATCTTCCTTCCAGAAACCTTCCACAGAGCCATTCTCAACTTAACCGGGCTTTGTGGGCGCTATATTTATTATTATAGTACATTTGTACGCAACTGTGTGAGAAACAGGAGATAAATTCCAGTGCGATCGCGCTAGTATTTTTCGGCAATTAAGGGAAATTTTGCCAAAATTTCCGACTTCGAGTTTTCTGGCCCTGAAGTTGTCATACACTAATGTGCATCTAAATTGCATAACTACTAATAAGGGCTGTCAACAGTCAACAGTCAACAGTCAACAACCCTGACAATGGATTGTGCAACTTAAAAGCAGATTAGCTTACACTAATAAAAATCGCTGTCATGCTGAACCAAAATCAAACGCCATTAATCGCCGCTTTAAAAGCCTGTGCAGCAAAACCCCACGCGCCTTTTTATACCCCCGGACATAAGCGGGGAGAGGGAATTGGGCAACCTTTGGCTGATTTATTGGGTAAAGCGGTGTTTGGCGCTGATTTAACAGAGTTAAGCAATTTAGATAATCTGTTTGCACCCCAAGGGGCGATTCTGCAAGCGCAGCAACTAGCAGCACAAGCCTTTGGTGCTAAACAAACATGGTTTTTGGTGAATGGTTCTACCTGCGGTATTGAAGCGGCGATTCTTGCAACCTGTAATACAGGGGATAAAATTATTTTGCCGCGCAATGTGCATTCATCTGCGATCGCAGGTTTAATTCTCTCTGGTGCTGTGCCAATTTTTCTCAATCCTGAATATGACGCAGTTTTAGATATTGCTCACAGTATTACACCCCAAGCTGTGCAAGCGGCATTACAACAGCATCCGGATGCAAAAGCAGTGTTAGTAGTTTACCCCACATATTACGGTGTTTGCGGAGATATACAAGCGATCGCCCAAATAACCCATGAATATCATATTCCCTTACTCGTGGATGAAGCTCACGGCGCGCACTTTGCTTTTCATCCCAATTTACCTACCCCAGCATTAGCCGCAGGTGCAGATTTAACTGTCCAATCCATCCACAAAACCTTGGGTGCAATGACGCAAGCTTCGATGTTACACCTGCAAGGTAACAGAATAAATTGCGATCGCGTAAATAAAGCTTTGCAATTAGTCCAATCTACCAGCCCCAGTTATATCCTCTTAGCTTCCCTGGATGCAGCGCGTCAGCAAATGGCAATGCAAGGTAAACAGCTAATGTGCCGCACATTGGAATTAGCGGAGTTAGCGAGAACTAAAATTAGCCGAATTCCCGGATTATCGGTTGTAGATAAACCCCAGCAACCAACACCTGGCTTTATTGCCTTGGATCGAACTCGCCTTACCGTCACCGTTTCCGGCTTAGGTTTAACCGGCTTTGCCGCAGAGGAAATTTTAGATGCAGAACTGGGTGTAACGCCAGAATTTGCATCACTGCAACATCTCACTTTGATTATTAGCCTCGGCAATACCACAGCCGATATTGAAAATTTAATTCAAGGTTTGACTACCTTGGCGCAAATAAATTTACCGCCAGTTGCAAAAACCAAGTCAATTTTCTGGGATAATATTTTTAAGCTGGGTAATTCTGTGCAAATTTCTCCCCGCGAGGCTTTTTTCACCCCTACAGAAACTTTACCACTAGAACAAACGCGCGATCGCATCTGTGCAGAAATCGTTTGTCCCTATCCTCCAGGTATACCCGTGTTAATGCCAGGAGAGTTAATTACCAAAGCTGCGATTAAATATTTGCAACACATCCAAGCCACAGGTGGTTTTATTACTGGCTGTGAAGATTTGCGTCTTAGCAGCCTCAAGGTATTAGCATCACCTAGTAGTCTGTCGCAAAATTGACAGTGAATTGCCAGTTGGTGAGGTACAGATAATTGTTGATTGTAGGGGCACTGGCACTGCCATGCCCCGCGATCGCGTACCTGATTTACCTGAAATATGCTGTAAATTTAAAAATTTGCGATCGCCTGTTTCGCCTGTTGAATTTCTGATTCCGGATCTTGTGCTTCATACTCAGCAAACTGCTGGATTAGTTTCGCTACTAAACCAGTCCACCCAGTTTGATGACTCGCACCGATTCCCGCACCATTATCACCATGAAAATATTCATAAAATAAAATTAAATTTTGCCAGTGCGGATCGGTTTGTAACTTCTCCACTCCCCCATATACAGGACGTTTACCAGCAGAATTTTGCAAGAAAATATTGATTAATCTTTGCGATAATTCTGATGCTACTTCCCACAGAGTTAGCATTTTACCTGAACCTGTAGGACATTCAATTTTAAAATCATCGCCTAAATAATGATGAAATTTTTGCAGCGATTCAATTAATAGAAAATTCACCGGATACCATACCGGGCCGCGCCAATTGGAATTACCACCAAATAAACTGCTGCTAGATTCCGCAGGCTCATAATCTACACGGAATTGACAGCCATTGACATTAAAAATGTAGGGATGTTCGGCATGAAATCGCGAGAGGGCGCGAATACCGTAATCGCTGAAAAATTCAGTTTCATCTAACATTTGTTGCAAAATTTGGCGTAACTTATTACTAGAAACAATCGCTAATAATCTCCGCGCTTCCATTCCTTCAGTTTCCATGCAAGCGACATTTCGCCGCAAATCAGGACGATTTTTAATAAACCATTCCAACCTGCGCTTAAAGTTAGGTAGTAAATTTAATATCTCTGGTTCAATAGTGTCAACAGCAAATAGAGGAATTAACCCTACCATTGACCTGACTTTTAAACTAATTTGTTGATGGGGTGAATTTAATACATCATAGAAAAATCCATCTTCCTCATGCCATAAGCTATTTTCCTCTCCACCAATATGATTCATGGCATCAGCAATATATAAAAAATGCTCAAAAAATTTAGTGGCAATATCTTCATAAACCGGATTATCTTTGGCTAATTCTAGAGAGATGGTGAGCATATTTAAGCAATACATCCCCATCCAACTTGTACCATCAGATTGGTTAATATGTCCGCCTGTGGGTAAAGTTGCACTGCGGTCAAATACACCAATATTATCTAAGCCTAAAAATCCTCCTTGAAATACATTATTACCTTCAGTATCTTTGCGATTTACCCACCAGGTAAAGTTTAGTAATAACTTCTGAAATACCCTTTCTAAAAATTGCCTATCT
Source organism: Calothrix anomala FACHB-343 (assembly GCF_014696435.1). Lineage (GTDB taxonomy): Bacteria > Cyanobacteriota > Cyanobacteriia > Cyanobacteriales > Nostocaceae > Aulosira > Aulosira anomala_A. The sequence continues at coordinate 80,869 of NZ_JACJQG010000033.1, read as the reverse complement.
GTTCGTCCATACATTTTCTGTTCAATCTTGTAAACCCGCCAAGTTGCCCAAGCATGTACGGGGGGATTCACATCACTAAATGCCCATTCATAAGCAGGAATTTGCCCATTAGGATGCATATACCATTCCCGCGTTAAAATATCTAATTGATATTTAGCAAAATCTGGGTCAATCATTGCCAAAGGTATGCAGTGAAATGCTAAATCCCAAGCTGCATACCAGGGATATTCCCATTTATCGGGCATAGAAAGAATGTCTTCGTTATTTAGGTGAAACCATTCGCGATTTCTGCCAGATTTCCGTTCTTTTGGTGGGGGAATTGTGCCAGGATCGCCTTGCAACCATTTCTCGACATCGTAATAATAAAATTGTTTAGTCCATAACATCCCCGCAAATGCTTGGCGCTGGACATTGCGCATATCTTCACTCAGAGTAAAGGGCGTTAAGTTTTGATAAAATTCATCTGCTTCTTGCTGGCGGGTAGTCAAGATTTCATCAAAATTTGTGCCAAAGGGTGCAGCTAAATCAGCTTTGTGACTCAAACGCAAGCGTACAGTTTTAGTTTCACCAGCACCAATATTTAATACATAGTAAGCAGCCGCTTTTGTACCAATTTTATCGGGATTTACTGCGGCTTTATTTCCCTGGACAATATATTCATTAATGCCGTCTTTAACATAGGCTGAAGCGTTAGGTGTATCAAATAACTTGGCGTTATCGGTTTCATTTTCGGTAAATAAAAACTCTACTTCTCCGTCACAGTAAAGCCACCTTTTACCTAAAGATGAATGCACCGCTTCGAGAATATTCAAGTTATTATGAAAATCAACTTTTTGAATTTGCGGTTTATCATTTGTCCCATTCCAAGACCAAGTATTCCTAAACCATAATGTAGGTAATAAATGTAATGTCTTGGCTGCGTCACCCCGATTAGCAACTTGAATCTGAATCAAAATATCTTCAGCAGAATTTTTCGCATATTCTACAAAGACATCAAAGTAGCGATTATCATCAAATATGCCTGTATCTAATAATTCAAATTCTGGTTCATGGCGGCTGCGGTTTTTATTTTCCGCCAGTAATTGAGCGTAGGGAAATGCTTTTTGGGGATATTTATAAAGCATTTTCATGTAGGAATGAGTGGGTGTATTGTCAAGATAAAAGTAATATTCTTTAACGTCTTCGCCGTGATTACCTTCATTACCAGTTAGCCCGAAAAATCTTTCTTTCAGAATAGAGTCTTCACCATTCCAAAGGCTAACTGCAAAACAGAGGCGCTGGCGTTCATCGGAAATGCCGGCAATGCCATCTTCACCCCAACGATAGGCGCGAGAACGGGCTTGATCGTGGGTAAAATAGTCCCAAGCTGTACCGTTAGGGCTGTAGTCTTCCCGCACTGTTCCCCATTGGCGATCGCTTAAATATGGCCCCCACTTGCGCCATTTGCTTTTCTGATTTCTTGCAGCTTCTAGTCTAATTTCTTCTTGGGTGAGATTGGTCATAATAAACCCTAGTTAATGCCTGATGACTGTACTATCTGAAGTATTGCGTTTTCTTCCTCAATAATGCTGAATTTCTGCTGAAAAATTGGGCGGGAAAATTCTCAGGAAAAACTCATGGTGATAGATGACACATATAGGCAGCAGGGGGGCAGGGGGCAGGGGGCAGGGGGAGAATTATTATGAATTTTGAATTCCATCTAGCTCCCATGCTCTGCGTGGGAGCGAAAATCGTGGGGCTGTTGCCTCAATTTATCAGATAAGAGGCAGCAGCCCACGAATACGCATTTCCAGCCTCCGGCTGGAAACGAGATAATCTTAATTTTGAATTTTGAATTTTGAATTTTGAATTGGTATTAGAATTTCTCGACGGCTAACCAAGCACGTAATACTTCTGCTACTGTCCATGCTTGAGCAATACAACCTCTGGGTGTTATTGGTACATCCCCATCAAAAATTTCGCTGAGACTACCAACACCTTGGGCGTTCAGGTGATTTGCCATTGGTTCTAGGAACTGACGCGCAATACCTGGATTTTGATAGACACGTAAATGGGCGAAGACAAACGCACCTAATAACCATCCCCACACTGTTCCTTGATGATAAGCTCCATCACGCTGATAGCGATCGCCTCCGTAAATGCCATGATATTGGGGATGATGGGGAGATAGCGATCGCAATCCGTAAGAGGTGAGTAACATCCGCCCGCAAATATCCACTACTGCTTTTTGTTGGGCTGGGGTAAGGGGGCTTTCGCTTAAGGATACAGCAAAAATCTGGTTAGGGCGTAGAGATGCATCATCACCATCGGGACTATCTAGGACATCGTAACAGTAGCCTTGCTCCTGATTCCAAAAGCGAGCAAATCTAATTTCTGCCCGATTGGCGATCGCTTCATATTCTTGATGTGGTTTACCCAATTGGCGGGCAAACTTTGCCATTGTGCGTAGAGCATTATACCACAAAGCATTGACTTCTACAGGTTTACCAATTCGCGGCGTGACTACCCAATCTCCCACTTTGGCATCCATCCAAGTGAGTTGTACCCCTGTTTCCCCGGCGTAAAGTAAACCATCGCTAGCATCTAGGTGAATGTTGTAGCGCGTACCGCGACAATGCCAATCAATAATTTCTGCCAAGACGGGGAATAATTCCATGAGTAAATCATCATCCTGGGTGGCGTGAAAGTAAGCGCGAATCGCTTCAAAATACCACAGAGTTGCATCAACTGTGTTGTATTCTGGTGTTTCACCTGCATCAGGGAAGCGATTGGGTAACATTCCTTGGTCTACATACCTGGCAAAAGTCCGCAGAATTGCCCGCGCTACCTCTGGGCGACCAGTAGATAGGGTTAAACCTGGTAAACTAATCATCGTATCCCGTCCCCAGTCACTAAACCAGGGATAACCAGCAATGATAGTCTTGCCATAGGAGTTTTCTGGTAGGGAACGATTGACGATAAACTGGTCAGCAGCTAAGACTAAACGATTAATCCAAACAGGAGAATTAGGCGCATTTAAAGGTCGTTGAGATTTCCACAAATCGATTAACTTCTGTTCTTGGGCTTGACGCTGTTTCAGCGCTACTTCTCCATTTAAATCTGCTTGCTTGTGAGTGCTAGCTACAAAGGTCAGCGATTCTCCAGCATTGAGGGTAACTTCAAAGGTTGCAGCGTGGAGATGATCTTCTTTGTCGCTCAATCCCCGATATCGTTCTACTGCTAGGTCAAAGTTATAATACCAATTGTGAACTGGCGAAGCATTACCCTGGTTACTCAGCAAATACAACGGTACAGCACCAGGATAAGCAGTCACACAAATTCCTTGCTCTACTGGCTCAATCAACATCTGCCAGCCGTTGCTGTGAGTATCGCTGTGATAATCGCGGTAGTTAACCAAGGCTTTCAGCGTTAATTTAAGCGGTTGGGTAGCGCGACGCAGGACATATTGCACATAGGTTGTATTCGCCCCTTGCTGCATCCATACCCGTTTTTCTAACAAAGCATCAGCGACAGCAAAACGCCAGACGGGAATTGTCCCTTCCTGGGAAAAACGTTCAATATGTTGATAGCCATGAGGGTTAAGGCTACCATCTGCCCAGCGATTAATATATAGAGAATAAGGGCGATTATCGTATAGGGCAGTTTCATCTAGTTTAGCCAGCAGTAAAGTGCGACCTAAAGGCGGTTGTAATGCTGCTACTAGTAAGCCGTGATAGCGACGGGTTAATAAACCTGCTACCGTTCCCGAAGCATAACCACCAATACCGTTAGTAACTAGCCATTCCCGTGATTCTGCGGTGTCGAGATTGCCGCAGATTTCCCGCCCAAATTCAGTACACATAAGTCAACACTCTGTCTGGCGATGAATATTTGAATTATCAAGAAAGGCAGAGGGACGGAGGCAGAAGGCAGAAGGGAATTCTGTTTCCTACTCTCTGCCACGACCGAAAGGGAGTAAGGGTTTTAAACCCCCACTGAACAAGAGTTCAGGGCTGCCAAGTCATGAGGAGTTTAAATCCCCTTTTGACTTGAGCCTTCTGCCCTCTGCCGTCTGCCTTCTGCCTTCTTCAACAGTTGTCAATACCGTAGCTTGTTGAGAGTGGTATAAAAGTTGATGCAAGCGCCAAATTTTCGTACAACCCAATTGAGATTTTAGCTCTTTTCGGCTAACTATTATGGTTAACTCATGTAACTTAAATAACAAGAAGTCGGCGGGAAAGTTCACTCCTTGGTGGGATGAATAGCTATTGGGCATTGGGCATTGGGCATTGGGCATTGTTAACTCATGCTCTGCCTTATTCCCTATGTTCGCACTACGGAATATTGGTAATTTATTTTTTGTAAGTCCCTAAGTCTTAAGCAATTCAAATTATGTTGGCGACACATCAATATATTCTAGAGGTCATGGCAGTGCCATGCCCCTACAATCTGTCGCATTATTTTATAGGAAAAAGTTAGGTTTAAAACCTCGCCCCTAGTGGGCGAAAAAATCCTTGTTTCCCAAGGTAGGCTTCGCCGTGAGCGTCAGCCGAACGGTAACAAACCCATCTCTTGTGGGTGGCTGTCTTTAATTTTGAATTTTGAATTTTGAATTTTGAATTGATTCATGACTAAATATATTCTGGCTTTTGACCAAGGTACAACTAGCTCGCGCTCGATTATATTTAACCGCAATGGCGATATCCTGACGATCGCGCAGAAGGAATTTCCGCAAATCTTTCCCCAACCTGGCTGGGTAGAGCATAATCCAGAGGAAATTTGGTCTTCGCAGGTTGGGGTGGCAAATGAAGCTTTAGCACGGATTGGGATTAAGGCGAGTGATATTGCAGCGATTGGGATTACTAATCAGCGAGAAACGACGCTAGTTTGGGAGCGCCAAACAGGGAAGCCGATTTATCATGCTATTGTTTGGCAAGATAGACGCACGGCGGCAGAATGCGATCGCCTAAAAGCTGCTGGTTATGAGACAATATTTCAGCAGAAAACCGGATTAGTCATCGATGCGTACTTTAGCGGGACTAAAATTAAGTGGTTGCTGGATAATGTCCCAGAAGCGAGAGAAAAAGCTGAACGTGGTGAATTAGCCTTTGGCACCGTTGATAGCTGGTTGATTTGGAAGCTAACTCAAGGGGAATTGCACGTTACAGATGTGACGAATGCTAGCCGAACTTTACTATTCAATATTCACACTCAACAATGGGACGATGAATTACTAACTATTCTCGATATTCCCCGTTCCCTGCTTCCCCAAGTGCAGAGTTCATCACAGGTATATGGATATACATCTGAAGGTCTGTTTGGCAGTCGCATTCCCATTGCGGGAATTGCCGGAGACCAGCAAGCAGCTACCTTTGGGCAAGCATCCTTAGAATGTGGCATGGCAAAAAATACTTATGGCACTGGTTGTTTTTTACTCTTAAATATCGGTAATCAACCAATGCTATCTCAACACAAACTGCTCACTACAATTGCCTGGTCAATTAACGGACGCACCAATTATGCTTTAGAAGGTAGCGTATTTGTAGCTGGGGCGGTTGTGCAATGGCTGCGTGATGGACTGGGAATTATTAAGCACAGTGCAGATGTAGAAACCCTTGCTAGCAATGTACCTGATAACGGTGGCGTGTATTTTGTCCCGGCTTTTGTCGGTTTAGGCGCACCTTATTGGGATAGTTACGCCAGGGGCACAATTGTCGGTTTAACTCGCGGTTCCACCAGCGCCCATATTGCCCGCGCAGCTTTAGAAAGTATTGCCTATCAAACGGCTGATGTGATTGAAGCCATGCGTCAAGATTCCCAACTGGAACTTTCGGAACTGCGGGTAGATGGCGGTGCATCCCGTAACGATTTATTAATGCAATTTCAAGCTGATATTTTAGGCGTGCCTGTAGTTCGTCCCAGAATTACCGAAACCACGGCTTTAGGCGCTGCTTATTTAGCCGGTTTAGCGGTTGGTTACTGGCAAAGCGAAGCAGAAATTACCCAGCAATGGCAGGTAGAGAAACGCTTTGAGCCAACCATGAATCAAGAGCAACGGTTAACATTATTACATGCATGGCGACAAGCGATCGCCCAGACGAGGCATAGGTAGCAAAGGGCATGGGGCATGGGGCATGGGGCAGGGGGCAGGGAGCAGGGGGAATAATAATAGTAATTTAAACAAAGAATACGAAAGATTGTAGGGGCATGGCACTGCCATGCCCTCTTCCCTTCTGCTAGTTGAAAGAGTTATTTCTCCCTTGTCCTCCTTGTCCCCCTTGTCCTTTTATAATGTGGCGATGAAAATTATTTCATCAAGCCTACCCTCTGCCTTTGTTGTTACAGCATCTTCCTGTAAATAGACCACGCTGTAGGGGCACGGCATCAGTAAAATTATTGTATGTACCAAAAGATTGTCGGTGTTCCCTACGATAGATGTGGTTCAAATGGGTGAAAACTGCTGTAACATCAGCAATCATTCACTTGGCTCATTACTAACAATTGGAGACTCACCGCGCAACCCCTTGCGGCGTTTGTTTTTAGGAACCCCTCCTGCCATACCATACTCTGCACTGCTTTTGCCATATTTAACACCAATACCCATCAGTATATGTTCGCTCATATCTGCCAAATGCTGCTCTGTTTCTAACATGTCTCGGTATAACCTATCTAAGTTAGAAAGCGCAGTGTTATAGGCAGTTTCTTTACTGCGCATGGTTTCAATCAGGCTAGAGTAAGCTGATAAAGTTAATCCACTACCAACATCTACATTTTGATCGATTGAACTTATACCAGCTGCGCGACGCGCTGCATTTTTGAGTACTTGGGAACTTCTTTTTTGTCTAGCCATGAAATGCACCTTTTAATGCGATTATTTGGTTATTAGTTCTGAAATTGGATAATTTCAGCTTCTTTAGCTTAAAAAACTTCCCTACGATCAGCCTGAGAAAATTCTGCAAATTAATTGTCATTTTTGAAACATATAAAATTGATAAACATCTAGGAAATTACTTAAAACAATCAGTAACCCCCAGATTGAGAACTCAATATTAACTTTTGTCTGCGGAATACACTCAAATGAGTTCTCAAATCCCAGATTGAGAACTCAATATTAACTTTTGCCTGCGGAATACACTCAAATGAGTTCTCAAACCCCAGATTGAGAACTCAATATCAACTTTTGCCTGCGGAATACACTCAAATGAGTTCTCAAACCCCAGATTGAGAACTCAAACTCCAGATTGAGAACTCAAACCCCAGTTTGAGAACATTAAACCAAATCCATTCCATAAAAAATTTCTCTCGCTTACCCGACACATCGCCCGCAGGCTATAAGCCTGGGGCTAACGTTACAAAGCCTGCCTCCGCAGGCTAGAGAAATTGAGCCTGCAAAAGCAGGCTTTGTTCAATTAGCCGCACCCTTGGAGGGTGACGGCGGAATTTCGGTATCAGCGAGGAGTCTTACCCCGAACTACATTAAACCAAATCCATTCCATAAAAAATTTCTCTCGCTTACCCGACACACCGCCTGCAGGCTATAAGCCACTGGCTCAAGCTACAAAGCCTGCTTTTGCAGGCTAGAGAAATTGAGCCTGCAAAAGCAGGCTTTGTTCAATTAGCCGCACCCTTGGAGGGTGACGGCGGAATTTCGGTATCAGCGAGGAGTCTTACCCCTAACTCACCAACCAATGCCCTATGCCCAATGCCCCATGCCCAATGCCCATTTAGGAAGATGTCATCAGCTTAACTTTTCATCTAGCGTGAGAAAGTCGCCTAAATTAATTTAGACTTTCTATGATCTACCCAAAAGCCATTTTTATCCCCGAACCACAAATACCCAATCCCGTCCCCAATCCCTTACCTAGCCCAGAACCTGCACCATCGCCAAATATTCCCCAACCTGTACCCGAACCAGTTCCCGAACCCATACCCCAAACTGTTCCCGCACCCATTCCCCAAACAGTTCCCGGAACAATACCCCAAACAATTCCCGAACCGGTTTAAATTATCCTTGGTAATGTAAGCCAACATCGAAAATCTACAATGTTACGAGCCGGAATTGTCGGACTACCCAACGTCGGAAAATCTACGTTATTTAATGCTTTGGTGGCTAACGCCAAAGCCGAAGCTGCTAACTTCCCATTTTGCACCATTGAACCGAATGTCGGCGTTGTCGCAGTACCGGATGAGCGTTTAAATGTTCTCTCGAACATATCCAATTCCGAACAAATCGTTCCCGCGCGGGTTGAATTTGTCGATATTGCCGGTTTAGTTAAAGGTGCGAGTGAGGGTGAGGGATTAGGAAATAAATTTCTGTCCCACATCCGGGAAGTTGATGCCATTGTCCATGTAGTGCGGTGTTTTGAAAATGATGATATTATTCACGTTGCTGGTTCTGTTGACCCAGCCAGAGATGTGGAAATCATTAATTTAGAACTAGGTTTAGCAGATTTAGGACAAATTGAACGCCGCATTGACCGTACCCGCAAATTAGCCAGGACTAGTAAAGAAGCACAATTTGAAGTCACAGTGTTAGAAAAGTTATCTGCGGCTTTAAATGAAGGTAAATCTGTCAGACAAATCAGTTTAACAGATGAAGAAGCGGAGATAATTAAAGGTTTAGGACTGCTGACAAATAAACCCATAATTTACGCCGCCAATGTTTCTGAAGATGACTTAGCCACAGGCAATGATTTTGTAGAGAAAGTGCGAGAAATCGCCTCTCAAGAAAATGCTCAAGTTGTCATAGTTTCCGCTCAAGTAGAAGCCGAACTTGTAGAATTACCAGAAGCAGATAAAGCTGATTTTCTCGCATCTTTAGGTGTAGAAGAAGGCGGTTTAAAATCTTTAATCCGGGCTACTTATACTTTATTAGGTTTGCGGACATATTTCACTAGCGGCCCCAAAGAAACCCGCGCTTGGACAATTCACGCCGGAATGTCTGCACCCCAAGCCGCAGGTGTAATTCACTCCGATTTTGAACGGGGATTTATTCGCGCGGAAACTGTCGCCTATGAGGATTTAGTCACATCTGGTTCGATGAATGCTGCCAAGGAAAAAGGCTTAGTCAGAAGTGAAGGTAAAGAATATATTGTCAAAGAAGGCGATGTAATGTTATTCCGATTTAACGTCTAGGGGAATAATACCAATTCAAAATTCAAAATTCAAAATTCAAAATTCAAAATTCAAAATTAAGAAAGCTATCTTTAGTAAGAGTTTTTGAGTTTGGATTTGTTGCTGAATTTTGGCGAAATGGTATACTTCTTGATTACTAACTGTGAAGCTCCGCCTTAATTTAGCAAATTTTTAGGCGGAGCTTCAAAGAACGTGAGAAACTAAGCCCACATATCGCGCCACTTCACAGTACCTTCTTTGGCAACTACCCAGCGCCGGGGTACGCTATTTTCTCGTAAAGGCGATCGCCCTTCGCGCCAAATGGCATATTTATAACTAATTAACTTACCTGCAGTCTCGTTAAAAGGAATTTCGCCAAACCAGGTATTTGTGTTAATATACTCCAAAGGGTAAGCCTTGCTAATATCCCAGTTACCCAACTCTGGACAGTCGCCAGTTACAACAACGGTTTCACCTGGTTGAGTTTGTACGCCGTTTAATTGTACGCGCACAATTGTCTGCCCTTTAATTCTTTCGCCTACATGACTAAAAACAATCACTCCCCGTTCTGCAAGTGTGAGGTTGTGAATTTTGCCGTCTTTAACTTCATACTTTTGCCGAGTGATGATACAAGTATGTTCGCCATCTGGTAGTTCTGTTTCTACTTCCGCTAAAGTGACTTCTCCCCCGCGATTTAACGCCACAAAACATAAAGAATCGCGATAACGGCGCAGGTAGCAATAAACATCCTCAGTTAAATATTTTTGCCAGTGACTACCCATAGATACGGCTGGGTTTAATCGTCGTAAACCAGATAATAATCTCACATAACGATAAATTTTCGTCTCAATATCCCAATTATCCATCATCGGGCGATTGTATGGATCGTTACCGCCATCGGTATCATCGTGAAGATATTGTTCAGTGCCGTAATAGATGCAAGGAATACCGCGACAAGTCATAATTAAAGCGATCGCTACTTTTAACATCGCCGGATCGGGATTCAGCGATTGAAAGCGAGACATATCGTGGTTATCGATAAAAGTAACTAACTCTGTCGCGCCATTATAGCGATGATCTTGGTCAAAGATATATTGAATTGTATGAAAGCCATTTTCTGAACCTTGAGCCAATGCAGCTCTAATCGCCACACACAAGCCAAAGTCTAAAATTGTCATCCCCGAATGATTGGCAAATTCTACAGAGCGATCGTCACTAGGATTGCTATAGATCCATTCACCAAAAATAAACACATCTGGTTTATGATTATACATATCACCAGTAAATTCTTGCCAGAACCAAATCGGCATATGCTTGACAGTATCTACCCGTAGCGCATCTACACCCCTGTCTAGCCATTGTTTAATTGCCGATTTAATATACTGACGATATTCGCTATTATTTTCATTGAAAGTTGCTAACCCAGCCAATTCACAATTCTGGACTTGCCATTCATCTTCCCAATTTTGCACTACACCGTAGTGATGATACCAATTATTCACATCATTATGGAAGTCAGCAATTTTTACCCCATCATCATATAATTCACCTTTGCTACCACTAGTATCTGGGGTACTATGGTTGCAAACAATATCAAGAATTAATTTCATATTGCGCTTGTGCATTTCTGCAATCAAGCGATCGAAAGTAGTATCTTTTGTATCTTGAGTAGCGTTTAAAGAAGGATTTTCGCCCTCAGCAATAAACCGGGGATTGATGCGCTTAAAATCTTTTGTCCAATAACCATGAATCGCCGCATTACCCACAAATAACTCTTCAACTTGCTCAAACAAAGGAGTTAGCCAAATAGCCGTTACTCCCATATTTTTTAAATAATCTAATTTATCAATTACGCCTTGTAAATCGCCACCCCAGTACTTACCCCAGTCTTTTCCTGTAGGATCGTAAAGTTCGGAATTAATCCCTTCACTATTATCGGGATCGCCATCATAAAAGCGATCCACCACAATAAAGTAAATAGTTTCCTGGCGAAATTCAATATCTCTAGTGTAGAGAAATTCTAAATTAATATCTGTTTCTGATGCTGGCGATTTGATAATATTTTCTACTTCTTGATTCGGCGCATCAACCTTATATTGTTCTGGAGAAAATTGAGATGGGGGAGTCTGTACCATGATATTTAAAGTCCTAGATATTCCAAGTTTGTAGTCTGAGAAATAAAAGCTTTGCACCAAGTTTTTGACTGCAAACATGGGTATTATCTAATTATTTTTTTGAGCCAAGCATCTATCTCAAGCTAGTATCAGCCTCATTCTATAGATATAGGAATCCGATTTGATATGCAAACAAAAGGGACAAGGGGGACAAAGAGGGACAAGGAAGATAAATATTTATACTAATTGGGAAAAATGCGACAAATGGTAGGGGCATGGCAATGCCATGCCCTCTAGAATATATTCATGTAGCGCCAATAGTATTTAAATTGGTATTAGGAACTTGCAAATAAAAAAATATTGCGATCGTTACAGCAGATTTCACGTAAATGAGGTACGCGCTTCGGGGCATGGCAGTGCCAGTGCCTCTACAATCAACGATATAATCTGTACTTCACCAACGGGTAATCTGCTATAACTTACCAAACCCACAACTCGTAGGGGCGGGGTTACCCCGCCCCTACAATTTGGCATAATTTAAAACAATAACCGATTGCCTTTTTTACGCCGCTTAATTTCTGCTTGAATAGCATCAACTACAGTTTCAATTACCTTAACTCTAGCGAAATATTTATCATTAGCCGCAACAATTGTCCAAGGCGCATTGGGCGTAGTGGTACGTTGAATCATCTGATTCACAGCAACTTCGTAATAAGGCCATTTTTCCCGATTTCGCCAATCTTCATCGGTGAGTTTGTACTGTTTAAATAAATCATTTTGGCGTTCAGTAAAGCGGTTGAGTTGTTCTTCTGGACTAATATGCAGCCAAAATTTAACTAATACATAACCAGCAGTAGTTAATTGCGCTTCAAATTCATTAATTTCTTGATAAGCCCTGCGCCATTCCACCTCTGCTGCAAAGCCTTCCACACGTTCCACTAATACCCGCCCGTACCAAGAACGATCAAAAATGCCAATTGTTCCTGTAGTGGGTAATCTGCGCCAAAATCGCCATAAATAATGATGGGCTTTTTCTTCATCTGAAGGCGCAGCAAAGGGAAATACAAAGTAACTCCGGGGATCGAGAATATCTGTTAATCGTTTAATTGCCCCACCTTTCCCTGCTGCATCCCAACCTTCAAATAAAACTAACACGGGTATGTGATGTTTGTGGATGCTTAATTGTAATTGACGCAGTTGAATTTGTTCGTTGGCTAATTGCTCGTCATAATCTATTTCTGAGAGACTTTGACTTAAATCAACCTGGGCTAAATAATCTGGTTCTGTGGGTTCTAAATGAGCTTGGGGTGGGAGAATGGGGGTAGGAAGTTGAATTTTCTGTCTATCTAAAGCCGCAGTTAGAGTTGCGGCTAAATGGGTTAATACCTTTACCCTAGCCCAGCGTTGTGAATCACCTTCAACTAAAGTCCAAGGGGCGCTACCAGTACTCGTTTGGGCTAGCATATCTTCAGCATAAGCCCTATAGCGATCGTAATGCTTTTCTTGCTGCCAGTCTTCTTTACGCACCCGCCAAGCTGTGAGGGGATCTTTAGCATATTCTTTGAGGCGACTTTTCAATTCTTTGCGACTTAAATGCAACCAAAATTTTGCGATCGCAACTCCATCATCTACCAACTGGCGCTCAAATGAATTAATTTGTCCCATTAATAGAGGAATTTGGGCGCTAGATACTCGCTCAAATAAACGATCTTCTAAAACATGAGTATACCAACTGTGGTAAAAAATACTAATTACCCCTTTTGCGGGTAATTTATCCCAAAATCGCCACAAAAAAGGATATTGGCGTTCCTCTGGTGTTGCCGCCCAGATAGGATGTACTTTAAATCCTCTGGGGTCAATATAAGATACCATTTGTTTAACTAAGCCACCTTTCCCAGAAGCAGCCCAACCTTCCAAAACCACAATTACAGGTAACTTCTTTTCCCAACAGGCGGTTTGTAGCGTTCGCAGTTGATGCATTAACCTATCAATCTCAGATTTATAGGTTGCTTTGTCTAAGTTTAAGCTTAAATCTAAAGTATCTAGCATAAAAAGTGTTAACTATTACTAAGCTAATGCGTGTCTAAATTGCATAACTACTAATCATGACAGTCAACAGTCAACCGTCAACCGTCAACAGTCAATGCAGAATAGCTGATTGCTGAAGTATAAATAATATGCTGAAAACTCTAGCGATGCTGACAAACAGCTAAGTAAATATAAACTTATTTACATAGATTTTAGGAATTTGGCTGCTAGCTCGTGACAGTATAAATAGCAGTTGTCTTTCTCGCCAAAAGGGCAAGAATTCCACTTTCGTCAATATTACAATCTGCGAAAAATCCCCATAATTTACAAGAAAAATGGTAAAATTTAGATGAGCCAAACATCCACTAATATCAGATTTCCCCAAGGGCGCACAGCTTTTTTACTCATCCACGGAATTGGGCAACAAAATCCCTATGAAACTTTAGACTATTTCGCCCAAAATTTCATTAAATATTTTGAACAAGAAAAATTACCAACAGATTTAGAACATCATATCGCCAAGCGTGAATTTGCTAATGGTGGGCGGTGGATAGAAAGCTTTGTGAGATTAAGCCCGCAGGATGCTACAGAACCAGGATTAATAGATGTTCATGAATATTATTGGGCACCGGATACGGAAAATAAAATTTCTGTGCCGGAAATATTGCAATGGGCAGAGCAGACACTGGACGGTACAATCGAATTTTATAACCGCCCAGAAAATCAAAATTTATTAGATAATTTGCTGGAAAATCGACATCGCCAAGGCTGGTTTAAATTCCGCTTGCGATCGCTTACTATATTTTTACGAATATTTAACTTTATTTACCCATTATTAAGACTATTAATTTTAGTTGCTTTATTAATTGCAGGCCCCTTTCTTAAAGGACGTTATCTGCAATCAGCCTGGAAACTCAGTAAAAAGTTAATCGTTCCCTTATTAATTAATTTTGTTGGTGATGTCGCCATCTACACCAAAACCGACCCCAAATCACCTTACCAAAAAATCCGCCAACAGGTAATTACAGAATGCTTAACTTTACTGCAACAAATTATTAAAGACCCACAAGCCAATTATGACCAAGTAATTATCGTGGGACATTCACTAGGTAGTTGTATAGCCTACGATACATTAAACCAGCTTTGTATAGAATCCACCCTTGCTGGCGACTTGGGTAAAAGTATGGATATTGACAAACTCAAAGGATTAGTCACCTTTGGTTCCCCGTTAGATAAAATCGCCTTTTTCTTTCGGAATGTCGCTCAAGAACAGCAATATATTCGCCGCAGAATTATCCAACACCTCAATTCCTTCCGCATCAAACCAGAATTAGTCACAAAAAGCACTAGCAATTATTTAGGTAAAAATCCCGTAGTTTGTCAACTAGAGCATATTTCCTGGGTAAATTATTATCACCTACAAGACCCCATAAGCGGTAACCTAGATTACTACGAAAATCTCATTAATGAAGAAATGACATATAAAACTTCCTGGGGTGCTTCAGGACATTTAGGTTACTGGACTGATATGAAGTTTTATGAAAGTATTGCTAAATATTTTCTTTATTAGTCATTTGTCATTTGTCATTAGTCATTTGTCATTGGTATAGATGTAACACTATTTACGTTTCGCAATATAGTTTGCTTTGTTTTTAGCCAGTTACTTAGCCAATAGCCATTGTCTAATGAAATAATAACTCTTGACTGTTGGCCCATGCCCAATGCCCAATGCCCAATGCCCAATGCCCAATTCACGAATCTTTTGCGGCACAGATTCGCTACATTGCTAAACTGAGACTTGCACGATTCTCTATCAGCATCGGTTGGGCTATGCTCAACCAGCCATTTTTTAGGAGGTAGCAAGTATGAGCAAGTACGATCGCATTTTTGACTCAAAACAGACGACAGAAGAATTTTTGAGTCCAGAGGAAGGAGTAGCAGCGATCGCAGTTATTAGCGCGATCGCTGATTCTTCCATCGAAGAAGTAGACGCAGAAGCCTTAGCTACCGTACTGTGGGACTTTGAGGTATTTGACGAATATTCAGAAGAAGAAATTACAGAAATAGTTTATCGGTTGATCGATATTGCTCAAGCTGATGGACTTGGTGCTTTATTTAATACCGCTAGTGCTGCCCTTAATGATGAGGTAGTATTAGACGCTTATGCAGCAGGCGCGATCGTCCTGTTAGATGAAGATTTAACCATCGCTAGCGATAAAGAGCCATTTCTGCAACATTTACAAAAGGCTTTAGATATAGAAGATGAAGAAGCACAAGAAATAGTTCAAGAAATCATTGCAGCAATTGAAGAAGCAGAAAATGGCAACTTTGGAGATGATGACGTAGAAATTATCTTAGTCCAAGACTATGGTGACACAGTATATAGATCGCCTTTAGCAAACTTTTCCGTTCCCATTCCTGTGAGCGCCGAAGAAGGTGGTAGAATTCAAACCCAAGAAGGAGTAGTTGGCTTTACTGATGATATTGGTAGTTTAGTCAGAATCGATTATTATCCCATTCCCCCCGAACATGAAGAAGAAATCGACTCTTTGGGACTAGAAGAATATCTGCAATCGATTTTAGTCGATCGCTATGTACCCCAGGCTATTTTTGCCCATGTACCCAATGCTGAAGTCAGGTATGGCGAATATTTAGAAAATACCCTAAATGGAGCTTACTATGTATTGGTGGATATGCCCCAAGGGTCAACAATTTCTAAACAAGAATATAATGGCAACGCAAAAAGATTAGATGCGTACCGAGGTTTATTAACCTTTATTAATACTGACTTTTTATACATAGTTAGTAATCAGCGCAGCTTTTTTAACGGTGACAAGCCAGGAACAGTAGAACAAGAAGCTGAGATGCTGAAAAACAAGATTTTAGATTTTGTCAAAAGTATACAGTTCAGTTAAGGAATCCCAAAAAATCAATTCTCCCAACTTCTAGGGGTGGGGTTTTCTCACCCCAAAGAATGATGTGGCTAATAACTTGATGATTAAAATCTTTCTCAGTCCCCTGAAATAATCGGCAAAAGCCAGAAAACCTTACCCAGACAGGCTTTTATTGATTAAAAAAATTTTTCAAAATCTTCAGGACTTTTCCGTAATAGCAAACTGAGCTATTGTAGTTACCTATACCGACACAAAAGTTATAGGATAAAGGTCAGATGGTTCGAGCCAGATGTGATGAATTGTTGAAATTTACAAAAGTAAACAAATCTTGCGGCTGAGATTTACATCACCCGATTGGGTGAGGCTACAGGGTGAAGCAGGAAAAAGCAAAAAGACGGTAATTTAAGATGGCGATGGCAAAATATATAAAATTTTTCAGTTTTCGGTCTTTTGTTTCCTGGACAATATAAATCAAACCTTTGGCCGAGCCTAGCTGCATAAATACTTAGTTAAGTTTAAGTCAGGTGTTGAGAGAGTAGGTAGTTTTGTAAGAGGAGAAGTCGGGTGCTTAACAATATTTCTAAGTTCTGTTCCTCTCGCCAAGCGGTGATTCCAGCAGCAGCTTTGATAATTACCCTTGGTGTGTTTGGCGAACAAATTAAATCGGTACTAAGTCATCCAATCACAATTGATTCTCAAAATCTCTCTGGAAACTATCTTTTACCAAAACCCAGAGAAGTCAAAGCGCAGACAAATAAAGATTATTGGATGAGCGAGAATTTGCAGCAACCATCCGCGCAAGGTTCAGCAGAGGCTTTAAAAGCAGCACCCGAAACTACAGCCCTGGCGACTAAAGCAGAACAATCTGCTTCCGGAGTCAGAAATTTACCAGTAAGTAATTTACCCACAGAAGATGGCCTTTATCTGTATGGTCAATCACCAAAACCAAATCAGCTAGGACAAGGTTATATCATCTTTGAAAAGCGCCAAGCTACAGTCAGAGGTGCATTATATATGCCTAGCTCTGAGTTTAGTTGTTTTCAAGGCACAATTGACCGCTCAGGCGAATTAGCAATGACGGTGAATGCATCCCCAGATGGTAATAATTACCATCCAGTCGCTACAACTAGTACTACACCTAACATTAATGAGGATGCTTTCACTTCTTATCCTTATTCTGTCGCCTTGCAAGATTATCATCAGCTAAAGTCTATTAGTGCTAATGACAGACACATTTTGCAAATGTGTAGTCAAATCTCTCCCAATTGAGCGAGCAAATTAGCTGAAGAATTATTAATGATAAATAAGGAGTTATGTTTTGCATAACTCCTTATTTTTTAGGGTTTTAGTATTACTTTAACCTCCGATATTCCCAAGGATTCACAAATTGAGCATCACCCCAAATTCCCCGCTTTTGTTGTTGCGCTTCGGCTTCAGCTTGTTGGACTAAATCTTTACTCGGACATTTATTTAAATAAGGACGATAAACTTTTGCAAGTCCTTCTTTGATTAAAACTTGCTGAACAAAAGTACCATCTTTTAAACGCACTTCTGCGACTTTTCTACCATAGCGATCGCTATCGGTAATAGTTAAACTAACGCGATCGCCTCCTTGCTTCACCAACTGCTGTAAGCGTTCCTGAGCTTTCGCACCCCAGGTAAATTGATTGCGATCGCTAGTACGTTGACTTTGCTTTTCCTTATTGGTGTGTGGTACTTCCGGCGCATCCATACAAGCAAAGCGCACGCTAAACTTTTGACCTTGAGAATCCTTTACTGTTAGGGTATCACCATCGCTGACACGCTCCACCAAATCGCCAGAGGGGGGAAATAAGCGATCGCATCCCATCAAACCTAAAATAATAATTCCCGCACACAACCAAATTAATACTTGCTTGTTTATCCGCACCATTACCATGCACCAAAGTTTCTCTGGAGAATGATAATAGCAAAACTCTCGACAATCCACAGATATCCAGAGTTTTCTAGGATTAATATAAGAAATGTAATCTTTTGACCCGATCCGCCTGAGAATGAATTCTCAGGCTCATAGCTAAACTCGGCTGAAGCCGACTAGAAGATTGAGAGATAATTTGGGGAATTATAGAGGTTAGATATTCTCAATAAAACATCAAATCATGGCTTTGTGGCGACTTTATTATCATCTAGTTTGGGCAACAAAAGATGGTCAGTCATTAATTACACCAAATCGGGAAACGCAACTTTATAATTACATAATTGGTAAAGCCGATGCACTTGATAGCATTATCCATGCAATTGGTGGCATAGACAACCATATTCATTTAGTCGCTTCCATTCCACCTAGACTTTCTATTGCTGATTTTGTCCAAACGATTAAAGGTAGTAGCGCTCATCATCTCAATCATACATCGCCTTCACAAGATGCCTTTGGCTGGCAACGTGGGTATGGGGTTTTCTCTCTCGGAAGTAAACAACTTGAACAAGCCGTTCTTTATGTAAAAAATCAAAAAGAACACCATCTAAATGGAACAGTCATTGCATCTTTAGAACAGCATAATCAAGAAGATGATAGACCAAAACCTACCTATATCAATCCATGAACTATATAAATCTCATTCATAATATTTGCAACATAGTTAGCTTCAGCTAACTTCCGCTATGAGCCTGAGAATTTATTCTCAGGCGGACTACACTACATGGTAGGTAAAATTTGCCTACTGCCCTATAGCCTTGTTAAAGTAAAACCAGACTTAAAGTAGTTAAAATGTAGAGACATGATATATTAATTCTCTACGTTATCCTGAGTTTATGGGACTGCCAATTGTTGCTATTATCGGACGCCCAAATGTGGGCAAATCCACCCTGGTTAATCGTCTCGCCGGGGAACAAACGGCGATCGTCCACGATGAACCGGGAGTGACACGCGATCGCACTTATTTGCCATCTTACTGGAGCGATCGCGAATTTGTGGTTGTCGATACAGGCGGCTTAGTATTTAACGATGACACCGAATTCCTACCCCTGATTCGTCAACAAGCCATGACAGCACTCAGCGAAGCGAGTGCAGCAATTTTTGTAGTTGATGGACAACTCGGCCCCTCACCTGCTGATGAAGAAATCGCCACATGGTTACGTCAACAACCCGTACCTGTGCTATTAGCTGTTAATAAATGTGAATCCCCCGATCAAGGCTTAATTCAAGCGGCGGAATTTTGGGAATTAGGATTAGGTGAACCATACCCCATTTCCGCAATTCACGGTAGCGGTACAGGCGAATTACTTGATGAGTTAATTAAGCACATTCCCCACGTTACAGAAGTACCGGAAACTAACGAAATCAAGGTAGCCATTATCGGCAGACCAAATGTAGGTAAATCCAGTTTATTAAACGCTTTCGTCGGAGAAGAAAGGGCAATTGTTAGCCCCATTTCCGGCACAACCCGTGACGCGATTGATACAGTAGTTGAACGGGATGGACAAACCTATCGCTTAATTGACACTGCGGGAATTCGCAAAAAGAAAAGCATCGACTACGGTACAGAATTCTTTAGTATTAACCGTGCTTTTAAAGCCATTCGCCGCGCTGATGTGGTTTTAATGGTCATAGACGCTTTAGATGGCGTTACCGAACAAGACCAAAAATTAGCAGGACGAATAATTGAAGAAGGACGAGCTTGTATAGTCGTAGTTAATAAATGGGATGCAGTCGAAAAAGACTCATACACTATCTATGACTACGAAAAAGATCTGCAATCACGGCTACATTTTACCGAATGGGCAGACACCATCTATGTCAGCGCCTTAACCGGACAGCGAGTAGAAAAAATCTTAGAATTGGTAGTTGAAGCGGCTGAATCCCACAAACGCCGTGTCAGTACTGCCGTAATTAACGAAGTTCTCGAAGACGCGGTGAGTTGGCATTCTCCACCAACTTCAAGGGGCGGGCGACAAGGTAAAATTTACTATGGGACGCAAGTTAGTACCCAACCGCCAACGATCGCTTTATTTGTCAATGAGGCGAAACGCTTTAACGACAACTATCGCCGCTACATTGAACGCCAATTTCGTCAACAACTAGGCTTTAAAGGGACTCCCATTCGTTTACTGTGGCGCAGTAAGAAAGTCCGTGATGTAGAAAGCGGTAGTGTTAACCGGGCTACCCGCGTGTAATCAAGTAAAAAGTAAAAAGTAAAAAGGTAAACGACAATAAGTGTTACCTTTTTCTTTTATCTTTTAAGTTTTACCCCATCTATGGATTTACTGCGATCGCTACCATTAGGACTTTACCTAGAAGAACCGCAAACTTGGCTGCATAAAATTGACCCCAGAGTCAAGTTTGCTTGGTTGATGAGTTTTCTTACAAGTTATACTTTTGCGCGGAATGAATGGCGCATACTCTTGGTAACCCTATTAATTATAGTTACCCTCATCGCCAGAATTCCCCGCCGTGTATGGCAACAGCAAATGGGTTGGTTATTAGTCCTAGCCTTTTTTGTTTTTACCATAGCAGCCATCAGTCCAGATGGGTTGGGGATCAACTATCAACAACGCTTACCAGTTAACGAACAAGTTCTCAGCCCGCAATCAACTACCACGAATAACGCCAAGGTAGATGAAAAAGCAGTATTTGGGAATAAAGAATATAAATACGTCATATTTAGCCAAGGGCCTGTGAAAGTTAACCGCCGTTCCTTAGATTTGGCTGTGCGGTTAAGTACAATTTTGTTTACAGTAATTTACAGCACTAACCTTTATCTGCTCACAACCGCACCCGAAGAAATCACCGCCGGGATGGAAAGCTTAATGCAACCCCTACGACGGCTAAAGTTACCCGTAACAGAAGTTGCTCTCACCTTAACTTTATCCTTACGCTTTATCCCTCTCGTTTTAGAAGAAGTCCAGAACCTCATCCGCTCCGTCATGACTAGAGCGATTAATTGGAAAAAGCTAGGAATTAAAGGCGCAGTCAAAGTTTGGATGATTGTCGCCGAGCGCTTGTTAGAAAATCTCCTCCTGCGAGCCGCGCAAATGGCTAGTGCAATGATGGTGCGCGGTTTTACCAGTCCCAACGAGCATAGAGTCCCTTGGCATGATTTACGCTTAAAAAGGTGGGATTGGCTAGCTATTGCCACATTAACTTTATTTTGGGGCGTGCGTTTAGCGATCGGCACAGATATTTAGCCGCCAGCCAAACATAAATTATCCCAGCACTGTATCAGCACAGGAGGGCGAGAAAATAACCTCTCCCTTGTCCTCCGAAGTTCTGAGCGCCGGAAGCCGGCGCTCAGACTTCTCTCCTTGTCTCCCTTGTCTCCCTTGTCTCCCTTCCCTTCCCCCCTACTCCTCATAAGAAATTCCCATAGGTCTTGCCGCGAAGAGCGATCGTAAGCCAGAATGAAATGAATCTCTGCACAAAGCTCAAGCACAAATAATGGCACTCAACATAGACATGCTGAATTAACGAATAAGCTAATGCTCATCTAAATTGCATAACTACTAATAAGGGCTGTTAACAGTCAACGGTCAACGGTCAACAGCCCTCACCATGGATTGTGCAACTTAAAAGCAGAATAGCTGATTGTACTTTTGACCATAATGCGCCAATAGACAGAAATTATGGCAGCATAGAGAGAGGCTTATGCAAAAACCAGTCTGACGGCGCATTACCTTGCTGTTCTTAACTCCAAATAAGATGGCAGAGCCGATTGCTGAATAGCACCTGAAGTGCAAATTCCACTAGACCAAATCGCCACTAGTAGCATCATCTCTCTATGAGTAACTAGATCAAGGTCTTCACAGTTGCCATTCAACAGCAAAACTTATTGAATTTCGCATAATTTAGGACAAATATCCTGACGCCAGCAAGTTATCATCATCTGAATGTTGGTACAAAAACTGCGAAAAGAACAATTGACGCTTACCTTGATTATTAAATGAATCCAGAAAACGCAGAAACTTACATTAATCATCCGACTTGGGGCTTACTTTACAGAATCTGTATGGTGGATGAGACCCAGGATCTGTTTACTACACTTTATGCCCAACGCTTATTTTTTTTAGTAGCAAATGACATCAAAGGTATAAAATTTCAGCCTATAGGCCGCACTGAAGCCAGAATGATGTTGGAAAATCGCTTGCGGACTTTGCGTCGCACGGGGCAGTTACAGGAGTACGATCAGCTTCAGAGTGTTTTCCAACGCACATTCCAATGACTAGTTCGATTAGCGAACGTATTACTCAAATTCGCTCCTCCCTCCCCGATTCAGTTCGCTTGATTGCTGTTAGTAAAACGGTTCCTGCGGATAAGATCCGCGCCGCCTATGCCGCAGGAATTCGTGATTTTGGTGAAAGCCGAATTCAAGAAGCCGCTAGCAAACAAGCTGAGTTACAAGACTTGTCAGATATTACTTGGCACTTTATTGGACATTTACAAAGCAATAAAGCCAAAAAAGCTCTAGAACTATTTCAATGGATTCACTCCGTCGATAATTTGCAACTGGCACAGCGCTTAAATAATTTAGCGTCACAGTTGGGTGTGAGTCCTCAAATTTGCTTGCAAGTCAAGATTCTCCCCGATCCCAACAAATCAGGCTGGACTGTACCCCAATTGTTAACTGATTTACCTGCGATCGCTCAATATAAAAATTTACAAATTCAAGGTTTGATGACAATTCCGCCCTTAGGCTTAGATGAAGCGGAAACGTTAGATGTATTTAATAGTACTTTTAGCCTAGCGAAAACCATTAGAGAAAATAACTATCCGCAGATCCCCATGCAGCACCTATCGATGGGCATGTCAGGTGACTACGAAATTGCCGTAGCAGCAGGTGCAACGATGGTAAGGTTAGGAACTATCTTGTTCGGGGATCGCCCTGAGAAGGCTAATTAATAGCTTGTATCCCTTGTATCATCAGCTTTATCCTGCTATTGACACAAGTTATCAATTTTAATATTGCAGCGTGTAACAAAATATATATTTTGACAAAAGCCTTACTGAATAAAAATCAGCTTAAGGTAACTTTAATTTGGAAATACATTAGTATATAATCTTGACTCATTATCAAGGATAGGGAGCGTGCAGATGACTTCAACAGCATCTGTTCCTCACTTAAACCAGTAATAGAAGCTACAGCTAGTAATAAAATTCTGAATAAACCCCTTTGTAGCAATAAAATTCGGCTACACTGATTTATCGCCAGGTAAACCATTAAAGTTAATTTGCACCAGGAGCGTAGAAGATGAGCATATTTACTAAACTCAGAGATTTTGTCGGACTCAATGAGCCTGTAGAATACGAATACTACGAAGAAGAGCCAGAAACCGAAAGCTACCAAAATCTCTATCAAGAAGAGAATGTGCAACCAGCACCGCCAGAACCGACTCCCCAGAATCGACGTTGGCGGGAACCCATGCCTACAATGGGTAATGATGTAGCAACAGGTTCAAAGTCAATGGGGAATGTCATCGGTATGCCAGGAGCAATTAACGGAATTTCTGAAGTATTAGTACTTGAACCACGCACTTTTGAAGAAATGCCCCAGGCAATTCAAGCTTTGCGTGAGCGCAAGTCAGTGGTATTAAATTTAACAATTATGGACCCGGATCAAGCTCAACGGGCAGTAGATTTTGTTGCAGGTGGTACTTACGCATTAGATGGGCATCAAGAGCGAATTGGCGAAAGCATATTTTTATTTACACCCAGCTGTGTGCAAGTTAGCACTCACGGCGGAGTTATTCATGAAGTACCACAACCCCCAGCGCGTCCTCGTACCACAAATACAACACCAGCATGGGGAACTGAAGCTAACCGGATGGCAGCACAGTAAATTGGGATTAGTCAATAGTCCAAAGTCAATAGTCAAAATTTCGGCTCCGTGACAGTTAAATCAGCAATCATCGTTCGATTTTCCCTAAGTCGCAATTCAGAGGTAATCAATCTTAACGATTGACAATTGACCCTTAACCCTTGACCATTGACTCTTGACAATTGACTAATGACTAATTAATGACTACTAAATTTGGCTTAATAGGTGGTGGGGTAATGGGAGAAGCGCTATTATCCCGCCTTATTGCGCGTGGAGTTTATCAACCATCGGAAGTTATTGTCAGCGAACCCCAGCCAGCAAGACAAAATTTTTTCAAGCAGCAATACGATGTGAACGTGACTGCTGATAACCGCCTAGTTTTGGCGCAAAGTCGGGAAGTTGTATTGTTAGCAGTAAAGCCTCAGGTATTCAGTGCGATCGCTCAAGAATTAGCAGAAATAATCGAGATAACTGTCAAAGAAAACTCACCCCTAGTCATTTCGATTTTAGCGGGCGTGACTTTAAATCAGCTAGAAGCGGCATTTCCCCAATTACCAGTAATTCGCGCCATGCCAAATACACCTGCTACCGTCGGCGCAGGAATGACAGCCATTTGCTTAGGCGCATACACGACGGTGAAACACCAGCAAATAGCCCAGCAAATTTTTACCGCAGTCGGGGAAGTTGTAGAAGTAGCCGAAGGCTTAATGGACGCAGTTACAGGACTTTCGGGAAGCGGCCCGGCTTATGTAGCCTTGATGGTAGAAGCATTAGCAGATGGAGGAGTAGCCGCAGGTTTACCAAGAGCGATCGCAAACCAACTCGCCCTACAAACCGTCTTAGGTACAGCCACACTCCTCCATGAAAGCAAAATGCACCCTGCAGAACTCAAAGACAGAGTTACCAGCCCCGGAGGTACAACCATTGCCGGTATTACCCAACTAGAAAAAGCCGCCTTTCGCTCCGCCTTAATTCAAGCAGTCAAAGCCGCCACAGAGCGATCGCAAGAATTGGGGAAGTAGGGGTTAGAGGCTAGGGGCTAGACTTCAATGTAGGTTGGGGAGCCACCGCCGTGGGCGGGTTTCCCGGCTTGAGGCGAGTGGCGTTTGAGGAACAAAACCCAACATTTACGTTACTTCGTTGGGTTGCGTTCACCTCAAACAACCTACTTTCGGGGTTTGAAAACACGCCCTAACCCCTAGCCTAAGCGCTCCTATTTTCAAGACAGATTTGCGATGCATAGATTCCAATCTAAAATCTAAAATCCAAAACTTGTACTGAGAGCTTCATCAAATATCCAAAATTCTTTCAATGCCCAATGCCCAATGCCCAATGCCCAATGCCCAACGCCCAATGCCCAATACCCAATACCTAATTACCACCCTGTTTCCGCTTTTTGAAAGACGTAGGCGGCTACTTGGAGAATTTCCTCATTGCTGAGTTTGTTTTTAAAGGCAGGCATGGCATTTTTGCCGTTTTGTACCTGGTGAATAATTGCTTGAATACCTTCTTGGTTATAATTTTCGAGATTACTCGATAATGCCTCCTTTTTTAGGGTTTTATGGCTAATGAGGATGTTACCGCCGCCTATATGGCAAGAAGAACAATTAGCCTCAAAGATTTTGGCTCCTTCTGATGCTTCAACAGCGAATGCTGGCAAAATGAATGTGAATCTAAAAAAGGCGATCGCCAACAGCAGTATAAATAAAAGTATTCTCACAAGTATTCTCAAGATATTCTCCTCGCAACAACCATTCGGCAACTGCAAAACCTTCTCCAGTAAGTTTTCTATGGCTGCTAGAAGCCTGAGAGATTACCAAATGCTATGTGTACTCTACCCTATGAAGCGCTGATTTCTGTAATGCATAAACATTATTAAGCGCAGAAATCTTCAATTTATTTGTAATTTTGCATTGAAAAAATTCAATACGATTCCCCTTATTTTTCCGGAAATCCCATAAAAATTAGCGGTGGCGAGTTACCCCCTCTGTGAACAAGCCTATGCAATGGTTAGCATTTTAGGCAGGGATGAGACTCGACACCGCTCATTATCTATAAATTGTCATCACTCTAGGTTGATGATGGATTGCTAGGGGCTAATTTGCCAGCCAAGCAAGGAAATCATCTATTATCTAGCTGTATCTAGCTATTGAACAATGACTTTACCAGTCATACCTGCGCCACGGTGGGGTGTGCAGAAGAAGGAGTATTCACCAGCAGGCGCGTCTGCGGGGAAGGTGGTGGTTACTTTTTGGCCTGGATTCAACAACAGCTTAGTTTGAGATAAAGATTTAGCTAAATCAGCACTTTTCGTAGGGATTTTAGCAGCGTCAAACACTACGTTATGAGGAGCCAGCTTGTTATTCACCCATTCAATTGTATCACCTGCTTTAATGGTTATACTCTTGGGTTGAAATTGTAGTAGTCCTTTATCACTACCTAGTTTGACTTGATAAGTCTCAGCAGATGCGCTGGGAGTAAAAACAGCAAAGCTGCTAACAACTAAAAGAATTGTCAATACAGCTAGGCTCAAGCGCCGCAGGCTAGACGCAATTAATTTCATGGCGTTCTCCTAACAAATGGTTTTAATTTTCCCTTCCCCATTTTAAATAAAAAATACGCCAAATATGACAATCTGTCATAGATGAATTTTTTTTAATAATGAACTCTATTTCTCTAGTAGAAATTTAGCCAATCCGGTAAACATACTTAAATAAATTTAACCTAAAATAATCTGTATACTTCAGCTAGTAAAAGTAAATTTATAGTATAATCTCAAAAATAAATATTTTTTGCCAAGAGAAATTTAGCTGTAGAAGTCTAAAAATCTTCTTGACCCCAACCAGGAGCTTTTTTTGCGGCGGTAAGAACAAAAGCGGCTAAACGTTCCACTTGCTGTTGGGAGAGAAAATCAGGGGTCAACTTTCGACACCAATAGGTTTCTTGAGTACCATCGTATGTCATGGGCTGACGCATAAAGTCAACCAGAGAGTTAAGGCGATCGCGTCTTGGATTAGCACCTTTGAGGGTTTCTAGCGCCAGAGATACTTGAGGATCGGGTAAAGTCGCGCCACCAACATGACAGTTAATACAGTTGGTTTCAAACAGTTTTTTCCCAGCAGATAATTCTAATGGGGAAAACAGACGAGTATTTCCTTGTTCATCCAGTTCTAGTGCAATTGGCTCAGTAACGTGTAAATAACGCCCAATATAAGCATCGATATTGGCAGCTTGAGCAGGTAAAGTACTGCTGCGATCGACCAATAAGACAATCAGCAAAACTAGAAATAGATAACGCGCAAATAATCGATATAGCATTAGCAGCTAGCTGAAATAGAGTTAATCGGGCAAAGTGTACTGAGTTCCCAGTTCTGATTGCTGATTGTTCCAGAAGTGGGGATATGAGAGTGGATCGTCCCAAATCCCCAGTCCCATTACTCAGCACCCAGATCTCAGACCTCAGTACTCAGTACTAATTACTGGCTTTAGTAGTAAATTTTGCCACCTCCCCATCTGGTGCCAACAACTTTGGGTTGTAGGAGAATATGACCTGCGATCGCTGTTAAGTCTTCATCGGTCAAATTTCTCATTTCGGTGAAAATATCTGCACTCTTGGTGCTGGGGTGTAATTCAGAAATTTCCTCTTCACCATCATAGGTAGTAGGATTCTTCATGTAGTCAACCAAACCTTCAATATTGTTACGGTTTGGTGTAGCCAGTGCTAGTGCTTCTGGTTCCAACCCTACGTTTTGGTTAGTCTTGGTGACACCACCAACGTGACATTGAGCGCAAGCGTACTGAAATAAAGCTTTACCTTCTTTGACTTGCTTTAAGCTGAGAGTAATGGTATCACCCTTATCGTTTAATGGCACTGTTCTGATAGCCTCATCCAATTCTAGGGCTGTTGCGCTACCGACAATCAGCTGAAACGTTAGTAAAACAGTAGCCACAACCACGCCAATTAATCTTCTAAACATGTTTCCCCTTAAAGATTTTGACACTCAACACAGCTAGTTAGCGTTACTCAATCTCTATGTTGTTAATTGTTTTTTGCCATGAATCCAAGCCCAAGATAGCCCTGGAGGTGGCTTTGCTAACACCTAACAGGTGCTAGTACCTTTTGGGTATTTCTCAGACAATAATTGCGAAATAATTGCCTTTGCAGCCGCCAACGCCAAACGGGTTTTTTGGTGTTTATCGGCAATTAAGAGGTGGTTATACAGAGAAAAACCTTTGTCCACAGTCATACTGTAGTCTGCTGCTATCTCTGCGATTGATAGGTCTGCAAAACCCATAATGTTTTGTTAACTGATATATAGAGATTAAGTCGCTGTAATACCAATATCACGTTAAGAGTGCAATTTGTCGCTCAAAATACTGTTCTAGTTACAGTGGGGATCGTAGAGGTTGGGAAAGACGGTTGATGGTTGATGGTTGACTGTTGACTGTTGACTGTTGACTGTTACCCTTTACCTCCAGTAAATGTGACACTTTGAATAAAGTAGCGGTTGAAAAAGGCGTAGATTGCTAAAGCTGGGAGGGTGAATACCATTGAAGCAGCCATGATGTAGTTCCAATAGCTGATGTATTGACCTTTAAAGCTGTTTAGCCCTAAAGGCAGAGTAAACATTTCTGGGTCAAATAAAATGACTACAGGGAGCAAAAAATTATTCCAGCTACCCATGAAGACAAAAACTGCTTGGGCTGCTAGGGCGGGTTTGGCTAAGGGTAAGACAATATGCCGAAAAATGCCTAAGCTGTTTAAACCATCTAGTTGGGCGGCTTCTTCTAATTCTTTAGGAAAATTAACGAAAAACTGCCGCATCATAAAAATGAATGTGGCATTAACCATACTAGGTACGATCGCGCCTTGGTAAGTATTGAGCCAGCCGATCGCTTTTAAAATCAAAAAGGTGGGTATGAGGGTAATCTGGGCAGGAACGGCTAAAACTGCCAAAATCAGTAAAAACCAAAAGCGTTTGCCAGCAAAGCTCAATCTAGCTAAAGCGTAGCC
Source organism: Calothrix anomala FACHB-343 (assembly GCF_014696435.1). Classification (GTDB taxonomy): domain Bacteria; phylum Cyanobacteriota; class Cyanobacteriia; order Cyanobacteriales; family Nostocaceae; genus Aulosira; species Aulosira anomala_A. The sequence goes on along the minus strand of NZ_JACJQG010000033.1, from coordinate 51,939 downwards.
TGCCATTGAGTTGAGCAGTAAATTTAAAATAGTTACACTGAAGGCAATAAATACGCTGTTAAATAGCCAACGCCAAAATAATGGCTCTTGTAAGAATATTTGCTTATAGTTGTCAAAAGTGAAATTTCGTGGTATTAAATTAGGCTCGCCACTGACAATTTCTGATAGGGGCTTAAATGAAGCTGAGAGTGCCCAAACAAAGGGAATGATAGTGATGATGGCATAGACTGTGAGTAAGGCGTACAGCAGCAGTTTTAGCCAAGAAAAGCGAGAGATAGGAGTCACAGCTTGTCACCTCCAAAAATTCGCCGTTGAATTAAAGCGATCGCAATAATGATGGCGGCTAATAAAAAAGCGATCGCAGCTGCATAACCCATCTGTAAATTCCGAAATACAGCTTGGTAAATTAGTAACACTACCGTCAAAGTCGCATTATTAGGGCCGCCAGTACCAGCAGAAAAAATATAAGATTGGTCAAATAATTGAAAAGTCCCAATTACTCCCATCGCCACCACAAAGAAAGTTACAGGCTGGAGTATGGGGATAGTCACATGAATCAACTTTTGCCAGCCATTTGCCCCATCGAGTTCAGCAGCTTCATAAAGTGACTGGGGGATATCCTGCAACGCCGCTAGGTAAATTACCATGTAAAACGGCGCTGTTGACCAAATATTCATGATCATAATCCCTTTGAGAGCAACGGCTGGATCGCCTAACCAGTTATATCTAGGTAAACCTACAGCACCAAGAACATCATTAAGTAGCCCATCGGTGTTATAAATCCACATGAAAATCAGCGTCAGCACTGCTGAAGAGGTGACTGTGGGTAAAAAGTAGAGAATGCGCCACCAATTTTGCCCGCGAATCCCAGAATTTAGCGTAACAGCGAGAATTAAAGCGAGAATAGTTTGGGCGGGTACAACAATTGCAACGTATTCGGCTGTATTTTTCAACGCAATCCACACCCGTTCATCTTCAACTAAGCGCGTGAAATTGCGAAAACCGATGAACTGATATTCAATCCCGCCGAGAAGCTGAACCTTATGTAGAGAAAGAAAGACAGCGTAAAGAATTGGAAGTACGACAAAAATACCCAAAACCAAAATGGCAGGCATCATAAATAAATATCCAGCCATGTTTTCTGTAAAATACCATCTGCGGTTTCTATGTCGCCTGCTAATTTCCAACACAACTGCTAGGGGCTAGGGGCTAGGTACTAGTAGAGAGGCTGAAGCAGGAGAATTTTGTAACAAGAAGTAAAGTTTTCCTAACCAATCTTCACTTCAGCCTTCAGCCTTCAGCCTTTACATAACGCTTACGCACTTAAGTTAACTATACATATAGCTTGGGGAATTATATTATTGCTCCCTGTGGGGAGACTCACTTAAGTTAGACAGAGTAAAAAGCACATAATGTCATATACAGCCTACTTACGCGCGATTAAAAATGAACTGCAGCGAACTGGAAGAACTAAAAAAAGTCTGCGAGTTAAAACTATTATGGAGCAATTTGGCTATCAGCGCCGCAGTCAAGCTTTTGTAGATAATTTTAATCATGCTCTCGATGATTTGGAACTTAATACTGAGCCAATATTTGATTTAAACACCCCTTTAGATACTAAACTAGCGATTTCGATTAAAGGTGTCACTCCAGAGAATAAATCGGCTGATTCGGCGGCAATTTTAGCGAAATTAAGCGATACCATTCCCGTTAAACATGATTTTTTCTATTACTTGTTTGATTTTGTTTCTGAGCAAGAATACGAACGCTTTCAGGTATGTTTAGACTCAAATCAACCAGTGGGAATTTTTCTCATACCACAAAAAGAAGATTTCTTTTCTGATATTGTTGTCAAAATTTTAAATTATGAGTTAATTAGAAAATATCAGTATAAAGGTAGCGGGTTTATTCCTAAAGCTTCTAATCAAAAATTTACTACCAATATTACTGCCGATGATAGCGACGACGAAAAGGAATATTCGCTGTCTGATGCGAATATTTATCATTTTTATCTTTCCACAATGACCAGCGTTATCTTGGGCAATACTGCTTTAGATTTACTAGATTGTGAAAAATTTGACGAGCAGTTTGAGCAGATATCTCTATATGCTAATAAATATAATTCTGAACAGTTCTTTATTGTCTTTCATTGTCCATCAGCATCCGATATTCAAGCACAGCAGCAAGAAGATGCTCTAGGATATCTGGTAGACAGAGTAGCTAGTAAAATTCCTTTTACCTTCACCTTAAGATGTAAATATCCTAATGAAGCTGCGATTAAGCATAAAGAAGAAATTTATGCTCATTTCCGCTTACTTTTAGAACTGCCATATTATCAAATGGAGGAAGATGAAGCATCGTTATTAAATTACTTCTTAGAGTTGCAAAAGGCACAAATATTTGCTGAATCTCAGTTATTAATGAGGATGAAAGCTGAACATTTTTATACTTTGAAGTGGCAACAAGAAAGTACAGAATATATTTACCTGAAATATTTTGCCATTAAGACTTTAGAAAATTTAGGTTATGAACTGTCTCAGATTCGCTGTGAAGTAGAATTGACTTCTAGAGATCAGGAAACAACTGATGATGAAATGTCAGATTACGAGGAAGAATATCAAAGCGAAATTATTCAAGTGTATGTGGAAAATAAAGTAATTGTGGAGATAGAAACTCTTAAGTATCAAGAATTTCAAGATAATAATTTATTTTTAGATTCAATTAAGCGAATTTTCCAAAAATCAAAAGTATGGCCGAATCAATTAGAGACTGTTTGGTTAGTCGTTCCTGGTTTTGAAATTGCTCGTAACTATTACCAAATTAAGAAGGCGAAAGAAGTCTTAGAATTTAAACTAGCTGGGTATTATAGCGATAATTTTCAGATTGTCGTCATGGCTCCAGATTATGAAAATCATCAACTAGTACCCGTTTCATTTGATGCTATTAATTATCCATCGTTTGAGTATGGAATCAAAAAACAAAGTTTAGGACAAACCTATTCTCTGACTAATCGTGCCCCAGAGATTAAGCTAGATTTTAGTCAAGTTAAAGGATTGAAAGAGGAGAAAGAGAAATTAAGTAAACTGCTCAAACTTCAATCTAAAGGCTATCAAGATGCTATTAGTGGAATTTTATTTTATGGCTTACCTGGATGCGGTAAAACCCTACTGGCGAATGCATTTGCTAACGAATCGGGAAGATATTTTTTTAAATTTTCACCAGCAGATATTATTAGTGTATGGATAGGTCAGAGTCAGAAAAATATCCGTGATATCTTTGCTCAGGCTAAAAAGAAATCTCCCTCGGTGTTATTTATCGATGAGTTAGATAGTATTGGCTTTAATCGGAATGAAGATAACGCCCATACAGACCAAAAAGCAACTATTAATCAATTGTTGATTGAATTGAATAATCTCCGCAATAGTAATGTAATTGTGATTGCAGCTACTAATTATTTAAGTGGTATTGATAGTGCTTTAAAGCGTTCGGGAAGATTAGATTGGAAGATTCCGATATTTCCTCCAGATAAATGGGAAAGAATCGAGATATTTCAACATTATCTTGCAAAGATTGACTTTGAGCAGATAATTAATTTTGAGATTTTAGCCGAAAAAAGTGTCAGGTTTACTTCATCAGATATTGAATTAGTCTGTAGAGAAGTCAGAAACGCTATTTTACTAGAAGAAATTAGCTCATCTCTCACCACTGCTGATATCATCACTTATATTCATAACCTGCAAGAGGGTGGTTTGACTCTCAACGAAGAACAGGTAAAAGGATTTTTGGATGAATGTCACAGCTTAAGCGTAAAAAATCCCAAGCTAGAAACTTTAAAGCTGGAATGGGAATTAGAGTAAGTGGTAAATAAAGGGATGGGGTATTAGAAAGATTCAAAAAACAACTGTAGGGGCGGGTTTATGCGAGATCTGTCATTTGTCATTTGTCATTGGTAATTGGTAAGGGTTTCAGGCATGTTTACATTGCGCAATATAGTTTGGTTTATTCCCGCAGACTTACTTAAAATCTCAATCAGTCTGTAGACGCCGAATTTATGCGGGAAATCAATCGAAGCAGCCACAATCCAACATCACTAATAGCACATTAACGCCCTCACCCTATAAGGGTGGGGCTATAATTACAAAGCCCACCTTCGTGGGCTAGATGATATTGAATTGGTACAACTGTGATATTTATACTAGAAAGAGGAGAGATGAGCGATCGCTGACAAAACTTATCTATAAATTATATTAAGAAATTATATTAAGAAATCTCTATTGTTACTCTTGTTGAGTTCTCAAACATAGGTGCTGGCTGAGAAAATTACCTCATCCTTGAGGAATATTTACCCATGCGGGAATGCAGCAATATCAAACAGGAATACGATCGGGGTACTTGAACCTTTCATAATCTCCGATCCCCTCATCTCAGATAAAAAAGAAAAAGTGGCACCACTGACCGCTAGTAATGCTAAAGTTTCAAGAAATTCATCTGAAATTTTCAGCGAGTATTCATGCTGAAGCAACTTAAAAAAAATCCAGTTCCTATTATCGCTGGTGCAGGACTATGTGCCTTTTTAGCTGGGGCAATGGTTTCAGCACCACAGCTTGGAAAGTCTATAGGACAATGGCTCAAACAAGACAGCAATCAATCTGAACAGATTTCGGAGGCTAGTAAAGCTAAGTCGGCTGTATATCCTTTAGTATCGCAATCTCTGCCAGAAAGAGCCGCAAAATTAGCGGAAATCGCCCAAAATTCCCGTTCTCCAGATAGAGAACGCGCTCGTTACCTTTTAGCTAGCGATTATATTGACAGAACACAGGCAAAAAAAGCTTTAGTTTTGTTAGATGGACTAGAGAAAGATTATCCGATTCTCGCACCTTACATTCTGCTCAAACAAGCCCAGGCGCAAGATATGCTAGGTGAAGCAGGAAAAGCTTCGGATTTGCGCCAGAAAGTGGTAAGACAGTATGGTAAAACCGCCGCCGCAGTCAAAGCGATTTATTTGATTGCCCAACCAAAGCAACAGGATATTGCGATCGCTCAATTTCCTACCCATCCCCTCACCTGGGAAATTATCAAAAAACGCCTAGAAGATAATCCCAATCAGCCAAAATTGCAGTTAATGTTGGCGAAATACGCTGCCGATCAACCGGGAATAGTTGGCGTATTAGATGCGCTAGTGAAGCAGCCAAATCTCCAACCAGAAGATTGGGAAATAATTGCCACAGCTTATTGGCTCAACAACCAATTTGACAAAGCTGCCAACGCATATAGTAAAGCAACCAAGACAGCCCTCAGTCTCTACCGTACTGGACGGGGTTTGCAAGTAACAGGTAAAGACAGGGAAAAAGCGATCGCTAGTTATAAACAACTATTGCAAGAATTTCCTGAAGCTGAAGAAACTGGAACAGGCTTGCTACGTTTAGCGGAAATGGCGAAAACTCGTAAAGACGCCTTACCTTATCTCGATCAAGCGATCGCTAAATTTCCCCAAGCAGCGCCGAAAGCACTAGTAGAAAAAGCCAAAATTTACCAAGGACTCAAGGATAATAAATCAGCAGCCCAAACATGGCAATTACTGATTAGCAAATACCCTGATTCTGATGAAGCCGCAGAATATCGCTGGAAAGTCGCCCAAGAAAAAGCCAAAGCTAAAGATTATGTTGGTGCATGGCAATGGGCAGAACCAATTCCCAATAACAACCCCTCCAGTATTTTGGCTCCTAGAGCAGGTTTTTGGGTGGGAAAATGGGCTAGCCAGCTAGGAAAACAACAAGAAGCGAAAACCGCTTATGAATATGTAATTAGCCAGTTTCCTTACTCCTACTATGCATGGCGATCTGCGGCAATTTTGGGGCTGAATGTGGGTAATTTTAATACCGTCCGGCAAATGAACCCCGAAGTAGTTCCCCCACAACGTCCCGTACCTACGGCTGGTTCAGATACCTTTAAAGAATTGTATCTTTTAGGTCAAGATAGAGACGCTTGGTTGCAATGGGAGACAGAATTTATCAATAAAGCCCAACCTACGGTAGCCGAACAATTTACCGAGGGTTTAATGCAGCTAGCTAGGGGAGAAAATAAAATTGGCATTGATACAATTTCTAAATTAGAAGACAGAGAGAAACCAGAAGAACAAGCCGAATATCAAACTCTCAGCAAACAAAGCATTTACTGGCAAGCCCGTTATCCCTTTCCTTACTTGCAAGAAATTGAAAAATGGTCAAAAGAACGCCAGCTCAATCCCTTGCTAGTCACTGCTTTGATTCGTCAAGAGTCGCGGTTTGAAGCTAAAGCCAAATCCATTGCCGATGCTATGGGCTTGATGCAGGTATTACCCAGCACAGCTAAATGGATCGCCCCACAAATCAAAGTTGATAGCAAAACAATTAAGCTAGAAGATCCTGACAACAATATTATGCTGGGTACTTGGTATTTGGATCATACCCATCAGCAATATAACAATAACTCCCTGTTAGCGATCGCTAGTTACAATGCAGGCCCCGGCAACGTTTCCAAATGGCTGCAAACTCTACCCACACAAGATCCAGATGAGTTTGTCGAGAACATCCCCTTTGATGAAACCAGAAATTACGTCCGTCAAGTTTTAGGCAACTATTGGAATTATTTACGACTGTATAACCCAGAAATTTCCGAATTAGTCGGTAAATACTCCAACGAACATCCAAAATTGCCGAATCAGTAATGATTGGGCATGGGGCATTGAGTACGGGGCATGGGGCATGGGGCATGGGGCATGGGGCGTTAAACTTTTAATCGGGGAGTTACGGCTTTGATGTTGGAAGTTGCGGCTTTGAGCTTGAACATTGCGCCTTTGATGTCGGAAGTTGCAGCTTTGAGCTTGAACATTGCGCCTTTGATGTCGGAAGTTGCAGCTTTGAGCTTGAACATTGCGCCTTTGATGCTGGAAGTTGCGGCTTTGATGTCGGAAGTTGCGCCTTTGATGTCGGAAGTTGCGCCTTTGATGTCGGAAGTTGCGCCTTTAAACCTCAACATTGCGGTTCTGATGTCAAAAGTTGCGTCTTTAAACCTCAACATTGCAGCTTTGATGCCGGAAGTTGCACCTTCAAACCTAACTTTTGCCCAATGCCCCATGCCCAATGCCCCATGCCCAATGCCCAATGCCCAATGCCCAATGCCCCATGCCCAATGCCCAGTAAAATAGTTAGCAAATGTTGCCTAATTGCTGAATCATGACGCCACAAAATTTAGATACCCAAGCGCAGTCCAATTCATCTGATGAATACTCAGATGCAACTGCTACAACTTCTCCGGATATCGAAGTGGAAGAATTTGGCAACTCTGAGGACGATCCTCTAGATGAGTTGCCAGATGAGGTAGAAATGTCGTTTTTTGACCACCTAGAGGAGTTGCGGCAACGGATTTTTTATGCATTAATTGCCGTTGCAGTCGCTGTTTTTGGCTGTTTCTTTAACGTCAGACCGATTGTTCAGCTATTAGAAGTGCCCGCCCAGGGGGTAAAATTTCTCCAACTTGCCCCTGGCGAATATTTCTTTGTCTCTTTGAAAGTTGCCGCTTACAGTGGTTTATTGCTGTCTACACCCTTTATCCTTTATCAAATTATTCAGTTCGTCCTTCCCGGATTAACTCGCCGCGAACGCCGTTTATTAGGGCCTGTGGTTTTCGGTTCGAGCGTGCTATTTGTGGCAGGGTTAGTATTTGCATATTTTCTACTGATTCCCGCCGCTTTAAAGTTTTTTATTAGCTATGGTGCGGATGTAGTAGAGCAACTTTGGTCAATTGAAAGGTATTTTGAATTTGTTTTACTGCTGTTATTTAGTACGGGTTTAGCATTTCAAATTCCGGTCATTCAATTATTACTTGGGGCATTGGAAATTGTATCTTCCAAACAAATGTATTCTGGTTGGCGATACGTAATTATGGGTGCGGTAGTTCTCGGTGCTGTGCTTACACCTTCTACTGACCCCTTAACCCAAAGCCTTTTAGCAGGAGCAGTTTTAGGGCTTTATTTCGGTGGGATTGGTTTAGTAAAGTTAATAGGTAAATAAATGCCACAAATTACCTATGATGACTTTGAAAAAGTCGAGATTCGCGTTGGGAAGGTTATCGAAGTAGCAGACTTTCCTAACGCAAGAAAACCCGCCTATAAACTGTGGATAGATTTTGGTGATTTGGGCGTTAAAAAATCTAGTGCCCAAATTACTAAGCTTTATCAGCCAGAGGATTTAGTCAATAAATTAATCTTAGCCGTTACTAACTTCCCCCCTCGCCAAATTGCAGATTTTATGTCTGAGGTTTTGGTATTAGGAGTAGTGCTTGATGAGGGGGAAGTCGTTTTAATTCAGCCAGATAGAGAGGTGGCTTTAGGTAAAAGAATTTTATGAAATGATGATTTATATTAAGATATTTAATTTTTTTATTCTTTGTGACTTTTTCAAGTAGAATCAGGCGATCGCATTTCACAGAGTTAAAGAAGTCGCTACTGGTGAAAATATCGCGATCGCCTGTATTAATGTAATATTTCTAAATATATATGAGAGCAGTTACTCATATAAATTTAGTTTGCAAACTGATTCAACTTACGAGGCTCAGTATTCAGTAGTAGCTGGCGGATAATCAGTAATAAATGTATGTTTAACCAGAAAATAGCCTTCTAGAGAGCCAGTAATTACCCTGACTCGATATTCCAAGCATTTAAATTTAAATATGCTGTTATTATTCAGCTAAAAAATGGATTTTTAACACTTGTAATCCTACTTATTCTATTAATAATAAATTTATTGCTTATACAGGATAAATTTATACAGAAAATAGTATTATTTTTTACTCCATAATTAGGAGTATCGTGTCTCTAAACAATTGATATATAAGGACTTAACATATATTTCATGCTCAAGAAAGTAAAAAAATTATCTTTTAAGTTCAATAAATATATACTAAATAAACTCACAAAGTAATGTGCCTAATACGCAAATAATCTATTGTTTATTCATAACTAAAAGTGATGTGCAAATTTTTACTTGATTTTGCACATTAAATCAGCACTTAATTAATATCAGGAAAATAAAAAATGGCTGTTTTTAATGGTTCAACCGGAAGCGATAATCTTCGAGGCACTCAATATGCCGACGTTTTTAATAGCAATGGTGGAAATGACTTCTTTTATGCACTGGGTGGAAATGACAATATCAATGGCAGTTCCGGCAAGGATTACTTAGATGGTGGTAGCGGTAGAGACACCATTAATGGCAATGGCGGCAGAGATACACTATTAGGCGGTTCTGGAAATGACATTATTAATGGTGGTTCTGGTAATGATTTAATTTATGGTGGTTCGGGTGACGATCTGATTAATGGTAATGGTGGCAATGATAAAATCTGGGCTGGTGATGGTAACGACACCATTAACACTGGTTCCGGCAATGATGTGATTAATTCCGGTTCTGGATGGGATATTGTGCGATTAAATGGTGGTCGCGATGTCGTAGTTCTGGATGTAGGACTAGGATACGATCAAATTTACAACTACCAATTTGGGATGACAAAGTTTGATGTTGCCGATCCTAGTAATGTGCGGCTGGCATTAGGTCAAAATCAAAGCGTGCTGATCTATGACAAAGGAACGAACGATCTTCTAGCTACTGTGTATAATCCCAATGTTGATTTACAAAAATTCGCCAGTAGCTTGATTTAATTATTTATTGGACTTAGGAAACTCCAACAAATAAATTATACCCAATTGTAGGGGCGGGGTGACCCTATTTGTGTCAACTTAACGTGAAACCCCAATTCCATCTAGCTCCCATGCTCTGCGTGGGAGCTTAAATTTATGAGGCTCTGCCTCAATTTATTTCCCAAGGTTTGATTGATAGCCGTTATTAATAACTCATTTAAAGAAATTCCGGCTGCTTTCGCCATACAGGAAATCACACTTTTAGGAGCAAAAGAACAATACAATCCAGCCTCTAAAAACCAAGGTTGTCCTTTTGGATCGATTCGGAAATCAAATAAGCTGTAGTGGCGACAACCTAAAGCCTGATGACATTGCTTTGCTACTTCCTGAACTGTTTGGGTGATGGGGTCTTTAGGGTCTACAATCCACGCCTTTGTATGGTCTTTAGCCATTAAATGCAAGTTACCATCGTCCTTTTTTTGCAGCTTATCAGCATAGTTACGGATGGGTTTGGAGATTGGGTCTACCTGATACTCTTCCAAGGGTAAACCTACTAGTTCCCCATCTTTAACGATGATGCCACATCTGACTTCTCGGCCGAGTTCGATGAATGCTTCTACAATGACTTCATCTGCGTATGCAAATGCTGTCTTCAAGGCTGCGTCATATTCAGTCACATTTTTAACTAAGGCTATTCCTAAAGAGTTGTCGGAACTTGCAGGTTTGACGACGGCTGGAGGTGGAATTGTGGGTACGTCTCCTGGGCGGAGGAGTTGTCCATGCGGTACTTTTACCCCGGCGGCGGCGACAATTGCTTTGGCTCTAGCTTTGTGAGATGCGATCGCCATAATATCTGGAGTATTACCGATGTAAGGAATCTTCAGCAGGTCAAATAAAGCACGGTAGTGAGTCATTCCCGGAATACAAAACATTTGTGGTAACACTAGGTCAATGTTTTGCGCTGTTATAAACTGTATGGCTGCAAACAAAGTCATCGGTTTGGCGATCGCAATATCTTCTAAACTCAAAGAAGCAGGAAATCGCCATTTTCCATCGGGTGTGATATATGCAATTTGAAAATCATAGCGCGATCGCTCTGCTGTTGCTGTGAGACAATCTTGAGCATAAAGGCGTGACAAATCGCAGTAAAATTCATTTTCGGCAGAGCCAACTAAATGAAGTATACGAAGTTTTGACATGATTCTATTTTGTAAATATGTATAATTTTTTATTGCGCTTCGCGTGTCAAAAGTCAGTTGTAGGGGCGGGTTTACAGATATCCTCATTTTTAGACGATGATCTTAATAAACCCGCCCCTACTGACTCCGATTCGTGGGTGGAGTTTTTTATTTTTAATCGCCACCTAATTCCACCAGTTTGCCAATGTTGAAGTCTATTTTTACCCAGCCTTTGAGTTTTTGGAGATTCTGAAGCAGAAGTAAGGGAATCTGCCAGTGATGCAAGGTTAAAAATGGTACAGGGTCATCAAGGCGGAAAATTGCATCAGTTCCCCTGAATAGGATATTCAAGCGGGTTTGCAATTGTTTCCCGGAACGGACACCAGTTAATCGCCAAATTTCGTGATATATCCAGTATGTAGGCTTGCTATTTGCTAGGGGTTCGTGAGGTGCGGGTAGGGGGATTTTACCAAAATAGGCCTCTGCCACACCAGGATGATTGTAAAACATGGTGATTGCTGAATGGGTACGAGGATTGCATTCAATGGCGTAAACGGTACCGTCTTCAGCTTGGATAAAGTCGAAAGAAACTTGTCCAGTTAGGCGCAAATTTTTGACGAAATGTTGCACCCATGCACGAATTTGGGGATTTTCGGCGTTTTCATAGTTAATTTGAAATGCAGAAGAGTGACAACAGCAATGCAATCTTAATTCTCCATCCCGGACTGTACTATGGGTACAGAACTCTTTCCCAGGAATAAACTCTTGCATAATCCAAGGATTTTCTGGACTGATGGGTAAACTATTGACAAAGGCGGCTGTTTCTTCTGGGGTGTCGCAGGGTAGTTTAGTTAAATCTAAGCGGCGAACGGAGTCGTAAGCAATACTTTTAAGGATATATTTACGGGTTTCTTGACTAAAATCGAAATTGATAACTTGTTGCGGATCGGTAATTTTAAAAGACTTGGGAACAGATAAACCAAGCGATCGCGCTTGATCGGTAAAGGCAAATTTATCATCTAACATCTTGGTAATATCTGCATCAAAGTGGAAAACTTCGCAGTATTCTGATAATGCAGGCTTTGCTAAAGAATCGTAGTAACTAGCTATCGGACTGCATACAGGTACGTAAATGTCAACTTTTTCTTTCTTGACGATTTCCACTAGCGCCTGAATATATCCTTCTGGGTCTGATTGCGGTGCGGGGACTGTATAAAAACGACTTACAGCTTGGGAAAATCTATGGCCAGATAACCAGTATTTGTGACCTTCAATCAAAATAACTCTATGTCCGGCGGCATGAAAACTACGCGCCAGTTGCAAGGCTTTGGTCATCTTGGCTCCACTTACCAAGATAGTTTGAGGATTAGCAGCGACGACAGCTTTTTTGCTAAAAGGCGATCGCGCAATTCCCCACAGCAAAGCGATCAACACTATCAAAGCATTGAATGGCAAGGCTAATAGTAATAATGTCAGAGTACCCAGAGTCTTGAATAAAGCCACTATCTTTACCCTCACACCCGTTGATGGCGTTGTCGATTGAGGCAAAGATAACGAAATTGATTGTGCCATAAGTCGTTGAAAGTATAAACAGATGAGGGAGTGGGGGTAGAGACGCGATTAATCGCGTCTGTACAAGAGGGGGGAGGATCATCCCCCTTATCCCTGAATTACGCTACCCGTCTAATCAGAGTTACACCATCGCGGATGGGTAACAGAACTTGCTCTACACGAGAATCGGCGGCGACAACAGCGTTAAATTGAGCGATCGCTTCCCCGTTGGTGGTGCGTTGTTCTGGTGGTAGATAAACTTGTCCTTGTAGCAAAGTATTATCGACGCAGATTAAGCCGTCGGGAGCTAGTAAGTCACGATCCAAGATGATCTGAAAGTACTCTACATACTCCTTTTTATCGGCATCGATGAAGATTAAATCAAATGTTTCTTTACTTGCTGCTAGCTTGTGGAGTGTCTCTAGCGCAGGTGCTACTTCAACGACGATTTTGTCACCGTCGGGAGATGTATCAAAGCAAGCTTGCGCAAATTGAGCCACATAAGCATCTACTTCACAAGCTATGAGTTGTCCATCGCTTGGTAAAGCTTCTGCCATTGCTAAGGCTGAATACCCTGTAAACATTCCCACTTCCAGAATGCGCTTGGCCTTAGTCATGTGTACAAACATTTTTAATGTCTGTCCTTCAAGATGTCCAGAGAGCATTTCCTGTTCTAGTTGGCGCACTGTTTCCCCATCACTAAAGCGTTTACTCCAGTCTTCTTGACTGGTTCTTTGCGCCAATGCTGTTAATGCACTTGATTCTGGCGTAGTGTAATCATCCAAGTAGGGATCTAAACCTGCTGCTAATTGCACTGCTTGCTGTAGAGAATCTAATATCTCTGCGGGAACGTTTTGCTGTTGTGCTAATTTCAGGGTTTGCTGAAGTTGCGCTACTAAGATGCTGTGTGGTGTGATTGGTCTAGCTGGAGGGAGTTCTGTAATACTCGTCATCTTTTTACACTCCTACTAATTGAACTTCTTGGGGTTCAATGTATGCGTCCACACCTGCTCCACCACGAGGGTATTTAGCACAAAGACGTTTGTGTTCAGCTAAAGCTGTATCTAGTTCTTCACGAGTCAAATCGTTAGCAAAGAAGCACTCACCAATGGGACGAGGCATGGCGGCGCGTTGTTTACCATCTCGTGTCAGGGTAATAGATTGGGTGGCATACCAGAGTAAATCCCCATCTAATAGTGGGTGATCGAGTGATAGGCCTATACGACTCATCAAGTCGAGGATGCGATCGCGTTCTGTTGTGGGAATATAACCTCGTTGTGCAGCAATGGTTGCAGATAAAGCCATATCTATATTGACGGCGTGACCGTGATATAGAGGTACACGCGGCGCTAATTCTAGGGTAGGACTCCAAGTATGACCGTAAGCAATAACGCGATCGAGGTCGATTTCATGCAAGTTTGGCGTCTCTAATTCCAACATAGTTTTGATTGCTTCATAGTTGACTTTATGAGCAATCTCTTTGATTTCTGCTGTACCATTCACATGTCCAAAGTGAGTGTTAAGCAATTCCTCGCCATATTCATATAGCAGTTCAAAAACTTCTGAGTTAGCTACTACAGCAATTTTGACTAACTCCGCCATCCCATTACGAACTTGAGCCGTTGGTAAGGTTTGCAAAAATGAGAAATCAAGGATAACTTTCAAAGGTGCATGATAGGCTCCCAAGCGATTTTTTAACTTGCGATGATTCACCGCTACCTTAATCGCTACACCTGCATCAATTAACCCAATCAATGTAGTAGGAATGCGAATATAGTTACTCTTGCGACGGTAAGCAGCGCAAGCAAACCCAGCCACATCAGTAATTAAACCGCCACCAACCACTAAAACTGGTTCTTTACGAACTAAGCCAAAGTCGGAAAAAGCGTCAACAATCTTCTCAAAACTAGCAAGGGTTTTAGCTGGTTCAGTAATGATGATAGGAAATACTGTCAAGTCAATTTCATAGTGCTTAAAATATGACCTGATTTGCTCGCCGTAAAGTTCATAAACATTGGCATCAATTACAGTTAAACAGCGACCAAATTTTGCATAGCTATCAGCAAGTTCTCGATTGTTAATATCAAATGCACCGTTTACATAGACAAGACTAAAATCTATTTTTTCGTAACCTTGGACGTGAAATGCAGTTTCTGTAGCTGCAAACGATGCTTGAACATTACTCATGTCTTTTGACCTCTCTGGAAATTAAAAAATTGTGGAATTCTGGTAAAAATTCCGCTTTACCCTAATGCAAGCCAGCAGGAAATAATACTCTTTAATGTTTGAGATTAAAGGCATCACAAAACCAGCTTTTTATAAAAAAGCTGACTTCTATTACTGTGTGGCATTGTTATTAAACAACACCATTCATTTGAGTAAATTATTTAGGTGGCTTAATCTTTCATTCAGGAGAAACTCAAAACTAGTCAACTAGTCACATTTGCAATATCGCGCCATAACGCTTGCATTCTTTCTTCTAGAATTGTTGACTTGAACAAGCAGAATATTTCCTCTGAATTCAGATTTATAAGTAAGTCGGTAATTGCACTAAACTATGTACTTTATGTAAATAGCCTTCAAACTCTTACCAATGACTAATGACAAAGGACAAATGACAGCCTTTACTAGTTATATTTCATTGCACCGACTTACTTACCACTATGCTTAACTTTAGTGGTTTACCAATGGTGCGATTTCGGCAAACTGCTGTCCTGGAGAAAAGTTCGTCTTGTTCTTCTCCCAGTTTTAATTTGAGATTAGCACCCTGATTTACCTGAAGTTCGGTGTTGTTTAGCATTACGATTAAACCTTCTATGGCTACTCGTTACATTCTTTTTGGCTCAAGATGACAGTGGATTTTGAGTAATTTTACTTAAATGATCGTTAACTCCACTGTATTTTTCTCTAACAATTTTCCGATTTTTCGACTGTGCAAAAATCCTATCTTAGTAGATTACTCATCTTGTCTATCTTCAGACTGACATTTGAGATTACAGCCATAATTAATCCTCAAATTGTTGTTTTTTAGCATTAGTCCCAAACCATAAAATGGCTAGAAACTAAGAAGACTGACTACCTTCTATTCAGGATGATAAGGTATTCTGCTTTTAAGTTGCACAATCCATAGTGAGGGCTGTTGACTGTTGGCTGTTGACTGTTGACTGTTGACTGTTGACAGCCCTTATTAGTAGTTATGCAATTTAGACGCGCATTAGCTTAGTATTATTCCTCTTAACTCAAGTAAAATTAATGCTCAGTATTTCATATATTTATCTCAGTAATTCCGAAAAATTCTGAATTTAAATATATATGAACCATTAGTTAACGAAATGTTAACTTTATTAAGCAAAAATCTTTTATGCAAAAATTTTACTTGATTTAATTGGCTTTATACCTCTAAATTAAGCTGTTTTAGCCTAAGCCAGCAAATAATCTACTAGAGAGTAAATTAGAGTTACGTTACAAATCATAACATTTGCACAGGACAAATCATATCATATTTAAATTCATTCCCGTCAATCCTTCATGGGAAAAGTAGAGGTAATACCAATTCAAAATTCAAAATTCAAAATTCAAAATTAAGAAAGCCATATATAGCAAGGGTTTTTGATCTGGCATCTGTTGCTGCATTTTGGAGAATTGGTATAACAAAGCATTTTTCAGGATTTATATCTATAGATAGATGTTTTATACAGATATATAAGCAAAAAAAAGCGATCGCCCCACAAAGAGCGATCGCTACATTTTCAACAGATAATAGAGGTCGAAAAGCTTACTTCATAGTTGCCAAAACTGGTGAGATTTCCGGTTCTGTAATCTGGGGAGCTAAAAATCCACTAGCGTAAATCCGGGGATTGGCTTGGGAAATGACAGTGTAAGATTCGCGTACCTGAGCATTGATTGCCACAGTCTTCACATCGTACATCTGCATCGCTACCTTGGGATAAAAGCCAATGCCGATAATTAACACGATAAAGCAGGCAGCAATAAACACTTCACGAGGGCTAGCATCTCTATACACTGCTTGGGTAGGTAGAACGCAATCTGTACCAAAACATACAGCTTCTTCTGCTTCGTCATTCTTAAATCCGCCATCTGTCAGGTCGCAGGTAGGCGCTTGACCAGTGCCATAAAATACCTGGCGCAACATGGAAAGGAGATAGATTGGCGTGAGAATTACGCCCACAGCCGCGAGGAAAACTGTCACTGTGCAGAAAGTCGAACTGTAAATATCGCTAGTAGTTACACCAACGAATACCGAAAGCTCGCCGACAAAGCCGCTCATTCCAGGGAGAGCCAGAGAAGCCATTGCACCGATGGTAAACAGAGCAAATACTTTAGGCATTGCTTGACCGATACCGCCCATACTTTCCATTGCCATTGTATGAGTACGGTCGTAAGTCACACCTGCTAAGAAGAACAGGACTGAAGCAATCAAACCGTGGGAAATCATCTGCAACATTGCGCCATTGATTCCCAAATCGGTGAAAGAAGCAATTCCCAACAATACAAAGCCCATGTGGGAAATTGAGGAATAAGCCAAGCGGCGCTTCATGTTGGTTTGGGCAAAGGAGTTCAGCGCGCCGTAGATAATGTTAACAACACCTAAGATAGCTAAAACAGGGGCAAAGTATACGTGAGCGTCGGGTAAAAGTTCTAAATTTAAGCGAATTAGACCGTATCCACCCATTTTTAGAAGTACGCCAGCCAAAATCATTGATACGGGCGCAGAAGCTTCACCGTGAGCATCAGGTAACCAAGTGTGGAGCGGGAAAATAGCCAGCTTAACACCAAAGGCTATTAATAATCCTGCATAGAGCAACAGTTCTAGACCCAGGGGGAAATCTTTCATTCCCAAAGCAGCCATATCAAAAGTCATGGTACCGCCACCGGAGAGCGCCATTGCCAATGCGGCGACGAGAATAAATATAGAAGCGGCTGCGGTATATAACAAAAATTTAGTTGCTGCGTAGCGGCGCTTTTGTCCGCCCCAAATACAGACGAGGAGGTAGACGGGAATCAGCTCGACTTCCCACATGATGAAGAACAGCAGCAAGTCTTGAGCAACGAATACCCCAATCTGTGCTGAATACAGAACCAACATTAAAAAGTAGAATAGTTTTGGTCTGCGATCGACTTGCCACGCAGAAAACATGGAGAGTGTGGTGACAAATCCTGCTAGCAGTACCAATGGGACTGATAGCCCATCGACCGATACAGCCCAGTTAAGACCTAACTGGGGCAGCCAGGCATAATTTTCCACGAGTTGAAAACTAGCACTGCTGGCATCGTAATGCTTCCAAAAGGCATAGCACATTAAAACAAAGTCTGCGATACCTACGCCAAGGGCATACCACCGCACGCGTTTGCCATCTTTATCAGGCAGCGCAGGGATAAGCAGGGAAGCAACCAGTGGCAGTAGAACAATCGCGGTAAGCCAGGGAAATCGATCCGCTATCATGTCAATAAGAAAAAATACTTATCTGTGAATAAGGTCATTCTACTCGACTTTGTAAACAATTGTGAATAAGTATTTACTTCAATAGGCATAGAAAAATTTATATCTAAAGGTTTTTGCAAAAATACTATAACTTTTTCTCTATGGTTCAGTTTTTTCTTCTGCAAAGCGTGTTTGTTTAGTCGCTAATTACGAGCTAGTGCAGTCTTTAGTTAGGCTTGTCGAGGTTACTGCTGACTTTAGTAATGGGTGTAGCAGTCTCGGTAGATATCAATATATATATGCCAAGCTTTACCCGGACTATTGGCAACATTGGCTTTCAGTAAGCGGCGATTCTTTCGGCGATGAATTTCTCTACAATATATATATAAGTATAAGAATCTTAATAAAAGCGCCTCTATGTCTTCACTCAATTCTCAATCCTCTATTGCCAAGACTGCACCCACATGGAAAATCGAACTGTTGTATGACGGTGAATGTCCTTTGTGTCTGCGTGAGGTGAATTTTCTGCAAAAACGCGATGCTGGACGAGGATTAGTGAATTTTGTGGATATTGCAGACAATGACTATAACCCAACAGCACATGGCAATATTGACTATGAAACAGCGATGGGACGCATCCATGCAGTTTTAGCTGATGGAACGGTAGTAAAGAATGTGGAGGTGTTTCGCCGGGTTTATGAGGTTCTGGGGATAGGTTGGGTATATAGTGTTACTAAGTTACCGATAGTAGGCGCGATCGCAGATTTTCTCTATGGAATTTGGGCAGATTGGCGACTGGCGTTGACAGGAAGACCGAAGTTACAAGATATTATTTCCCAGCGTCAACAGCAACTTTGTGATGGTGAAGGGCGTTGTCGAATCGATTAAAGCAAAGAGCAAAAATGTAGGTTTTGAATAGTGCGATCGCCTCTTAAGTACTTATGCAAAACCTGATCGTACATTCAAGGCTTTAAGATCCCTTCATCTACAATGAGCAGATTTTTAGTTAGGGCTTAAATCTCCGAATGAAAATGTCTTTAATTTTGCGGAAAGTCTGAGCGGAGGTTTCCTCCGATCAGAACTTTCCAAGAGAGAATTTTGAATTTTGAATTTTGAATTGTTAAAGGAACTAGCTAAAATTTTACTCCGTCACCAGAGATGGAATCAGGAGTAAAATATATGTTCCCTTACTTAAAATCTATTGGATTGAGCTTAACAGGTTTAAGTTTATTCATAGCTAGTATATCAATTATATCAAAACCTATTAATGCTGGCGAACCAATTATTGATAATAATTGCCAGTATCATGTAAGAACACCAGAAGTTTTTAGAAAAATTCCCCCTCAAAAGCGCGGCACTATATATTTAACATCTGCTTTTGATGTTAATCGGCAAAAATATTTTTTACAAGTATATAAATTTCCTAATGCCACAGGTGTTTTTTGTTTGGCAACCTTTAATGCACAGCCGCAAAAATTAAAACAAGCTCAATTGATTCAAGATAAAGTAATTGAAAAAGTTGCCAAAGACTCTTCGCGAAATGCTAATTATATAGTTACTGTCCGAGGTGGTAGAAATGACAAATTTTTAAGAGTACATTATAGATTAAATCTCAGCAATCCCAATCAACCAAAGGTGACACCCATAATTATCATATACAAATGATAAAGTATAGCTGTTGACAGTTGACTGTTGACAGACTTAAAAGCCTTTTATTGCAATCTTATACCATTTTGAAAAAAGAACGCGACAGATGGGTAGTAGGGGCACGGCACCAGTAAAATATTTGATATGCCAACAGATTGTGGATGCCGTGCCCCTACAAAGAATTTATCTGTCGGAAACATTATTTGAATTGGTATTAGGTTGATGTCCTAATCTACCTGGCTACAGCTATATATTGCCAGTTGGCGAAGTATAGATGATCGTTGATTGTAGGGGCACTGGCATTGCCATGCCCCAAAGCGCTTAACTGAAATATACTGTATATTATTTATTGCATAATTGTATTAATTTAAAATGGCGTTTTTATTTGTAGATAAACAGTTTCTTCTAACTGGGGATGCTGAAAGTTAATTTCTCTAGCATGGAGATGTAAGCGATTTACTTGGCTATTATTCTCATATAACTTATCTCCTAAAATTGGTGTAGCTAGTCCTTGAATATCAGCAGCATGAACTCTAATTTGATGGGTGCGTCCTGTTAGGGGTTTAAATTCAACGCGGGTATAGTTTCCTTCTCTCACTATTACTTGAAAATGGGTAATGCTGGGTTTACCATATTGCCAATCAACTTGTTGATAGGGGCGATTATCAGGATTTCCCCATAATGGAAGTTCAATTACACCTTTCTCAGCAGTGAGAATACCAGAAAGTAAAGCTTCATAAATTTTGTTAACTTGCTGTTGCTGAAATTGTTGGCTGAGTTGGCGATAAGTTAGGCGATCGCGTGCCAAAAGTAAAATACCAGAAGTGTCTCGATCCAGTCTATGCACGGCATTGAGTGACATCCCATCTGGTAATATATTGCGTAACCGACTGAGAACACTATCTTGAGTATCTAAATAACGTCCGGGAACTGATAATAATCCTGCGGGTTTATTAATAGCAATTAACCATTCATCTTCGTAAATAATTGAGAGTGTTTCGTCCTTTTCTATATTAATAGATAAGAGATTTGCAGAGTTAACTTCTTTTAAACCTGAAAGTAAAAATCCCATTAATGGCTGACAGCGTTCTGCACAAGCACCGTAAAATTCACCGGGGATTTTATCTCCAGTTATTGATGGAGAACCCCACCAAAATTCCGCCATTGCTAAGGGTTTGAGATGATGCATCGCTGCATATTGTAATAGTTTAGGGGCGCAACAATCCCCTGTACCTGTGGGTAATCCTGATGGTATTAATTGTTGTAGCGATCGCGATTGTCCATAAAAATTAATTAGGGTATAAGCTGCGTGCATTTGCGTTTGGAGTTGGCGCGATCGCTGTTTGCGCTGCTGTTTTAATTCCAGCATCCGTTGATCTGCAGCGCTGATTACCTGCTGAAGCGGCTGTAATACTTGATTTTGCTGGCGTTTCAGGTGGCGTTCTGCAATTCCCTCCTGACGGCTTTCTGCATCAAGTTTTTCTAAAGCAATAGTCAGTGCTTCACCTGTGACTGTATTGCAGATGTGCTGGCGTTCTGCTTGGCGTTGATGTTTGCGCTGACGATGGCGATCGCGCATTGCTTGTAATTGTTGTGTAAATTCCTGCGATCGCTTTTCGTATTCTTGTCTTTGGGGAATTTGCTGTAAATTAATCAATTCTTGTTTGATATCTGCCAATTCCACCAAAGTTTGAGCTTCTTGTTCAGCAACTTCTTCGCGCCCTGGAATTGGCGGAACCCAACCTGCGGCTACACTACAACCATTCAGTAAACCAGAGAAAGCTTTGATGATGCGCTGTTCGCCTGTAGGTAGTTCAACCAGCAATACCCCATACATCTTACCTTCTTGGGAATAAAGGTCATCTTTGGCTAGTTGTTGCATTAAACTTTGAGCGATCGCTTCTACTAAAGCTGTACGGGGTAATCTGAGTAAATTCCCAGTTTGCGGACAATACCCTTCATAGTAATAGTTAGGCGATGGGTTGCTAATAGGAGAATTGCAGTTAATAAAATCTGAAAGCGGATGTAGAAATACCATACAAGGTATTATGGCAAATTGGGCTGATACTTATTTAAAATTATCAGTATTTTTGTTCTAAGAACTAACAATTAAATCTACTGCAACAGCTATATCTGGAAATGCTACTGGGTAAATAGTACCCCCTGTAAGTGTAGATTTAGAAGCATATTCCCCATCTTGGGGATCTCTAAATACTACAAGCTGCCTTTTTCTTAAATTCACTACCCAATACTCTGGAATTTCCGCTTCAGCATAAATTTTAGTTTTTATCTCTAAATCTTTTTCTAAGCTGGAATCAGAGTATTCAATCAGCCAGAAAATATTTTCCGCATAAGGATGATGATTAAGATATTCACGCCCTAAACGTTGGACGATCGCAATATCTGGTTCTGGTTCCGAGTTATTCACCAGGGTAATTGGTTTTGCTGGACGAATTGTCGCGCGATCGCCTAATAATCGCGTGAGATATTCCCCGGCTTCGCTACTAAAATAGGCGTGGGGTTCTCCTTCTGGTGACATCTCGATAATCTTTCCCTGCAACAATTCCACAAGCCGATTGTCTAATATACCGGCTGCAATCATGCGGTGGTACTCTTCTATTGTCCACTTTGCTGGAGTTACGACCATAGCGATCGCTTTTTAATCGTTATCTTCATTTCACATCCTACACTCAAATATTAAATTGAGTCAGGTTTCACCCCAATTAATAACGCCAGTTCTAGCCACTTCCAGTAACAATCCACATCGGTAAAGCCAATTTTGCGTAACCAATTTAGCTGTGTTTCTACATCTAAAAGTTTATTTGATGGGTCGTCGTTTTCGGGTGCGATACCTAGCTGTTGTAAAAAATGTTCATGTAATGCTGGTGTGGGTGAAGCCACATGTTCTAAATTGCAAAAAATTCCGCCAGGTTCTAATATCTGAAAAATTTCTCTGTACAGGGAAAGTTTGCGATCGTCGCTGAGGTGGTGGATCGCAAAGCTGGAAACCACTGCATCAAAAGAACCTAATTCTGGTAAAGGTTGATCTAAGTTATGGGCTATTACTTGTACAGTTGAATCGTCAGCGAAACGTGTTCTAACCGCTTCTAACATAGTTGCAGAAAAATCAATGGCAATACTCTGCGCTTGCGGACGCTCAATTTTCAGTAATCCTAGTAAGCGCCCGTCACCAGTTCCTAAATCCAGAATTCGCTTTACAGTCTTGGGGACATGTTCTAATAAGACTGCTTCCCCTTCAGTACGGTGAGGTATAGAATCTGCTTTTGCTAGATATCTCAAAGCGTGTTCTGCAGAAGTCCAGAGATTGATTGAATTCATGATTATATAAGGCTAATTGTCAGGATTAGGCTAATTTAGCTTGACAGTATAACTAATTATAAAACATTCAGTGGCTAAGTTAAATTATTACCTTAATTTGCTTCATTCACTTAGTTATGGTTTTAAATAAGATTTTTTTGTATTGCAATATACAATCATGTGAATATTTTTTAGAAACAGCTTCAATATAAATACGGTTGTTAACAGAGTAATAATTAAGACTAATGCTAGATTAAAACTATCAAATTGTTACAAGGGACGAAATCCGATCTATTTGTTGGTTAGATAGTAAGAATATCACCAAGACCAATTATTAATGAGCTTAGGATAAATATGCTTTACTTTCTAGGAGAATACCCGCTTATAACCACAAATAGTAATAATTACACGACAGAAATTATCTATCAGGATGAATTTGTCCCTAGTAAGATTGAAAAATTACAAAATTTTTCGGCACTGCCGAATCCCGAAGAATTTGGTAAAGAATCTATAACTTTCACCATACCTTCCCCTGAAGAGATAGAGCCATTTTATCTAACTCAAGCAACGGGAATTACGAACGAATCAACATCACAGCCAGTTGGACAACAACCTTTACAGATAGAACCTACTTCCCCAGAACAAAAACCATTTCAACCGCAAAGAATCCCCGCCGCATTTAGAAAAAAAAGAACTGGTGCAGTAACATCTCCTGGGGTCACGATTCAAACGCCATCAGCTTATGGTAAATCTTGGGGAAGTGCGGCTGTAGGCTTGGGGTTACAATCGCGAACTCGCTTTACTGATACAGCTGATGGTGTGATTGGATTTGGTATAGGTTTCGGTGATGCGCAAAAGTCTGTAGGTTTAGATGTCAGTTTAGGTATTGTTGACCTCGATAATCTTCAAGATGGTACTATCAGTTTTAAATTACATCGTCGGCTTCCAGAGGATTTTGCTGTAGCTTTTGGCGTGAAAAATGTGTTGACTTTTGGTGAAACTGACGGCGGTACAAGCGCTTATGGTGTAGTTACTAAAATGTTTCGCCTCCAAGATAGCGATACTAAACCTTTGAGTCGTCTTTATGTATCTGTTGGTATTGGTGGCGGTCAATTTCGCTCGGAATCTGATATTAATAATAAAGTTGATTCTATCGGCGTGTTTGGTAGTGTAGCCTTAAGAGTAGCGCAACCTGTAAACGCGATCGCCGAATGGACTGGACAAGATTTAACTCTAGGATTATCGATTACACCATTTAAAAACACTCCTTTAGTCATAACACCAGCAGTGAGCGATATTACAGGAAATGCAGGTGATGGCGCTCGCTTTATTTTTGGTATTGGTTATGGCATTTCTTTTTAAATTAAATCTCTGACACAATAGGAAAATATTATGATGAAAATACCTCGTTCATTCTTGGGCATTTTCTTATCAGTGGTTTTAGTATTAATTATCTTTAAATCGGTTAATGCCCAATCCTTGAATCAATCAGATACTACCCTACCTGACAATCAGGAAATTATCAATAATTCAGATGTCACTGGCCCCGATCCTCAAGAAATACCAAATAATACAGATGGGGATGGAATTGAAGTTGACCGCGATGTATTTGATAAAAGTTTTGAATCCGCACCAGTCGAGCAAGCTGTTGAACAATTTGAAGAATTACAAGCAGTAGAAATTGGTGAAAGATTTGGTACATCTTTCTATGGAGATATTGCTTCAACTAAAGAGATTGCAGATACTTTAAGAAATTTATGTCAGCAAACTGGACAAAATGCGGCTATATTGTATGTAACTTCTTTACAAGACAAACTGGATTTAATTCTTATCCTGCCTAGTGGCGCACCGCAAAGTTCTGCTAGTAATTCTAAATGTTTAAATAGTGCCAGCGCCAATCTAGAACCAATCCGTAAGAATATCCCCGAAGCGAAACATAATCTTGTGCAAAAAACTGCTCAAGATTTTCGTCAAAAAATTACTAACTTTAGAAATGAAAAGAATAATTATCTCAAAAGTTCCCAACAACTTTATCAATGGATAGTTGCACCTTTTGAAACTACTTTACAAGCTAACAAAATCAATACTGTAATTTTCTCAATGGATAGCGGTTTGCGATCGCTTCCCATTGCAGCTTTACATGATGGTAAACAGTTCATCATTGAAAAATACAGTGTAGCCCTAATACCTAGCTTCAGCCTCACAGATACCCGGTTTGCACCGATCGCCCAATCCCAAGTTTTAGCAGTAGGAGTATCAGAAAGTACAGAAGAGCAAGTACCATTGCCATTTGCAGGGGTAGAAATTAGCACATTAACTAATAAAATTTGGCAAGGACAGTCTCAGTCATTATTAAACACAGCTTCTACCATTGAAAACCTCAAGTCTGTCAGTAGCAAACAGCGTTTTGGCATTATTCACCTAGCAACCCACGGACAATTTAATGCAGGAGAACTGAGTAAGTCTTATATTCAGTTGTGGAATGAGAAAATTCGCTTAAATCAACTCCGAGGCTTATCTCAGGAATTAAAATGGAGTGCTGAACCGAAAGTAGAAATGTTGGTATTGAGTGCTTGTACAACTGCTTTAGGAAACGATGAAGCCGAATTAGGATTTGCAGGGTTAGCAGTCCAAGCTGGAGTCAAAACTGCACTAGGTAGTCTGTGGTACGTCAGCGATGAAGGTTCTCTAGCGCTGATGACTAAATTTTATGATCAGTTAAAGGCTAAATCTTTAAGGTCTTTGGCACTCAGAGAAGCCCAATTAGCCATGCTTAAAGGCGAAGTGCGCATAGAGGATGGTAAGTTACGTTTGGGAGAAAATAATCTTGTCTCCCTACCAGCAGAAATCAATGCACCTGACAATTTGTCACTATCCCATCCTTATTATTGGTCTGCCTTTACTGTAGTTGGCAATTGGAATTAGTCATTTGTCAGAGACGCGATAAATCGCGTCTGTACAATTGTCAGTAGTCATTTGTCCTGCTTGTCTCCCTTGTCCTCCTTGTTATTTCACCTGGCGAGAAGACGCCTTTGGCGTCTACAAGCTGGTAAACCTGTGTAACGCCATGCTTAACTGCGCTAACTAAGTGGGAAGTTATTCGCGATCGCCACTTGTGGTTACTACTACTTGGGGCGATCCTGCTAATGACTGGGGTAAACTCCAGTCAGGACGCAGGTTAGCCGCATGACGCAAATAAATATGGTAAATTGGTGCGGAGATTGGCAGGTAAACGTGGATTAAAAAGCGGATACAGCGCTGTAAGCTACCTTCGACATGCATTTGCTGCACATCTAGCATCGCCACCCCATCCCAATCTGGACGAGTTCTGGCGATCGCAGCTGGAAAAATCGCATCCAAATCTTTGGTGACTGAGAATGTCACGCTAATAATATCCTTTGGCTGGAGATTATTCCGGCTTTCTAATTCATCTAGTAACTCTGTAACCGCTTCTCTCATCGCCTCAATTGTGTTTTCCGAAACGGTTGTTGCTCCACGAATAGCCCGCATTTGCCAATCCACGCCCAATCCTCCTTAAATTATCAACAGCTATCTTTTCTCACTTTATAGTTTTTATCACTGTTGATTTAACTGTGACTAATAACTATTTACGGTCGATATAACCACAGGGGTAAACCACTTGTAGACATCTCAAACTCTAGCCAGTCAATACCAGCGCCAATTCCTGCGGAAGCTTGACGACTTCCTGGTAGCAATCGACTTAACAAAGGTTTACGTTCCTCCAAAGTAAAGCATTGGGTTTTTTCGGGATCGAGTCCGACTAGTTCTGCTGTCCAGCGTCGCGCATCTTCTTCTGTTCCCAAGCGATCTACCACACCTAACTCTAAAGCTTGCTGTCCGGTGAAAATTCGCCCATCAGCGAAACTTTTCACAGTTTCTACCGCTAAAGAACGGGCTTCCGCGACGGTTTGCACAAACTGTTGATAACTGACATCAATTAATTCTTGCAGAATAGTTTGTTCTTCTGGTGTTAATTCGCGGTCAAATGCCAAAATATCTTTGTAAGGGCCGGATTTAATTACCTTAAAGGAAACACCAATTTTATCTAGCAGGCGCTCTAGGTTATTGCCGCGCAGTATTACACCAATACTCCCCGTAATGGTACCGGGGTTAGCTATGATATGTTCGGCTCCCATACCAATATAAACGCCGCCAGAAGCCGAAATATTGCCAAAACTGGCAACAATTTTCATTTTCTCCCGCAGGCGTTTCAAGGCGCTGTAAATTTCTTGAGAATCTCCCACTGTCCCGCCAGGACTGTCAATTCGTAGCAGTAAAGCCGGAAACTTTTTTTCCTCTACTGTTTTTAATGCTTCTAGAACACGTTTGCGCGTTCCCCCAGAGATTGCACCAGTAATTTCAATCCGCGCAATTTGTTTACTAAACTTGGGCTTAAAGGGCCAAATCATAAGCTGTCATCAAATCTCGTAATCAACTCAATCTTAAGATCTTGAGCGGTCTGACGACTTGTTTAGCTTAGATAAAACCAATATAAAAAACTCCACCCACAAGGGGATGGAGTTTTTGGGCATGGGGAATGGGGCATCGGGCATGGGGATGAAGTTTCCCGCCGCTTTCAATAAAAAATTTAAGAAAGTTTTTATATTTACACAGATGCTTTTTTGATATTCTATTTTTTGTTAGGAAAAAGTGTAAATTATTAAGTCAACCAATTGTTAAAAGCAATACTAGATTGTGCGTTTTGGTTGGATCAATGTCTGCCTGAAGGGCTAAGTATTAAGTAATTCTCTAGAGAAGAAGTGAATAGTAGATACATAGATACAACAATAATTGCCTAGCAAATCTAGCTTTGAGGCATGGTTAAGATGCAGCCATTAGTTAGCTGTGAGAGACAGCAAAATCCTCTGAATCTGGGTATATAGAAGAGAATAATAGTTTTTGAGAACTTAGTAGCCAATAATACTTAAAAAAATCGCTTAACCCTAACTTAGGAATCAATCCGTAAAATTTGACACCGATAATAAGCGTAAACATCAAACAAAGCACCAACAAAGCTAAATGTCAAACTAATGACAATTAAGCCGCGTAAAGGACTATCGGTACCAAAAATACCCAGAAAATATAAAATTTGGCTAGCGATCGCATCTGTGAGGGCATCGAACCCAGGAACGTAACCGATAACAGGAAGGAGGAGCAAGAAACCACCAACTAAAAACATCGGCACGAGAAAGCTAAAAATCGCAGTTAGCAGTAAAGAACGGAGAAAGTTAGTAAAAGTAGTCATATAAACGACACTCCGCAGTAACAGGTTACAACAAGCAAAAAGCAATATTGTCATTCTCTACAATAATTGCGATCGCTCCATCGGAGTGAAGATGTCAAAAATCTTAAGTTTTCATTAAATAAGTCTGTTACCTGCGATCGCAAATCCAGCCTGTAAAACTCAGCAGTATGATCCAAAAAATCCTTGCTAAATCAGGTTTTCAGCTAACAGCATTCCCCATGAAGTAATATAAAGCCTGCGATCGTCAGTCTTAACTTTCTGAGACTCCGTTTAAAGTAAGTTAATGTTTCACCCAAATTATAGGGCAAGGGGGCAGGGAGCAGGGGGACAAGGGGGACAAGGGGGAGCAAAAGAGATAATTAATCAAAACTCAATGCCCAATGCCCAATGCCCAATGCCTAATGCCCAATGACTATTGACTATTGACTATTGACTATTGACTATTGCCCATTGACTTTCGCTATTCTTAAGGCAGTTACCGAGTTAGCTACAAAACATTGAGTGAGACTACATCCAAATCCAGTTTAGGCGCGTGGAGTCAGAGACTACTGGCGGCGATTTTTTTGGGTGGACAAGTAATAGTTCACCTCCTAAGAGTCAAAATTCATTGGCGCAATACGAAAGAGCAAATGGCAGCAGTAGGGCCAGATTCTCTGTTTATTGCCTTATTAACCGCTATTTTTGTCGGTGCAGTGTTTACCATCCAGGTAGCGCGAGAATTTGTTAACTTTGGGGCGGGTAATTTGGTTGGCGGGGTGCTGGCGGTAGCCTTAACCAGAGAACTCTCGCCTGTATTAACAGCCGTAATTTTGGCAGGGCGAGTAGGTTCAGCCTTTGCAGCAGAAATTGGTACGATGCGAGTCACAGAGCAAATTGACGCGCTGTTGATTTTAAAAACTGACCCAATTGATTACCTAGTAATTCCCCGCGTTTTGGCTTGCTGCTTGATGCTGCCCATTTTAACGCTGCTATCTCTAGTCACGGGGATGTTGGGAGGATTGGTAATTGCTGGAAACTTGTACAACATTGCTGATACAACATTTCTCGATTCAGCCCGGAATTTATTGGGACTCTGGGATATTTGCAGCGCCCTGATTAAGGCGTTTTGCTTTGGGATTTTAATTGCGGTGATTGGTTGCAGCTGGGGCTTAACGACAACCGGAGGAGCCAAAGGCGTGGGACAATCTACCACAACGGCTGTGGTTACAGCTTTACTAATTATATTTGTGAGTAACTTCTTCCTTTCCTGGTTAATGTTTCAGGGTATGGGTAGTGCATTCATTAAAGGGATGTAGGTTAATTGTTAGAGACGCGATTAATTGTTAGAGACGCGATTAATCGCGTCTGTACAACGGTCAACAGTTTGGCGATCGCGCATTTGGTAACCCGCAAAATCCTAAAATAGGAAATTATGTTTGACTATAGAATTTGGCACTATGACTAGTTCATTTGCACCTAACACCACATCTACAGTAGAACTCAAACCTAGCTACAATATCCCCGTAGTTTTGGTAATTGGGTCAATTCCCCTACTGTTAGTTCAACCTCTGCTAGGCGGTATTATTGGCTTGTTTGGTTTGTTTTTGATGTTTCAGGCGGCGACATTGCGGTTAAGATTTACCGCTACTGATTTAGATCTTTACAGGGGCGAAGAATTACTTCGGCGGTTTCCCTATCAGGAATGGCAAAACTGGCGGATATTTTGGAATCCCATACCGATATTGTTTTATTTTAAAGAAATCAAAAGTATTCACTTTTTACCAATTTTATTTGACCCTAATACCCTAAAATCCTGCTTAGAACAACGTTGTCCCCGAATTTAGTCTTGTTTTTGGTGTAATATCCGTCACCAGCACCAACTACTCAGGACTTTTTGTACAGGTCAATTGTATATTTCAACAAAGCTATTTATTCGCGTCATAGGAATTACAGTATTGGTTATGAACCCAGAGGAATCTCAAACCCCAGAATCAATTGATGAGTGGTTGGCACAAATACAAGAAGATAAGCCAACAGAAGCAGCGGCAGATAACTCATCTGTTGAATCAGAGGAAGAAACACCTGCACAGGCTTTATTAGTCGAGACACAGCCAAATGACGCAACTATTGCATCGCCGATAGCTGATGCTGAAGATGTTTCTACAGTTGAACCCGCAGCCGATGCAACTGCTGATTTGGTAACCCAGTTAGAAGCCGAAACTGTAGCGCTGGAGTCAGAAATAAAATCAGAATCAGAAGTTAATTCCCTATACGCACAAGCAGCACAACAGGTTGCAGAGTTACAAAGTACCAAAGAAGCCCTAGAAGCCGAAATAGCCAATCTGCAAGTTAGTTACAAAACTCTTCAGACGCAGGTGGGCGAAACTCAATTGGCGTTAGGAAAGCTGGTGCAAGATTCCCTAGCACAATTAGAACAACGCAAACAAACCCTGCAAATTGCTGTAGAACAGTTAGAACGGCGTCAAGAACGCATCCGCAATGAAATGCGCACGACTTTTGCGGGAACATCTCAAGATTTGGCGATTCGGGTACAGGGTTTTAAAGATTATCTCACAGGCAGTTTACAAGATTTAGCCGCCGCCGCCGAACAGTTGCAACTCGTACCGTCGGCAATTGCACGAGAAAAACCTGTAGTATCAATTAAAGAAGAAAAACCCCCAGAACCAGTACAATCTGGTACCCCCCAATTCGCGCAGCAGCAGTTTCAAGACACTACTAAGCAAATTCGCCGCCTGATCGATCAATATCGCAACAAACCAGATTATTATGGCCCTGCTTGGCAATTACGCCGGACTTTTGAACCAGTCCATGCAGAACGAGTTTCTAACTGGTTCTTCAGCCAAGGGGGAAGAGGTGCTTTACGGACAATGGGTAGCCGCTTACAGAATATTTTGATTTCTTCGGCGGTAATTTCCATCCTCTACAAATTGTATGGCGATCGCGTCCGCGCTTTGGTATTAGCTAATACACCAGAACGCTTAGGTGAATGGCGGCGCGGTTTGCAAGATTGCCTGGGTATAGGTCGTCCAGACTTCGGCCCCGATAGAGGAGTAGTGTTATTTGAAGCACCAGAAGCTTTAGCGCAAAAAGCCGACCGATTAGTCAAAGCCAATCAACTCCCGTTAATCGTCATCGATGATTCCGAAGACCAAATCAGCCTAGCATTACTGCAATTTCCTTTATGGTTAGCCTTTGCCCCAGACCCCAAAACAATGAGAAATTATGATGATGATTTTTAATTAGTTAATTGTCAGAGACGCGATAAATCGGGGAGACGCGATAAATCGCGTCTGTACAATTGTCATTTGTCATTGGTTCAGAAATTTGAGACTGTTGTAGGGGCGAGTTTAATCGACATATCTGTTTTCCCAGTGAGAATTTTACAGAACCCGCCCCTACTGACTTGGAAATTTTTTGAATTTTGAATTTTGAATTTTGAATTGTTATGGCTGTTTGGTTAAGTTTGTGCGCTGTTGTTTTGGTTGTAGCCTATCTATTGGGTTCTTTCCCTACTGGCTACATTGCGGTGAAGCAGTTAAAGGGTATTGATATTCGCGAAGTTGGTTCTGGTTCAACTGGCGCAACTAATGTCTTAAGGACTTTGGGTAAAGGGCCTGGGGCTGTTGTGTTATTAATAGATTGCTTGAAGGGCGTAACTGCGATCGCTCTAGCTTACCAGTTATTTAAATTGGCTCCACTTTACAATTTTATCCCCCCTACGGTAGATGCTAATTTATGGCAACCGTGTTTAGCAACTTTAGCGGGGTTAGCAGCAGTTCTCGGACACAGCAAATCAATTTTTTTAGGTTTTAGTGGTGGTAAATCTGTCGCTACTGGCTTAGGGACTGTATTGGCGATAAGTTGGCAGGTAGGTTTAGCATCAGCAGGTGTATTTGCTGTTGTTGTGGCGATATCGCGGATTGTCTCCCTAAGTTCAATTACAGCTGCGATCGCGGTGACAATTTTCATGCTAATTTTCCATCAACCTTTACCTTGCATCCTCTATGCCTTTTTTGGCGGATTGTATGTAATTTTTCGTCACCGCAGTAATATTGAACGCCTACTGGCAGGAACTGAACCAAAAATTGGGCAAAAGGTAACAGTAGAAGCCGAACCAACAGATGGACAGCTAACTTAAAATTTAACGCGATCGCTAATGGGAGCATCCCAATTTTGACGCAATACCCTCAAGGGTATTGCTATACCAACAAAGCCTGCCTTCGCAGGCTATCAAACTTTTAGCCTGCGAAGGCAGGCTTCGTATTTCTAGCCCCACCCTTATAGGGTGAGGGCGGTTTTTGCTGGGATGTTCCCTCGCAAATATCAAATCTACTCGCGATCAGATCCCCGACTTTTTGAAAAAGTTGGGGATCTAGGAAATCAGATAAATTAATGGGACAGACCACTAGATTCAATTTCAGCTACCATCGATTAAAATTAGAGGTTTGTGTATTTTCCCTGACGGCAACTGTAGTTTGTAAAGCTAAGATTTTTAGTAATATTTATTACTAAATAAATAATATGGGACTACCTACGCTCTTAATTCTTTGTAATGGTAATTCCTGTCCTAGTCAAATGGCAGTTTTAGCTTATGTAGCGGAGAGATGCGATGCTCTTTAATTCTGGCTACAGGAGTTATGAGCATGGTAGTTAACTCGGTTGATTTACCTTTCACCATGTTTAATGCTTTAGCAAATCGCGCTGATTTATTAATGGCATTAACTGATAGATCTGGACGCATTCAATGGGTAAATGAAGCATTTGCTAACTTTGCAGCTATTAGCACTGATTTATTAATCGGAAAAAAACTTTTTACCGTCCTGACTAATAATTCCCAACTTAATATTCAACCAGCTTATATTCGCGAACAATTATTAAAAGGAGAAAACTTTAAATTTGAAATTTCCTATTTATCAAAGCAGCAAAAAGAGTATTGCTTATTAGTAGATGGTCTACCTATTCATAATTCAGAAGGTATTACTAGCCAATATGCTGTAATTGCCAATGATATTACCTTACACAAGCATACAGAAAAAGATTTAGAGCAAACCCAGCAACGATTAAAGCGACTGGTAGAAGGTGTAAAATTAGTACCTTGGGAAGCCGAGCCAAATAATCACCAGTTTACTTATGTCGGGCCACAAGCAATAGATTTATTTGGTTATAAATTAGAAGATTGGTATCAACCAGAATTCTGGTATTTCCACATTCATCCAGAAGATAGGTCTTTAGTGCTTGAATACCATCAACTCAAATCAAAAACCGAAGATGATTACATAATTGAGTATCGATTATTAACTGCTGATGGTAACTGGATTTGGGTTAAAGATATTGTTAATGTTGTCCGTTCTCAAGGTAAAGTAATTCAATTACTTGGATTCATTATTGATATTAGCGAGCGCAAACAAACAGAAATATCTCTACAAGAAGCTTTAAGTCGATTAGCGCAAGCAAATCAGTATTTAGAAACACGAGTACAGCAACGTACTATTGCTTTACTTCAAGAAAAGGAAAAACTAGAACAAACTTTAAAAAAATTGCAGCAAACCCAAAGACAGCTAATTCAAAGCGAGAAAATGTCTAGTTTGGGTCAGCTTGTAGCTGGTGTTGCGCATGAAATTAATAATCCGGTTAACTTCATTTACGGTAATATCAACCCCGCTACTGAATATGTAGAAGATTTACTTTATTTACTGCAATGTTATCAGCAACATTACCCTCATCCCAACTCGACATTGCAAGCAGAAATTGAAGCAGTAGATATAGATTTTATTTTTGATGATTTACCGAAGCTGTTAGCTTCTATGAAAGTAGGTGCTAACCGGATTCGAGAAATTGTTTTGTCTCTGCGGACTTTTTCACGCTTAGATGAAGCGGAAGTCAAAGAAGTAAATATTCATGATGGTTTAGATAGTACTTTGATGATTTTGCAACATCGCCTGAAACCGAAAACAGGTTCCCCAGCAATTGAAGTTATCAAAGAATACGGTCAGTTACCTTTAGTAGAATGCTATGCAGGACAACTCAACCAAGTATTTATGAATATTATTGTGAATGCTATAGATGCTTTGGAAGAGTACAGTCAAAAGCGATCGCCTGAGGAAATCTTAGTCAATCCTAACCAGATTACTATCTGCACTGAATTTAGACAAGGAGATACAAGTATTGAGACTGGAGAACAAGCTGATATCTCCAATTCTCAATCTTCAATTGTGATTCGGATTATCGACAATGGCCCGGGAATGAGTGAAACAGTTGCCAATCGTTTATTTGACCCTTTCTTTACCACTAAAGAGATTGGTAAAGGTACAGGTTTAGGCTTGTCTATTAGCTATCAAATTATTGTGGATAGACACCAAGGACAAATTGAATGTTATTCCACTCCCGGACATACAGAATTTGCAATTGTTATTCCCCAACAACAGAGAAAGACAAACGTTTAGCCCATTTCTTGAAAGCGTCGGGAAACTCCTATCCGTCGGTAGAGAGGGACAGCTGCGCCGCCGCTTTGGGCTTGTGGCGGGATACGGTAATTTCTTCCCTATGCCCCATCCCCCATGCCCCATGCCCAAAAACTCCATCCCCTTGTGGGTGGAGTTTTTCATTCTACAACTTCATTTACAGGGAAGCGATCGATTAACTGGATGGCACGGTAAGCATTACGTAGCAGTGACTCTGGTAAATTAGGCACGTGAGGAATTTGAGATAATAAATCCAAAGTCCGGCGTAAAATTCTTACCACATCACCCTCATCTAATGTGGTATTTTCACATAGTTCCGTCCACTCAATGCCTAACGCCCATTGTTCTACCAAAGCAATTAACTCAAATTCTAACCAAATAGGCAGTGCCACATTATACCGCCGTTGCATTTGGAACATCTGGCGACGAATTCCCCGCAGTTTTGCCAAAGCATCCACAACTTGATTGCTCAAATCAAAACGAACTTTACTATCTGGACGAGGAGTTTCTGTTACCAAAGCCGCTACAGCAGCAGCTAAATGGTGCGGATCTAATTGGTTAAATTCACCGCTAGCGAGTACCAAACCCAGCCATAATTCATTTTCTCCGCGAATAGCCGCAGCAACTTGCCCTAAAGCTGTGGGGACTAAGTTATCTAAACAGCCAAAGTGCTGCAAAATTTCAATTAAATTGAGAAATTCTTCCCAGTGATGTTGGGATTGTTGCTCTACATGTTCTTGTAACAATTGTAATTCGGCTTCTAGTTCTACATAACGCGCCTTACGTTTGAACAGAGCGCCGACATTGCCCGATTTATAAATCGGATGGGCTTCTAATTGTTCTTGAACAGCCGTTACCCGACTCAGTTGTTCTGCTACCTCTGGCGGTAAATATAAAGACTCACCTGGTTCGGGGATTTGTTGGGCAATAATTGCTGTTTGGCGATCGCCTACCTGAATTTGTCCTGGTTTAAAAATTAGCTCTGGTGGTGGCAAAATCTCGCCTGGAATCTCAATTCTTGGCAATTCTGCATATAAATCAACAATATCCTCTGTCGCCGCAACATACCAGCGATTATCCTTGCCTAAGCATACTAAGCAGGTAGATTGCTCAGAACCCGAACTTTTACCCACCAATACGGCGGCAATTGGCGAAGAAACTGTAATATTTTTGCCTTTTAAACTCAGCAATGTCCCGGAAACCGCAAACCCTAGCATCATTCCTAATTGCTCTTGGCGGTCTTCCTGGGCTTGTTGTTGCAGAGTTTTTAAAATTTGCTTTTCTACTTTCAGGCGTTGGCGTAATTTTTCATACACCGCTAGTTCATTTTCATCAACGGCGGCGATTTGCTCCTCAAGTTGGGCTAATTCGGCTTGTAGTTCATCAATTTCTTCATAATTGGGTTTTAAATGCAGCGTCGCCATATACTGGCCAAAACTGCGTTCTATTAGCTCTCTAGTTTCCTCTAAGGTATGAGTTTGCAGGAGGTTAAGTACCATCCCGTAACTAGGAGTAAACTGGCTTACTAAGGGGTCTGGTTTAGATGTGGCTAAATATGCCGCTTCTTTCGCCCCTTCAAAAGGAGTTTGGACAGTGACCACATGACCTTGCAAATCCATACCTCGCCGCCCAGCCCGTCCAGCCATTTGCAGGAATTCGGAAGCGTTGAGTAGGCGGTGTCCGGTGTCGGTACGTTTGGAAAGGGTAGAGATCACAGTAGTGCGGGCGGGCATATTAATTCCCGCCGCTAGAGTCTCGGTGGCAAATACTACTTTAATTAGCCCCTGCTGAAATAATTCTTCTACTAGGACTTTCCAAGCTGGTAATATGCCGGCGTGGTGAGCTGCTATTCCCCGATATAGGGGCGCAATTTGTCCAGAACGCCCGGCTTCGGGATTGCGGGTTAAAAATTCATCGATTTGGCGGCGCAATATTTGAGATTCATCATTATTCACCAGCCAGATATCGCCTACTTCAGCCACAGCTTTATCACAACCCCGGCGGCTGAAAATAAAGTAAATGGCGGGTAACATATCCCGTTGCTGTAGGTGGTTCAAAGTATAAGTAAGACTGGGAGCCTCTGGCCTACCGCCTTTCCCTCTGTCTCCCTGTTTTCTTTTTCCCCGATTAGCAAGGCGGGGACTAATTTTAGTTTTAGTCTCGTTGAGGAGGGGAAACAGTCCTTTCGGGTTACAAAAATGAAATTCTAGGGGTACGGGACGAAAATCGGAGTAAATCAGGTCAGTGGGGCCGTGGACGCGATTTAGCCAATCGGTGAGTTGATCGCTGTTAGCAACGGTAGCGGAAAGGGCGACTAATTGCACTTCCCGGGGACAATAGATGATCGATTCTTCCCAAACTGTACCCCGTTGGCGATCGTTCATGTAGTGGCACTCATCTAGTACCACAGCTTCTACATTTACCAAAGAAATGCCAACTTGCCCTATGGGCGTGCCATAGAGCATATTGCGAAAAATTTCTGTGGTCATCACCAGAATTGGCGCATCCCTGTTAATGGAAGCATCTCCGGTGAGGAGTCCTACCTGTTCAAAACCAAATTTTTCGCGAAAGTCGCGTAATTTTTGATTTGACAGCGCTTTTAAAGGCGTAGTGTAAAATACCCGCTTTCCTCGCGCCAAAGCACGATAAATCGCGTATTCACCTACTAAAGTTTTGCCCGAACCTGTGGGCGCACAAACAACTACAGACCGACCGTCATTGAGAGAGGCGATCGCGTCTAATTGAAATTGATCCAGATTAAACGGAAAAATTGACCCAAGGTCAAGTTCTGGGGATGATGCGGGATAATTCACTCAATCACATTAGCAACCAGACTGTTTACTATATTAACGGCTATGTTGTCAACTTCGTCAAAAGTCAATGGTCAAAAGTCAATGGTCAATGGTCAATGGTCAATAGTTATTGGTCATGTGTTAGTTGCGTCTTTCCCTTGTCCTCCTTGTCCACGCCACTTGCTACAATACGGCTCCCCTCGACTAGGGCGTGTTTTCAAACTATAACTACAACAAAATCGAGGCGATCGTTAGCGATCGCATTTTTTTGAGGATACAAGGAGTTTGAAAACAGTCCCTAGCCCCTATTTACTAGAAGTTTCTCGTTCTTCTCTGAGTTGGCGCAACTGCTGGATGAGTTTTTTACCAGGTTCCACAGTGGGAGCTGGCTGGCTGGTGTTGTTCTCAGGTGCAGGTGATGGTTTAACTGTAGCGGCTGGTGTAGCTACAGGCTTAATTGTATTTACTAAATTGGGGAATGGCGAAGCTGTTACTGTTGGTGCAGCTACAGGCTTAATTCTATTAATTAATGAATTGGATTGAGGTTTGCCAGTTGTTTCTGGTGCAGGTGCAGGCTGATTATTATTGACTGGCAGATTTAACACTGGTTTGGGGCTTGTTCCCGTTGCCGGTGCAGGTTGATTGTTATTGACTGGCAGATTTAATACTGGTTTGGGGCTACTTCCCGTTGCCGGTGCAGGCTGATTATTGTTGACAGGCAGATTTAATACTGGTTTGGGGCTGATTCCTGTTGCAGGTACAGGCTGATTATTGTTGAGTGCGGGAGTTGATAAGGGTTTAATAGTGTCCGCCGATGCTGGCTGTTGAGTATTTCCACTGGCGGTATTATTACTATTTTTGAACTCTAAACTAAATGGGTAATGAGCGATTTGGCGATCGCGCTGTGGTGGATTCGCCTTAAAATACTCTTGTGCTTTGACTTGCAATGCACGATTGGAAGAGTCTTCAAATTTAATATCTAATACGCCTTCCGGCCCTACTACTAATCGCCCTAAAACCAAACCTTGTACATCAGGTTTATCTGTAGTAATGCTGTCACGAATCACACTTTTTTCTACAGCAGTGGGGTACTGTTGTTGAACTGTTTTTCTCAGGTCTTCGTAAGATTTTATCTGGGCGATCGCCTTTTCTGTTCCTGATGTAGATGTATTAGATCCTACACCTGTTGTCGCTGTAGCTAAATTATTTCCACTTGGTGTAGTGGTATTAATTCCAGCTAATAGCTGTCCGTTTTGAGAACCTGAAGCTGTATTATCGCCTGTTGGTGTATTTTGTGCCGTATTAATTGTATCTCCTGGTGTACCAGGCATGGAATTAATCGGTAATGGTGCAGGAGAAGTTGGTAAACCAGCAGGTAATTTTCCTGCGGGGAAAACTGGCAAGCCACTTCTTACTAAAGGCTGGGATTGTCCCAGGGCTATATCCTTGCTGCTATAACGCGCAATTGAAGAAGAGAATTTGTTTCTAGTATTCAGATCTGAGGTATCCAATCCCAAATCTTTTTTCGAGTATGTGCGTAAAGACTGCTGTTTCGGCAGGGGGGAAATAGGGTAATTAGTAGGTGATGAGGGGATAGGTTCCAACATCATCTGACTCGGATTCGGCGCAGGTGGTGCTGGTGGTAAAGCCGATAAATTAGTTTGTCCGCCAAAATTCAGCTGGGGAATTTGCGATTGTTGTAGCTGAACTGGAGATGGAGGAAGAGTTGTCGATGTTCCCGGAATTTCTGGTAGCCGTTTTTGATCGGCTTGGCTTAATTCCATCATGCCAATGGGTTTGGATGATGCGACTTCTTTGGTTTTATTGGAGTCTACAGGTACTAAAGGCACAATCAAGGCAATAGCACCGTGAATTCCCACAGATGCGATCGCGGCTATCCCAGTTGGTTGGGATAATACTTCTGGTAGATTTCTCAGTAGGGAGACGTAAGACATAGCAGTTACCGTTCACTCAGCTCAATTGCAGTTGACTATCAATAAATTATTTTTCAGGCTCTAAATTATTTATCCGGTTGTACTCTATTCGGTTACGGATGCTTTCCTCTAAAAATCATAGCTTTGTCTGTTGAGCACAAAACGGCTAAATTGCCATTTTTTTAAGTTTTATTTTTGTAATAAAGTAATATTGTAATTCAAAGTGGGCATTGCTGACTGAGCAACTAAAAAGCGATCGCGTCAAATTCTCATAAATTCTCTAGATTCTTGTCAAATCTTTAAATCAAGCAAATGCCTCTACCCACAGTTATTTTACCTGGATATTTAGAAAGCGCGTAGACGCAAAGCGGCTTGTCGTTAGACATCGCTTATCGCCAACTGGAACAATCTTTACAACAGTTGGGTTTTCCCGCAGTCACAGTTCCCTTGCGTCGTCGTGACTGGTTTGCCTTAATTGGCGGTAGGCCTGTAACGCCTATTGTCCAGCAACTTGATTTCACCGTTAAACAGATATTACAGCAATACAACTGTTCGCAAATCAACTTAATTGGTCATTCTGCAGGTGGTTGGATATCGCGAATTTATTTAGGCGAGCAACCTTACGGACGTAATCCACTTTCATCTTCTGTTTGGCAAGCTTACCCTTTAGTCGCCACTTTAATTACCTTGGGTACACCCCATATTAGCCAAGAACGCTGGACGCGCTGGAATTTAGACTTTGTTACCAACAATTACCCCGGAGCGTTTTATCAAAATATTCGTTACGTATGTGTCGCAGGTAAAACCATTTTTGGTCAAAGACGACGCGGTAGTTGGTTAGCTTACAGTAGTTATCAATTGACCTGCGGTCAAGGCAACACTTGGGGAGATGGCATCACACCTATTGTAGCTGCGCATCTTGAGGGTGCAGAAAATCTTGTGATTGAAGGCGTTAACCATTCGCCTAGAAGCCCTGGTATTTGGTACGGTTCGCCAGAGCCCTTAAAAATTTGGTCACAATATTTGGCTTAAGGGACTTCCAAATAAAAAAATATCCCAATCATTAACTTACCAAGCCCGCAACTCGTAGGGGCGGGGTTACCCATTGGTGTCAACTTAAGGTGAAAGCTATATAGGGCAGGCGTTGTGCAAAACCCTCTCGCCCTCATCCCCTAACCCCTTCTCCCCAAGGAGAGGGGGAATTGGATCTCTAGCTCCCCTCTCCCCAGGGGAGAGGGGCTGGGGGTGAGGGCGAAACCTTTTCACCAAGAGGGTTTCGCGTTAAGTTGACACCTATGGGGGTTACCCCACCCCTACAATTTGGGATAATTTATTTTCTGGAGTTCCCTAATTAATAATTCATGATTTTTGGCTCATGATTTTTGCCAATATAGGACTTTATCTATCACAAGCATAGGTATCATAGATTCTAATTCAATTAGATTTTTTAATATTTCTTAGTTAAAATCGTAATATTAATACATATTTACATCATGTAAAGAGGTGTCAGCCATGCAAAGTACCCAGTTCGATAGGATTTTGCGGCGACTAGCGACCATATTATCAGTCGTAATTTTGACCTTGTGCTTGATTGACCTCACTACGGAAGTTTTACTGTCTTTTTATTACGAACCAACAGCAGGTGGTGCTTATCGGTCATTGAAAACAATCGATACTACCGTAGCTTATGGATGGTTATTTCATAAAGCACATGAATTTGCTGGTAATAGTGTAATTGCGATCGCCTTAATTCAACTTGTAGTCATGTTTTTAGGTAGGCAATTCCGCAATAGTTGGTTAACTGCTTGGATTAGCGGAATTTTCTTTACCCTCAGCGCGATCGCTCTTGATTGGACAGCCATGCTTCTCGACTGGACTCAAGAAGGATACTGGCGGTTCATGATTGAGTTAGGAAGCATCGAAGCCATCCCTGTCATCGGCGGACAATTACGGAATATCCTGGTAGGCGGCGACGCAATTAATACCATCACAGTCCAGCACCTTTACGCTTTAAACAGCTATATTATTTCCCCCATTGCTTTATTGCTGGCGATCGTGCATTTATCTGCTTTACTGTGGCAAGAGAAAGAAATGTACGGCAACTTCAATCAACTTCCAGCAGCTTCACTAGTGGAAAGTTGAGCCAGCTTTGCTAAAGGAACCTCTTCTACCTCAGGTAAAGTTTCCAGTGGTAGACGAGTAGACTTACTTCCACCAGATAAACGTTTAAGAAGATTTGGTCTGGGGTCATGTAATAGGTAGATAATGCGATCGCCTACTTCCCATTCTTGATTAACAGGCATTACCTGTAAACGTTGTTCCCTTTCCAACAACAAAGGTACTAAAATCCCAGTCCGAATCTTTTCTTGG
Source organism: Calothrix anomala FACHB-343 (assembly GCF_014696435.1). Lineage (GTDB taxonomy): Bacteria > Cyanobacteriota > Cyanobacteriia > Cyanobacteriales > Nostocaceae > Aulosira > Aulosira anomala_A. The sequence goes on along the minus strand of NZ_JACJQG010000033.1, from coordinate 10,303 downwards.
ATATGATCCTGCTGACTTGTAAATTCCAACTCACTCAGCGTCGTTGTTCCCAACTTTACCCGCCCATCATTCAAATACTCATTCCAAGTTTTAATCGCCAAGTCTGAGACAAAAGCTTGATTAACTTTACTCGTTGCCGAATTATTAGCTTGTGGATCGCGCGGATAAACCGCTAATACGCGCGGCGGATTAAATTCCTCAGCCGCCCGTTGCGCCAAAACAAAATTTACCTCACCATTACTAGTCATCGCCAAAAAAGTGCCCATCGATGCTAATCCCGCCTCTTCTAACACATCGGTATCTAAGGCACTACTAGCAATTACGCGCAAATTCTGGGCTTCAGCTTGAGCAAAGCAATCTGGATCTGTATCAATCATCACTACATTTTCGCCCCGTTCTTGAAAGAATCGGGCAATTAACAGACTCAAAGGATTGCAACCGACAATTACCGCCCCAGTCGCCTGTTTTGAGGTAATTTGCAGCCACTTAGCAATCTGTCCGGCTGTCAGTCCTTGGCAAACAACAGTCATGATAATTGTCAAGAAAACCAGGGCTTTAATCGCATCACCCCCATTAATACCGCGTTGCGTCAAGGAAATGGCAAACAAAGACGCCACAGAAGCCGCCACAATTCCTCTAGGCGCAACCCAGCTTAAAAATAATTTCTGTCGCCAATTTAAGTCACTATTCCAGGTACATAACAGGATGTTAATCGGTCTAACGACAAACATCAGCACCAAAACCGTGAGTAAACTACCCCAACCTAAAGCAAACACGCTGGCGATAGATAAATCGGCTGCAAGTAAGATAAACAGTACAGAAACGCTAAGAATCGTTAATTGACCTTTAAAATGGCGTAAAAGTCGTTCCTCTGGTACCGAAGAGTTAGCAAATACAGCCCCAGCCACAACCGTTGTCATTACGCCCGACTCACTGCGAATAGTCTGCGCTAAGGTAAACAGACCCCAAAGTATAGCCAGTACCACCAAATTTTTCAGTTCAAACGACAGAAAATTAGCTCGTTTGAAAATCAAACTCATTAAATAACCACCAGCTGCGCCAATAGTTCCACCTACAGCCAGACGCATCAGCAAACCGATGATGGCATTTAACGGGTCTGCATCGCCGTTTAAAATCGTATCCAAGACCACGAAAGCCAAAATTGCCCCCACTGGGTCAATTAATACCCCTTCGCCTTCTAATAGGGTAGCTACTTGGCGATCGACATTGATTTGTTTCAGCAGGGGATTAATGACTGTGGGGCCTGTAACCACAATTATCGAGGCGTAGAGAAACGCAATATTCCAGGGAAACTCTCCCAACCAGTGAGCCGCCATACTTCCACCTAGCAGCGTCACCAGAGTTCCTAAAGTAACGAGCAATTGTAAACTGACAGAAACCCTACCCAACTCACGCAAATCTAGGTTTAGCCCACCCTCAAACAAAATTATTGCCGTTGCGAGAGCGACAATCACTTCCAAACCCGTACCCAGCAAATGCGGGTGCAATAGACCTACACCATCAGACCCCAGCAAAATGCCCAACAACAGCAATAATACAATGCTGGGTACCCGGAGATAGGCCGCCAGGACTTGGGCGCTAATACCTGCAAAAACAGCAGTCACCATCTGTAAGGTGATTTCAAAAGATGCTTCCATGTTGTAGATTTTGAGCGATAAATATCAAAATCTTTTGTAAAGAAGAGTAAATATTACCTCTAAAGGGTACAACATCACACCCTTTTTCGTGATTAAAATCAAATTTTTTTCCATACTTAGTTTCTTATAATACTATATTTTCATTTGGTTGGCAAAAAGGACGGTAGGGCATGGGGCATAGTGCATGGGGCAGGGGGCAGGGGGCAAGGGGGACAAGGAGGACAAGGAGGACAAAGGGGACTAATGACCAATGACTAATGACCAATGACTAATGACTAATGACCAATGACTAAAAATTTTTTTTGTAGAGACTGTTGACAACCTCTGGAAAATTAGTTAATTTATAAAAGGCTTGAGTCCGACGCGCCCCCATCGTCTAGAGGCCTAGGACACCTCCCTTTCACGGAGGTAACGGGGATTCGAATTCCCCTGGGGGTATTAAAAATAAAAGTGAACTGCAATAAGTAGTTTTACTTGTGGTCTAATATCTAAAATTTGAAACCTATCCTAAGTTTTTGATGTGTACTTAGGATAGGTTTTTAGCATTCACCTTGATTGAGGGGACATCCAATTTTTTAAATACCCAATAAATTTGTAGTGCGAGCATCTTGCTCGCTTTTGAACACCAGTGAGCAAGATGCTCACACTACGACATATGGGTAATTTATTTTTTGTAAGTCCCGATCGGCTACTGACTAGCTATTTGCTGGACACGTTGGTAAATAGCTACAAGATTTAACCGCAGATCTTTGCTGAGGCGATTTTCGATAATTGCGATAGGCATAGTGAGCTTAGGCCAAACTTGAATTGTGTAGCAGAGATTTGTACCTGTAATCTCACCGTTGGTATAAGGCTCTAAGCACCAACTACCAGAAAAGCCTTTAAAATCTCCTTCTACCATGCAGAATTTGATTTCTTGCAGGAATGATTCTTGCAAATCAAGCACTACACGGGCACAAAAGTTAAAGTTGAGTAAGCGTTGGGAACCTACTTGTTCGAGACGAATACCACCATCAGGATGATTTAACAGACAACTTTTAGCCAAATTAGGAATGAAATCGGCTAAAGCTTCGTAATCGGTCAACACTTTCCAGATTTGCTCTACTGGATGGGGTATGTGGATTTTGGCGGTGATTTGTCGTTGTCTATCGGCGATTTTTTCAATTTGGATATCTACAGATGGCGCAACACCTGTATCAAGGGTCAAATTGGGTTCTAGGCTGGTTTCGTCACTAGCGGTGTCTAAATTCATGTCCGCTTGAGTTTTAGGTTGTTCAATCACTTTCAGAATATAGTTTACTTTCGTCAGCGAACTGGGGTAGGGTCAAGGTAAAACAAATTTTGCTCAGATCGGAATCTGCAATTTGTGTACTCTCAACGGCAATTGTCCCATTTAAATGCTGCACAAGGGATTTGGCTAAAGCTAAACCTAAACCAGTCCCAGGAGTCCAGCGTCCTTTACCACGACGGAATTTGTCAAATATATAAGTCGCTTCTTCAGACGAAATTCCCCGTCCTGTATTAGTCACTTTAATAATAACTTGATCTACCAGTTGGTTAACTTGGTGATTGGCTTGTAATTCGACAATGGTGTCATGCTCTGAGTATTTACAAGCATTAGTCAACAACTCTTGGAGAATGCGGTCAAAACTTTCGATTTCCGTTTGCAGTTTTAAGGAATCTTTTGGTAAATCGAGAGTAATGTTGAGTGATTTCTCTGCTAGTTTTGTCTCGAAGGAAGCTGCTAAATCTTGAACTCTCGTATTTAAATCAATATTTTTAAATAGTGGAGTTGCTTGTTTTGACTCTAGTTTTTGGAGTGTGAGCAAGTCATTAATTAAGTTGATTTCTTTGCTACATTCCTGCTCTAAAATATCGAGATAGCGATTTTGTCGATCGGCGGTGATTCCTGGCAAGCGTAGATTTTTAATTGACATCATCATGTTTGTCAATGGATAGCGCAAGCGATCGCTCATATTGCTCAAAAATTCATCTTTGAGTTCGTTGAGTTCTCGCAATTGCTCTACATATTGCCTTGTGCGTTCGTGCAATTTCGCTTGTAGTTCCAGGCTGCTTTGGAGTTTGGCTGTGCGCTCATCGACTAAATTTTGGACTTGTCGCAATGTCTGTGACTGAATAATCGCATTGCTGACTTGAGCACAAACCATTTCTACCAGATTTAATTCTGCTGCTTGCCAAGTACGCGCTGCTGCTTGCTGTAATACCAGAAATCCTAAGATTCTACCTTGACTTTCTAATGGCATTAACAGCATTGCTGGATATTGCTCAAATGCAAACTGTGGCGCGGCTGCTACAATATCTTTTTGTTGTGCATAGTCATTTATGACTATCGGTTTTACGGAGTCAGCGAAGATGTGTTGGCATAAGCCACACTCAGCAATCACAAATGATTGGTCATTTAAAATATCTGATGTACTGCTAGAAAGATTTTGAATATCCTTAGTCCACTGTCTGACTATGGTGGCTTTAGCGTTAGGAATTTGTTTTTTCGTGCGATTGCGGAACAGGGGATCTGTATACTTCAACATAATAAACAGGGCCCGATCTGCCTGTAGCGATTCTGCTGCTGAAGCGATCGCTAATTGCAGCATTTGATTTAACTCTAAATTGCTGCGGCTAAGTACAGTTAATTGCTTGATCAGGTTTTGATATTGATCGTTTTTTTGCAAATACTGCTGTTGATCGGCGATCAACTGTGATTGTGCGACTTGCGCCACGGCGATCGCGCAAGATGACTCAATGCTTTTGAGCAGTTCTTGTTCTGATTGAGTCCAATTATGGGGATGAAATTTAATTAAGCTAATTACCCCATTATTTTTACCGCGAAAGCGGGTAGGAATTGCCAAAACTGCTTTAATTGGCAATGGTAAAGATTGACAACCATTTTCCAGGCTTTTTTGGATAGTGGAAATGTCCTCAATATTTAAAGGTTCAGGCGCACATTGAACTACATTCAGTTCCATGAGCAACTGTTCTGTAGAGAATATTTCCTCTGACTGCGGTAACCCTAGATATTCTTCATGACACCAATAAGCACTAGTAGATTCAGTAGATGGCTCGCTCATCACTGTCACTAAGCAGCAATCTACCCCAAAGGTAGTTCCCAGGAGTTTCGCCAGTTCTTGCAGCATTAACATCGTCGCTGGTTTGGTAGCGATGAGTTGATTAATCTGTTTTAACAACTGGTGGGCTGTTTCTTCCGGATGCTGCATCAGCTTGACTGGGTATGATTGTAGTCGATCTACGTCATCTGGGCACTGTGGTGGCGATGATAAACGCTTTTTCATTCCTGGTACGCTCTTGGATAACGACCCCATTTTTTTGCACCCAACCTCGTTGGCTTACTTAGTTATTCACCTTTTTTTATGTTTGGTGCACCCTGATGAATTGCAAATCTTTAATGAAGACTTCTCTCACCTGTTATAGCCCCTTTCTATGGCAGATGACTAAGTATTTGGTATATTAAACGATTTTTTACACAAGTAATCAGATATCTAAGGATATACTAGAACACCTTTGCCAGATTGTGTTTAACTCGCTCAGGTTCGGTTAATTTACTAACTTGGACATAGAATATCCTGTCTGTAACTATACATAAACCGTAATTTCTCTGGAATTGAAGCCAAAAGTCTGGCAGTGTCCCCCGTGTTAACACGGAGAACTGGCGGGGGAATCATTATATTTTTTTCACAATTCCTGTTCTCAGTAAACTAACCCTCTATGGGTCTGTTTAAGGCTAAAATCCGATTTAGGCAGAGCTTGACAAACAATGTAGATACCTACTTGATTTTAAAAGCCAAGTATAGATGGGTATTGTTGCTTCACTCCTATGCTGAATAATCATTTACTTAATATGCTGATGATTTCGATATGTCAAGTGATGTCAAACCCCCAGGGGGTAAAATAACTATTTTTCTCATCGCTTAACGATCGCGATCGCCCTCGATAAATCAATTCAAAATTCAAAATTCAAAATTCAAAATTAAAGACAGCCACCCACATGGGGGAAACAGTCTCCGTCGCGACCGCGACTTGAGAGAACTGGCGTTGGAGTTTCTACCTACCTTGCGAAACAAGGATTTTTTCGCCCACTAAGGGCGAGCTTTTAAACCTAACTTTTTCCGATCAATTTCCTGATTACTTAATAGATGTCTCACAAGTTTGATATAAGATTTATTTATAGTTTAGATAAAATTCAATGCTGAATGCAGCTTAGTTTTCCGAATCAGTAATAACTAGGCTGCATTCAGATGTAGAAAAACTAGCCAGCCAAACTGTCGATGCTTAGAGGAACCATATCGCCATTTCTTGTTAGTCCTAAAAGCATCGGCTGTTGTGGTTGAATGACTTGACCTGTGAGTACACAACGTTCTTCTTGTTGCGCCGTGGCTGCTATGCTCGCTCGGATATCAGTACGGGAAAATCGCGGTTTCCACTCACCGGATTTTTGCTGCACATAATTCCAGAGAATATCTCGAATTAAGGCTTGATATCCCTGATTTCCAGCAATATCTTTGAGTTTCTCTTTGAGTTCGCGTTCTAGACGGATGCTGGTAACTTCCATATCGGTGGTTGGGGTGCGAGCGATTGTATGCATGACTTTTTCTCCTTTAAGGTATGGACAGGATAGTAATACAAGTGTAGTATGTTTAAAGGAATGTTCAATAGGTGAAATTTTCTGTGAAATCCATTTTCCCCATCTCTACTTCTTTAGGTGCTACCAACTGCCGATCCAGTCGGGAATCAGCACTGTTGGGAGTGGAGTATTTTTTTATGGGTAATGGTGGCTACAAGTATGAGCAATTCACAGACGGTAATTATGATTTGAGAGATATCAGCATTGATGGGCTGAGTGCAAAACCACAACTAGACATAAGAAGCGGGAGGTACAGGCGCAAGAGTCATACTGTACCGATATAGACCAGAAAACTTTAAGGTCAATTTCCTACCCCCGCTTCCAAGAAACAAGAAGCGGGGGTTTTTTCATAAGGAGTCAAGCTGTGACGATCGCAATGCAAGTGTTAGAGCAATATGTAGTGGTAATTCGTGAAAATTACTTACCACTGTTTCCGGTCAATATCAAGCCATCAAAACAATTGAATTTGGCGGTAGCAGGCGGATTGATATTAGACGCGCTAAAACACATTGGTTTAAAAATTGCAGCTGGTGGACGTAAGGGTAAAGTTTCTCCCAATAGGCGAGAAATGTTGCGGCCAGACAATAACAGTTGCCAATATGGCGATAGTAACCAAAATCTAACACTAGAGCATGTAAGTTTGCGATCGCCTGGTGCTTCTTATATAGGGAATAACTACCGCAACAGAAATCGCCGGATAACAGAGGCTGGTATGCGACTGCGTAGCCAACTCCAGCCGATTATCCCGCCAACGATTTTTGTCTACAAACAGTTCTGGATCAATTTGCAAGCAAACCTGGAATAACAGGAGAGCAGAAGGAATGCTGAAATTAACTTACACCGAAAGGAGCTTTTATTTAGAGTGCTTGAGTCTCTCGCTGGAAGAATGGGTAACACAGCGAGTGATTTTAGCCTTACGAGTCGGTCAATCTCTTTGTGTTGAACCCAGTACAGCTTCCTTTTTGCTTCCTGTTGATTTACCAGGAGTAGAAAGGCTCAAATCTGAGGTAAAACGCAATGACAGTGAGATTATGGCACTGTCTACCTGTGATAGCGAATATTTAGAAGTCACCTTACAGGGTTCTTGGCTATCCAATGGTTCGGAGGAGGCTGTAGGCGTATTCGTTACCACCATGAGCGATCGCACCGAGTTCTTCTTGCAGAAAATTTGGCAAGAAGCGCAAGCTTGCGCCTCAGCAATGAGTGAATAAGGGATAGTTGACAGTTGACGGTTGACTATTGACTGTTGACTATTGACTGTTGAATTTGTAAGAGTTCGGGAACTGTGACAAATCTATAGCCTTGCTGTTTGAGTCTGGTAATGATTTCTGGTAAGGCTTGCACAGTTCTTGTGCGATCGCCTCCGCCATCGTGCATCAATACTATAGATCCTGGTTTGGCATCTCTTAAGACATTCTTGACGAATACTTGAGATTTAGCGCGCGGATCGGTATCAGCAGAAGTTTGCGACCACATAATTACTGCATAATTTTGGCTTTTGGCATAAGCTGCTAATCCATTATTTAAAACGCCTCCAGGAGGACGAAACAAACTTGTTTTGACTCCTGTAGTTTTATATATCAATTCATTGGTGCGTTCAATTTCACTTTTAGCTGTGGCTAAATCCATACGGCGATACCAATGATGCCAAGTATGATTACCAATAGCGTGTCCTTCAGCTACGACTCGTTTAGCAATTTCAGGATTAGCTTGTATAGCTTGTCCTACCCAAAAAAATGTGGCTTTCACATCATTTTGTTTGAGAATATCTAGCATTTGGATTGTTGTCTTTGGCCAGGGGCCATCATCAATGCTCAAAGCAATAACTTTCTCATTATTTTGAGGTTGGACATGATAAACAGTTTTTCCCTGAAAGGTTGGCGGAACTGTAAAATTTAGGTTTTTTACTTTATTTGGTGCTTGGGATTGGCTATTAATTTGACTAGTTAAGTTTTCTTGGGAAACTGGAACGGAATTAACTTTAGTTGGTAGCTGGTGAGTTTTTAATTGTGGGGTAATACCCGCAGTCAAACTACAAGCTGTTACGGAAAGAGCGATCGCGAATACAGTAATTATCTTGTGTTGCTGGTGGTGATTGTCTGTCACATCAGGTGCCCAAAAACTCACACCATCATAAGCGGAGTGGGGGTTAGGGGCTAGGGGCTAGGGACTTCCAAATAAAAAATATTCCAATCATTACTTACCAAATCCGCAACTCATAGGGGCGGGGTAACCCCGCCCCTACAATTTGGCATAATTTATTTTTTGGAGTTCCCTTAGACAAATGACAAATGACTAATGACAAATGACCAATATCTTTTAACCTCTAGTACATGTGAGATATCTAAAGACAAAAAATATCAAAATTGCAAATCCAACGCCTGTATAAAATACGCTATTTATCCCACCAATACTAAAAGCAATACCCATTAAAACAGGCCCTAATGTTTGCCCTAAGCCAAAAAATGTGCCATTTACTGATAGTATTGTCGCGAGATATTCTTTTGGGGCTAAATCTGCTAATAGTGTTTGGATACTAGGAAAACCTAGCCCTAAACCGATACCAAAAATTGTGGTGGGAATTAATAAAAACCAAATACTGGGCATGAAGGGAACAATAGCAAGAGCTAGGGCATATAAAATAAACGATATTTGAATTAAATTTGTTGCGGGATATATTCTCGCTAATCTGCCTAATTGAGAAGATGAGATGATAATAGCGACAGAAACACTAGAAAGTAGAATGCCAATGACAGATGCTGGAGCTTTAAAAGTATCGTTAATTAATTGGGGAAAGTAAGTAACGTAGGCTCCGTAAAGCAGAACGAAGTTTGCTGCACTAGCGATAAATAATCCAAATAATCGGCGATTTTTGAGAATTTTAGCAGCATTTGTTAAATATTCTTGGAGATTGCGATCGCCTTTTGGTTCTGGATTCTTTAGCCCCAAAAATACAATTAATCCAATAGGAATGGCTACAATTGGCAACAGAAACGGATAAAACCAACCTAATGTTGCTAATGCTCCGCCAATTGTGGGATAACTAGCTGTACCTATACTGCTCACACTGGCATTGTAACCCATTGCCGTCATACGTCTTGCCCCTGTGTATAAATCACCGATTAAGGTGGTACTCAAAGACAGCAATGGCGCAGCACCAATTCCTTGTAATAATCGCAAAAATAGCAATAAATTAAAGTCACGCACTAAACCGCAAGCTGTACCTGCGATACCAAATAAAATCAAAGCTGGGACAATAATTTTTTTTCTGCCAATTCTATCAGCAAGTACACCAATAACTGGCCCTAAAACTAGAGCAGGTAATGTAAATGCTGTGACTAATAAACCTAAATTTTGCGGTTGAATCTTTAAGGCTTTAGCTAAACTGGGAAAAGCTGGAGTGACACTACTTACTCCCAGTACTGCAATTAAACTAATGGCGCAAACTATTTGAAAATTTAGTTCTAAATAAACAGGTTTTTGAGGTTCTAACTGCCTGATTTCATCTTCAGAATTCATGGTAATTGCACTGATAATTAGGATTTATATAGTAATCAGCTTTGATTCGGTGAAATCATTTGCGTAGGAAGGGAACAGGGAACAGGGAACAGGGAACAGGTAAGAAGGAATAAAAGTGTACTGAGTTTTTTGAGAAATCAAATATGAGTCCGATATCAATTGAAAATTCAAAATTCGTCTGAGAAAGTTTGCAATAAAATTAGGAAACCGTCAAACGCACTAGCTCAATTTTCGGGAGCATCCCAATTTTGACGCAATACCCTAGAAGGGTATTGCTATACCAACAAAGCCTGCCTTCGCAGGCTAAAAGTTTGATAGGCTGCGAAGGCAGGCTTCGTATTTCTAGCCCCACCCTTATAGGGCTTGTCATTACCAACATCTTTTAAAGTGATTGGGTAATCAAATCAGCAGCCCAACACATATCCTGTAATCGCAACCAGCCTCGCCATAAGGTCTGCCAACCGGGCAG